>JBJEVQ010000016.1:0-43821 GCA_051884495.1 Candidatus Spyradosoma sp.
CGGTATTCTCAACCGGGGTAGTATTGCGGCAAATTCAATAAAAACCAACAAACAAACTACACATACACATAACAATGAAATCTTCAAAGATCCTCCTCACCTCACTCCTCGCCGCCGCGGCGATGAGCATTCCCGCGTTCGGGACGCTTGAGCCCGGAAGCGTTACATCCGGCGGAACATGGGACAACGATGCCAGCACTTATGTGACGGCGACCAAGGATTCTGTCGGGCAGTATTACTTCGTTGCGGGTTGCGAAACGCCGGCAGCTGCAATCAGCGCGGAAAGTGCAATTTCCGATAACATCGTCATCGGCGGGACTAATGTGGAGACGGACGCCACGAAAGGACTCATCATTACGGACTCCAATCAAAAATGCCAAGCTCTTACCGGAACAATTACCGGTGTCGGAATTTTGGCGATTAAAGCTTCCACTGGCTATGGGACGAGTCAGTTGGTTTTCTCCGGAGACGTTTCCGGGTTCAGCGGAAAGTTTTATGTGAATACGGGGACCGCGCATACGCTCAGATTCATGGGCACCAGCACGACAGCACTTTCCGGTACGGGAACGATTGAGACCAACAAGACCCTTATTTACGAAAAAAGCGCCACTGCCGACGACACGCCTTACACGATTGCGAACACCTCCATCTCCGCGCAGACATTGCAGTTCACAGGCGGCGCGAACTATACGGTTTCTTCGACGGTCACGGGAAACAACACGACGGTCGCGAACAACACGCTGACGATTTCCGCGGGGACGACGACGTTCACGGGCGCGGTCTCCAAGTTCGGAACAATCAGCGTCGCAAGCGGGGCGGAAGCGATTTTCCAGGGCGCGTTCACGAACGTTGTAGGCACGACGAACAATAATCTGATTATCGCCGCTGGTTCTAATGTTTCGTTTCAGAGCACTGCGGCGGGCGGCGTTTTGACCGCCAACGCCGATTCGACCGTGAAATTTTCTTCCACGGCGTCGTTCACTCAGCTTTCCGGCTCGGGAACGATTGACCTCGGCTCGACGGGAACGCTGACGTTGTCTCCGCCGTCGGGATCGTCTAAGTTCAACAACTGGACGGGAACGGTGAAGCTGTCGGATCGAGGAACAACTTACAGTAGCAATATAACGCTCGGAAACTACGGAACGACGGGCTCTTCCGTTGAACTTGCCGGCTATCTCGGGTATTTCGCTGATTCGACGACGATTTCCGTCAATCTCGTTTTGAAAAATTCTTCGACGGAAAGGCGAAATTATGCTGTGAATCTTATGAACGGCAGCAGCACGGGGACTATTACGTTTTCCGGCAGCGTTTCCGGCGACGGCACCTTTCAACACGATTATAAAACCGGCACGACAAACGTCACGCAATCTTACAAGTTTACCGGCGACCTCTCCGGATTTTCCGGAACTTTCCAAACGGTCGGAAATGCTTCTGCTGGCGACCTCATTTTCGGCGACGGCGGGAACGGGGTGACCGGAACAACGGAGGGCGGCACCCAGAAATCGGTTTCCGGCACGGGAACGATCAATTGGAAGAGCGGAAAAAACGGGGCGCTCGGCGTCGTCTATAATTACGCTAACGACGTTTTCGCGGCGAATACGTTTGAGGGAGCCTCGACGAAAATCGTCAAGCAGGGGGCGGGTTCGCTGACGCTGACTGGCGCGAACACCTACACGGGCGGCACGACGGTCGAGGCGGGAACGCTGATCGCGGGCAGCACGAGCGCGTTCGGCTCGGGCGCGCTGACGGTGAACGCGGGGGCGAAGGTTTCCGCGAACGGTTTTGCGGTCGATCTCGGCGCGGGCAATGTCACGATCAACGGCGCTTACGTCGTGACGACGGACGGTTCGCTCGCGACGAGCGGAACGATTACCTTCGGCACCGCGGGAACGCTCGACGTTTCCGGGCTTACCGACGGCGCGTACACGATTTTCGGCGGCACGGGAACAGTTTCCGGGCTGACGCAGGACAAGCTCTACAAGGAATCCGGACGTGACGTCGTGGCGTTCGCGGACGATTCCAAATCGTTCACGCTGACGAAAGGCGCGGTCTATAATCTGACTTGGACAAGCACCTCGGGAACGTGGAACGCCGACACGACCTGGCAGAACGACACTTTGGGCGGAGAAGCGAATCCGACGTTCGCGGACGGCGACACGGTGACGTTCGCGGCGGGCGACACGGCGGCGAAAGAGATTTCCGTCGTCGGCGCGAAGGACGCCTTGGCGGTGAACGTGACGGGCGGCGATTACGCGTTCAGCGCGGGCGAGGACGGTTCGCTTTCCGTGCGCGACGCGCTGACGATTTCCTCCGGCGCGAGCCTCACGGTGAATGAAGGCGTGCTCGGCGCGGTCGCGGGCGGGATTTCTCTTGAAGCGGATTCGACGCTGAAGCTCGTCGGCGCGGCGATCAACGGCATGACGAACGTCGTTTCCGGTTCGGGCAAGGTCGTGCTGGACAAAGGAAGCGTCATCGCTACGGAGCCGACCATTTCCGCGGCGAACGTGCTCACGGGCTCCATTTCCGTCGAGAAAATCGGGAGTTCGAAAATCTCCATCACGGCGGCGCAGAGCTACACGGGCGGCACGACGATCTTGGCGGGCAACATCGGCGTCGGGCACAATGAAGCGCTCGGCGCGGGAACGATTACGCTGAACGGAAGCAACGCGCAGATTACGGCTCACGCCAACAATCTGAATTTCGACAACGCCGTGACGATCGGCGAAAACGGCGGCATCGTCCACACACAGACGAACACGATGACGCTCTCCGGCGTGCTTTCCGGCACGGGAACGCTGAAGAAGGACGGCTCGGGAACGCTGATTCTTGCCACCGGATTCGGCGGCACCGGTGACGCGCGTTGGACGTCCGGAAACCTCATCGTCAGCGCCGGAACCTTGCAATGGGGCCAGGGCAGCACCAGTGAGGCCGTCGCGGGAAATGTCAAGGCTCTCGGCGAAAACATCACGGTTTCGGCGGGCGCGAATCTGAAGCTTTGGCTTTGGACGAAAACGAAGGCGAACACGGGCACCGCCGACAAAGTTGCGGTGTCCTCAAAAATCATTCTCAACGGCACGGATTCTTCGACGGCAACTCTTTCCACGGAAGACGGATCGTATTATCTTTCCGGCGGAATCCAAATCGGCGACGGCACGAACGCCGGAAACGGCACGTTCACGGCGAAGTGGGCGAAAGGGCACGTCATCGGCTCGTTGAGCGGGGCGGGGACGTTCACGATCAACGAAGAGGCATCCACTGACTCGGGAACGGCGATTTTTTCCATCGCCGGCGACGGAGGATTCAGCGGTACGGTCAATTTCAATTATTCAAGCGGCAGCAGTGCCGGCGCGGAACTGCATCTGCTGACGGAAAATGCCCTGAAAAACGCGACCGTCAATCTGACGTCCTCTGTTGACGGAAAGACCGCGACGCTTTCGCTTGACGCGGCGACGGTCAACATCAAGGGGCTGACGGGAACCTCTGCCGGTCGCGTCGTCGCCGCGACTGCGGGCAACACGCTCGCGATTGCGACCGAAAACGGTGCGACCAATACTTTTTCGGGGACGGTGGGCACGAGCACGTCCGCGGTGGGACTTTCCGTCAGCGGCGAAGGAACGCAGACCCTCTTGGGAACGAATTATCTCGGAGACGTTTCCGTCTCCGGCGGCGAGCTTAATCTTTCGGGCACGAACACGATTGCGGGAACGGTGACGGTCTCCGGCGGCGTGCTCGCCCTCGCGAACGAGTCGGCGATCGGCACCGGCAGCGCGGTGCGGATTTCCGGCGGTCAGCTGAAGGTCGGCAACGGCACGACGGCTGTTTCGCTGAACGCGGCGGCCTACACGATTGTGCTGAGCGACGCGTATTCCGCGGATTCGGGCGTCGCCGCGATCATCGGTACGGACACGACGAACAAGAGCTCCGTCGCGCTTACTGCCGATACGAAAATCACGATCGACGACATCGCGGTTTCTATTGCGGCCGAGGCTGCTCAGTATCAGTACAAGATCTTCGACACGACGACGATTGACGATGGCGCGTTCACCGTCGACAACTTCGCGCTTTCCACATCGTTGGAAAGCATCGGGTGGGCGATTTCCGGTTACAATGCCGGCGTGCTCACGCTGACGATTCCGGAGCCGTCGGTGTTCGGCTTGCTGGCGGGCTTGGGTGCTCTCGCGCTCGCGGGAACGCGCCGCCGCCGGAGGAAAGCTTAAAGTTTAAGGCTTAGAGCTTAAAGAGGCGGGAACGCCGCTTCTCTCAGCTCTCAGCCCTAAGCCCTCATCTTTTTTTCATTAGTGTGTTAGTTAGTGTGAGGCGTCCTCGCGGAGAGATCCGCGGGGACGTCGTTTTTTTTGCAGGAAAAAGGAACTACGAACGGACACGAATTTTCACGAACTTGAAACTTCGCGTTCGGGGAACGCCCGAGGCGCATGGGAGCGGGGACGTCCACGTCTCCGCCGTGAGGCGGACGGCAGCGAACGCGCGGACACCTCGGCGACAGACCGGAGACCGACCCTCTTAAAAAAATCCGTGCGCGTCCGTGTCCGTCCGCGGATTCAAAAATTCTCCGTGCCGCCTCTGCAGCCCCGTGTCTTGAAAAAAATTTGCGGGCGCGGTTTCTCGGGAAGCGGGGGCTGTTTTTCCGCGTTGATTTTCGCGGTAACGCGGCGCATCATTGCGCTCTCATTTTTCAAAAACAACATCACAAAATCACTGCAATGAAGATTCTTCTCGCATATTCCGGCGGACTGGACACCTCGGTGCTCCTCTCGTGGATCAAGAACAAGTACGATGCCGAAATGATCGCGTTCTGCGCGAACGTCGGCCAGGAGGAAGAGCTTTCCGGGCTCGAGGAAAAGAGCAAAAAGACCGGCGCCTCCAAGATCTACATCGAAGACCTGCAGGAAGAGTTCGCCCGCGACTTCATTTTCCCGATGATGCAGGCGGGAGCGATCTACGAGGGCCAGTACTATCTCGGCACCTCCATCGCGCGTCCGCTCATCGCCAAGCGCATGGTCGAAATCGCCAAGGCCGAAGGCTGCGACGCCATCGCGCACGGCGCCACCGGCAAGGGCAACGACCAGGTGCGCTTCGAGCTCGCCGCCGCCGCGCTCGCGCCCGACCTCAAGGTCATCGCCCCGTGGCGCGACGAGTCCTTCCGCGCGCAGTTCCCGGGGCGCAAGGAAATGATCGACTACTGCGTCGCGCAGGGGCTGCCCGTCGAGGCGAGCATGAAGAAGCCCTATTCGATGGACCGCAATCTGCTCCACATTTCCTACGAGGCCGGCATCATGGAAGACCCGTGGTTCGACGCGTTCTGCCCGGAAAACAAGGCGATGTTCAAGCTCTCCGTCGCTCCGGAAGACGCGCCCGACGCGCCCGAATACATCGAGCTCGAATTCGAAAAGGGCGACTGCGTCGCGATCGACGGCAAGCGCATGACGCCGCTCCAGGTCATGCAGACGCTCAACAGGCTCGGCGGCAAGCACGGCATCGGCCGCGTGGACATGGTCGAAAACCGCTTCGTCGGCATGAAGTCCCGCGGCGTTTATGAGACGCCGGGCGGAGCGATTCTCTTCTTCGCGCACCGCCAGATGGAATCCATCACGATGGACCGCGACACGATGCACCTGCGCGACAGCCTCATTCCGAAGTACGCCGAGCTCGTGTACAACGGCTTCTGGTACGCGCCGGAACGCCTCGCGCTGCAGGCGCTCGTCACGGAGACGCAGAAAAACGTGAACGGCACCGTCCGCGTCAAGCTCTACAAGGGCTGCTGCTACGTCGCCGGCCGCAAGTCGCCGAACTCGCTCTACAACCCGAACATCGCGACGATGGAAGCCGATCCGACCAACGCTTACGACCAGGACGACGCCTCCGGCTTCATCCACCTGAACGCGCTGCGCCTCAAGGTCAACGCGCACGTCAACGGCCCGGAAAACATGATGTAATTCGGGAGAAGAAAGCTTAAAGTCTAAGGCTTGCAGCTTAAAGAAACGCGTTCCCGCGGAGCGATCCGGGGGAACGCGTTTTTTTCGCTTTGCTTCGGGCGCGCGCGTCAGCGGGCGTCGAAGTATTCGGCGAAGGGCGAGGCGAAATAGAGCCCGCAGGCGGAGGAGGGCGGCGTCATCATGAACGATTCCGTCAGCGTCACGCCGATCGCGGCGGGGACGTCGAGGAGGGCGAAAAGCTCGCGTTTCTGCGCGTGGTCCGGGAAGACGGGATAGCCGATCGCGGGGCGGATGCCCCTGTATTTTTCGGCGAGCAGCTCGTCCGCGGAAAGGCGTTCGTCCGCCGCGTAGCCCCAGAGCTCGCGCCGGACCTTGCGGTGGAGCCACTCGGACGCGGCCTCGGCGATGCGGTCGCCGAGCGCGCACGCGAGCAGCGAGGCGTAGTCGTCGCCCGCCGCGGCGAGCTCGTCCGCGCGGCGCTTGAGCGGCGCGCCCGCGGTCACGGCGAACGCGCCGATCCAGTCGGGCGTTCCCGCGGGAGCGATGAAGTCCGCGAGCGCGAGGTTGGGCGTTCCCGCGGGCATTTTCGCGAGCCGGCGCGGCGTGCGGAAGACGACGCGCCCGCCGTCGACGACGATTTTTTCGTCTTCGGAAAAGGCGGGGAAGATGCCGGCGACGCCGAGCGCGTGCGCGATTCCGTGCTCGGGCAGGGCGCGCAGCATGGCGCGCGCGTCGTCGAGCAGCTTCTCGGCTTCGGGCGATTTCGCCGCGGCGCCGCGCATTTCGAAAACGTTCAGCAGCGCCTTCCATGCGATCAGCGGCTCCAGCTCGGCGAGCGGGATTTCAAAGCGCTTCACGCCGACGAAGCGCGGCCGCGCGGGCGGGTTCGCGGCGAAGTCGATGCGCAGGCGGTTCGCGCGCGCGGCTTCGGGCGAGAGCGTTTCGCGCGGCGTTTTCGCGGCGTAGTCGGCGCGGATCTCCGCGTAGTCCGCCCGCGTTTCCGCGACGAGTTTTTCCCGCCCTTCACGCGAAAAGTATTCGCCGCAGACGGCGGCGAGCCGCGAGGCGTCGTCCGTGTGGAAGACGAGCTCGTCCGCGTAGTTCGGCGCGATCTTGATCGCCGTGTGCGCGCGCGAGGTCGTCGCCCCGCCGACGAAGAGCGGAATCGTGAAGCCCGCGCGCCGCATCTCCGCGGCGACGTGCGCCATCTCGTCGAGCGAGGGCGTGATGAGCCCGCTGAGGGCGACCGCGTCCGCGGCGTGTTCGCGCGCGGCGGCCAGGATTTTTTCGCAGGGGACCATGACGCCGAGGTCGAAGATTTCGTAGCCGTTGCACGCGAGCACGATCGAGACGATGTTCTTCCCGATGTCGTGGACGTCTCCCTTCACCGTCGCGACGACGATCCGCCGGCGCGCCGCCGCCGCGGGCGCGTCCGCGCCGTCCGCGCGGCGTTCCGCCTCCATGAACGGCGTGAGCGCCTCGACCGCGAGCTTCATCACGCGCGCGGATTTGACGACCTGCGGCAGGAACATCTTTCCGTCGCCGAAAAGCCTGCCGACGGCGCCCATGCCCGCCATGAGCGGGCCTTCGATGACGCCGAGCGGCGAACCGATCTTCGCGAACGCTTCGAGCACGTCCTCGCGCACGCGGTCGGCGACGCCGCGGACGAGCGCGTATTCGAGGCGCGCGGCGACGTCCGCTTCGCGTCGGGCGCCGGGCTCGGCGGCGGGCGTTCCCGCGGCGGGCGCGGCGCCCGGCTTCACGTTGTATTTCGCGGCGATTTCGATGAGGCGGTCGGTCGCGTCCGCGCGGCGGTTCAGCACGACGTCCTCGACGCGTTCGCGCAGCTCTTCGGGAATTTCCTCGTAGACGCCGAGCATTCCCGCGTTGACGATGCCCATGTCGAGCCCGGCGCGGACCGCGTGATAGAGGAAGACGGCGTGAATCGCCTCGCGCACGGGATTGTTCCCGCGGAAGGCGAACGAGACGTTGGAGATGCCCCCCGACGTGCGCGCGCCCGGGCAGCGGCGCCTGATCTCGGCGACGGCGCGGATGAAATCGACGCCGAACGCCGCGTCGCTCTCGATGCCCGTGCCGACGGTCAGCACGTTCGGGTCGAAGACGACGTCGCTCGCGGGAACGCCTGCGCGCTCCGTGAGCAGTCTGTACGCGCGCTCGCAGACTTCGACCTTGCGTTCGAACGTCGTCGCCTGTCCGCGCTCGTCGAACGCCATCACGATCATCGCCGCGCCGTAGCGGCGGCAGAGCTTCGCGCGCTCGAGAAATTTTTCCTCGCCCTCCTTCAGCGAAATCGAATTGACGACGCACTTGCCCTGCGCGCAGCGCAGTCCCGCCTCGATCACGTTCCACTTCGACGAGTCGATCATGATCGGCACGCGCGCGATCTCGGGCTCCGCCGCGATCAGATTCAGGAAGCGCGTCATGCACGCCTCGCCGTCGAGCAGGCCTTCGTCGAAATTCACGTCGATGACGTTCGCGCCGTTTTCGACCTGCTGCCGCGCGACCGCGAGCGCGCCGTCCCAGTCTCCCGCGACGACGAGCTTCCTGAACTTCGGCGAGCCCGTGACGTTCGCGCGTTCGCCGACGAGCACGAACGCCGAGCTCGCCTCCGCCGAGCCGAGCGGCGGGAACGCGAACGCCTCCGTGCCCGAGAGCGCGAGCGTCTCCGCGAAGCGCGGAATCGCGCGCGGCGGGAACGGCTCCGCGGAGCGGCGGATCGCGCGGATGTGCTCCGGCGTCGTGCCGCAGCAGCCGCCGAGAACGTTCACCAGCCCCTCGCGGGAAAATTCGCGCAGGTGCATCGCCGTCTCCTCCGCCGTTTCCGAAAAGCCCGACGGCGCGAGCGGGTTCGGCAGACCGGCGTTCGGGTGGCAGCTCACGGCGCAGTCGGCGATCCGCGCGAGCGTCTCGATGAAGGGGCGCATCGCGGGCGCGCCCATCGCGCAGTTCATGCCGATCGAGACCGGGCGCACGTGGCGGACGCTCTCCCAGAACGCCTCGACCGTCTGCCCGGAGAGCAGGCGCCCCGCCTTGTCCGCGACTGTGCCCGAAATCATCACGGGAACGCGCTCGCCGCGCGCCTCGAAGATCTCCTCCATCGCGAAGATCGCCGCCTTGACGTTGAGCGCGTCCGTCGCTGTCTCGTAGAGCAGCACGTCCGCGCCGCCGTCGAGCACGGCGAGAATCTGCTCGCGGTAGGCGTCGCGCATCTCGTCGAAGGTGACGGCGCGCGCCGCGGGATCACCGATGTCCGGCGACATCGAAAGCATCTTGCCCGTCGGTCCGATCGAGGCGGCGACGAAGCACGCTCCCGCGCGCGCGGGATTTTCCGCCTCGAACGCGTCGCGGACGCGCACGGCGATTTCCGCCGCGGCGCGCGCCATTTCGGCGACGTGTTCCTCCAGCCCGTATTCGTGCTGGGAGACGCGCGTGGAATTGAAGGTGTTCGTCGAAATCACGTCCGCGCCCGCCTCCAGATACGCGCGGTGAATCTTCGCGAGCACGTCGGGACGCGTCAGCGAAAGCACGTCGTTGTCGCCCTTGAGATCGACGGGGTGCGCGCGGAAGCGCTCGCCGCGGAAATCCGCCTCGCTCAGCTTTTCGCGCTGAATCATCGTCCCCATGGCGCCGTCGAGAAAGACGATGCGGGAACGCAGAAGCGCTTCGAATTTTTCGCCGCGCGCGGACAATGGGACTTCGTCGAAATTCATTCGTATCATTAAATTATGATTTTTTGATATGTTAAGCCTAAAATGAGCGCGGACGGCGGCGGCGCGGAGACCCGTCGCGCCCGGCTTTCACGCGCGCATGAACGCCGCGAGCGCGGCGAACGCCTTGCCGCGGTGCGAAAGCGCGTCCTTGATTTCGCCCGAGAGCTCGGCGAACGTTTCCGCGTGTCCCGCGGGAACGAAGATCGGGTCGTAGCCGAAGCCGAATCCCGCGTCGCGTTCGCGCCCGGCGATCGTTCCCGGGCAGACGCCTTCGAAGATTTTTTCGCCGCCGTCGGGCGCGATCAGCAGCAGCAGGCAGTAAAAATCCGCGCCGCGCCTTTCGGCGGGAACGCCCGCGAGCGCGCCGAGCAGCTTCGCGCGGTTCGCCGCGGAGTCCGCCTGCGGCCCCGCGTAGTAGGCGGTCTCGACGCCGGGCGCGCCGTCGAGGAAATCGACGCGCAGGCCGCTGTCGTCCGCCATCACGAACGCGTCCGCCGGCGCGAGGGCGCGCAGGGCGGCGGCCTTCAGGCGCGCGTTGCCGAGGAACGTTCCCGAATCCTCGACGACGTGCGGCATGCCGCCGGGGACGGCCTCCTTCGCCGAGACGAAGCGCACGCCGCGCAGTCCCGCGCGCGCCGCGAGGCGGTTGAACTCTTCGACCTTGTGCGCGTTGCCGGTCGCGATGACGACGATTTTTTCCTTCATGGCGCGGAAGCGTAGCGCGCGGGAACGCCGAAGGCAAAAGTTTTGACCGCGCCGCGCGCCGCGATTTTGCGTTTTACGCGGGGGCGGGGAGCGCGTATCGTTCTCCGCATTTGGAAGACAGCGCGCCGCCTATGCAAATCACGGATCTCAACAGCGAAGAAGACATCGGTTCCAACTGCATGCTTTTGGAAATCGGACCTTTCCGCATTCTCGCCGACTGCGGGATTCACCCGAAGAAGCTCGGCCGCGCGGCGCTGCCCGACCTCGCGAAGGTGCGCGACCTGTCCGTGGACTTCATTCTGCTGACGCACTGCCATCTGGACCACCTCGGCGGCCTGCCCGTCGCGCTGCGCGAGCACCCGAGCGCGCGCGTGCTCTGCTCGCCGGCCTCGCGCATCGTCGCGACGCGGATCCTGCGCAACTCCATCGGCGTCATGCTGCGCCAGCGCGACGAGCAGAACGTCTTCGAGTATCCGCTTTACACTTACAGCGAGCTCGACCGCGTGGACGCCGCGCTGACGGCGCTGCCGCTCGGCGTGCCGAAGACGTTCCACGACCACGACGACGAAATCACGTTCACGCTCCACGCGTCGGGGCACGTCGCGGGCGCCGTCGGCGTGATGATCGAATACCGGCACCGGAAGATTTTTCTCACGGGCGACGTCTGCTTTCACGATCTGGAGACGGTGGACGGCGCGGCGTTCCCGCTCGAAAAGATCGACACGCTGATCATGGAGACGACGCGCGGCGCGACGGAAGTCGATCCGGAGCTGACGCGCGACGGCGAGCTCGAACGGCTCGTCGGCGACGTCGCGGGAACGCTCGCGGCGGGCGGCTCCGTGCTGATTCCCGCGTTCGCGTTCGGGCGCATGCAGGATCTCTTTCACGTGCTGCTGAAGGCGAAGCTCGACGGACGGATTCCGAAAGAGGTTCCCGTCTTCTGCACGGGGCTCGGGCTCGACCTGGCGGACTTCTTCGACACGATGGCGCGCAAGACGGGCGACGTGCACTTCCACCGCGCGATGGCGAAGGATCTCGGCGTGCAGCCGCTCCGCGCCTGGGAGGCGCCGGGAACGGACGTCGCCGTGCAGGGCATCTATCTCGTCTCCAGCGGCATGCTCGTCGAAAACACGCCGGCGTGGTTCATCGCCTCGAACATGCTCGACCACGCGCGCAACCTGATCGCGTTCGTCGGCTACTGCGATCCGGACACGCCGGGCGGGCGTCTGCTCACGCGCACGAACACGGACGAGCTCCGCTTCGCGCCGCTGAACTACATCGCGCGCGTCCGCGCCGCCGTCGCGCGCTACGATCTGAGCGGGCACACGACGCGCGAGCGCATGATGGAATTCGTGAACGCCGTCGAGCCGCGCCTGGTCGTGCTGACGCACGGCGAGCCCGCCGCCCGCGAATGGTACGCGGAGGAGCTCGCGATTCAGCTCCCGAAGACGAAGGTCGTCAACCCCGCCCCCGGCGAAGAAATCCGCGTCTGAGCCGCCGTCCAACCGCCGACCGAAGGAACGCCTTGAGATACTACATCGCAGACTGCCATTTTTTTCACCGTTCGCTCAACGACCGCATGGACTGCCGCGGCTTCGAAAGCGCCGAGGCGATGAACGAATACATGATCGCGAAATGGAACGCCAAGGTGCGCGCGAGCGACGAAGTCGTCGTGCTCGGCGACTTTTCCTACGGGACCGCCGACGAGACCGACGCCGTGCTGAAGCGGCTCAAGGGGCGGCTCTATCTCGTCGAGGGCAATCACGACGCGCCGTCCGTGAAGAATCCGCGCTTCATCTGGGTGCTCCCGTACAAGGAGCTTCACGACAACGGCCGCAAGGTCGTCCTCTCGCACTATCCGATCATGTGCTACAACGGGCAGTATCGGGTTTCCGCCTCGGGCAAGCCGCGCGCCTACATGCTCTACGGGCACGTGCACGACTCGTTCGACCAGCGGCTGTTGGAAAAATTTCAGGCGATCACGCGCGCGACGAAGCGCGAGGTCTACGGGCACGAGGAGCCGGTGCCGATCCCGTGCAACATGATCAACTGCTTCTGCAAATACTCGGACTACACGCCGCTCTCGCTCGACGAGTGGATCGCGAACGACCTCGCCCGCCGCGCCGCCGCGGAGCCCGCCGCGTGAGCGCGCGCCGTTTCTCGCCTTTACCCGTGCGGGGAAAAGAATTATGCTCACGGGAAATTTGTTCATGTCCGCGCTTTCCATGAAGTCCTTCTTGTCCGTCCCGGCCGTTCTCGCCCTTTTCGCGGCGGGGGGCGCGTTCGCGCGCGCCGACGAGGTGCGCCTCGAGGACGGTTCGCTCATCCGCGGGAAAATCCGGAGCATCACCGGAAACGTGCTGACGATCGAGCCGGATTTCGCCAAGGGAGCCTTCAAGATCGACATGGCGAAGGTCGAGAACTTTTCGACGGACGACGCGATCTTCATGACGATGAGCTCCGGCGCGACGTTTCACGGCGTCGTCGTTCCCGGCTTCGGCAATTCCGTCAGCATCAGCTCGCTGCACGGGATCGCCGCCGCGGGAACGCCCGAGGTCGCGGAGCTCTGGCGCGAGGGCGACCCGAGCCCGGCGGAGCGCGCGCTCAAATCCAAGGACCGCCGCTGGAACTTCACCATCGACGCCGGCTTCACGGGAACGTCGGGCACGACCGACTTCGCGCAGATGCTCTTCGGCTTCAACGCCTACAATTCCGGTCCCTACGACAAGCTCGCGCTCGCGGCGAGCTTCCGCTACAGCGAGACCAACGGCGAAAAATCCCAGGACAATCTCCACCTCATCGCCGACTACGAAGACAAATTCTACGCGCCGCTGCAGTGGTACGCGCGCACCGACAACGGCTACGACAAGATCGCGCGGCAGAACTTCTTCACGACCTCGGCGCTCGGTCTCGGCTACGGCATCGTGGACCGCAAGAACTGGGCGGTGAACTTCCGTCTCGGCGCCGGTTTCCGTTACGAAAGCTACGAGGAGGAGGCGATGATCGACGACGTCAGCACGCCGACGGGCGACGTCGAGCTGAACAACCGCTTCGAGGCGGATTTCGGCACGATCTGCAACAAGGTCAACTACTCGCCTTCGCTCGACGACCCGCACGGCAACTACGTCGTCACGCACGAATCCTATTTCGAGACCGCCTACTACGCCGACCGCGTCGGCATCCGCATCGGCATGAGCAACGTCTACAACAGCATCGTCGCCGAGGGGAACCGTCACCTGGATTCGACGTTCTACGTCAAGCTCGTGTTCAAAATCAAATGAAGCCTTTCCCATGAACGATTCAAAGATCGATCTCGACCACGTTTCCGCGCTCGCGCGCATCGAACTCTCCGACGCGGAAAAACAGAAATTCGCCGGCGATTTTCAGACCATTCTCGGCTTTTTCGAAAAACTGAACGCCGCGGACGTCTCCGCGCTCGAGCCCTGCGCCCACGCGTTCCCGGTGTACAACGTGCTCCGCAAAGACGTTCCCGGCGAGACGCTTCCCGTCGATGCCCTGCTGCGCAACGCTCCCGCCGCGCGCGAGGACCAGATCGTCGTTCCCCGCGTCGTCGACGACGGCGAATGAGCGAAGAGACGCTTCGCGGATTTCAACGCAGAGAACGCAAAGATCTTTTCGCCGCCGCGCCGCGCGCATTTCAAAAAAGCATTCGCGTTCATTCGTGCAGATTCGTGGTTAAAATTTAATTTCTTTTTTCAATGGAAAATCTGATTTTCAAAACGGCGACCGAGCTTGCCTCCCTGCTCGCAGAGAAAAAAATCTCCGCGAGGGAACTCATGAGCGCACAGCTCGACCGCATCCGCAAAATCGACGGGAACGTCCGCGCTTTCCTCGCGATCGACGAAGCCGACGCGCTCGCTCAGGCCGCCGACGCCGATGCGCGACGCGCCGCGGGAACGCCGCTTTCCGCGCTCGACGGCGTGCCCGTCGCGATCAAGGACAACATCGCCGTCGCCGGGCAACGCTGCTCCTGCGCGTCGAAGATGCTCGAAAATTTCGTCTCGCCCTACGACGCGACCGTCGTCGCCAACCTGAAGAAGGCCGGCGCCGTAGTCTTCGGACGTCTCAACATGGACGAGTTCGCGATGGGCTCCTCCACGGAAAATTCCGCGTTCGCGAAGACCGCGAATCCGTGGAACCTCGCGCGCGTTCCCGGCGGTTCCTCCGGCGGGAGCGCCGCCGCCGTCGCCGCGGGCATGACGCCGCTTGCGCTCGGTTCCGACACGGGAGGCTCGATCCGCCAGCCGGCGAGCTTCTGCGGCGTCGTCGGGCTCAAGCCGACCTACGGCACCGTCTCGCGCTACGGCGCCGTCGCGTTCGCGTCTTCGCTCGAACAGGTCGGACCGATGGCGCGCAGCGTCGCCGACGTCGCCGCGCTCTACGACGTTCTCGCTTCGCCCTGCGCGCACGATTCCACCGCGCTCCCGGGACCGCGCACACCGACGCTTCCCGCTCTTTCCGCTCCCGCGAAAAAACTCAGAATCGGCCTGCCGAAGGAATTTTTCGGCGGCGACGCCGCGATCGACGACGCCGTGAGGCACGCCGCCGCGTGGTTCGAGGCGCAGGGCTGCGAGCTCCGCGAAGTCTCGCTGCCCTCGATCGATCTCGCGATTCCGACCTACTACATCATCGCGACCGCGGAGGCGTCGTCCAACCTCGCGCGCTTCGACGGCATCCGCTACACGCACCGCAGCGCGCGCGCGACCGACGCGATCGACATCTTCGCGAAAAGCCGCGGCGAAGGCTTCGGCGAGGAAGTGAAGCGCCGCATCCTGCTCGGCACCTACGTGCTTTCCGCCGGCTACTACGACGCCTACTACCTGCGTGCGCAGAAGCTCCGCACGCTCATCCGCAACGAGTTCGACGCCGCGTTCGCCGACGTCGATCTGCTCCTCGCGCCGACGACGCCCGAAACCGCGTTCCCGCAGGGCGGCAAGACTTCCGATCCGCTCAAAATGTACCTCGGCGACATCTGCACCGTTCCCGCGAACCTCGCGGGGATTCCCGCGGTGTCGCTCCCGTGCGGCTTCGACGCGGCGGGCATGCCCATCGGCCTGCAGATTCTCGGCAAGGCGCTCGACGACGCGTCTGTCCTCGCCGCCGCTCACGCCTTCGAAACCGCGCACGACTTCTCCGGCCGCGTTCCCGCCGCCGCAGGAAATTGATGCCCGGCAGCGTTTTCGGGACGGGGTTTCCGCTTGACTGCCGCGGGAGCGCGGCGCATGATTCGTTCCACTATGGCAAACATCGAAGACAAAAACGCGGGATGCGTTCCCGGAAAATTCTATGTGGACAACCAGTGCATCGATTGCGACGTCTGCCGCGAGACCGCGCCCGAATTCTTCGCGCGCGACGACGACAACGGCGTGACGATCGTCATCAAGCAGCCGTCCACGGACGAAGAAATCGCCCTCTGCGAAGAAGCCAAGGGTTCCTGCCCGGTGGACGCGATCGGCGACGACGGCGAGTGAGATTTTTCGCTCTCCTTTCAAAAAGACCGAAGGGCTTCCGCTCTTCGGTTTTTTTGCGTCCGCGCGGGGCGAAGACATTCCCGTCTCCGCTCCCAAGTTTCTTGCGTTCGCGCGGCGGAGAGTCTAGGCTTCGCGCCCATCGACAACCCCCTTCGCAACGGCAATGAAAAAATCTTTCGCCATTTTCCTGTTCCCGCTCGCGGCGGCCGCCGCGTCCGCCGAAATCGATCCCGTCACGCTCCGCGAGGAAGCCGCGCCCAACCGCGCCGTGCTCGCGCCCGAAGCCGCCCGCCCCGCGGACGAGACCGCCCGCGAAAAGCTCGCCGGCTACGCCGCGCGCGACGACGTGCCCTACGCCGCCGTGCGCGCGGTCGCCGTCTTCCCGCGCCGCAAGGACTGGGAGTTCACCGGCGGCGCCGAGCTCGCCTTCGGCAAGCCCTTCGGCGCGAACCGCGTCGAGCTTTCCGTCGCCGCCTTCCAGTCGCACAGCGACGACTACGGCGCCTACCAGACCGCGATTCCCGTGCTGGCGACCTACGCGCGCGAATTTCCGGTCGAGCTCTGGGGAGACGCCTTCGCGCCCTACGTCGCCGTTTCCGTCGGCGTCTGCTGCGACGATTACCTCGCCGGCGGCTCGCACGTGACGAAATGGGACGCCGTCGGCGCGCTCGGCTGCGGCGCCCGCTGGAAAATCTCCCGCGGCTGGACCGCGGAGGCGGGCTACCGCTTCGTCTGGGTCGCGAACGACGAAGCCGAGCAAATGACGGGCATGGGAGGCGGCCATTCCTTGAATCTGGGGCTTGACTTTCGCTTCTGAAAGCTGTGTTATGGCACGAAACCAACCCCTCAATTTTCCCCTTTAAATGTCGACTTCAACCCGGACAAGAAAGACTGCTGCGGTCGCGTGGCTGCTTTTCGCCCTTTCCCTGATCACGTTCGGGGGCATCGTGTCGCCGCGCGCCGTCGCCGCGGACGTTCCCGCCGCTCCCGTGCTCGTCGTCCGCGCCGAAGCCGGCACGCGGATCGTGCGCGTCGAGGGCGAAAAGCGCGTCGTGCTCGGCGTCATCGGGGAAGACGGGCTTTTCGTCGCCGACCGGGGGCTCCCCGCGGGCGTGCAGACTTTCGTCTTCGAGCATCCGGACGCGCTCGAGCCTTTCGTCGCCGAGCTGAGCCTCGCTCCCGGAGCCGTCTCGAAAGTCGTTCCCGCGCTGAAGATGCGCACCGGCGAGCTCTCCGTTTCCTGTCTGCCGACGGACGTCGCGCTCTTCGTGGACGGCGATTTCAAGGGGCGCGGCGTGCTCGTGCTCGGTTCGCTCGAACCCGGCAGAGAAGTCACCGTCGAGGCGCGTTCGCCCGTTTACGGCGTCAGCTCCAGGCGCGTGAAGATCCGCGCCGGCGAGACCGCCAAAGTCTCTTTCGACCTGCGCGGCAACATTCCCGCGCAGAAGCCCGACGGCAAAATCGTCCTGCCCGAAACTCAGCTCGCGCTCGCGAGCCAGCCCGGCTCCGTCGTCAAGGTGGACGGCATTCCCGCGACGCTCACGGACGGCGCGCTGACGGAACTGCCCGTCGGTCTGCGCAACGTCGAAATCTTCCTGCCGCTCGCGGGCAGGGAAGTCTCCGTCTGGCGCGGCGCCTTCGCCGCGCGTTCCGCCATCATGCCCGGCGCGGACGTTCCGGCGGAACCGCTCCCGCCCGGAGTCTCCGAAGCGCCGGAGCCCGCTCCCGCCGCGGAAAAAACCGCCGAGCAGCCGCCCGCGGAAAAAGAAGCCGCCGCTCCCGCCGCGCCCGAAAAAATCGTCGGCAAGGTGGTGATGCGCCTCACGGACACCCGCTATCAGATTTCGGTCAACGCCGCTTCCGCGCTGAAGGACGGCGCGCGCTGCCGTCTCGTCGTCTCGCTCGAAGAGCCGCCGCTGACCGCGAAAATCGTCTCCGCCACGGCGGGAGGCGTCCTCGTCAATTTGGAAAACAACCCGTTGGGCGCAGTCCTCAAGGAGGGCGCGACCTTCGTTCTCGAACCCGTCGAATAAAACTCAAATTTGCATCCTATGCGTTCCCCGATTCTTACCAAAACCGCCTTGCTCGCCGCCGGTCTCTTCTCCGCCGCGACGCTTTCCTCTTTCGCGGAAGCCTACGACCCGACTCAGGGCGGCAGTTATCTCTATTTTCAGTATTATGAGGACGGAACGGTGGAGTTCGACAACGCGACCAACTACACCTGCACTAAATACCTTACAGGCTCGGGCACCATCGTGAAGAACGGCGAGGGGACGCTGCAGCTCAACGTGGATTCCACGGCGTTCGCTTTTTATCAGGCCGCCAAAGTCCTGAACCCGCTGTCCTACATGTCCATCATCACTGCGCCAAGCGGCACCACGCTTTCCGCGGCCTCGCTTGACGCTCCGATGTGGACGGGCGGCGAGCTGATCGTGAACAGCGGCACCGTCAGGGTGACCGGAGCGCTGAACCGCTGGATTGACGGCGGCTCTTCCTTCAACACGCTCGTGAACAAGGGTGAAGCCGGGCTGACGGCGGCGAGTTTCGGGCTCACGACCCTCGCTGAGGGCGGATCGATGGCGGGCGTGGACAGGATTACGCTCAACGCCTCGGCGCGCCTCGACGTCGGCGAAACTCATTTCGACCCGATGAAGGGCGGTTCCCGCATGGTGAGCTCTTCCTCCAACACTTTCGTCTTTCTGAACAACCTGCGCGCGGGCGAGAACAACGACCAGTCCGGCACGATTCTTTACGTCGGCTACAACAACGCAAGCTCCGCCAGCACCATCAACGACCGTTACCACGTGAACATTCACGTGGACGCCTACGACGAGACGCGTCCGGACGAGACGCTCGAGAACGGCGGCTCGATTGGCAGCATCGTCGGCGACGCGAACATCTACAAGACGGGCGGCGGCAGCTTCGCGCTGCTCGCCGAGAGCGCCGAATACACCGGCAATTTCTACGCCGCGGGCGGCTCGGTGGTGCTGAAGGCTCCGAAAAACGGCGACAGAAGCGTGGACGTCACCGGCGCTCTGAAGAACTATTACGGCGAGGGCGGTGTGCCCGAGTTCGGGCGCGCGCTCTGGACGGCGGAATCGCTCAACATCGCGAGCACGATCGACCCGCAGAACGAAGAGCAGGACGGTTCGAAGAACTCGACGCTTTCCGAAAATTCCCGCCTCGGCGCGAACGTGCGCGAACGCTGGCACTCCACCGAATGGAACGGGGACACGCAGACTCAGACGACCTATTACAAGGAAGCCTATTTCACGGATCCCGCGGCGGGTTCCGTCGTCGTGTGCGACAATCAGGCGATCCGCAATTTCCAGGCGATGTTCGCCAACGGCGCCGCGGCGACGGACAGCAACAGGTCCGCCGCGAGCGCGGTTCAGAACGCCGCCGACAATGTGGACGTAGACGCGCCGATCATCGCGGGCACGGGCAAAGGCTCCTATCTCGCGATCGCCGAGGGCGCGACGCTCGCCGTCTATCAGCAGGCGGGCATGGGCGGCATCTACAAGGGCACGATCTGCGGCACGGACGGCGAGGCAGTCGGCATCGATTCCCGCACGGGCGTGCTGAGCAAGGGCGGCACCTTCGTCAAATACGGCGAAGGCGATCTCGCGCTCATTCTCGAAGGCGCGAACTACGAGAAGCTCGTCATTCTCGAGGGCAAGACCGTCGTCGTCAACGTCACGGCGATCAATCTCGACTCCGGCTCCTACGACTGGACGCGGAGCGAGTGGGTGCGCGATCCCGCCTTCTACGTCGACGAGAAAATCACTCCCGTCATCATCGAAAACGCCACCTCCACGCTGAAGACGCGGCTGAATCTGAAGAACGTCGAGTTCGGCACCTACGCCTACATCGACACCGCCGGCGGGCAGGTGGACGTCAGCGACTCGCGGACCGCCGGCCGCATCGAAGTCGCCGTCGAACAGCATTTCGTGACCGGCGTCGTCTCCGTCAGAAACGGCGTCGAGCTCATCCTCACCGCGGACGATCTGGCGGGAACCAAGGAGGACTCGGATTTTGACGGCGTCAAGGACGTTTACGTCTATAGCGACGTGAACGGCTCGGGCACGGTCACGGACGCGTGGGGCCGCTATGACGTCACCCGCGTCGAAAAGGACCTCGAGACGGGCAGGCGCGTTTACTATTACACGGACCACGAAGGGAACGAGCAGAGCGTCGAAGAAGGCGACGAGAAACTCGATTACACGTACGACGTCGAATTTTCCGGCGGCTCTTTCGGGAACGCGGCAGCGGTCGTGATTTCCGGCAAGATCGACGACGAGGCGTCGGGCAAATCCGTCCGCTCGACGGTCACGCTGAAGACGACGGACCAGAAGCTCGCCAATCTCACCGGCGACGGGTATTCCAAGGTGGACCTTGGCTCCGCCACGCTGACGGTGGAGTGCGACGCCGCGAAGCTTTCCGCCGCCGGACTTGTTGAGGCGCAGGACGCGGGTACGGGGCTGAGCTACGGCACTTTCAACGGTTCGATCTCCGGCGTCGGCAATCTCGTCAAGACGGGCGCGGGCACGCTGACGCTCGGCGGCGGCAAGTCGCTTTCCTACATGGGCGCGACCGTGATCGCCGAAGGCGGAATCAGCGCGACGAAATCGGGTTCGTTCTACAATTCCTCCGCGCTCGTGCTCGCTGCGGAGACGAGCGCCTCGTTCTCGGGCGCGCAGAATCTGGTCGCGCTTTTCGGCGCGGATTCGAACGTGACGCTGAACGGCGGCGAACTGCGCCTCGGCGCGGACGCTTCGCGGCGCAGCGTCATCGATTCGGAGCTCTCGTCGGGCGGTTCCGTGCTGGGTCTCGTCATCACCGACGATTTCGGCAACAGCTCGACGAAGGCCCGCACCTTCACCACCAGCACTTCCACGGAAACGCTCGTCACCGCCTACCTGAAGCCCTTCACGAACCTCGCGGACTCGGCTTCGGAGGAAACGCGGGAGGCGATGCAGAGCGGCGTGAGCGCGCTGTCGGTCTATCTCGCCTCCGAGAACGCGGTCGCCGCCAGAAACGTGCGCCGCGCGTTCTTCGATGCGGACGCCTCGGACGCGAGCCCGCTCACGAAGGCGGAAATCACCCGTATTTATCTGAAGCTGCTCCAGGCGAACGGGCTGCTCGCCGCCGACGAGGCGACGGACGCGATGATCGACCGCCTCGCCTTCGACGGTTCGGTGAGCGCGACGTCGATTTCCAAGATTGGCGACGACCGCGCGACGCTTTCGGGCAAGGTCGAGGCGAAGTCGCTGACGGTCTCCGCCGGCGCGCTCGAAATCGACGCGGACGCGCTCGCCTCCGCCGGCACTTTCGCCGACGGAGTCACGATCGCCGCGGGCGCGACTTTCGTGATCAACACGGAATACGCCGAGCTTCCCGAAGGCGTGACGGCGTTCGTCTTCGACAAGGTCGTTTCCGGCGACGGCAATTTCGAAAAACTCGGCTCCGGCAATCTCGTGCTCGGTGCGAACGTCGTCTATTACGGCACGACGACAGTCCGGAGCGGCGATCTGACGATGACGCTGCGCTCCACTGCCGGCGGCGTCTATTCGCAGGGCTCCGTTTTCGTCGAGGACGCGGGTTCGACGCTGACTTTCGATCAGGCCTCGGACACGCTCTGGAACGGCACGCTCACGAACGCCGGCGACCTCGTCAAGGCGGGTGCGGGCGCACTCGAAATGCGCGGCGAGAACAGCTCGATCGCGGGCGGCGTCGCCGTGAAGGGCGGCTCTCTCCTGCTCGCGGACGTGGAGATCTCCGGCGCGGCGACGCGCAACGCGGTTTCCGTCGCCGAGGGCACGACGCTGACTTTTGAAGAGAGCGGAAACGCGTCGATCGACCGCGCCTTCGAAGGCGAGGGAACGCTCGTCAAGGCGGGCGCGGGAACGCTGACGCTGACGACCTCGACGCTGACGCAGCCGGTCGCGGACGACGAAGAGAATTTCGGCACGTTTTCGGGCGATTTCACCCTCAAGGCGGGAGAAGCGGTCCTGGCGACGAAAAACGTCTTTGACTCGGCGGTCTCCGTGAACATTTCCGCGGGCGCGACGCTCCGTCTGACGGAGTCGCAGACGTTCAGCGCGCTGAACGGCGACAGCAACGGCACCATTTACCTCGACTCCTCGGAGAACGTCTCCGTCGCGCTCACGCTTGATCTCGACAACGGGGACAGAATCGGCTTCGACAACGCCGGCGGCGTTTACCGCACGACGGTCACGTCGAACGGAACGACGCAGATTGTGGACGGGAGCGTGGACTATTCCGCGTTCACGACCTATTCCGGCAAGCTCAGCACGCAGACGAGCTTCACTTCCCAGTTCCTCGTCGGCGGAGACGGCGCGCTCGTGTTCTCGGGCGAGGTCGGCAACGAAGTCAGCGGCTCGAACATCGAGCTTTCCGTCAAGGACAAGGCGACGCTGATCACGTCCGTGCTCAACCGCAAAATCAAGGACCTCAGCCGAGACGGCAGCGTCATTCTCGCCTACGACGGCGACGAGACCGACGAGAACGACTTCGGCTACTTTTCGGGCGAAGTCTCAGGCGACGAAGGGCGCACGCTCGGCAAGATCGGCTCGGGCACGCTCGTCATGGTGTCCGCCTACGCGTCTTCCTGGGAAAACACGAAGCTGCGCGTCTATGAAGGCACGCTCGTGCTCAAGGGCGCCTCGTCGTTCAAGTTCGCTTCGGCGGTCGTCGTCGAGGGCGCGACGCTCGCGCTTGAATGCGTCGCAATCAACGAGGAGGGCGCTCTCAACACGGATCTGAGCTCCATCGAGGGCTCGGGCACGATCCGCCTCGATTCGGAGGAAAGCTGGATTCAGGGACAGCTGAACATTTCGAGCGGTTCCATGCTCGGACCGAAGCCGGACGAAGACGGCAGGTATTTCAACGGCGTTCTCGACGCGGGATCGCTCCTGGTCCGCGTGACCGAGGAGGTCGCGCTCTGCTCGATTCGGACGACGGGCGGCTTCGATTCGAGCGCCAAGGTGACGTTCTATCAGGCGCACGACACGACGATCGGCGGGAGCTTCTCCGGAAACATCGAAGTCACGGGCTCGGGCGTGCTGACGGTCGAGGATTCCAACGCCCTGGGAACGATTCTCGTCAACGACGGGAGCGTCTGCATCGACGCTTCCGCCGAGGGACTGAACAATTCCGCCGATCTTGGTCTGCGCGTGAAGAACGACGCGACGGTCTATCTCACGAACACGAGTTCGCAGCAGGGGCTCAGCGGAGTCGAGCTGCGCGGCGCGGTGAAGGAAGACGGCTCGTTCGAGACGCTCGGAAAAATCCAGATCATCAAGACGGACGCGAATACGAAGACGCTCGATTTTCTCGGCGAGTCCGACGGAGGACGCAGCCAGCTCAACGTCGAACAGGCTCTCTGGGACGTGCTGACGGGCGAAAACCGCGGGAACGCGTCGCTCTCCTTCGGCGTGAGCGAGGGCACGCTGGTCGTGTCCGGGCTGGATTATCTTGCGGACGCGGTCGGCTTCGTCACCTACGGCGCGGGGCGCTTCGAAATTCTCGCCTCCGCCGAACACCAGAATCTGAACCGCTCGATTTCCGGCGACGGGAGCGTCGCGTTCCGCGGCGGGAAGACGACTACGGTTTCCGTCGATCAGGCCTACACGGGCGAGACGACCATCGCGTCCGGAGCCGTCGTCAAATTCGACAACGTCGCGCTCAGGACCTCGACGCTGACAGTCGAGCCGGGCGGCAGAATGACGGGCGGCGTCCGCCTCGTCGGCACGCCCTCACGCTCCGTCTCTTCCGAGGCGCGCGTGTTTTCGGCGTCCGCGGATCCGGTCTCCGGCGGCAATTTCGTGAACGGCGGCACGGTGACGCTGAACGTCTCCGCCGGCGACCGCATCGAATACGCGGGAAGCTTCGACAACACCGCCGGCATAATCCGTCTCACGGGCGCGGCGGCGACTAAGCGCGGCTACGAAATCGTGCTCTTCAAATCGCTCTCGGGCGCGACGATGACGTCCGAGCAGATGCGCGCCAATTTCGCCGACGGCAGGCTGACGAACGGTTCCGTCTCCTCGGAGCTGATGCTCGCGCAGACGGACGGCGGCGTGATCTCCGCGTTCTCGCTCAGCGAATCCTTCGCGCTCACGGAAGGGCTGCACGACGGGCTTTCCGGCAGCTTCACCGCCGTGCTCGACAAATTGGGCGGGCTGGACATCGCCGGCGAGCACGGCATCGTGATCGAAGACGACCTCATGGATCTTTACGGACCGATCGGCGCCGCGCTCAACCGCGATTCCGCCGACCGTCTCGCGGACGACGTCGCGAATCTCTCGCCGATCGGCTTCGCCTCGATGATCGCCATGGCGCGCAGTTCGTTCGCGAACGACGTCCGCGCGGTCTCCGAGCGCGCCTCGCACCGCCGCTTCGACTCCACCAACGAGGTTTACGACAACGGCGCGGAATTCTTCGCGCGCGTGCAGTCCACTCTGCGCGACGGCTCGAAGGACGCCGACGGCGCGAACTTCGACTTCAACACCTACGGCGCTCTCGTCGGCGCGGACGTGAAACCGGACGATTATTCGCTCTACGGCGTCGCGCTCGGCTACGACTACGGCAGCGCCACGCTCCACGGCGGCGGCGGCAAGATCCGATCCGAAAGCCTGCGCGCGACCGCGTTCTTCAGCGCGCTGCTCGGCGACGGCACCTTCTTCGCGGACGCGGGCGTGCACGTCGGCATGAATCGCTTCGAGACCGACCGCAGCACGCTCGTCGGCAAGGCGGACGGCGACGCGGACGGCTGGAACTTCGGCGCGTTCGCGAGCTTCGGCAAGGGCATCGAGCTCGCCAAGGGCAAGTATTCCCGTCTGCTCGCCACGCCCTACGTCGGGCTGGAATACCTCTATTCCCGCGTCGGTTCCTTCGACGAAGACGGCGTCGCCGGACTCGACGTCGATTCCTTCGACGCGAACAGCCTCGTCGGCCGTCTCGGCATCGTCTTCGACTGGCAGTTCCAGCTCGGAGATTGGGAGGCGCGCCTTTCTTTCGACGCCGCCTACGCGCACGAATTCCTCGACGACGAGACGGACGTGGACGCGTCCTTCCGCCGGGTCGCGGACACGAAATTCCGCGCCACGGGAACGATCGGCGCCTCGGACACCTTCTCTTTCGCGCCGTCGCTGACGGTCGACCTGTCGGAGCACAATTCGCTCCAGTTCGGTTACGTGCTCGAATACGGCACGGACGAACAGCTGAGCCACAACTTCAACGCCGGCTTCCGCCGCACGTTCTAATTCTTTTCGGAAAGACTGAATCCCATGAAAATTTCCAAGACCATTCTCTTTTCCGCCGCCGCGCTGCTGAGCGGCCTCTGCACCGTCCCCGCCGGGGCGGAGGTCACCAGAATCACCGACGGCGAAACTTCGGTGTCGGTCGATGCGCCGCTCACGAGAGACTACTGCATCTCCTCCACCGGCACGCTGAAGCTGGTCCTCGAAGGCTCCTACACGTTCAGCGGCTGCTTTCTCGGTTCCAGTTCGCTGTTGACGGAGAATCCCGACCTCCTCGCCGCCGACGTCGAACTGCCGCAGGACTACGGATCCGGAAACGGGTATTACGATATCGGAGGCTCCGGCGGGAAGATCGAAATCTCCGGCGACGGCGTTCTGGAATACGCGGGCTTTCAGAACGCGGTCAATTACTACTCCGCCACGTTCACGACGACGCACGGGCAGACTCACGGGGAGTTCGAGAAGTATTTCACGCAGACGATTCTGGGCGTCAGCGCAAGCGCGACCGTGGACGTCTCCAAGACGGCGTTTTCCGGTCAGCTGACCGTCTCCGGAAACGCGACGCTCGTCGTCTCCGGCTACCTTTCCCAGTTCGTTTCGTGGAGCAAGCCTCAGCCTCAGCCTACCGGCAGCCCCATCGCCTATCCTCAGATTTTCGACATCGGGCAGGTCGGCGTCTCCAACGTCGTGCTGGCGGACAACGCCAAGATCTCCTTCGCCTCCTCTTCTCTCAACCTGCTTTCCAAGCCCTTCGAGCTCGGCGGCAGCGGCGACTCCGGCGCGTCCTCCGGCGCGGAAGGCGTCCGCCGTCTGAACTTTTTGCACAACGTCAAGGCGGGAATCAACACGACCATCGAACTCGGCGTGGACGCCGCGTCCGCGTCCCGCATCGTCATCGAGACTTCGGGAGCCGACAACGAGTACGGCTGGGACGGCGAGGCGACCATCGGCAAACTTTCGGGAACGGGACGCGTCTATTTCACTTCCGGAGCGAACGGGTACGGAACCGACGGAGGGCTCGTCTCCATCACCAATCGCGCGGAGTTCGAGACGCTGAAGGCGGACGGCGGCTCCGTGTCCACGCTTTCGCTGCAGGTCAGCAGCGAAAGCTCCGTCCGCGACTACGTCCGCAACCTTTCCGCGACCTATGCGCTTTCGGGACAGAGCCGCACGACGGACGACGGCGCCGAGACGCTCGTCTCCGGCGTGCTCGCGGACGTCTTCCTGCTGACGAACGCCGTCATCGGCTCCGACTCGACCGGAACCTACGTCGTGGACAACGTTCTGGAGACGGCGACCGCCGTCCAGTTCGACACGCTGATGGACGGCGGCGACACCACGCAGAACTATTACGCGCAGATTTCCGGCTCCCTTTGGGAATGTCTTCCCGATTACGTCCCTTACGGAACGCAGAGCGCCGGAAGCGTGACGATTCACGGCACGCAGGTGCTGAACAATCTGCAGTCGCTTTTCTTCGAGCGGCAGACACTGCAGGACGAGGCGACCGCCGGCGGCGGCGGCTTTTACGAAATCACGCGTTTCTTCATCAATAACTCTTCGCGTGACTACGCCGGGCTCGCCGTCAACACGCAGGTGTACGTGCGCACCGACTCCGCGCTGATCATCAACCAGCAGAAGGACCGCGACGGCGTCTTCGGCGGACGTTTCTACACGACGGACGACGATGTCGTCACGACCGGTTCTCAGGCGAACGACGGCTACATCATCAAGGTCGGCGAGGGCACGTTCGCGAATCTTTCGAGCAGCGGGCTGGCGGCGTCCGTCATCAACCGCCTCTTCATCTACGAGGGCGAATGGATGGCGGATCCGGAATCGCTCGGCACCGGACGCGTCTACGTGGGCACGGCGGGTTCGCTGCGCATCATCGCCAACGACACGTCGACTCTGTCCGCGCATCTCGAGGGCGCGACCGCGGCGAAACTCGTCTTCACCTACAATTCCTCCTACACGGACGAAGACGGCGTGCTGCACGGGGGCATCACGAACGACGGGCGCGAGTTCGTCGTGGACACGCGCAACAGAGATCCTCAGCTGGTCGAGGACGGCGACACGTCGGAATCGTTCCGCGCGCCGCGCGGCAACGTTCAGATCACGGAGTCGCAGGACGACTTTTATGGCACCGTGGAAGTCAACGACGGCATGACGCTGACGCTCGGCATGACGGGTAACAGCGAGTTGGACAGCTCCTTCACCAACGCGTCGGGCATCACGCTCGTGAAGGACGCCGTGCTCGCCGTCAACTCCTATCAGATTCTGCCGTCGTTCACCGGCGGTTCGAGCTCGCAGCTGATCATGAACTCGAGCGCGAACGGCTACGATTCCGTGGCGGTGTTCACGGGCAAGGTGAACTTTTCCGGGCACATCACGGGCGCGGGCTCGATCATCAAGGCGGGCACGGAGAACCTGAAGATCGACTCGTCGTCGCATACGCTCGCGACGGTGACGATGAGCGGCACCACGACGCTCGGCGGCGACGGCGCGGTCGGCGCCTCCTCGGGCGTCGCGCTGCTGAACGCCTCGGTGATCCGCTCCGACGAAAGCCAGGCGTTCAAGGCTCTCGTCGGCGGAGAAAGCTCCAGAATCGAAATCAACGACGCCCGCGAGCTGACCGTCGGCATGACGGCCTACGATCTGGCCACGCTGAGAACCGCGCTCGCGACGTATTACGACAGGGCTCAGGAGAAAGCGGATCAGCAGGGCAGGACGCTCGCCGACTTCAGAATCCTTTACGACGCGTATTACTTTGCGACGGCGGACAAGACCGCCTATGTGGAATCTCCCGACGGACTGCAGCTGGAAGGCATTTCCGATTTCACCTATTCGAAGGCGGCGACCGTCATCGCGGGGCTCGGCGAAGGCCGTCCCACCCACGTGGACGAGTTCGGCAGCCGGCGCGAGTTCTCCGTCGCCGACACGATCGCGTATCTGAAGGATCCCGCGAGATTCGCCGACACCTTCGCGCACATCTACGCGACGATCGACGCGGAGACCTTCGATGCGATGAAGACTTCCTCGGCGTGGCAGGGCTCCAGGGTCATCGTCGCCGATTCGCTCAAGGGCACGTTCGACAATCTGCTGGCGCTCGACGAGATCCGCGCGTTCGTCGATTCTTCGCCTGCGGGCTGGACGGCGCGCGAGCTCGAAGACCTGCTCGCCTTCGCGGAGAGCTACTCCGCCTCCAGAGATGGCACCGTGCTCTTCGTCCGCGACGCGGAGACGCAGAAGCTCACCCTCACGCGCGCCGGCTACCGCCAGCTGCTCGACGCCAACGTCGTCAAGTACATGAATCTGGCGGACGGCGTTCCCGAGACCTTCTACGATTTCATTTCGCTGTTCACGGACGACTACAAGTTCCGCTTCACGACCGAAAATCTCGGCTACCTGACGAATATCTACGGGCTGGACGTGAGCGCGATAAACGGCAAGGATACCTTTGAAGAAAAATACGAGGCATTCGAAACGCTCATCGGGCTTTCCTACGAAGAAGGCGAGCTGCCGGGCTTTGCGGGAACGCTGAAGGGCGCGGTCTCGCTGAAGAAGATCGGCATCGAGACGCTGCGTCTCACCGGTGTGAACGAATACACGGGCTCGACGAGCGTCGAAGCCGGCGAACTGCGCGTCGACTGGGACGCGATTCAGAAGACCTCCGGCGTCAAGGTCGGCGAAAACGGGCTGTTCACGATCGTCTCCGAAGCGGGCGCGGAAAACGTGTTCAGAATCGGCGGCGGCGTGATTTACGGCTCCGGCGTGATTCTGAAGGACGGCGAGGGCACGCTCGTCATCGACGCCGCGCTCGGCAAAAAGAGCGCCAATGATTTCACGGGCGAGATTGTCGTCGGCAAGGGCGAGCTCGTCGTGAACGTTTCCGACCGCGAGACCTTCTCCGAAAACGTGAAGGTGCTGCTGAACGCGGGGACGACGTTCGCGCTGAACGTCGCGGACAAGAATCATACGCTCGACTTCAAGGGCGAAATCGTCAGCGGCAAGCAGGACGCGGCGGGCAACCGCTCGTATTTCGTGAAGGACGGCGCGGGAACGCTCGTCGTCTCGAACGGCGACGCGTTCGGACGCGTCGGGAACGAGTTCGACGTCAAGGTCAGCGCGGGCACGCTGCAGCTGAACTTCAAGGAGAACGAAGAATTTCGGGATGAAGCTGAAGGCTTCACTGCGGCGCTCGGCAAGGACGCGAAGCTCGTTTTCGACGTCGCGGACGGGAAAGTATACAGCTTCGCCGGCCTCGTCGTGAACGAGACGACAACGGTCGAAACCGAGAGCGGGAGGGAAATCGTGCCCGTGACGGGAACGATCTTCGAAAAAACGGGCTTGGGAACGCTGATTCTCGATCGTCAGGAGAGCGCAGGAACGGGCGCGTGGACCGTGAACGAGCTGAAGGTCACGGCGGGAAATCTCGTGCTCAACCTCAATTCGAAGTATGAATTCAACAAGATCGTGACCGCAGAGGGCACGAATTTCGTGGTGAACGGCACGCTCGTGCTCGACATCGCTTCCGGCGAAAGCAGCGAAGAGAAGAACGTCTTCGGCGGAACGCTTTCCGGAGACGGAAACATTGAAAAGACAGGCGAGGGCGAACTGACGCTTACGGCTTCCAGTTTCGAGGGTACGCTCACGCTGAAGAAGGGCTCGCTCGTGATCGACGTCGAGGACGGCGTCGAGCGTCTCCTCGAGTTCGATCTTGACGTCGATGCGGAGGACGCGGCTCCGACGATCAAAAAGACGGGCGCCGGTTCGGCGGAATTCACCGGTTCGGCGGATTTGGGCGGCGTCAAGATTCTTGTCGATGCGGGAACGCTGAAATTCAACGGCGGCGAGCTTGTCGAGGACGGCGTGACTTCCGCCGTCAGGACGCCGTCGCAGATCGGCATCGCCGAGAAGGCGACCTTAGAAATCGCTCCCGCGACGGGCATGGATCTTTCTGCTGTCGCACTTTCCGGAAAGGGAACCTTTGCTCTCGGCGCCGCGACGGCCGACGTGACCGTGAACGTGAACAACGCAACGCTCGCTGCGGACGAAGCTGCGGGCAAAGAGGCGTTCACGGGAACGTTCCGCCTCGGCGAATACGTGACGCTTGAGCTTGCAGGTGACGTCACCTCCATCGGAGGAATCGAAGGCTCGGGAACGGCGGATTTCCAAACGGGCGCGAACGAACTTTGGATTAATCCGAACCGCGACGTCGTCTTCACAGGTGAAATCAAATCCGGAAACGCCAACGCGGACACGACGCTGAACGTCGGCGGTACGGGGCTGTTCGACATCTCGAACGCGACGCTGACGAACATCGACGCGATTGCGGTCGGCTCCGGCGCGAACGTCGGCGTTGATTTGGGCAATACCTGCGACGTGAAGCTCGCGGACGGCGCGACGCTTTCGCTTGTCGGCGACGTCGACGATGACGTCGAGTACCTCGGTCCAGTCACGATCTCCGGAGAAAATTCCACAATAGGAATCTCTTTCTCCGGTGAGCTGACTTACTCGGGAGGTACGGGCACGGCGTTTTCCGCGCTCGAAGAGTTGGTTCAGAACGTTGATTACGAAGACGGCGCGACGCCGGAAAACGTGACGCTGATCATTTCCAACCGCATCGGCGAAGATCTGACGCTGAAGCTCGCGAATTCGGATCCGGTCAGCACCGTCTCGATCATGGCGGAAGAACCTGTTCTCGGGCCCGTCGATTTCACGCGTGATAACGTGGAGCTGGTGACGAACGCCGGCGGCACGCTGACGCTCGACACGAGCGCGGTCGCCGAACGCGGCGCGATTTATCGCAAAACGATTTCCGGAACCGGAAACTTCGAAAAGGCGGGCGCGGGCATGCTGACTCTTTCCGCCGCCGCGCAGACCTACACGGGCGAGACGATCGTTTCCGAGGGCACGCTCGCGTTCAACGCGGGAACGACTTTGGCGACCTCCCGCATCAGGGTCGCGGACGGCGCGACGCTGCAGGGCGGCGTGACGCTGACCGAGCCTTCGGCGAGCGTCAATTTCGCGGACGGTTCGACCTACAGACTGAACATTTCCGCTGGCGAGGCGCTGCGCTACACGGGCGGGCTGAGCCTTGAGGGTACGCTGACGCTCGACATCGCGCAGAACCAGAGTTCCCGCGGCATGCCGCTTTCGATCTTCGAATACGTCGGCTCGGGCGAAGGGACGCCGCTCGCGCACACGTTCAGCCTCGGCGAAGCCAACGACACGCTTTACATCGACGACAAGGCGCTTCTGCGCGGCAATCTGACGGTTTACGTCGCGCAGAAGAATTTCCGCGATGTTCCCGCGGACTACCACGACGGGCTCGACGAGCTGCTCGACGTGCTCAGCGTCTGGGCGCGTCCGGAAGGCGGCTATCTTACGGTCGCCGAGGGCAGCGCCGAATACGCGATCGCGGACGCGCTGAACAAAACTTCGCTCGGCTCTCTCGGCGACGAGATCACGAAGCTTTCGCCGCTCGGCTTCGCCGCGATGGTCACGATGCCGCACGCGGGCTTCTCTGCGGACGCGCGCTCGCTTTCCGGCCGTCTCGAACAGCGCCTCTACGACGCGTCGAGCGCGATCTGGGTCTACGCGCAGGACGTCGAGTTCTTCGCGCAGGCGCAGGGCTCGACCGTGGACAACGGCAGCGATTCCGACGCGGCGACGTTCGACTACGACACCTACGGCGCGCTCGTCGGCGCGGACGTCAAGTTCAGCAAGTACGTGACGGCGGGCGTCGCGCTCGCCTACGACCGCGGCAAGGCGAAGCTGCACGACGGCGGCGGCAAGATCGATTCGGACGACGTCCGCGCGACCGCCTTCGCGGGCTTCCTGCTCAACGATTATCTCGCGCTGAACGTCGGCGCGCAGGTCGGCTACGCGAAGTTCGACACGAAGCGCAACACGCTCGTCGGCTCGAGCAAGGGCGACACGGACGCGTGGCACGGCGGCGTGTTCGCGGATTTCGTCGGCGCCTACGCGCTGGCGACGTGGGGCGAGACCTCGCGCCTCGACCTGCTCCCGCACGCGGGGCTCGCGTTCTCGTATTATCGTACGGACAAGTTCAATGAAAAAGGCTCGGCCGCTTCGCTCGCGACGGATTCGTTCGACGCGTTCAGTCTGGAGGCGAGCGTCGGCGCGAAGCTGAATTACGTGTTCGATATCGACGGGCACGGCACGCGCATCGGGCTGGACTTCTCGCTGATTCACGAGTTCCTTGACGACGAAGTCGAAATCGATTCGCGGCTCGCGGGCAGCAAGTTCTCGACGGACGCGCGCGCGCTTTCGGAGACGACGTTCTCGTTCGCGCCGGGCGTTTCGTTCGACGTCACGGACAAGGCGAGCGTCTTCCTGAACTACGAGCTGCGTCTCGGCACGGAATCGGAGGTCGCGCACCGCGCGAACCTCGGTTTCCGCTACCGCTTCTGAGCGGGAGAAGACCACGGACAAACAAGGGCGGACACGGATTCGGGGCATGTTTTCCCGCCGTGTCCGTCCTTTTTTGACTACGGGAAGGCGCGGCTTTTTCGCGGTCAATCCTTAAAGATTTGACGGATTTCCGGCTTCGTGCTGAAATGCGGAAACCTCTTCAGAAAATTTATGTCAGAATCCTCACCGAATTCTTTTACCCGAGAGCTTGTCGTGCAGAACAAGATGGGCGTCCATGCGCGCCCGGCGGCGATGATCGTCCGCATCGCGAACAAGTATCCGAATGTGCAGCTCGACGTCACGAAGGACGACGAGCGCGTCAACGGGAAAAGCATCATGGGGCTGATGATGCTCGCGGCGGGCAACGGCTCGAAGCTGCTGTTCGAGGCGAGCGGCGAAGACGAGTCCGCCGTCCGGCGTCTGCTCGACGAGCTGGAGGCTCTTTTCGCGCGCCGCTTCGACGAAGTCTGAGCCGGCGTCTTCCGTCCGTTTTCCGCGTTCCCGCGCTCGTTTTCGCGGGAACGCTTTTTGTTTCTCCGCGCCGCGTTTTTCCTTGCGGGACGCTCCCGAAAAGAGTTTCATTTCGAGCATAAAGGCGAAGACGCATTTTCGCCTCGCCCCATTTCGCAAAAGAACCCAATCATTACCACCATGATTCGCCCCTTCCGTTTATCTTTGACGATGCTGTTCGCCGGCGCGGCCGCGCTTTCCGCCGCCGAAAACTCCGCGAACGTGACGCCCGCGAGCGTGCTCAACGATCCGTACATCTCTTCGCAGTGGCAGTGGAATCCCGCCAAGAACGGCATCGACATCGCCGGCGCCTGGCAGAACGGCTACATGGGAAGCGGCGTCATCATCGGCATCATCGACCACTGGGTGGATCCGGAGCACCCCGATCTTGCGCCGAATTACAGCACGCAGTGGAGCAAGGATTTCGTGAATTCCGCGCGCGATGACGACGAAGTGAAGTATTCCTCCGAATCGCACGGCACCTTCGTCGCGGGCATGGCGGCGGCGCGCGGGAACAACGGCATCGGCATCTCCGGCGCGGCGCCTTACGCGCAGCTCGCCGGTCTGCATGTCGATTTGAGTTCGGAGCAGGTGCTTGAGGCTTACTGGTATGGTTCGGGCGTGTCGAAGACGACGGGCGCTTACGAATCCGATGCCGCGATTCACATCAAGAACTGCAGCTTCGGCGCGACGCCGTATTTCATCGCGCAACTTTCGGACGCCGAGAAGACCGCGCTGACGCAGACGACGCGCAACAACACGATCTATGTTTTCGCCGCCGGAAACGACCGCAAGAATTCAGCCAAGCCTTCCGACGCGAACGGTTCCCACTATCAGAATTTCGAGGGCGGCATCGTCGTCGGTTCGACGCAGCAGGGCGGCTGGTACAGCGGCTTTTCCTCCTACGGCTCCAATCTCTTCGTCTGCGCGCCGGGTGAACAGGTCTATTCCACCTCGCGTAAAGGCATCGCCGTGGAGAACGAGGGCGAAGACGATTCGAGCTCGACGAGCACGCTCGCCGCGTCCTCCGGGAGCGATCAGGTCAACTATGAGTACGGTTCTGGCACGTCCTATGCGGCGCCGGTCGTCTCCGGCGTGCTCGCGCTAGCGGCGGCGGACAACATCGCCATGGATTCGCGCTGGGCGAAGCACGCGCTCGCGCGCTCGTGCGACGTGCTTCCGCAGATGACGGACACGAGCAGGTCCAAGAACACGGTGTGGACGACGAACTCCGCAGGCTTCAGCTTCTCCAACGATTACGGCTTCGGTCTGATCAACGCGACGAATTTCGTCGAAGTCGCGAAGAACATCGCCTACGAGACGATCCGCACGACGACGACGCCGAGCGTGGTGTTGAGCGCCAACGCGCAGCGGTGGACGCGTGTCGACAATCCCGTCGTCGCGACGGTCAAGGTCTCCGAAACGCCGCTCGATCAGAAGATCGAGTCCGTCGAGGTCACGTTCACCATCGACAACATCAATTATTTCAAGGACGCGAAGGTCGTGCTCGTTTCGCCGAACGGCACGGAGAGCGTGCTGCTCGACAAGGCGTCGCTCTCGGGCTCCGTGGACGGGACGGACGCGTTCAAGGCTGCTTACGATTCGGCGGTCGCCGCGAACGGCACGACCGAACTGACGTGGACTTTCGTCTCCAACGCGTTTTGGGGCGTGGACACGAGCGTCGAGACCGGCGACTGGCAGGTGAAATTCATCAATGACGGGAGCTCGACGGGGAGTGTCTCCCGCGTGAGCGTCACGTTCAACACGGGCGACGTCGTGATGGAATCGAGTTCGATGCTCATCGATTCTTCGCGCGACGTCCACGCGCTCGTGCTCGACCGGAGCTCGACGAACTGCGTGGTTTCTTCGGCGACGCTGAGCGTCGAGGATTCCGTCATTCTCAACGGCGGCTCGCTGACGGTGAAGGACGGCGGAACGATTTCGTCTTACGACGGCGAAAACTGGAAGGGCGTCAAGGTTTACGTCAGCGGCGGCACGCTGAATCTCGCTTCGGGCGGCAGAATCGAGGCGCCGCGCGGAATCGAGATCTCCGCTGGCGAGCTTTTGCTCAACGGCGGCACGCTGGTCAACGGGACGCTGAGCATCTACGGCGGCGTGGTGACCGCGGTCCAGAGCTCTTCCTCGCTTGATTCCGTCGACCTGAAGGGCGGCACGCTGACGACGAACAACGGCGGCACACTCGAAGTCACGCGGGATTTCTCGATGACGGGCGGCGTCTTCAACATGGGCGGCACGAACAAATTCGCGCTGACGCCGACGGGCGGTCTCGTGAACGTCACGGGCACGCTCACGCGCGTCAACAGCGCGACGATCGGCGCGACGGAGACGACGGCGGCGACGCTTTACCTTCCCGCAGGCTGCACGCTCGCCGTCGGCGACGGCGACGTGAAGGCGCCGCTGAACGTGAAGGGCGATTATCATGCGGAGCAGGCGCCCGACGCGAACGGCGTCGGCGGTTCTCCGGAGAAGATCAGGCGTGCGGTCGCGCTGTTGGCGGGCACCGTGGATTCGTCCGGCGTTTCGCTCCAGACTGCGTATGCGGAGATTTCGGGCGCGTCGTTCTCGTTTTCGGGCACGGGCGGTCTGCAGATCGACGACAAGTCGATCGTCGCGATGAGCGGCATAATTTCGGTCGGGGGAACGAACGGCGTGCGCATCGGTCTCGGCGGCAACAACGTCGGGAGCTCCGTCGTGCAGCTTGCGGCCGGCACGGAAATCAGCGCGGCGAGGGTCGCCCTCAGCAGCAATTCCAGGCTCGAACTCGCCGGAAACGCGGTGCTCAAAGGAGTGAACGACGCATCGACGACTTCTTTCTCCTGCACGAACGGCACGATCGCGCTGACCTTCGGCAATACGCTGACTGTCCGCGGGAGCGTCGCGATCAACGGCATCGACGGCGGCGAATCCGTCATCGAACTCGCCTTCGGGGAAAAACTGCCGACGGACGAGGTGAACTTCATCAGCGGCGCGACTTCCGTGAGCGTTCTGGACACCGTCGTGAAGATGGATTCGACGGCGCCGACCGTCTGGGACGGCACGCGGGAGCTTGATTTGAGCTATGTGGTCGGCGCGGACGGCACAATCGAGGCGGACATGCCCGCTGGCGTCGAACTCGTTCCGCTGCGGCTGACGTACGCGTCGATGAGCGGCGAGCAGAAGGCCATCGCGCATTCGCTGCGTCTCTGCCTCGACAATGCCGAGCTGGGCGCGGAAAACGCGGGGCTGGTCGAGGCGCTGAACGGGCTGGAATACCGTTCGGAGCTTTTCGCCGCCTATGACCAGTTCCTGCCCGTCAACCTGAAGACGATCAGCATGCTGCACGACATGCAGGCTTCCGCGACGACGGGCGCGCTCGAACGGCGTTCCCGCGAGCTGCGCACGGGCTCCCCGATTTCCGATCTGTGGTCGGCGCCGCTCTTCAATTCCTACGGATTTTCGTTCTCGGCGAACCCGAACGCCGTCGCCGCCAACGGCATGCGGCAGTTCGCGGGATACGAGTTCAACAACCAGCGCGCGATGCTCTGGGCGAACGGCGGCTACGCGTTCACCAAGGGAGACGCCTCCGGAAGCGCTCCAAAGACGGAAACGGATCTCACCAACGCGTTCATCGGCTTCGACTACGCGCTTTCGGACCGCTTCGCCGTCGGGCTTTTCGTCGGCTACACGGACGGCAAGACCGAGATGAAGGCGACGGATTCGGAGTCCGAAGTCTCGATGCGCTCCGTCGGTGTTTATTTCGCCGGATCCAACAACAATCGCGAGGGCAGCTTCTACTACATGGGCATGGCCTCTTACGGCATGGGCGAATACGACTTCAAGCGCACGACGAAGATCGGTTCCTATTCCGGCCGCGCGACGGCGTCGCCCGACGGCTCGCAGGCGATCGGCTACCTCGCGCTCGGCTACGAATGGGAGGCGGGCTCGCAGGCGCTGTCCTACCAGTGGACGACGGGGCCGACGGCGTCGCTGCGTTACGCCTACAACTCCGTCGACGGCTATACGGAAAGCGGCTCCGGCGCGGATCGGCTCTCGACCGACGATTTCAGCTACGATTCGCTCGTCTCGACGCTCGGCTGGCGCACGACGGTGCGCTTCGACATCAGGGAATGCATCACCTTCGTTCCCGAAGCGCGTCTCGCGTGGAAGCACGAATTCCTCGACGGCGCGGAAGACGTGGATGCGCGGCTCGTGATTCCGGGATCGACGCCGTTCACGACGGAGATGAACAAGGCGGGCGCGGATTCCGTCACGGCTGGGCTCGGCGTGACCGTGCTCGTCGCGGAATCGACGACGATTTCGTTCGACTACGACTGCACGTTCCTGCGCGAGGACGCGGATCCGGAGCACAGCTTCAACCTGATGGTGCGCTGCCGTTTCTGAGACTTCCGGTTAAAAATTTTGCGTCTCGGCGCCTTTGCGGGAGAAAGGGCGGGTGTAGGCGGTTTCGCCAAGCGGCCGGCAAGGCAGCATGGAATCATGCTGCTTTCTCGAAAATTCCCTGTTTTGTCGCGGATCCGCGCTCAAAAGGCTGCGCGGTTTCGCAAGCCGGGGGACGGGGTTTGTCAGCGGCGGCGTTGGAGCGCTTCGATGAATTTGCGCATCGCGGGCGTCAGCGGGCGGTTCTTGCGCGAGGTCGCGACGACGGAGCGCGTCGGCGACATGCCGCGGAGCTCGAGGGCGCGGAGCGTTCCTGCCGCGGTCTCGTCGCGCACGGAACGTTCCGGAACGACGGCGACGCCGACGTTCAGCTCCACCGCGCGCTTGAGCACCTCTATGTTGTCGAACGTGCGCGCGGGAACGCATTCGATGCCGGCGGCGCGGAAAAGCCCGTCCACGAGGCGGCGCATGACGAGATCTTCGGAGTAGGAAAGGAAGGGGAAAGTGCGCAGCTCCTGCAGCGAGGTGTCGCGCTGCCAGACGAGCGTGTTCGACGGAGCGCAGATCGCGACGAGCGGCTCGTCGTAGAGCGGCACGACGTCCTCCGTGCGCGAGCGGCGTTCGGAGATCGTCACGCCCACGTCGATCGCGCCGCGCGCGATTTTCGCGGCGATCACGGCGGCGGAATCCAGCGAAAGCGAGAGCGAGACCTGCGGGAACGCCTCCATGAAGCGGCGCAGCGTGCGCTTGAACGCGTCGCCGGACGCGACGGAGGGAACGACGCCGACGCGCACGGCGCCGCCGACGACGTGCTTCAGCTCCTGCAGTTCCGCGCGCGTCTTTTCGTAAAGCGAGACGACGTCGCGCGCGCGCCGATGGAGCAGGGCGCCTTCCGGCGTGAGGGCGAAGCGCTTCTGCGCGCGGTCGATGAGGGCGACGCCGAGCTGCTTCTCCATGGCGCGGACCGCCTGCGAGACCGCCGGCTGCGTGACGCCGTTGAGCTCCGCCGCGGCGGAAAAGCTGCCCGTCGTCGCGAGGTCGGAAAAGATCTTGAGGCGCGAAATTCTCATCGGTTCAGCGTATCGTCGTCGCGTTTCTGTCGGCGTGGCGCAGCTGCCACGAGTTCCACAGATTGTGGCAGACGACGTAGAACGTCGGACCGAGCGCGACGATCGGATTGAAGAACGCGAGCCCGACCCACAGCATCAGCATCGTGTTCTTCTGTCCGACGGACTGCGAGCATTCCCGCCGGAATTTCGGCTCGCCGAGACAGAAGCCGCCGAAGAAGTTCAGCGCGCACATCACGGCGGAAATCGCGAAGATCTCCAGCAGAATCAGCGGCGAGAGATCTTCCTGCCGGCAGATGTAGGCGGAGCTCTGCGCGCACACCGTGAACAGCATCAGCATCCACAGGTAGAACGAAAGGATCTTCCAGCGCCGCACGAACGCCGCCGCGCGCGGCAGAAAATTGCGGAACACGACCGAGAGCGCGAACGGCGTGCCGATGAGCAGCGCCGTCTTCCACGCCATGCCGAACGTGTCGATCTCGATCGTGCTCCCGATGACGAGCGCGACCAGCGGCGCGAGCGCGAACGCCGTGAACAGATTCGTCAGCACGACGCTGAGCGTCACGTAGTCTTCCCGCCGGTTGAGCAGGCTCGTGATCACGGGCGCGGCGTTCGCCGTCGGCGACATGCCTATGAGAAACGCCATCGCGGCGAAATTCTGATCGCCCGTCAGCGCGAACACGGCGAAATACGCCGCCGAGCCGAGCACGACCATGAACAGCGGGATCCGCAGGTGGCTCCAGCCCGTGCTTTCCCTGCCGACCTTCACGTCGATGAACGCGAACAGCAGCATCAGCATGATCATCGGCGGCACGAAATCGCCCGCGTAATCGTCGAAAAACTTTCCCGAGGAGCGCCACAGCGCGGGCACGGCTCCGCCCAGGGCTATCGCGCCGACGAGGCAGAGCATTCTCCGCGTTCCGGGATTGATGTTGATTTTCATTGAGCGCGAAATGCTACGCCGATTCCCGCGGAAACGCAACTCGCGCGGAAAAGCGGTTGCAGTCTGCGGGGAAAACGGTTTTCGGCGGACGCCGCCGAACGGATGCTCGTCCTCTTCAGAACAGACTGGCCTTCTTTATCGTGTGCAGATAAGGGCCGCCGATGACGATGTCGCCCATGTTCAGCTCCAGGCGGAACATGTAGGTTTTCCGTACGCCGCGTCCGGCCCGGTGATGATCTTCGTATATTTTCCCGGAAAGCGTGATGTCGGCGAAGACCGAACTTTCGCCTAATTCGCATTTCCCCGACATGATCCGCTCCCATTCCGCTTTTTCCCGCATATACGTGTCCTCGGTCAGGGCCCGGACCTTTCCTTGTCTGTTCAGGTCGGAAATTATGATTGATGTGATCCAGTCCGTCTGAACGTTGCAGGATGTCCGATTGAGCACGCGGGTCACTTTGATGGTCGGGCTTTCCTCGAGACGGTCCAGCACGCCGTCCTGGTACAGTTTTTCGAGACAGCTTAACGCTGCGGCCTGATAGTCTTCCGCCGTCAGTTCGACGGTCGAGTTGGAGGCGCACCCCGAGAACCACGGAACGAGGGCGACGACGAACGCCGCCAAGATCTTTTTGAACGACTTCATAAAATTCTGTTTCTTGTTCGATGAAGAGATTCAAAAAGACCGCCCGTTTTTTTTGAAAAACCGGCGGTCTTTTTTCGGGGAACGATGTCAGGCCTGCGGCTCCGCTTCTGCGGGCGCCGCTTCTTCGCCCTGCGGCGTTTCCGCGGGGTCCTCCTGCGGAACGATTTCGCTCAGCGAGAACACGGAAATCATCGGCTTGCCGGAATCCGTGACCTTGCGGACACGAACGATGTTCACGTCGCCCGCGCGGACATCGACGCTCTTCCCGAAGACTTCGAATTTCCCGCTTTCCGGAACAGCGAACTTCGCGAGGCGAATTTCGCGCGGGAGCGTCTGCCAATTGCGGCAGTCCTTGTGATCGCCGGCGAGCGGCATGCCGACGTTGGCCTTCGCCGTGTTCCACGAGGCAAGCGCGGCGGCGGCGAGAGCCTGCTTCTCTTTTTTCTTTTTGGAGTCGTCTTCCGCGTCCGCCTTGGCCTTCGCTTTTTCATAGTGTTTTTTCGCCGCCAGCACCATGCTGCCGCGGGAAATCGCGCGCGCCGCGATTTCGTCCACCGCTTCGCGCAGCTGGAGCGTGGCCCGGTTCATCAGTTCCTTGTTGGCGGAGGCTTCAAAATCCATCACCGTTTCCATTTCGACGCCTTCGATTTCCAGCTCCGGCACGGGATCCTGCGAAACCAGCGTGCTCAGGAACACGGTCGCCGTGTGCGGAATCACGGGAGCGCCGCCGCCCTGAACCGCGAGCGAATTGCCGAGCGCGAGCGCGAACTGGGGAACGCGCACCGTCACCGGCTTTTCCGATTTTTTGGGAATCGTTCCGCCTTCGTAAACCACGTAAACGACGCTTGCTTCCGGAGCTTTCCCCGCCTTTGCCGCGGCTTCGGCCGCGAGTTCGTCTTCCTGGAAAATCTTGGACCGGCGTCCGCAGGCCTCCGACGCGAAACGCAGCTGATTGCGCGCGCTCTCAAGATCGCTCGCGTCTTCCGCTTTGTTCAGAAAATAAATGCCGCCGAGCCATGCCGCGAACGGATTGACGTAGACGCCTTCAACGGACAGAGCTCTGTCGACCGCATAATCCGGACCGTAAATCTCCTTCATCTGAGCTTCGAGAGCGTTCACTTCGGAATCCAATTTTTTGTTCTTGAAGGCCTCTTTGTCGTTTTCGATCTGCTTGAGATTGGCGGCGAGCGCGTCGCGCTGGTAATTCTCGAGCTTTTTCAGCGCGATGGAGGAACGCCCGGCGTCCTTAAGGCCGAACGCGTTGTAGGCGCGATAAACGGGCAGCATGATGCGTTCCGCGTTCCCGCACATGTAGGTGTTCCCGCCGAGCAGGAACGCCTTCGCGGAATCGAACATGCCGAGGGCTTCTCCCGCGGCCGCGTCGCCGATGTTCTCCAGCGCCGCCATCGCGTCGCCTTCGCCGGAAAGCGCCGAGCCGAGTTCGTCCTCGATCGCATGCGCCAGTTTCTTGTTTTCGCCGGGCATCGGCTGCTTGCCGACAAGCTCGTCCGCCCACTCGAGGTCGGCTTCGCTCGTGGCGAAATCGCCGGATGCGGATGCAATCGCGCCCGCCTCGAATTGCCAGATAAGGTCGCTTTCGAGTTTTTCCCTGCTCTTGTCCGCGTTTTCCTGAGCTTTCAGCGCTGCGGCTGCGCCGTCTCCGTTTTTCCACGGGGTAAGCACGGTGGCTTCCGAATTGAGTTTCGGCGGAAACAGCTGGTACCAAAGTTGGCATCCGGATGCACAGAAGGCCGAAACGCCGAGGAACACCATTAGTGATTTTTGGGTCAGTGATTTCATTTTCATTTGACTGCTATCAGTTGTTTAGGGGATTGTGTAAAATTTTTAATAATATTACCTCTGCTGAAAAAATCGACGCAAGCTCAAAGTTTTATCCGCGGGAAATGCGGGAAAGCGCGAAATTTTGAAACGCGGAGCCTGCAGAGCGACACAGGTTTTTCGCCGAGCGCCGGACGAGCGGCGCGGGGCAGGGCGCAATTCCTTCTCGCGGGGAAGCGGTTTTTGGTGTTGAATCGCGCGTCATGAAAAACGCGCTTCATTCCCCGAACCTGATTTCCGCCGCCGCGCTCGCCGTTTTCGTCGCCGGATGCGCGCCCGAAAAAGCCGCCGCCGTCGCGGACGGGCATTTCGTCCTGCCCGAAAAGACAGCGTGCGCCGAGGCCGGCGTCTCGCGCGAGACGTTTGACTTCGGATGGAAGTTCGCCAAGTTCGGCAGGCACGCCGACTGCCTCTCGGCGGTCGAGCCCGGCAAGGAGATTTTCCCCGGAAAGGCGACTTCCCAGGAAGCGCACAATCCCGCCGGGAACGCCTTCGACGGGAACGACGCCACGCGCTGGTGCGCCGCGAACGCGAGTCCCGCCGCGCTCGAAGTGGACTTCGGGCGCGAAATCGACGCCGCGACGACGGAGATTCTCTGGGAGCAGAACGCCGTCTATCGCCACAAAATCTTCGTTTCCGGCGACGGGAAAAACTGGACGCTCGCGGCGGACAATTCCGCGAAGGCCGCGCCCGCGAAGAAGGACGCGTCGCGCCTCGGCAAAAAATTCCGTTTCGCGAAGGTCGAGGTCGCTCCGGGCGGCGGCGCGTGGGCGAGCATTTTCGAATGGCGCTTCTTCGACGCCGCGGGAACGCGGATTCTCCCGGAAGCGAAGCGCGAAGGCGAGCCGCCGTTCGACGTCGCGTTCGACGACGCGAAGTGGCGCGCGCTCGACCTGCCGCACGACTGGGGCGTGGAAAGCCGCTTCCTGCCGCAGCTGCCGAACCAGACCGCCTCGCTCCCGTGGGACGCCGTCGGCTGGTACCGCAAGCGCTTCGACGTTCCCGCGTCGAAGGCGGGCAAGAAATTCTTCCTCGATTTCGACGGCGTGATGATGATGCCGAAAGTGTACGTCAACGGGCAGCTTGCCGGCGAGTGGAAATACGGCTACTCGTCGTTCCGCGTGGACATCACGCCGTTCCTGAAATTCGGCGAGGAGAACGTCGTCGCCGTGCGCGCGGAAAATCTGCCGAACTCCACGCGCTGGTATCCCGGCGCGGGCATTTACCGGCACGTCTGGCTCGTCGAGAAAAATCCCGTGCACATCGCCTACAACGGCGTGCGGGTGACGACGCCGGAAATCTCCGACATCGAGACGCGCGACGGAAAATTTTTCGCGAAGACGGCGAAGGCTCTCGCGGAAACGGCGGTCGAGGGCGCCTCCGGGAACGCGATTCGCGTGCGCAGCGAAATTCTGAAAGACGGCGCGACGCTCGCGTCCGCCGAAAGCGCGGCGGACGTTCCCGCGGAACTCGCGCTCGCGGACGTCGAGCTGTGGGACGTGGAAAATCCCGCGCTGCTCACGCTCGCGACGAGCGTGTTCGTGGACGACCTGCTCGTCGATCGGCAGGAAACCGTCTTCGGCGTGCGCAGGGCGGAATGGAAGCCGGAGGGATTTTTCCTGAACGGCCGCCGCGTGCAGATCAAAGGCGTGTGCCAGCACCACGACCTCGGGCCGCTCGGCGGCGCCGCGCACACGCGCGCGATGGAACGCCAGCTCGAGATTCTGAAGAGCTTCGGCACGAACTCCGTCCGCACTTCGCACAATCCGCCCGCGCCCGAGCTGCTCGACCTCTGCGACCGCATGGGCATTCTCGTGGACG
>JBJEVQ010000017.1:0-120637 GCA_051884495.1 Candidatus Spyradosoma sp.
CAGATAAATAAAGACTTCAACGCGAATCAGACGATTTTTTAGTGGACACTAGTGATGTTCCTGTCGCTTCTGCGGTACAGACGGGAATTCAAAATGACTCTTCTTTGCAACCTAATGTTGCCGTGCCGCAAAGAATCGCGTCGCAAAGCGCCTCTTCTGGAGAAGAGGCATTCTTGTTGCTTTCCGAAAATCCCTCTTCGACGTTTTCTCCGAGCTACGACCTGGACGGGAACGCGACGCTGATCCGCACCTCCACGGGAACGTGGAATATTTCCTACAACGGAGAGAACCGCCCGATCCGCTTCGAAAACGCGGCGACGCAGACCGTCGTCGAATGCGGCTACGACTCGCAGGGTCGCCGCTTCGAGAAAAAGGTGACCGTCGCGGGAACGCTCACGCTGCACGAACGCTATGTTTACGACGGCTATCTGCAGATCGCTGCGTTCGACGTTTCGACGGACGCCGCGGGAACGGAAAGTTTTGCGCTGAAGCGCGTCGTCTTCTGGGATCCCGAAGAACCGACGGCGACGCGCCCGCTCGCGATCAACGTCCTCGGCGACAACCTCTATTTCCCGACGGTTGACTTGACGAAAAACGTCTGCGAACTCGTGGATTTCTACGGGGACATAGCGGCGACCTACGACTACGCGCCCTTCGGAGCCGTCACCGCGGGAACGCCCTCCGGCGCAGCCGTTCCCGCCAATCCGTTCCAATGGTCCTCGGAAGTTTACGACTCCGAACTCGGTCTCGTCTACTACAACTACCGCCACTATTCCCCGGCCGACGGCAGGTGGATTAGCCGCGACCCCATTGAGGAACAGGGAGGACTCAACCTCTACGTTTTCTGCAGAAACGATAGCATTTTGATTGTTGATCGGTTAGGCGGCGCGTTTTATTGTCCCGGAGGATGCAATACCGTCGACACATACGCGCCTATCGTTGGATATCGTCCGACGCCAGAGCAAGAACGGTATAGTGCCATTGCGGCGGCAATTGCTGCTGGCGCGGTTATCATGGGACCCGCGTTGGCTGCGGAGCTTTCGCTGACAGAGATCTCGGCATTATCTCTTGCGGGAAAAACGGTCAGTGAGTTAATGCGAAAAATAAAGTGCTTGAGATGCAAGATCCAAGTGCACAGTGCACACCACGAGTTCTTAGCATTTGATGTGACAGAGAGTTTCCCATATGTAAAATTCTATAAATGTTTCAGAAAGCATATTAATATTATGTGTTATATAAAAGGGAAACGAGGAAGTGATATTCGTAAACAAATCCCATATTCGAAATGCCTTCCACGCAATGGATAAAACCGGGATATTTAGGACGTAAGAATGTATATAAAACGATCGATATTGAAAAAATATTTGGAGCGTGTTTCTGAGATTCTTTCGACATCTCGAAATTTTCAAACGGAGCTTGAAAAAGAGAAAGTACTTAATACAACTCGATATTTATTAGGAGAGGAATTAGCGGTTGGAGCAGAAATAGTTAAGTACTCAGAGGACGAAGATTTAGTGTGCATCTTCGCATGGCAGGTATCACACTGGGGTGCATTTTTATGGTGTGTATGTCCTGTTTGTGTTGTATTTCCATTGAATCTGAATTGCACAAAGAAAAATGACAAACTGGAAGACGAAAAGATCTGACTCCGCGGGAACGGAAACGCTCGCGCTCAAACGCGTCGTCTTCTGGGATCCCGAAGAACCGACCGCGACGCGCCCGCTCGCGATCAACGTCCTCGGCGACAACCTCTATTTCCCGACCGTGGATCTGACGAAGAACGTCTGCGAGCTCGTGGATTTCTACGGGGACATAGCGGCGACCTACGACTACGCCCCCTTCGGGGCGGTCTCCGCGGGAACGCCTTCCGGCGCAGCCGCTCCCGCCAATCCGTTCCAGTTCTCGTCCGAGTTCTACGACTCCGAACTCGGCCTCGTGTACTACAACTACCGCCACTACTCCCCGACCGACGGAAGATGGCTAAGCAGAGATCCAATCGAGGAACAGGGAGGGCTAAACCTTTACGGGATTTATAAAAACAATTTTTTGGAAAAGAGCGATTATCTTGGATGGGTAGCTCCCAATGCGGAAATTTCGATAATTATTCGAGATCTCATAAAAATAATAAATGAAACACGCGTGGATAATAAAAAAGCTCATAATTACTGCGAACGATATTCCCGCAATTCAGATGCAGTGTGCTGTAGAAATGGAGTCGAAGAAAAAGATACTTACGTTTCGAAAGCTAAAAAAATGTGCCACGACTTTGTAGATATGTATTCCCGTGCCGGAAAAGTGATAGAGCCTGTTGAATGTGTTGCGAAATGCTTATCTGATGCGGAAGATGAAAGTATGCTCATTTCATGTTGTGACGATAGAAATTCATTAAGATTGACCAATCATGTGAAATGCTATGCGACTTGCGGATTTTTCCTCACGGATATGCTCTACGAAATAGGAACTCCTCCGGGAGGATGGGATATGGGCTTTAACGAGATGTTTCCTGATTTAATAAAATCAATAGGTAAAAGGATTTTTTAGTGCGCTATGTTTGTCCGATTTGCTTTTTTTCAGATTTTGGTCTTTGCCCTATTTGAGATTCTGCTTTTTCCTTTTGCCGGCTACATATTTTTGCTTTCGCTCTTTATGTGCCTCAGTCTATTTCTCCTTTTGTGTTCGGCAAAAGATAGGTTCACTTTGTTGCTCCTCGGAGCTCTCTGTTCGCTGTTTGTTTTTGGCTCGGAAAAACGAAATATTATTTTGCTTCAATGGTATTTCGCGTTATTCCTTTGTAGCATGGAAAGAATTCTCCCCGGAAAAAAATTAAATTTAAACGTCGGTGAATCAAGGTTTTTTCAGGCACTGTCCCCCATCCCTTTCCTCGTGTTTTTTCTTCTTAGTAAAATTTAAAAATAATGACGGGATTATTTTTCTCTATGGATCCACGCACGCCCTTCGGAGCGGTCTCCGCGGGAACGCCCTCCGGCGCAGCCGTTTCTTCGCGCGCCTCAGAAGCGCGAGTTCAGCCCGATTGAAAACGCCGTGGAGACGCCGCCCGAGGGCGACGCCTGAATGCGGCACGCGGCGCCGAGCGTCCAGCCCTTTTCGATTTCGAAGTCCATGCGCGGCGTGAACTCGAAGGCGGCGCGCTCTTCGACGGTCCCGCGGATCGTGGTCTCGGAATTTTCGTAGGCGACGAAGCGCGACGTGATGCGCGGGTCGCGCCCGAGCTCGCCGACGAAGGCGAAATCCGCGCCGAGCGTGAGCGTGTCCCTCCCCGCCGGGCGGCGGCGCAGCTTCTTTTCGACGCCGAATCCGAAGCGCGGGCGGAAGCTCGCGTAGCCGAACGCGTCGATTTCCAGCGCGGAATACGAGCCGCGTTCCCGCACGGTGTCCACGCGGACGTAATTGAAGTCGAAGCGCGCGAAGGGGCGCAGCTCCCAGCCGCCGCCGAGATTCTCGCGCATGTTCCACGCGACGAACGCGCCCGCCTCGAGCCCGCCTTCTTCGGCGTGGTTCGTGCCCGTTCCCGTCTCGTGGTCGATGTCGTAATAGTGCACGGCGGCGGACGCGCCGAAGAGGACGTTCCACGCCGCTTCCGCCGGCATCATGCCCGCGAAGACGCGCGCGCGGAACGCCGTGTCCGTGAAGGTGCCGCGGGAGAATCCGTGCGGCGTCGCCGTGCCGCGGTGAATCGCGAGGCTCGCGCCGACGAGCCGCTCGCCGTCCACCCAGCGGTAGAAGCCGCCCATCACGCCCATGGAATCCGCGTCGTAGATCGGCGAGGAGACGCCGTCGTCGTTGTTCACGAATTCCGTCAGCACGGCGGAAAAATACTGCGTGTTCGCGGGCACGCTCAGCCCGTCCGGCGACTCCGGCGCGGAAAGCCCCGGCGCGAAGACGCGCTGCAGGTAATCGACTTCGAGATTGGACTGCCGCACCGCCATGCCCGGGAGCGCGCAGTGCGCCAGCGGGGAAAAATTGTTCACCGTGTCCGTCAGCGCCTCGCCCATGGCGAGATTCACCGCCTGCCCGACCTCGTTCGGCCGGTTCAGCTCCGTCTGCGAGGCGAGGTAATCGACGAAGTCGGAAATGCCGTCGTGCTCGCTGAACGCGCCGCGTTCCCGCAGTTTGCGGTTCTCGATGCTCGCGATTCCGTATTCGTTCCCGCCGATTCCGCCGACGCCCGGCGAGACGAGCATCACGTTGTCCGAAGTCACGACGTACTGAAAATCGCCGCGCACGTCGTCCGCGCGCAGGAAGACGGCGACCTTGCCCGGCGCGAGATCCTCCGCGCCCTGCAGGATCAGCGTTCCCGCGAGATTGGCGGTTCCCGCCACCTCCGCGCGCCCGCAGCCGTTTTCCGAAAGCAGGACGATCGTCCGCCCGCCGAGGTCGGTCGTGACGAGCGAATAAGTTTCCGTCTCCGCGTCGTAGCGGACTTCCTGCCGCGCGGAATCGAAGTTCAGGTCGCCGCCGATCTTCAGCGGCCCGCCCGCGTTGACGAGATAAAGCGCGCCGCCGAGCGTGGAGGCGTCGCCGAGCGAAATCTCGCCCGAAGAAACGTATTTGCCCTTCACGTTCACCGAGCCCGCCGTGCTCCCGTGCCCGCCGAACGAGCCGCCGCAGACGACGACTTCCGACGCGCGCGTCTCAAGCGGCGTGCCGTCCGTCGAAAGCAGCAGCGCCGTGCCCGCGTTGACGGTGAGCGTTCCCGTGAAGTCCTGCATCGCGCCGCGCAGCATGACGGTGGAGGAGCCGTCGAAGACGATCTCTCCCGCGCCGGAAAGGGCCTCCTTCACGGCGACGTCCGTGCTCGAAACGTTGAAGCGCAGCGTCGAGCCCTCGTCGAGCGTCGTCGCGCCGGAAAGCCCGCCCGTGGCGCCGCCGTCGCCGACGCGCAGCTCCGCGCCGCCCGCGACGCGGATCGCGTCGAACTCCGTGTTCCCGGAAACGATCAGCGTTCCCGCGAGCACGCGCAGCTCCGCGCCCTCGGCGGAAGCGAGCCGCACCGTGCCCGAGCCGACGTTTTCGACGACGCCGACGCGCCCGGCCTCGTCGTGTCCCAGAATCGCGAGGTTCGACGCCGTGGAGTCCGCCGCGACGCCGAAATCGCCGTTGCAGCTGAAGATCAGCGTCGCCGAATTCGTGATTTCGAGGCGTTTTCCGGAGAGCAGCTCCGTGTCGTCCGTGAACGTCAGCGAGCCGCCGCTCACGACGACGTAGCCCTCGAACGCGCTCGCGGCCGCCTCGCCCTCGCCGGGCCTGCCGAACTTACCCCCGAAAACGAGATCGCCCTCGCCCGATTTTTCGAACGAGCCCTTGCCGGAGAGCGTTCCCGCGAAGGCGCCGTCGATGCTCTGCGCGAAGGTGAGCCGGACGTTTTCCGCCACGACGAAATCCGCCGAATACGCGGACGAGAACTCATCGACGTCGCGGATCGTCGTGTCGGCGGAAACTTCTTCCGCGCGCAGAAAGCCCGAAGAGAAGGCGACGCCCGCGGCGCAGAGGAACGGCAATGCAAATTTCGGTCGGAACATAAAAAAATCGAGAGCGCGAGCGTAAAGGACGCGCCCGAAAATGTCGAGGGCGGACGCGCCGCGCGCATTCTCCGCCTTTCATTTTCGGGAGAATTGCCGTATGATGCGCGCATGGAAAAACTCATCGTCGTGACCGGCGGGAACGGATTTCTCGGAAGCGCCGTCGTGCGCCGCTGTCTCGAACGCGGCTGGCGCGCGCGCGTCGTCGGACGGCGGAAAAAACCGGACGCTGCGCCGCCCGGGGCGGAGTATTTTTCCTGCGACGTCGGCAGGGACGCGAAGCGCCTCGCGGAAATCTTCGCGGGCGCGGACGCCGTTTTCCACGTCGCCGCCAAGGCCGGCGTCTGGGGCGACCGCCGCGCGTACTTCGAGGCGAACGTCGCGGGAACGCGCAACGTCGTCGCCGCCTGCCGCGCCGCCGGCGTGCGCCGCCTCGTGCACACGAGCACGCCGAGCGTCGTCTTCAGCGGGCGCGACATCGACGGCGGCGACGAATCGCTCCCGTACTGCACGCCGCGCTCCGACGCCTGTCTCTACGCGCTCTCGAAGGCGGAGGCGGAGCGCGTCGCGCTCGCGGCGGACGGGCCGGAGCTGCGCACGGTCGCGCTGCGTCCGCATCTGATCTGGGGCGAAGGCGACCCGCATCTGATTCCGCGCGTCGTCGAGCAGGCGTCGCTCGGCAGGCTCCGCATCGTCGGCGACGGCAGGAACCGCGTCGACCTCACGCACGTCGAAAACGCCGCGCACGCGCACATGCTCGCGCTCGACGCGCTTTTCCGCGGCGACGCGCGCGTGTTCGGGAAGGCGTATTTCGTTTCCGACGGCGCGCCCGTCGTGCTCTGGGACTGGATCGGCTCGTTTCTCGAAGCCGTCGGCATGCCGCGTCCGCGCGCGGACCGCGCCGTGCCCTTCCGCTCGGCGCGCTTCGCGGGAACGCTGCTCGAAATTTTCTGGAAGATCTTCGCCGTCGCGGGCGAGCCGCCGATGACGCGCTTCGTCGCCTCCGAACTCGCGAAAAGCCACTGGTTCCGCATCGACGCCGCGCGGCGCGATCTCGGCTACGCGCCCGTCGTCGATCCCGCGGAGGCGTTCGCGCGCCTCGTCAGCCTTTACAAAGGAAAGTCATGATCGTTTCACTGAACGGAAAACTCCTCGAAGCCTCGGTGTTCCGCGCCGTCGTCGAATGCGCCGGCGTGGGCTACGAAGTCAACATTCCCCTTTCGACGGCGGAAAAGCTGCCCGACGTCGGCGGGAACGTCCGCCTGTTCACGCTGCAGACGTTCCGCGAGGACGGCCAGTCGCTCTACGGCTTCGCCGCCGCGGAAGAGCGCGACTTCTTCAAGATGCTGATCGAAAAAGTCAGCGGCATCGGGCCGGGAACGGCGCTGAAGATCTTTTCGCGGCTCTCGCTGCCGGTGCTGCGGAACGCGATCCGCGCGGGCGACGTCGGAATGCTCTCGCAGTGCCCCGGCATCGGGAAAAAGACCGCCGAGCGCCTCGTCGTCGAGCTGCGCGACAAGGTCGGCGCCGCCGCGAAGAGCGCTCCCGCGAAGGGCGGCGAAATCCCGTCGGGCGCACCCGCGGACGGGGCGGGAACGCCCTCGGCGCAGGCGGACGCCGTCGCCGCGCTCACGGCGCTGGGCTTCAAGCTCGACCAGGCGGACAAGGCGGTCCGCCGCGCGCTTCAGCAGTGCGGCGCCGACGCCTCGACGGAAGCGCTCGTCCGCGCCGCGCTCGGCAACTGACGCGCCGCGTTCAGGGCTGTTCGCAGGGCTCGGGGAGCTCGACGATTTCGGCGGAGCGCGCGCGGTTGTAGATCGTGATGATCGCGACAGAGACGGGAACGCTCGGACGGCGCGGGCCCGCGCTGCCCGGGTTCACGCGGAGAATGCCGCCGAAAAGCTCCACGCGCGGCAGGTGCGTGTGCCCCGAGACGATGATGTTCACGCCCGGGGGCATGCCGTCGAACGCGTCCACGTGCCCGTGGTGCAGAAAGATTTCCGCGCGGCCGATCTTGACGACGTCGAAGAGCGGCAGTCTGCGGCATTTCGGCGTGCAGTCGGAATTGCCGCGCACGGCGGACACGGGCGCGAGGCGCGAGAGCTCGGCGAGCACGTCGTCGGAACAAACGTCGCCGGCGTGCAGAATGTGATCGACCGACGAGAACACGTCGAAGACCTCCGGGCGCAGGAATCCGTGCGTGTCGGAGATGACGCCGATCTTCAGCGGAGAACCGAAATTTTTCATCATGGGGAAAGCGTTTTGGGTTTGCGTGAAAAAGGGAAAGACGCGCGCGGCGGCGGGAACGTTCAGAGCTCGTCCGCGACGTCTTCGGGCGCGTCGGCGTCCGCGTCGGAGGCGCTCTCCTCTCCGGCGGCGTCTTCGCGGAAGGAATAGATTTTTCCGGGGCGGCGCAGCACGGCGAATTCGGCGCGGAAGCGCTCTCGGACGAAGGTCGCCACGTCGGCGGGAACGCGCGCGAGCGCCTGTTCGAGCGTGACGCCGAGCTTCGCCGCGGGCGCCTCGTCGAGCTCGGGGAAATCGGAGGCGACGTCGAAGCTCGCCTCGGCGGCGGGATCGTATTGCGGGAACGGCGCGTCGTCGGGCGCAGGAGGCGCGGCGTTTTCCGCGGGCGCTTCGGCGACGGCGGAAGCGGCGGCGCGCGCCTCGGCGGCGGCACGGCGGTCGCGCGAAAGGCGTTCGAGAGTCTCGCGCGAGGCGGAAAAACGCAGCGCGTCGCGGCTGCGGGCGTCCTTCAGCGCGGCGTTCGCGGCGCGGAATTTTTCGCTCAGCGCGCCGCGCTCATTTTTTTTTTGCGTCGTCGGGCGTTCCCGCGGCGAGTCCGGCGATGTCCTTGATGAGCGCGTCGATGGCTCGAGTTCGACTTTGCTCGACCGCCTTCAGCAGGCATACCTCGAAATTCGCGCGCTCGGAAAGCCCGAGCTTCACGCCGCCTTCGCCCGCCTGCAGCGTGTCGAGCATGCGCAGCAGCTGCTCCGTGCGCATCGCCGTGCCGAGCAGCGAGGAGACGCCGCGCTCGCGGATCGAGTCCAGCAGCGCCTCGCGGACGCGCGCCTGCGTGTGCTTGAGCACGCGGAGAAGGTCGCGCCCTTCCTCGACGAACGCGTCGGCGTAGCGGACGACGGCGGCGTAGTCGGCGGCGGCGAGCGCGGCGGCGAGCCCCTCGATCTGCTCTTTCGACGCGAGCCCGTAGATGTCGAGCACGTCCTTTTCGGAAATTTTCTTGCCGCAGAAGGAAATCACCTGGTCGAGAATCGACTGCGAGTCGCGCATGCCGCCGTTGGCGAGCCGCGCGATGGCGAAAAGCGCGTCGTCGCTCGCCTCGACGCCGTCCGTTTCCGTGATCTGGCGCAGACGCGCGGCGATCTTCGCCTCCGGAATCGGCTGGAACTCGAAGCGCTGGCAGCGCGACGTGATCGTCTCGAGCACTTTGTCCGCCTCCGTCGTCGCGAAGATGAACTTGACGTGCGGCGGCGGCTCTTCGATCACCTTCAGCAGCGCGTTGAACGCGTCCTTGGAAAGCTGGTGGACTTCGTCGATGATGTAGATCTTGAAGCGGCACTGCGCGGGCGCGAAATAACATTCCTCGCGGATCTGCTTGGCGTCCTCGATGGAGCGGTTCGTCGCGGCGTCGATTTCGATGACGTCCATGCACGAGCCGTCCGTGATCGCCTTGCAGATCGGGTCGTCCGGCGCGGGGGCGACGCTCGGGCCGCCGGTGCAGTTGAGCGCCTTGGCGAAGATGCGCGCGGTCGTCGTCTTGCCCGTGCCGCGCGGACCGACGAAGAGATACGCATGCCCGATGCGTCCGGTTTCGATGGCGTTCTTCAGCGTGCGGACGATGTGTTCCTGGCCGACGATTTCGTCGAACTGCTGCGGCCGCCAACGGCGCGCGATGACTTGAAAAGCTCCGGACATGATGCCCACAGAGTAAACGCTTTCCCGCCCCGCCCGCAAGCCGCAAGTGCGCCGCGCCCGACGGAAGCGGCGCGGAAAATCTCCCGATTCTCGCCCATCATCCGCCCCCGCGGTTACGCAGACCGGTGCAAGCCCAAAATTTTCAAACACAGAGAACACGGAGGCGACACAGAGGAACGGCGGAACGGAGCAACAGAGAGAACATGGCTTCACGTTTCGCTTGCTTGACGCTTCTCGAAATCCGTCCGCACAGATTTCTTTCCCCGCAAAGACGCCAAAGCACAAAGATTTTTAGGTTTTCACGGAAACGCCGCCCGAAATTCGTGAAAGTTCGTGTCAATTCGTGCTCAGAAACGTTCTTTGACTTCCGTTGACTTCGCGGTTTTGAAAATTCGCCTCCGCGCTCCCGCCAAGCCATTGCGGGCGCCGAGTGAATAAACGGGTGTTTTGGTGGCAGTTCCGCGCTTGATTCGCGGGGCGCGCGCGCGTATGCTCTCGCGCATTTCGTGCAATGCCGTTCATCAGCAAAAAATCCCTCGAAGAGATCCGTTCCCGCGCCGACATCGTCGCGCTGATAGGCGACTACACGAAGCTCTCGCGCTCGGGCTCGAAATGGAAGGGGCTGAGTCCGTTCACGACGGAAAAGACACCTTCGTTCTTCGTCGATCCCGACCGCGGGCTCTATTACTGCTTCAGCACGGGGCAAGGCGGCGACGTCTTCAAGTTCGTGATGACGCGCGAGAACCTGACGTTCCCGGAGGCGGTGGAGCGCGTCGCGCAGCGCTTCGGCATTCCCGTCGAATACGAGACGCACGGGAACGCCGAGCGTTCGATGCGCGGCGAGCTCTTCGACCTGCACGAGAGCGCGGCGGCGTTCTTCCGCGAAAAATTCCGCGCGCCCGCGGCCGCGAAAGTCCGCGAATACTGGACGCGCGACCGCGCCTTCGACGCGGCGACGGCGGACGATTTCGGCATCGGATTTCTGCCGGAAAACGGCTCGCGCGAGTTCGTCGGCATGCTGCTGAAGCGTCATTTTTCGGAGCGCGCGATCGCGGCGTCGGGCATGTTCGGCGGGAGCGACAGGAGCTTCGACCCGCGTTCGCGCCGCGTGCAGTTCGAGGCGCGGCTGATCATCCCGATCCGCGACGTGCAGGGGCGCGTCATCGCGTTCACGGCGCGGAAGATTCCCGGCGTCACGCCCGACAACAAATGGGAGGAAGCGAAGTACAAGAATTCCTCGGAATCGGAAATCTTCAAGAAAGGCGCGACGCTCTTCAACATCGACAAGGCGAAGGAAGTCTTCACCGACCGCGCGAAAAAGGACGCGGGCGCGGATCCGCGCGCGACGCCGTTCGTGCTCGTCGAAGGGCAGCTCGACGCGATCCGCTGCTGGGAGAACGGCATCCGCACCGCCGTCGCCGGCCAGGGCACGGGCATCACCGCGCAGCAGATGCAGCTGCTCGCGCGCTACGGGAACGGGCTCGACTGCCTGCTCGACGCCGACGCCGCCGGACAGAAGGCGGCGGAGCGCCTCGCGCCGCTCGCGTTCGAGGCGGGGCTGGACCTGCATTTTCTCGGCGTTCCCGGCGGCAAGGATCCGGACGAATTTCTGGCGAAGCACGGCGCGGCGGGCGTCGCGGAAATCTTCGCGAGCCGCCGCCCCGCGATCGACTTCATCGCGGAAAGACATTTCGGCGGAAACGCGGCGCTTTCACCCGTGCAGAAGCAGGAGGCCCTGCACGCGATCTACGCGATTCTGGCGTCGGCGGGTTCGCTCGTCTTCCGCTCGGAATGCCTGCGGGCGCTGGCGCCGCGCGCCGGGCTGCAGCGCGTGGAGCTGGAGCGGGACTTCCAGGCGTTTCTGCGGCGACGCGACCGCGCGCGGCTCGAACGCGAGGGCGTTCCCGCGGGAGCGCCTCCGCGCGGCGCCGCGGCGCCGAATGCGCCCTTGACTACCCTGGACGAGGATGTTTTGATTTTTGTTTTGCAATATGATGCGTTTCTTCCCCAGCTCGCGAACGACGTTCCGCCCGAATGGATCGAATCGGACACGCTCGCCGGACGCATCCTCAACCGGATTGTCGCGGAATTCGCCGAAGGCGGCTGGAACGGCGTCGGAGAACTGCCGCCGCATCTGCTCGAAACCGACGAAGAGCGCTCCTACGTCGCGAAGATCACGATGCGCACCCGCGTCTCGGATCACCCCGAAGAAACGGCGCGCGAATGCGTGGCGCGGCTGTGCGAACGCTTCTGCGCGCGCGAGCAGCGGAAGATCGACGCGGAAATCGCCGCGCTCCCGGCGTCGGACCCGCGCCTCGCGGATCTCTTCCGCCGCGGCATGGAGTTGCGCAAAACGCTGAAACTTTATAAAAAATAAACTCATCGATCGAAAAGAGATTTATGGCAGACAAGAAAAAGGCAAAGAAACCGGTTCCCGCCCGCACGGCGGCGAAATCCGCTCCGGCGAAGAAAGCTTCCGCGAAAAAGCCGTCCGCGCCCGCGAAGAAGGCGGCGAAGAAGGCTCCCGCGAAGTCTGCCGCGAAAGCGGTTCCCGCGAAGAAGGCGGCCGCGAAGCCGGCTCCGAAAAAGCCCGTCGCGAAGAAGAAAGTTTCCGCCGCGAAGCCCGCGCCGAAGGCGAAGGCTCCCGCGAAGAAACCCGCCGCGCCCGTGAAGAAGGCGGCGAAGAAAACTCCGGCTAAGAAGGCCGTTCCCGCGAAGAAGCCGGCGCCCAAGGCGAAAGCGCCCGTGAAGAAGGCTCCCGCTCCCGCGAAAAAGCCCGCGGCGAAAAAGCTTCCCGAAAAGAAGAAGCCCGCCGCGCCCGCGAAAAAATCGGTAGCGCCCGCGAAGAAGCCGACCGTTCCCGCGAAGCCGGCCGCGCCGAAAAAGGCCGAAGTCCCCGCCCCCGCTCCCGCGCCCGCGCGCAAGGAACCGGCGCACGAGGTGAAGTACGCGCCCGACCGCTCTTCCGTGCTCACGTCCGCGGAAATCGCCAAACAGCAAAAAAAGCAACGCGAGGACGCGAAGAAGATCAAGGAAATTTCCGAAAAGACGCACTTCGATTCGAACGTCGCCGCCGTGCTCGACCAGAACGAGATCAACGCCCGCATGCACGACCTGCGCGCGCTCTCCAACCAGCAGGGCTACGTGACGATCGAGGACATCAACAACACGATTCCCGCGACGGCGACCTCGCCGGAGGCCTTCGAAAAGATCCTCGACCTGCTCGCCAATCTCGACATCAAGATTCTCGAATCCGAAGACGTCGCCGCCTACAAGACGAAGCTCTCCTCCGAAGAGGAAGAGGCGCTCCGCTCCGTGCAGGTGGACATTCTCGACGATCCCGTGCGCATGTATCTGCGCCAGATGGGCCAGGTGCCGCTGCTCAACCGCGACGAGGAAATCTCGATCTCCAAGAGCATCGAGGAGGCTGAGTCGCGCGCGCAGGACGCGCTCTGCTCGATCTGGGTCACGCTCCCGCCGCAGCTCGAAGTCGCCCGCCGGCTCAACTCGCGCGTGGAACGCTTCGACCGCGTCGTGCTCGACAAGAAGGTCGAATCCCGCGACGCGTACTACAAGCAGCTGCCGAAATCCATCGCCGCCGTCGAGGCGATTTCGACGAAGCTCGACAAGGCGTGGATGGAATACATCGGCGGCCCGAACGAAGAGACGCGCCGCCGCGGCTACGCGCGCTTCATCAAGCTGCAGAAGGACATCCGCCCGCTGCTGCGCAAGTTCTGCTTCAAGATGAAGGTGCTCGAGGAATGGCTCGCCACCTTCAAGCCCGTCGTGGACTCGTTCCGTGAATACGTCTACCAGCTCCACCTGATCGAGCGCAAGGACCGCCACGCGCGCAAGCTCGACCCGAAGGAGATCAAGGCGAAGCTCGAGGCGCTCGAAAAGCAGTACCGCATCGGCGGCGAGGAGCTCCTCGAAATCTACAAGGAAGTCCGCACCTGCCTGCAGCAGGCTCACCGCGCGAAGACGAACATGGTCGAGGCGAATCTGCGCCTCGTCATCTCCATCGCGAAGAAATACACGAACCGCGGGCTCTCCTTCCTCGACCTCATCCAGGAAGGCAACATGGGGCTGATGAAGGCGGTCGAAAAATTCGAATACCGCCGCGGCTACAAGTTCTCGACGTACGCGACGTGGTGGATCCGCCAGGCGATCACGCGCTCCATCGCCGACCAGGCGCGCACGATCCGCATTCCCGTGCACATGATCGAGACGCTCAACAAGGTCATGCAGGTGCAGAAGCAGCTCTTCCAGGAACTCGGTCACGAGCCGACGCCGGAGGAAGTCGCCAACGAAATGCAGATGCAGGTGGACCGCGTCCAGCAGATCATGAAGATGGCGCAGCAGCCGATTTCGCTGCAGAGCCCCGTCGGCGACGGCGACGACACGAGCTTCGGCGACTTCATCGAGGACAAGGCGGCGGAAAATCCCTACGACATCGCCGCGACCGCCCTGCTCCGCGAAAAGATCATCGAAGTGCTCCAGTCGCTCACCGAGCGCGAGCGCGAGGTGCTCACCTACCGCTTCGGTCTGCGCGACGGCTATTCGCGCACGCTCGAGGAAGTGGGCAAGCTCTTCAAGGTCACGCGCGAACGCATCCGCCAGATCGAGGCGAAGGCGCTCCGCAAGATGCGCCATCCGGTCCGCCTCCGCCAGCTTCACGGCTTCTTCGAGGCGGGCGACCAGGACGTCTCCGGACCGAGCTTCCGGCAGTTCGCCAAGGGCGACGGCGCCGCGTAAATCCTTTTTTCTTCAACCCTTAAAAACTCAAGAACATCATGATGAAAGTTGCTATCATCGGCGCGGGCGGACGCGTGGGATCCAACGCCGCCTTCGCGCTCCAATGCTCCGGCGTCGTCAGCGAAATCGTCTGCCTCGACGTCAACCAGGCCATGGCGGAAGGCGAAGCCCTCGACCTCCTCCACGGCGCGCCGCTCTGCGGCGACCAGATCATCCGCGCGGGAACCTACGCCGACTGCGCGGACATGGACTGCATCGTCATCACCGCGGGTCTGCGCCGCAAGCCGGACGAATCCCGCCTCGACCTCATCAACCGCAACGTCTCCCTCTTCCGCAACATTCTCGCGGAAATCAAGAACGCCGGTCTGAAGCGCGACGCGATCGTCCTCGTCGTCTCCAATCCGGTGGACATCCTCACGCAGCTCGCCGTCGAGTTCCTCGGGCTTCCCGCGCAGCAGGTGCTCGGGCTCGGCACGACGCTCGACACGTCGCGCTTCCGCGCGCTCATCGCCGATTCGCTCGGCGTCGCGCCGACGCAGGTGGACGCGCTGATTCTCGGCGAACACGGCGATTCGATGCTGCCCGTGTGGTCGTCCGCGACGATTGCGGGTCTGCCGCTCTCGAAGTTCAAGAACGTCACGCCGAGCTGGCAGAATCAGATTTTCGACCGCACGAAGAAATCCGGCGCCGAAGTCATTTCCCGCAAGGGCGGCGCGGGCTGGGCGGTCGGCACTTCGGTGCGCGCCGTCGTGGACGCGATCGCGCTCGACCGCAAGTGCATCCTGCCGGTGTCCTCGCTCGTGGACGGGCCGTACGGCATCCGCGGCGTCTGCATCAGCGTGCCGACGGTCGTCGGCCGCGCGGGCGTGATTCGCCACCTCGAAATCGAGCTCTGGCCGAAGGAAATGTCGGCGCTCCAGGCGTCCGCCGCCAACCTGAAGAACACGCGCGCGACGATTAAGTGAGGCGCCCTCCTGCGCGCCTCCGCGAAAGCGCGTTCCCGCCTCCCGCGGGAACGCGTTTTTTTTGAAAGCCGCAGACAGGTCTTTTAAACTTCTTATGTCCGAAGTCCGGTAAAAAAAACACTGCCGCGGGAACGCTTTTTCGTCTAAGCTGAAAGGCACGCGCGCTCGGACGCGCCTTCTTCCATGAACCTTCCTCGACGAAAAATTTTCTTTCTCGGACTCGCGGCGGCGGGCGCGCTCCTGCTCGCCGGCGTGGGAACGCTCTTTTGGCTCGCGCGGCGCGAAATCCGCGCGGGAACGTTCGTCGTCTCGACGCCGCGGATCGCTCCCGACGCGGCGACGGACGCGACGCGCGGCGTTCCCGTCGGCGCGCCCGTGGAAATCTCCGCCGACGCGGAAACGCACTTCGGGCTCGATCCCGCGCTGCGCCTCGAATTTTCCCTGCCCGACGGGCTCGAAGCCGCGGAGCGCATAGATCGTGAAACGTCGCTCCTCGGGCCGCTCCGCCGAACGCGCCTTCGCTTCGCGCTGATTCCGCTCGCGCCGGGCGATTTCGCGGACGCGTCGTTCACGGTCGAGGCGCGGGACGGGGATTCCGGCGAAACGCGGCGCGTCTCCGTCGCGCTGCCGACGATCCGCGCCGTGCTTCCCGAAAGCGCGCCCGACGCGCCGCTCGCGCTCGTCTCGGAGTTCGGCGACGGCGCCGACGAGGCGTTCCCGCGCGCGCTCCTCGCGCTCGGCGCGGCCGCCGTACTGCTGCTCGGAGCCGCCGTGTTCTTCGTACTCCGCCGCCGTCGGCTCCGCGCGCTTCTGTCTCCGGAAATTCCGCCGTGGACGCGCGCCGAAAGCGAGCTCGCGGCGCTGCGCGGCGAACTCGACGCCGGGCGCATCGGCTCGGTCGCCGCGGTCGCGCGGCTTTCGGACATCGTCCGCCGCTACCTCGCGCGGCGCTTCGGGCTTTCCGCCGACGCGATGACGTCGCAGGAATTCTTCGTCTCGATGGAAAAGCCGGACAGCCCGTTCCCGCCGGAGCACCGGGGTTTTCTGCGCGAATTTCTGAACGCCGCCGATCTGGTGAAATTCGCCGGACTCGCCGCCGGGCGCGAACGCACGAACGCCGCCATCGCGCGCGCGGGAACGCTCGTCGCCGAGACGACGCCGCCTCCGGCGCTTCCCGAAAAAAACGCTTCCGCGCCCGCCGCGACGCCTCCGCCGCGCGGCGCCTCCCGCCATGGAAAACTTTGAACTGCAATTTCCCTGGGCGCTCGCCCTGCTCGTCCCGCTCGCGGCGTGCCTCGCGCGCCAGCTCATGAAGCGCGAGCCCGCGCTGCGCGTCCCCTCGCTCTCGCGCTTCCGCGAAGCGGGAACGCCGCCGCGCCGCCTCTCGCCCGCGCGGCTCGCGCCCGCGGCTTTCTACGCCGCGGCAGGCGCGCTGCTGATTTTCGCGCTCGCGGGACCGCGCTTTTCCGCGGGCGAAATCCGCCAGCGCGCCGAAGGCACGGACATCATGCTCGCCGTCGATCTCTCGGACTCGATGGCGGCGTTCGATCCCGCGAAGACGCTGCGCACGGACGAGGAGATCGTCGCCGCGCACCGCCGAGGCGAGACGAAGCGCCGCCTCGACGTCTGCAAGGAGGAGCTCGAAAAATTCATCCGCGCGCGCCCGAACGACCGCATCGGGCTGATCGCGTTCGCGGATCTGGCGTTCGCGGTCTGCCCGCCGACGCTCGACCACGCGTGGCTGCTCAAACGCGTCGCCGCGCTCGAACTTCACACCGTCGGCGAAGGCACGGGGCTCGCCGCGCCGATCGTCTCCGTCGTCAACCGCACGAAGGATTCCGACGCGAAGCGCAAAGTCATGGTGCTCTTCACGGACGGCGCGAACACCGCGCGGAACAAGGTCACGCCCGAACAGGCGGCGCGCATCGCCAAGGACTACGGGCTCGTCGTGCACACGGTCGGCATCGGCGGCGAACGCGCCTACGCCGTGCAGAACGGTTTTCTGGGCGCGCGCATCGTGCATTATCCGGGCTCGTTCGACGAGGCGGCGCTGAAGAAAATCGCCGAAATCACGGGCGGCAATTATTACGCGGCGGACGACCGGGACGCCATGAGCGCCGCGCTCGCCGAAATCGACAAGCTCGAAAAAAAATCCGAAGAGCTGCCGCGCGTCGCCCTCTACGACGAGCGCGCGGACACGTTCGCGGGACTCGCGCTCGCGTGCCTGCTGATCGGCTTCGCGCTCTCGCGAGCCGTGTTCCCTCGTTTTCCGTAAAAGCAACGTCATGAAGATCATGAAAGTGATGAAGGTCATGGAGATTCATTGCGCCCGGCTTCGCCGAAAGGATTTTCGAAAAACTTTTTTCGCGAAGCGAAACGCGCCGCAGCTTCATGCCCTTCATGACTCCGTCGCCTCACACCCTTTCCCCTCACCTCGTCAGTCCATCGCCTTTCCATGAATTTTTTTCTGCATCCTGAACGCCTTTATCACCTGCTCTGGATCGTTCCCGCGCTGACGGCGCTTTACGCGCTCGCGGAAGCGCGCCGCCGCCGGGCGCTGCGCGGCGTCCTTGGCGCGCCGCATTTTTCCTCGCCCGACGGCGAACCCGTCGGCACGGACGTCTCCCGCGGCAGGCGCCTCGCGCGCTTTCTGCTGCTGCTCGCGTGCGCGGCGCTGACGACTGCGGCGTGGGCGCGCCCGAGCTGGGGCGAGACGGTCGTGCCGTTCCGCGGCGCGGGACGCGACGTCGTCGTCGCGCTCGACCTCTCCAAGTCGATGCTCTGCGAAGACGTGCGCCCGAGCCGCCTCGCGCACGCGCGGCGCTTCACGGCGCTGCTCGCCGAGCGCATGCGCGGCGACCGCCTCGGGCTCGTTCCCTTCGCGGGCGACGCGTTTCTCGCCTGCCCGCTGACGTTCGACCGCGCGAGCTTCCGCGCGATTCTCGACGACCAGGAAATCGGCTCGGTTCCGCTCGGCGGCACGAATCTCGAAGCCGCGCTGAAGACGGCGGCGGGCTCCTTCGAGACGGCGGAAAATCTCGGACACTGCGCGATCGTGCTCGTCACCGACGGCGGCGAGCTGAGCGGCTCCGTCGCGCGCGAGGCGGAGAAGCTCCGTGCGGCGAAGCAGCCCGTCGTCGTGGTCGGCGTCGGCGACCCGAGCGCCGCCGCGCCGATTCCGCTGCGCGACGCGGACGGGAACGTCTCCTACCTCAAGGACGCCGACGGAAACACGGTCACCGTGCGCCTCGAAGAAAAGCCGCTCGCCGAGCTCGCCGCGGAGACCGGCGGCGTGTACGTGCGTTCCGCGACGACGGAGATGGGCGACGAAGCCGCCGCCGCGTGGCTGCGCCGCCTCACGCCCGGTGCGGCGGAAGAAAACGTGCACGCCGTCCCGATCGAGCGCCGCGAATGGTTCCTCGCGCCCGCGCTCGCCGCGCTGCTGCTCTACCTGCTTCTGGGCGAAACGCGTGCGGCTAAGGGACTGCGCGCCTCCGCTTTCGCGCTGCTCCTGCGCGCGCCGAAGACGCCCGCGTTCGTCGCGCTCGCGCTCTTCCTCGCGGGAACGCGCGACGCAGCCGCGCAGGACGAAGACGCGGGTGCTCCCGCGGAAACGCCCGCCGCCGCGGAAGCCTCCGCCGAGACGCTCTGCGCGGACGCCCTGCGCGCGCAGGAGGCGGGCGAAATCGCGCGTTCCCGCGAGCTCTACCGCGAAGCGCTCTCGCGGCCGGGGATTTCGTCGCGGCTCCGCGAAGCCGTGACGCAGAATCTCGGCGCCGGTTTCCACGCCGAAGCGCGGAACGAGACAGCCTCCGCCGCCGAAGCCGCGCGGAGCGGACCCGACGCCGCGCTCGAAAAAGTCGCCGCCGCCGAAAAGAACTTCGCGCGCGCGAAGGCGCTCTATCGCGACCTCCTGCGCGCCGGAGAGGCGAAGAACGCCGAAGCCGCGGCGGAGAATTTTCGCCTGCTCCTCAACGACGAACAGCGGCTCGCCGAACTGAAGAAGCAGCTCGAAGAGCTTAAGAAGCGGCAGGAGGAAGCGGCGCAAGACGCCCGCGAAGCCGCCGAAAAACAGCGGCGCGCGAACGAAGAAAAGCGCGACGAAGACCGCGGCGGCGAGAACGGGAAGGACGCCGAAAACGGCGACGCAGGAACGGATTCCGAGGCGCAGCGCGAAGCCGACGCCGCGCGCGAACGCGCCGCAGAAAGCGCGCGCGCGCTCGAAGACGCCGCGAACAGGCTCGGCGACGAAAAGCGCGGGAACGACGCGCGCCGCGCCGCAGAAAAAACGGACGAAGCCCGGCGGGAACGCGAATCCGGGAACGGCGAGAAGGCGGAGGAACGCCTCGACGAAGCCGCGAAGATTCTCGAAAGCGCCGCCGAAAAGAATCCTGAGAACGGGCGCGAGAACGACGGGAAAGAAAAATCCGGCGACGGGAAAGACGGCGACGAAGGCGAACGCGGCGAAAACGCGGGCGCCGCGCCGCAGGACGCTTCCTCCGAAAAGAACGCGGACGGAAACGCCGGCGCGGAAGCGGGCGACGGCCGCGAACTCGACGCGGGCGCGGCGGAAGCCGTCCTGCGCGACATGGAGAAGGACGAGACCGAACGCCGCCGCGCGATTCTCCGCAACGGCCGCGGCGACGCCCGCTCCGCCGAAAAAGACTGGTGAGGCGCCGCCCGGGCAAAAAAAGAACGTTCCCGCGGAGACTGCGGGAACGTTCTTTTTTTGGCGCCGGATCGCTTATTCCACGACGCGGACGCCGCCCTTATCCGCGGAGGCGACCATGCTCGCGTAGGCGCGGAGCGCCTTGGAGATCTTGCGTGCACGCTTCTTCGGCGTGAACGCCGCGTTCCCGCGCGCCTCCTCTTCCTTGCGGCGCGCGGCGAGTTCCGCGTCGGAGACTTCCAGCGAAATCGTGCGCGCGGGAATGTCGATCGCGATGACGTCGCCGTCGCGCACGAGCCCGATGTTGCCGCCTGCGGCGGCTTCGGGCGAGACGTGCCCGATCGAGAGCCCGCTCGTGCCGCCGGAGAAACGTCCGTCGGTGATCAGCGCGCAGAGCTCGCCGAGATGCTTCGATTTGATGTAGGACGTCGGGTAGAGCATTTCCTGCATGCCGGGGCCGCCGCGCGGGCCTTCGTGCGTGATGACGACGACGTCGCCCGGACCGACTTTGCCGCCGAGAATGCCTTCGCACGCGTCTTCCTGCGATTCGAAGACTTTCGCCGTGCCGCGGAACTTGAAGACTTTTTCCGAAACTCCGGCGGTCTTGACGATGCAGCCGTCGAGCGCGACGTTGCCGAAAAGCACGGCGAGCCCGCCGTCGCGCACGTAGGCGTGTCCGACGTCGCGGATGCAGCCCGACGCGCGGTCCGTATCCAGACTTTCATAACGCGCGTTCTGCGAAGCGAGACGGACGCTGCGTTCGCCGGCGGGAGCGGCGTGTGCGCGTTCGAGCGCCTCGGCGGTGACGGCGGGGGAATCGACGTCGTTCTGCGCGATCGCTTCCGCGAGCGTCAGCCCGTCGGCGCGGCGCGCGCCGCCGTCGATGAGCCCTTCGGCGGCGAGGCGTCCGATGATGGTGAGAATGCCGCCCGCGCGGTTCACGTCTTCGATGTGGTATTTCTTCGTGTTCGGCGCGACCTTGCAGAGCACGGGAACGCGGCGCGAAAGGAAGTCGATGTCCTTCATCGTGAAATCGACGCCGGCTTCCTGCGCGATCGCGAGCAGGTGCAGCACGGTGTTGGTGGAGCCGCCCATCGCGATGTCGAGCGTCATCGCGTTGAGGAACGCGGCGCGTGTGGCGATCTGGCGCGGGAGCACGCTCGCGTCCCCGCGTTCGTAGTAGGCGTAGGCCATTTCGACGATGCGCTTCGCCGCTTTTTCGAAGAGCTTCATGCGCAGCGCGTGCGTGGCGAGCAGCGTGCCGTTGCCGGGCAGCGCGAAGCCGAGCACTTCGTTGAGGCAGTTCATCGAATTCGCCGTGAACATGCCCGAGCACGAGCCGCACGTCGGGCACGCGAGGCGTTCGAGCTCGGCGAGCTTTTCGTCCGGATACGCCGCGTCCGCGCCCTTGATCATGACGTCGATCAGGTCGTTCTTTTCTCCGTCGAACTCGCCGGCCTCCATCGGGCCGCCGGAGACGAAGATCGCGGGAATGTTCAGACGCATCGCCGCCATGAGCATGCCGGGTGTGACCTTGTCGCAGTTGGAGATGCACACGAGCGCGTCCACGCGGTGCGCCTCGCACATGTATTCGACGGAGTCGGCGATGAGGTCGCGCGACGGGAGCGAGTAGAGCATTCCGGCGTGCCCCATGGCGATGCCGTCGTCGATGGCGATGGTGTCGAACTCGGCGGCGAAACAGCCCTGCGCCTCGATGAGCGCCTTCATTTTCTGCCCGATTTCGTGGAGATGGGTGTGTCCGGGAACGAACTGCGTGAACGAATTGACGATGCCGATGATCGGCTTGCCGAACTGTTCTTCCTTCATTCCGTTCGCGCGCCAGAGCGCGCGCGCGCCCGCCATGCGGCGGCCTTCCGTGCTGAGTGAACTGCGAAGTTTCATAGTAGGGAAAAATCTTACGCCCGTTCCCGCGCAGAATCAAAAGATTTATTCTGCGGCAGAAAACCGGAAAGCGAAGAGTCTCAAAAGGAATTCCGGCGTGTCTCGAAAAAATTCAGGGCGTGCGCGAACGCTTCGCGGGAACGCCGCAGCGCCGCGTGTCCGCAGGGCGCGGAGACGATGCGCGCGGGAACGCCCGGAAGCGGCAGAAACTGCGGAGCGACCTTCGCGTCGCGCTCGCCGTGCACGATCAGCAGCGGCGGGAACGGACCGTTTTTCGGAAGCGGAATCCGGCGCAGCGGCGAATCTTCCGTGTGGCGCAGATCCGGCAGACAGCGGCACAAAAAGCGCGCGGGCGGGAAAATTTTCCGCACGCGCTCCGGCCAGAAGGAGCCCTGATTCGGCGGCGCGAACATCGCGACCGCGGCGACGCGCGCGAGCTCCTCCCGAGAAGCCCGACGGCGACGTAAAAAAACAGAACGCGGACTCAGTCGGAAACGGCGGGAGAATTTTTTCTCCGGAAAAGCCGGAGACGGCGCGTGTCGCGTCTGATCGAAAGCGTGTCCGCGAACAAGGAAAACGCCGCGCCTACGACGATCGCGAGCAGCACGAAGACAGCCGCCAGCCCGTTTTCGAAAAATTCTCCGATGAAGCGCTGCGCCGCCGCGACGTCGTCCCCGCAGCGCAAAAATTTCAGCAGCGCGAGCACGGCGTAGTACGCCTTGAGTCCGGGAACGAACGGCAGCAGCGCCGGGAACGAAAAAATCTCGCTCGGACAGCCGCTGATCCTCCCCGCGACGAATCCGCCCATGCCGATGACGAACGCGCCCGCGAGCGTCGCAGACGCGATGCCCCATTGCGCGGGGCCGGTCGTCAGCCAAAACCGCAGCGCGTGCCCGCACGCGGCGAGCGCTCCCGCGACGAAAAGAAGCCGGCGCGGAGGATTGGAAATCATGCCGAAGCCCGTTCCGGCGACGGCCGCGCAGAGCGCGTCGAGCAAAATTTCGGTGATCATAGCAGCGTCTTGGAGCCGAGAAGGACGACAGTGAGAATGAGCCCGAGCGTCATAGACAGCAGGAGCAGAGTGGCGTTCACGAGACGGGAAAGCCCGGCGAGAGCATGCCCGTCGATGAGGTCGATGACGGAATTGAGCAACGGCACGCCCGGCACGAGAAAGAGCACGCTCGTCGAAACCGCGAGGTCCGTGTGAAAACTCATTTCATGCGCGAGCGTTCCCGCCGTGAACGAGGCGACGAACGCGCTCAGCAGAAACACGATCAGATGGTTCAACCCGAGTGCGCTCAGGCGTTCCCGCACACAGAAGCCGAGAAAGGTCGCGACGAACACGACGAGAGAGGAGCGAACGCCGCCCGCCGGCAGAGCGTGTCCGCCGAGCAGATAGCAGAACGCGGCGTTTCCGCAGGCGACGACCGACCAGAGCCTCCAGCCGCGGAACGGTTTCGCGCCGCGCAGAATCTCCTCGTAGCGCTCCCTGCAGAGCGCCGGCGAAAAACCGTTCTTCGCCGCCTCCCACGTCAGGACGCGCAGTTCGGAAAGCGTGCGGAAGTCCAAAGCGCCGGGGCGCACCTTGCGCACGACGGTCATCGAATCTTCCGGCGCGTCGGCGCGGGAAAGCGTCAGCGTCATGGTGCGCGGAAGCGCCAGCAGATGCGCCTCGCAGCCGAAAGTTTCCGCGAGGCGGTTCACGTTGCGGAGCACGCGGGAAGTCTGCGCGCCGCAGCACATCAGCGTTCCCGCGAAATCAAGCAGCAGCTCCGAGATTTCCCTCAGCGAAGCGCCGTTTTCGTCTTTTTCGTCCATCGTCTTTTCCGTTTTCCGAAAAAAAGCGCGGTCCGGAAGCAGAACGCGCTTTTTCCCTCACGAGCAGAACACGAGAATCAGCAGCTGCGCCGTGAGCACGCGCAGGAACATCGTGAGCGGATAAACGGTCGCGTAGGCGACGTTCGGCGCTTCGTTCTGCGCGACGTTGTTCGCGTAGGCGAGCGCGGGCGGATCCGTCGTCGCGCCCGCGACGAGCCCCATCACCGAGTAATAGTTCAGTCTGAACACGCCGCGCGCGACGAAGCCGACGACGAGCAGCGGCACCGTCGTGATGCAGAAGCCAATCAGCACCCACCAGTAGCCGCCGCCGAGCACCGCCTCCAGGAAGCCGTTGCCTGCGCCGAGCCCGACGCTCGCGAGAAAGAGCAGAATGCCGATTTCGCGGATCATCAGATTCGCCGCGATCGGCGTGTAGGTGACGAGGTGCGACTTGTAGCCCCAGCAGCTGAGCAGGATCGCGATGATGAGCGGACCGCCCGCGAGCCCCAGCTTCAGCGGCTGCGAAAGCCCCGGAACGGCGAACGGAATGCTCCCGAACACCACGCCCAGCGCGATGCCGAGAAAGATCGAGACGAGGTTCGGATGGTCGAGCCGCTTCAGCTCGTTGCCGAGCACTCTTTCGACCTCGTTCACCGCGTGCTCGGGACCGACGACGTTCACGCGGTCGCCGATCTGCAGGCGCAGCGCCGGCGAAGCGACCTGCACGACGCCCGCGCGGTTGATGCGCGTGATCGCCACGCCCATCGCCGTGTAGGCGGCGAGGCGCGAAAGCGGGCGCCCGTTCATGTTCTCGCGCGTCACGATGATGCGCCGCCGCACGATCGCGGATTTGAGGTGATCCCAGTCCTCGATGCTCCAGTTGATGACCTTGCCGAAAAACGCGCCGACCATCTCCGCGTCCTCCTTGAAGACGATGACGAAGAGCCTGTCGCCCGCCTCGAGCACGGTGTCGCCCGTGGCGACCGTCGGCGCGTTCTCGCCGCGGCGGTGACGCGAAATGACGAACGGGCGGCTGAACAGGCGCGTGATTTCGGAAATCTTCTTGCCGATGATCGCCGGATTCTGCACTTCCAGCGAAATCGCCGCGGACGTGTCGCCCTGCTCTTTTTCGAGCGCCCTGATCGCGGCGGTCTCCTTCTCCAGGGAAATCTTGAAGACGACGCGCACGACGATCAGCGAAAGAATGATGCCCACGACGCCGAGCGGATACGCGCACGCGTAGCCCTGCCCGAGCGTCCCCGCGAGCTGCTCGATCACGCCGTCCGTCGCCGCCCCCGCGGGAACGCCGCCGGCCTGGGCGGTGATGAGCCGCTCCGTCGCCTCCGGATTCGTCTTCACGATTTCCGCGAGCGCCTGCTGCGCCGCGCCGAGGCCGGGCGTGTTCGTGATCGCGCCGGAAAGCACGCCGACCATCGTCGGCATCGGAATGCCCGTGAGGAAATGAAACGCGACCGTCAGCAGCACGCCGAGCAGCACGACCGACGCCGCGAGCCCGTTCATCAGCATCCCGCCCTTCTTGAACGAGGCGAAGAAGCCCGGCCCGACCTGAAGCCCGATCGTGAACACGAACAGAATCAGCCCGAACTCCTTGACGAAGTGGAGCACGTTCCCGTTGACGGAAAAGCCGAGCTGTCCGAGCAGGATCGCCACGAAAAGCACCAGCGTGATGCCCAGCGAAATGCCGAAGACCTTGATGCGGCCCAGAGGAATGCCGACCGCAATCGCGATGCAGAAGAGCAGCACCGTGTGCGCCACGCCGTCCGTGTCCGCGTAAAACAGGTTGATGATCCAGTCCATACGTACGAAATTTGCGCGCAAAATACTCCTTCGCGCCCCGCGAAACAATTTTTTTTTCCGCGCGGAGGAAAAGCGCAGGTCTTTCAACACGCAAAAATTTTGTTCGCGCAGCAAAGGCGATTGCGGTTTGATTGACGGGCATCATGGGCAGCATTTTCGGCAAAATTTTTCAGATTTCCACTTTCGGCGAAAGCCACGGCGCGGGCATCGGCGTCGTCATCGACGGATGCCCGGCGCAGCTCCCGCTCGACGCGGAGGAGATTCAGCGCGAGCTCGACCGCCGACGCCCCGGGCAGAGCGACCTTTCCACGCCCCGCAAGGAAGGCGACCGCGTCGAGATTCTCTCCGGCGTCTATCAGGGAAAGACCACGGGAACGCCGATCGCCCTGCTCGTGCGCAACACCGACCAGCGCCCTCAGGCCTACGACAAGCTGCGCGACCTCTTCCGCCCCTCGCACGCCGATTTCACCTACATCGCGAAATACGGTTTCCGCAATCCCGAAGGCGGCGGACGCGCCTCCGCGCGCGAGACGATCGGGCGCGTCGCCGCAGGCGCGGTCGCGAAAAAACTTCTCGCCGTGCTCCGCCCCGAGCTGAAATTTTCGTGCTGGGTCGAGAGCGTCGCCGAAATCGAAATGCCGCCGAGCGACGAATTTTTCCCGCAGGATGAAATAGAGAGCGTTCCCGTGCGCTGCCCCGACGCCGAAATCGCGGCGCGCATGGCGGAGCGCATCAAGGCGGCACGCGCGGACGGCGATTCCGTCGGCGGCACGATTCGCTGCAAGATCCGCGGCGTTCCCGCGGGGCTCGGCGAACCGGTGTTCGACCGCCTCGAAGCCGACCTCGCCAAGGCGATGCTGTGCATTCCCGCGACGAAAGGCTTTGAAATCGGGAGCGGCTTCGCGGGAACGCGCCTGACGGGCTCGCGCCACAACGACGCGTTCGAGCTGCGCGCCGGCGAAATCCGCACCGCGACGAACCGCTCCGGCGGCGTGCAGGGAGGCATTTCCAACGGCGAGGAAATCAATTTCCGCGTCGCGTTCAAGCCGACGCCGACCGTCGCGAAGAAGCAACAGAGCGTCACCGTCTCGGGCGAGCCCTGCGAAGTGATCGGGCACGGGCGACACGATCCGTGCGTGCTCCCGCGCGCCGTCCCGATCGTGGAGGCGATGGCGGCGCTCGTCCTCGCCGACCATCTCCTCCGCCAGCGCTCGGCGCAAATCTGAAAAGACAAAAAAACGCAAAGACCACGAAGTAAAAAGAAGTCAAAGAAAGTTTTTTATGGAGGAAGACGAAAAAATTTTTAAGCAGGTTCTGGACGCCGCTTTCGCGGTTCACTCCGAAATGGAGCCCGGACTGCTGGAAAACGTCTATGAAAAGTGCCTCCTCGTTGAACTGCGTTCCCGTGGTCTGAAAGCCGAGAGCCAAGTTCCCGTCCCCGTCGTTTACAAAGGCGAAAAAATCGACCAGGCCTACCGCGCCGATCTGATTGTCGAAGACAGGATCATCGTGGAAATCAAAGCCGTCGCGGAACTGACGAATCAGCATTGGGCGCAGATTCTGAATTATCTGAAACTGAAAAAGCTGCCGCTCGGGCTGCTCGTGAATTTCAGCGCCGCGTCACTGAAGGACGGAATCCGCCGCGTCGTGAACAGCGCGAAGAAATAAAACTTCCTTTCCCTTCCCTTAACTTTGCGGTCAATTTCTTTTTTATGACGAATGCTTATCTTTTTCTGGGGACGCCGGGGTGCGGCAGACGCGCGATCATCGCCGATCTCGTCCGCGACGGTCTCGAAGGCGACACCACGCTCTACGTCGCTGAACCCGAACGCGACGCCGACGCCGAGAAACCTCTCGCCGACGTTCCCGCGCTCACGACGCGCTCGTGGAAATTCGACGACGACGGCGGAATCGACCTCGGCGCGCCGCACGACACCGGCGACAACGTCGTCTTTCTCACCGACGGCGAAGACGATCCCGTCGATCAGGTCGAAGCGTTCGCCGCGCTCGCGAAACGCCTCGGCTGGCACGTCGCGCGCGTCGTGACGATCGCGGACTGCGCGTTCGCGAGCGCCGTTCCCGCGAGCGCCGAGTGGTTCGCCGCCTGCATCCATTTTTCGGACACGATCCTGCTGACGAACCGCGAGGGCGTCTCCAACAAATGGATCAACGAGTTCAAGGAGCCGAGCGTCAAGGCGTGCTTCCCGTGCACGTTCGAGCTCGTGAAGAAGAACCGCGTCGAAAATCCCGCGCGCGTGCTCACGGACTCGCCGCGCCGCATGACGATGATCTTCGACGAGCAGGATCCGATCGACGACCTCGAGTTCGACGAGGACAACCTGCCCGAAGAGCCGTTCGACCTCGTCTCCGCGCCCGATCCCTACTTCGAAACGACGGATTCCGGCGCGCGCAAGATCGTGATTCCGCGCACGGGCGATCTGCTCGACGCCTACGACCGCCTCCGCGGGAACGCCGACGCCTGAATTTTTCCGCGCCATGACCACCGCCCGTGCTCTCTTTCTCGCCGCGCGCCCGCGCACGCTTCCCGCCGCGCTCGCGCCCGTGCTGCTCGGTTCCGCCTGCGCCGCCGTCGCGGGAAAATTTTCGCCCGTTCCCGCGCTGTGCGCCGCGCTCTTCGCGCTCTTCGCGCAGATCGCGAGCAACCTCGCCAACGATTACGGCGACTTCAAGAAAGGCGCGGACGGTGCCGACCGGCTCGGTCCCGCGCGCGCGACGGCTCAGGGCTGGCTCTCGCCGAAGCAGACGCTGACGGCCGCGGTCGTATCGGTCTTCGTCGCGGTCGCGTTCGGGCTCGCGCTGATCGAGTTCGGCGGTCCGTGGATGCTCCTCGTCGGCGCGCTGAGCGTCGTCGCCTGTCTCGCGTACTCGCTCGGGCCGTTCCCGCTGGCGTATCACGGGCTTGGCGACGTGTTCGTCGTCACGTTCTTCGGGCTGGTCGCGGTCGCGTTCACGACGTGGACGCAGGCGCTGGCGTTCCCGCCGTTCATGTGGGTCGTCGCGCTCGCGTGCGGGCTCGGCGCGGACAACATTCTGCTCGTCAACAACCTGCGCGACCGCGAGACGGACGCGCGCGCGGGCAAGCGCACGACGGTCGTCCGCTTCGGCGAAGGCTTCGCCGTCGGGCTCTACAAATTCAATCTCGTCTTCGTCTTTCTTTCGCCGCTGATTCTCCGCTTCGCGTTCGGCATGGACGCGCTCTGCGTGCTGCTGCCGATGGTCGTGCTGCCGTGGTTCATGGCGCCGATTCTGAAGACGCTGCGCACGTACGAAGACCCGCGCGAGCTGAACCCGCTGCTCGGCAAGACCGCCGTCGCCCTGCTCGTCTACGCGGTCGCGCAGAGCGTAGGTCTCTTCGTCCAGGCCGCCGCCTGATCCGCGCCGCGCGGCTTGCGCGGGAGGGCGTTTTCGTGTTTAATGTCCGTTCAATTTTTTTCAGACATGCCGGACCTTCGACACATTCGCAATTTCTGCATCATCGCACACGTCGACCACGGGAAGACGACGCTCTCCGACCGTCTGCTCGAACAGACGCAGACCGTCGAGCTCCGCCAGATGAAGGACCAGCTCCTCGACGCGATGGATCTCGAGCGCGAAAAGGGCATCACGATCAAGAGCCACCCCGTCTCGATGCGCTACACGGCGCAGGACGGCGAGACCTATCTGCTCAACCTCATCGACACGCCCGGCCACGTGGATTTCTCCTACGAAGTCTCGCGCTCGCTCGCCTCGTGCGAAGGCGCGTGCCTGCTCATCGACGCCTCGCAGGGCGTGGAGGCGCAGACGGTCGCGAACGCGACGCTCGCCATGCAGCAGGAGCTCGAAATCATCCCCGTCATCAACAAGGTCGATCTGCCGAGCGCGCAGCCCGAGCACGCGAAGAAGCAGGTCGAGGACGTGCTCGCCATTCCCGCGGACGACGCCGTGCTCGCCTCCGGCAAGAGCGGCATCGGCATCACGGAGATTCTCGAGGCGGTCGTGCACCGCGTTCCCGCGCCGCGCTGGGCGGATTACCCGGCGCCGCGCGCGCTGATCTTCGACTCGAAGTTCGACGTGTACAAGGGCGTGATTTCCTACGTGCGCGTCTTCTCGGGAACGTTCCGCCCCGGCGACCAGATCGAGCTGATGGCGACGGGCGCGAAAAGCCAGATCAAGGAAGTCGGCGTCTTCTCGCCGAAGATGAAGCCCGCGGACGCGCTCGAGCCCGGCATGGTCGGCTACGTCGTGACGAACATCCGCGACGTCTCCGAAGTGAAGATCGGCGACACGCTCACGCACGCGTCCGCGCCGGCGAAGGATCCCGTTCCCGGTTTCAAGGAAGTGCGCCCGATGGTCTTCAGCGGCATCTACCCGCTCGACACGACGGACTACGAGAAGCTCAAGGCCGGCATCGCGAAGCTCGCCATCAACGACGCCGCGCTGACCTACGTCGCCGAAAGCTCCGTCGCGCTCGGCTTCGGCTTCCGCTGCGGCTTCCTCGGTCTGCTCCACATGGAGATCATCCAGGAGCGCCTGCGCCGCGAATACGATCTCGACATCATCTCGACGTATCCGAGCGTCATTTACAAAGTCTATTCCAACGGCGGAAAACTCTCCTGCGTGGACAACCCGACGCTGATGCCCGACGCCTCCGAGATCGAGCGCATGGAGGAGCCGACGATCCGCGCCCACATCCACATTCCGGGCACGAGCATCGGCGACATGCTCTCGCTCATCCAGGAAAAACGCGGCGTCTGCGACCACATCGACACCATCGACGAGCAGCGCGTCATGCTTTCGTGCACGCTCCCGCTGAACGAAATTCTCGTCGATTTCAACGACCGCATGAAGTCCGTCACGCGCGGCTACGGCTCGATGGACTACGAGCTCGGCGACTACGTCGAGAGCAAGCTCGTGAAGCTCGACATTCTCGTGAACGGCGATCCCGTGGACGCGTTTTCGAGCATCGTGCATGAATCGAAGGCGGAATCGAACGGGCGTAAGCTCTGCGAACGGCTCAAGGAACTGCTTCCGCGGCAGCTCTTCAAGGTCGCGATCCAGGCGGCGGTCGGCGGAAAAATCATCGCGCGCGAGACGCTCGGCTCCGTCGGCAAGGACGTGCTCGCGAAATGCTACGGCGGCGACATCACGCGCAAACGCAAGCTCCTCGACAAACAGAAGGAAGGCAAAAAGCGCATGAAGCAGATCGGCAAAGTCTCGATCCCGCAGGACGCCTTCATCAAAATCCTGAAGAACGAAGGCTGACGCGCGCCTTCCCCGCCGCGCCGCCGAAATCCGCAGACGCCGATTTCGCGCCTGCTCCCGCGAAATTTCCGCGTGAAATCTTCGCGCGTTTCTGCTTAAATCGTTTCCGCAAAACGCAAGACATTCAACCCATTTCATTACCCTAAGTCATGATCAAGGAATACTTCAAATCTCAGTTCAACTGCGAACCGACGGCGGTCGCCCAGGCCCCGGGCCGTCTCGAATTCATCGGCAATCACGTCGACTACAACAAGGGCGTCGTCATGGGCGTCGCCATCGAAAATCACATCACCGTCGCGGTCTCGATGCGCGACGACGACGAAATCCACATGGTCTCCGAAGGCCTGCGCTGCTTCGGCAAAGTGAAGCTCTCCGAAGTCGCCCTGCAGGAAAAGAAGCAGAAATTCATGAACTACCCGCTCGGCGTCTTCGCGATGCTGCGCGAAGCGGGCATGAAGGCGGACAAAGGCTTCAACCTCGCGGACACCTCGACCGTGCCGACGGGCGCGGGCGTCAGCTCCTCCGCGGCGATCGAGCTCGCGACCGCCTACGCGCTCTGCAAGCTTTACGACTTCCCGCTTTCCAAGATCGACACCGTCCGCATCGGCAAGGCGGCGGAAAACAACTTCGTCGGCATGCCCTGCGGAATTCTCGACCAGGGCGTCTCCGGCTTCGGCGAAAAGGACGCCATCGTCCGCATCGACTGCAAGACAGAAGAATTCTCCACGCTGCCGCTTCCGGCGGGAACGTATTTCTGGGTCTTCAATTCGGGCGTGAAGCACGCGCTCGTCGCCGGCGACTACGCGAAGCGCCACGCCTCGTGCATGGAGGCCGCCGCGATCCTCGCGAAATACGACCCGAAGATCACCTGCCTCGCAGACGCGGAAGCCAGCGCCGTCGAAGCGAACAAGTCGAAGCTCTCTCCGGAGACCTACAACCGCGCGATGCACGTCGTCTGCGAAAACCGACGCGTCCATGAAATGGAACGCGCGCTCGCCGTCGGCGACCTCGACGCGGTCGGCGACCTGATGAAGGCATCGCACATGAGCTCGCGCTTCCTCTTTGAAAATTCCTGCAAGGAAATCGACTTCCTCGTCACCGAGCTTTCCGCGCAGAAGAACGTGTACGGCGCGCGCCTTTCCGGCGGCGGCTTCGGCGGCATCGCGATCGCGCTCACGAACGAAAAATTCTCCGAAGCCCAGGCGAAGGAGGTCGCGGAAAAATTCCACGCGAAGTTCGGCGCGTTCCCGAAGTTCTTCCGCACGACGACCGGTCCCGGCGCCGGCCTCGTCGCCTGACGGGAAAAAGCCTCCCGACGAAAAAACTCCCGCGGATCGTTGAAATCCGCGGGAGTTTTTCGTCCGCGCGCACACCGCCGCGTCTTCGGCGGGAGCGCGTTTCCGTGCGCTCAGTATTCGCGTTCGGCGTATTCGCCGAAGTGCTCCATGACGTAGTCGAGATCCTTGTCGCCGCGGCCGGAGAGATTCACGAGGATGGAGTCCGTCGGGCGTTCCTGCGCGAGCTTCGTCGCGAACGCCACCGCGTGCGCGCTCTCGAGCGCGGGAATGATGCCTTCGAGCCGCGACAGGCGGAAGAACGCCGTGATCGCCTCGGCGTCGTCGATCTGCACCGCCTTTTCGCGTCCCGTTTCGTGCCAGAACGCGTGTTCGGGTCCGACGGACGGATAGTCCAGCCCGCTCGCCGCCGAATAGACGGGCGCGGGACCGCCGGCCGCGTCCTTGAGCATGATCGAATTGAATCCGTGCATGACGCCTTCCGAGCCGTAGGCGAGCGAGCACGCGTGGTCGCCGAGCTTCGCGCCGCGTCCGAGCGGCTCCACGCCGTAGATATCCACGGGATCGTCCACGAAGCCGTGGAAGAAGCCCGCCGCGTTCGAGCCGCCGCCGACGCACGCGCAGACGTTGTCGGGGAGCTCGCCCGTCATTTCCAGGAACTGTTCGCGCGCCTCGATGCCGACGACGCGCTGGAACTCGCGCACCATCAGCGGGAACGGGTGCGGCCCGACGACCGAGCCGATGCAGTAGATCGAGTTCACGGGATCGGCGAGATACGCCTCGAACGCGGAATCGACGGCTTCCTTCAGCGTCTTGTCGCCGCGCGTCACGGAAACGACCTTCGCGCCGAGCACCTTCATGCGCATCACGTTCGGGTATTCCTTTTTGATGTCCACCTCGCCCATGTGGATTTCCACGGGAATGCCGAAATACGCTCCCGCCGTGGCGAGCGCGACGCCGTGCTGCCCCGCGCCCGTCTCGGCGATGAGCTTCTTCTTGCCGAGATACTTCGCGAGCAGGGCTTCGCCCATGCAGTGGTTGAGCTTGTGCGCGCCGGTGTGGTTGAGGTCTTCGCGCTTGAGATAAATGCGTGCGCCGCCGATTTTTTCCGTCAGGTTCTTGCAGTAATAGACGGGCGTCGGGCGGCCCTGGAAATGCTTGCGGATGCCGCGCAGTTCCTGAATGAAGTCGTGCGAGCGGCAGATGGTGTGATACGCATGCGCGATCTTGTCCATTTCGCGCTGGAGTTCCGGCGGAATGAAGGAGCCGCCGAATTTTCCGAAAAATCCTTTGGCGTCGGGCTGGCGTTTGTGAGCGGGGAGCTGTTCGTTGTTCATACTTGGCGCGATAATACTCGCGGGAACGCGCTCCACGCGAGCGCAAAAAAAGCGGAGAAGGCGAGAAGGTTTGAAAGGACGAGGAGAGAGGAGTTTTCTTTCCGCGAAACTTTCCGCGCGGTTTTGCGTTGTCCGGATACGCCGCGGCGCGCATGCTCTGCGGCAGTTTTTCATTCGTCAGACGAAAGTTCCCATCGTGATCACCGCCGAAAACCTCACCGACATTTTCCCCGAAATCTCCGACGCGCGCGCGCGCGAAATCTTCGACGCGCCGCTTGAGCTGCGCTGCCGCCTCATTTCCGAGACGACGGGAACGACGACGACTCGCGTCGCCGAGCGGCTCGCCGCGCGCAAAGGGCTCGCGTTCGCGCCGCGCTTCGAGCTTGCGCCCGACTGCGCCGCGTTCCCGCTGCGCCTGATTCACGAATACCAGTGCCTGCCCGTCGCCGACGCGGATTCGCCCGCGGGAACGCTCACGCTCGCCGCGGGCTGGCCGCCCGAACCGCGCATGACGGAGTGGATCTTCGCGCTCTGCGGCAGGCGCCCGCGCTGGATCATGGCGGCGCCGGACATGATTTCCGAGACCATCGCGAAGCGCTTCGGCGTCGGCTCCGGCTCGCTCGACGAAGCGACGCTCGACGGGCTCGCCGAAGAAAAAATCGAGGAGGAGGAGGACGAGAACGCCGCCATCATCCGCTTCGTGAACGAAATCGTGCAGAAGGCCGCGAACGACCGCGCGACCGACATCCATTTCGAGCCGCAGAAGGAGACCCTCGCCATCCGCTACCGCATCGACGGCGAGCTCGTGCCCGTGAACGTGCCGGACAATCTCGTCAAATTCCAGGCGGCTATCATCTCGCGCATCAAAATCATGGCGCGCCTGAACATTTCCGAGCGCCGCCGCCCGCAGGACGGCCGCATCACCTTCACGCAGCAGAACGGCGAGACCATCGACATCCGCGTCTCGACGCTGCCGACGCTCTACGGCGAATCCGTCTCGCTCCGCCTGCTCGGCACGAAGGCGCAGTCGCTCACGATCGGCGACCTCGGCTTCCTGCCCGACGACGAGGCGGCGATCAACGCGCACCTGCGTCTGCCGCACGGCATCATCCTCGTCACGGGGCCGACGGGCTCGGGCAAATCGACGTCGCTGACGGCGTTTCTGCGCCGCATCAACACGCCGAACCTGCGCCTCATGTCCGTCGAAGATCCCGTCGAATACGAAGTGCCCGGCGTGAACCAGACGCAGGTGCAGAGCGAAATCGGGCTCACCTTCGCGAACGTGCTGCGCAGCATTCTGCGCCAGGACCCGGACGTCGTCATGGTCGGCGAAATCCGCGACGGCGAGACCGCCGACATCGCGATCCGCGCCGCGCTCACGGGGCACCTCGTGCTCTCCACGCTGCACACGAACGACGCGCCCGGCGCGCTCACGCGCCTCACGGACATGGGCATCGAGCCTTTCCTCATCGCCTCGTCGGTGGAAATGATCATCGCGCAGCGGCTCGTACGGCGGCTGTGTCTGCGCTGCTCGAAGCCCGCGAAATACGATCCCGCATACGTGAAGTCGTGCCTCGTCGCGCTCGGGCTCGACCCCGCGCTCGCGCCGGAAATCCGCACGGCGAGCGTTCCCGCGGGCTGCGAATACTGCCGCGGCATCGGCTACCGCGGCCGCGTCGGCATCTTCGAGATTCTTCCCGTTTCGGAAAAGATCCACGATCTCATCGTCGAAAAGCGTTCGGCGAGCGAAATCCGCGAACAGGCGCTGCGCGAAGGAATGCGCTCGCTGCAGCAGTGCGGCTGGGAACAGGTGAAGCGCGGCGTCACCTCGCTCGAGGAAATCATGAACTACGCGCAGCACGCCGCCGAAGAGCGCTGAACGCGCCGGCCCCTGCGGAATCCTCATGAAGATCAACCTCGTCTCCTGGGCGCACGATTTCGCGCGGGAACGCTTCGGGAACGCGGCGGACGCGCCCCGCTTCGCCGTGGACGCGACCGTCGGCAACGGGCACGACGCGCTTTTTCTCGCGCGGCTCGTCGGCGCGCACGGACGCGTCGCGGGTTTCGACGTGCAGACGGCGGCGATCGAGGCGACACGAGAACGCCTGCGGGCGCACGGAGCGGAAGGCGTCGTCGAGCTGCATCCGTGCGGACACGAAAGAATGGCGGACGAGCTCGGCGAGGCGTGGCTCGGGAGAACGCACGCCGTCTTCTTCAATCTCGGATATCTGCCGAAAAGCGACCGCGGCGTGACGACCCGCGCCGAAACGACGCTCCCCGCGCTCGACGCCGCGTGGACGCTGCTCGCGCCCGGAGGCTTCATCTCGCTGACGATCTACACGCGCCATCCCGGCGGCTTCGACGAATCGGCGCAAGTCTCGGCATGGCTCGAAAAAATGCGTTCGCGGGCGGAAATCCTCACGCTGGGAACGCACAATCCCGCCGAGCCCTGGTGGGCGGGCGTGACGAAAATCTCGCCGCGCGGACGAAGCGTTTTCGGCGAAAACGCGCGCGCCGGCGCACGATGAATTTCCTTGCCAGCGGACGGGGGATTTCCTTTGCTAACGGGCTCGCGCTTTTCAGGAGAGATGGCAGAGCGGTCGATTGCGGCGGTCTTGAAAACCGTTGAGCCGAAAGGTTCCGAGGGTTCGAATCCCTCTCTCTCCGCCATTTTCGGAACGCCCGCAAAGCCTCATGAATAAAGGCTTTTCGGGCGTTTTCGCTTACGCGGACCGCAGGGCGAGACGCCCTTTGGTGTCCTCTTGGCTTCGCGGTTTCCCCGTTTCGGGAACGCGCGCCTCACTCGCCGCAGAGACGCGCGGCGACGTCGCCGACGATGATCTGGCTGGAGCGCACGGCGTCGCCCTGCTCGCCCGCGAGCTTTTCCGTGAACGCCGCGCGCGCGGCGGCGTCCGCGAACTCGACGCCGAGCAGCGTGCGCCCGACGCGCTCGCCCGTGTAAAGGTAATTGAAGTAGCAGATGTTGTCGCCCGCGCCGAGGTAGCGCGAGATGAAGTCGTGCAGCGCGCCCGGACGCTCGTAGAAATCGACGCGCACGAAAAGCGGATTCTTCAGCAGGCGGCGGTCGAACGGAATCACGCGGAAAAGCGTGTCGGCGTCGCCCGTGACGTCTTCCCAGCGGACGCCCGCAGCGTCGAGCGTTCCCGTGATTTCGGCGAACTGCGCGTCCGAGACCGCGACGCCGACGACGGGCCGCGCGACGCTTTCGCTCGTCTTGCCGTACTGAAATTCCGTGATGCTGCTCTTCGCGAACGCCTTGCCGAACACGTCCAGAAACGCGCCCGGGCGCTCCGGAATATGCACGCGCAGACAGCGGCGGCGCGCGCCGTTCACCTGCGAATTGCGGGTGATGAAGCCGAGCTGTCCGAAATCGACGTTCGCGCCGGAAATCACCGTCAGCACCTTTTTGCCCGCGAGCGCGTCCGCCTGCTTCAGCGCGGCGGCGACGCCCATCGCGCCCGAGGTTTCGGGAATGATGCGGTTCGTCTCCCAAAGCTTCTGAATCGCCCAGCACACGTCCTCGTTCGTGACGGTGACGATGCCGTCGAGCAGTTCGCGGCAGATTTCGAAGGTAAGCGTTCCCGCCTTGCGCACCGCCGTGCCGTCGCAGAAAATGTCCACGCGGCCGACGTCGGTCGGTTTCCCCGCCTCGATCGCCGCCTTCATCGACGCCTGATTCACGCCCTCGACGCCGTAGATTCTGATTCCCGGATACTGGCGCTTCAGCCAGACCGCCGCCGCGGACGCGAGCCCGCCGCCGCCGATCTGCAGAAACGCGACGTCGAACGGTCCCTTGCCCGACATCACGACCTCGTCCGCCAGCGTGCCCTGGCCTCCCATCACGGCGACGTCGTCGTAGGGATGCACGAACGTCAGGCGCTCCTCCTTCGCGGCGCGCTTGGCGGCCTCGCCCGCGGCGTCGTAAGAATCGCCGTGCAGCACGATTTCGACGAAGTCTCCGCCGAAGCGGCGCACCGCAGACTGCTTCACGTCCGGCGTCGAGCGCGGCATGAAGATCTTCGCGCGGACGCCGAGCAGCTTCGCCGCGAGCGCGACGCCCTGCGCGTGGTTGCCCGCGGACGCCGCGACGATGCCGCGCGCGCGCTCCTCCGCCGTCAGCAGCGCCATGCGGTTGTAGGCGCCGCGCCACTTGTACGCCTTGATCGGGCCGAGATCCTCGCGCTTGACGAAAAGGCGGAACGGCAGATTCGTGCCGACGAGCTCTTCCAGCGGCGTCGGATCCGCCACGGCGTAAACGCGCTGGCGCGCCATCAGGACGGCGTCGAAAACTTCTTCACTGAGTGCAGACATGATGCGCGGAAAATACGCCTCTCTCCGAGGAAAATCAAAATAATTGCGCGCGCGGAACTCGATCTTCCACGCGAAGCGACGCATCGCCGCGGCGTCCATTTTCCCGACGAGATTCGTCGTGCAGATGAACAGCCCCTCAAAGCTCTCCTTCTGCGCGAGCGCCTCGTTCATCCAGGAGACTTCCCGCGACCGCCCGGAGGGCGACCGTCTCAAATCCGTTCCCGCAAAGGCGCCAAGACCGCAAAGTTAAAGGAAGGCAAAGAAAGCTCTTTTGGGAGAAGCGGCAGTCCTGTCGCTTCACGGAATCACGCGCACAAATAAACCACGGATGGACACGGATGCGCACGGATGCCTTTCCCGTCCGGACGCGCGCATTCCGGAAACGCCCGCGCGGGAACAAAAAAGGACGGGCGCCCTGCCCGTCCTTCGTCTCAAGCGTTCCCGCGTTCGTGCCGGTTCACGCCTTCGCGCGACGCGAGGTTTTCTTTTCTTCTTTGCTTGCGGAAGTGAATCCGGCGTCCTTGAACGCTTTTTCCATCTTCTCAATCTGCTCCTTGCAGGAAACGCTGATGGATTTCGTCTTTCCGATCGCGTCCAGCAGAACCTGCTTCGTGATTCTTCCCTGCTTGTCGCCTTCTTCCAGAAACGCAGCTTCCGCCGCGTCGTTCACCGCCGCCTCAATGTCCGCGCCGTTGAAACCGTCGGTTTTCTGGGCCAACTCGTCGTAGTCCGCTTCCTGTACATCGAGTTTCGCCGGCGCCTTCTCGAATCGTTTCAGATGCACCTTGAAAATCGCCTTCCGCTCTTCGGCGTTCGGCAGTTTGACGCAGAAAATCTCGTCGAAGCGCCCCTTGCGCTTCAGCTCCGGCGGCAGATCGTCCGCGTTGTTCGCCGTCGCGATCACGTACACGCTGCTCTCCTTTTCCTGCATCCACGAAAGGAACGTCGCGGACATGCGCATCACGACGTCGTTCTCGCCGCCGCGGTTCGCGAACCCCTTTTCGATTTCGTCGATCCACAGAACGCAGGGCGCCACCGCCTCCGCCGTCCTGATCGCCTTGCGCAGATTCGACTCGCTTTCGCCGACGTATTTCGCCTGAAGCCGTCCCATGTCCAGCTGCAGCAACGGCGCGTTGAAGAGCGCCGCCGCCGCCTTCGCGCAGAGGGACTTGCCGCAGCCCGGCATCCCGACGAGGAAAATCCCCTTCGGCACGCGCACGCCGAATTCTTCCGTCGCTTTCTTCAGTTCTTTGAAAATCTTCTCTTTGTTTTCGAGATATTTTTTCAGATTCTCCAGCCCGCCGACCTTCTCGAGCGACGCCGGCGTCTCGACCAGTTCAAGAATCCCGGACTTCTTCACGATGACGCGCTTCTGCTGCAGAATCAGCTTTTTGTCCTTCGACTCGAAGGTTCCGTTTTCGCTCATCACCCTGTCGATCATGCGGTCCACCTGAAAACGCGTCAGCCCTTTCAGCGACGGCATCAGTTCGTTGATGACCTCCGTCGACGCCTCGCAGTGGTTGACCTTCGCGTGCGCTTCAATCAGCTCTTTGATTTCCCCCTCGTCGGGAAAATCCGTTTCGAGAATGCTCACGAACTCGTTAAGCTCCTCGGGAACGTTCATCACGGAAGAGACGATGAACACCGTCGTGTTGAACGGCTCCTCCTCCAAACGCCGTTGCGCGAGAAGCTGAAGATACGTCACGATCCGCTTGTCGTTCAGCTCTTCGTGCACGTTGCGCAAGACGAGAAAACGCTCCGCCGCCTCGTCGCCCTCACGGTTCAGCTCTTTTTTGAGAAAATCCGCAAGCGTCACGGCGTCGCCGCTCCCGTATTCCGTTTTGCGGAAGAACTTTTTCGGAGACTCCTTGCCCGAAGCGAAACGCGTCTCGCCCGTAGCCGGATTCCACTCGAAAATCCGCGTTCTCTCGTTCAGTTTCACCGAATCGATCAGCTCGTCCGTCCGCACGAAATCATAATCCTGAATGTAGATGATCGGCGAATTCACGTCGACCATCTTCGAAAGACTGTCTTTTAAAGTGCTCATTTGAAGAATGAATCAACGTGTTTTTTTTCTTTTTTAAAAAAACCGTTAGGATCAGAAAGCATATCCGCTGTCTTCTCATAACTGTTTTTTTTCATTAATTCCGCAATTTTTCCAACAAGATCCTCGTCCAATTTTCGAGCTTTCTTCGCCGCCTGACGGGCTTTATAGTGATCATTGTAGTAATTACAATAAACAAGGCAACAATACGCCAACCATCTTGCATCCTCGAATTCTGGAGCCTCTTTAGTTTCAGTATAACGTATCATATCACGTGTAATTTTTTTGTTTTTTTCAAATTCAACATCCATTATGATTCCCGCAAGAAAAGAACGAACTTCGGACGAAAGCACCCTAAATTTCCTTAATATTCTTAGATTAACATTAATCATAGACTTATCTACCCACCTTCGCAAATAATCCTCAGCAATGTTTTTTAATCCTTTTTTTAATTCCTCGTCACATTCTCTTTTGAAAATCCAAGAATCACAAAGACCTACCAGATTTTCAAAATTCTCCCGCAACTCACAAAAGTTTGTATAATCCGTACGAATTTCAAATTCTTTGAGTTGTTCAAGGAAAGGTTTTGTTCGATCCTCTTTCAGGCAGATTTTTTCCGCACGTTTACGATCTCCGTCAAATCCGCTTTTCTGGAAATAGTCAATTGCTTCCTGAAAATTTTCTTTGCAGCCTATTCCCTTTTCGCGGCAGATTCCTTTGCAATGAAGGATATAGGACTTTTCGGCATTCTCCAGTTCAAGTCTATTCCAAATGCGCGTCGGAGCGTCTTTTGCGCTTTCGGCGAGTTTTTCGATGTCGGAAAATCTGCAAAGCGTGTATTCCCAAATGCCGAGCGCGCTTTTCTTGTATTCGGATTTTCCGAGCAAAAATTCGACGAACCCGCTCAGTTTTTTTCCACGCTCAAAAAAATCGCGAAGGTCATCTCGGCACGAACAAGAAAAAAATTTTAAGCAAAGATTCGCACAGAATTTTGCCTTTTCCTCGGCGGAGGCGTTCTCCGGAGGGCACTGTTTTTCCAATTTTGTCAATCCCTCGAACAAGTCAGACGGGGCGTTCTTCGTCTGCAGCCAACGGGCGAGCCGCCCGTCGGCGATTGCGGGAACGAGATCCGCCGGAGCGAAGTTTCGCAACAGCGACTCGAGGTCGCTGTGCGATTCGCCGCCGGAGACGATACGGATACGAACTGCCTTAGCCATGGTTCATGCCGTAAGGAAGTCCCAGAATTTCTTCAGACCGCCGACGACCTTTTTCGCAGTGCCGCGGAGGAAATCGACCGCCTTTTTCACGTAAGGCTTCGCGGCGTCGGTGATTTTTCGAATGCCGGCACTGACCTTTTTCGCGACGATTTCCGACGGCAGCTTTTCCTTGATCCAGTCCGTGATGGGACCTGCGGGCGGAAAATATTCTTTGACGATGTCGCAGATTTCAGGAAGTCCGTCCTTAATCGTCTTCTCCACGACCGTGACGGTTTTTGAAACCATTTTGTCGTAAAGCTCCTCGAACCCGTCTTCTTCCGTCATTTCTCCGGCGCCCACGCGATAGGCGACTTTCGCGGTGCTCAGTCCTTCGTCGACGAGAACCGCGATCTGCTCGGGCGATTCCGGAATGTCGAAGGGCAAAGCGTTTTCTTCCTTCGCGATGATGAGCGCGGAGGCTAAACGCTTTTTCATTTCAAGCTCTTCCGGAGAATTGAGCGGGAGCTCGAAGAATTCGGCGAACGCGGGAACGCCCTCAAGCGCGGAGAGCGATTCTCTCGAAGGCGTTTTCTCGCGACGGACGGCGCGCAGCGCGGCAAGCGCCTTTTGGAGGCGGAGCGCCTTGTCCGCGAAATCGTTTTTCGCGTCGGCGTCAAAAGTGTTTTCTTCCATGGCGGTCATTCTCCTTTCTCGAGTTCGATTTCGGCGGCGGCCTCGGTAAATTTTTCTTCGAGGGCGGTCGTGAGCGCGTCCGCGACGGCGCGTTTTTCGACGTCGTCCAGCGGGACTTTTTCGCCGGAGGCTTCATCGGTCTTTTGAAGCGAATCGATTTCGGAGATTAGCCACGCCTTCGTGGTCTTTCCTTCCTCCTTCGCCTTGAGAAGCGAGGCGTGTTTCGCGAAGAGCGCGTCGAGCATGGCGTGCGCTCGGGCAATTTTTTCCTTGGTCGCGTCCGAGAGGGCGTCGAGCTGCGCGGCGTCGCCGTTCAGCGATTTTTCGAGGATCGCGCGGAACGCTTCCGCCTTTTCCTCCGTGGTTTGTTCGTTGCATGTACTCATGGGTTCTATTTTTGAATTTCGAGAAAAAGCTTCAATTAAGACTCGACAGAAAAAGTATAGTCTTTTATGGAAAGTTCAAGCGCAATCCGCAGTCTTCACAGAAGCAGGCATTGGGCGGCGCCGACGAGGGCGCCGAGGACGAAGCCGAGGACCTGGATCGCGCCGAGCTGTTCGGCGGCGACGGCGTCGATCTGTTCCTCGAAGCGCTCGGGCGGCTGTTCGCGGACGACGGTCGCGACCTGTTCGGCGACGTCGAATTTCGCGATGAGCGCGCGGAGCTGCGGCGAATCGGGCGCGAGGAATTTTTCCGCGAGTTCGCGGAGGCGCGGCAGAATCACGTCGCGGCACAGGCGCGGGAACGCGTCCGAGCGCAGAAATTTCTCCAGCGCCTCGGGCACGCGCCGGGCGAGCGCGTCGTGGACGACGTCGTTGTTTTCGAAATCGAAGCGGCGAATCGCGGCGGAGATTTTTTCGGCGCCCGCGCCGTCGCGCAGCCACGTTCCCGCGGCGTCGAGCGCGCGGCCGAGAAAGCGCTCGGCGTTGTCGCGGGAAAGCAGGTCGGCGCATTCGCCGGCGAGGTACTCCGCGAGCGCGTCGGCGATCGGATTCGTCAATTTCCCGACGACCATCTCGATGAGCGACTTGTCGGCGAATTTCTTCAGCAGGTAGTCGCCGATGCCCAGCCCAAGACCGATTCCGCCGCCGAGCGGACCGCCGCGGGAGAGCACTGCCGGCAGGGTGACGCGCAGCCCGTCCGCCGTTTTTTCGCTGATGATCTTCCCCACGCGTTCGCGGATCGCGGCGGCGATTTCCGGCCTGTTCGCGCGGGCGGCGTTCGCGACGAGCTCGGCGAGCGCGCCGGAGTTTTCGCGCAGGAGCGGATCGAGCGCGGACGCGAACGCGGCGGAGACGTTTTCCGGCGAGGCGACGCGGAAGAGCGCGTCCGCGAGGATTTTCTTGAGCTCGGGCACGAGGCGCAGCTCGTAGTCGTCGCGGCGTTCGGCGAGGGCGTCGAGCAGCGCGTCGCGCGTTCCCGCGATGAGGGCGTCGGCGTTTTCGTCGAGATAGGCGCGGACGGCGGGAAGCGCCTTCGCGGCGATCATCTCGGGCGTAATGAGGTCGTTCGCGACGACTTCGCCGATTTTTTCGCCGAGCTCCGTCTGCTTCTGCGGAATGAGCCCCTGCAGGAAGCCGAAGCGTTTTCGAACCGGGTGAAAGAGCAGCCGGATCGCGAGCCAGTTCGTGGCGTAGCCGACGGCGCCGGCGAGCAGAATCGTCAGCCCTGCGCCGGCGGCGTCGCCGAGCGGGAGCGAGTCGGGCGGCAGAAATTTCTGCGCGAGGCTCAGCGCGTAGAGCGCCGCGGCGACGGCGCAGAGGGCGCGGCAGACGATTTCCGCCGCCGAGAACAGCCGGGCGGAGCGGGAACGCGTCGGATCGAGAGCGAGTTTGAGCAGGCTCATGGGAATTTCACTTCGTTTCCGCGGGCGGGAGGGAGGCGGAAGCGCGCCACGTCTTGTAGGCGGCGATCTGGTCGGCGAAGGTCTTGAGCAGAATGCCGAAGACCGCCACGTCGTCCACGTAGCCGAGGAAGGGAATCACGTCGGGAATGACGTCGATCGGCGAGAAGAAATAGACGACCGCAAAGACGATCGCGGCGATGAGCGACCACGGCACGTCCGTGTATTTTCCCGCCTTGTAGTCTTTGAGCATCTGGAAGAGAAGCTTCGCGTTGTCCCACATGTCGCCGAGCTTGGAGCCTTTTTCGTTGAACTCCTCCTCGCGGTCCAGGACTTCGTCGAAGTCTTTTTCGGAGACGTTTTTGCGTCCCGCGTCGAACGCCGCGTTCACGCGGCTCGTATCCGTTTCGTTGAGCTGTTTCATGATGTTTTGTCTGTTGATTGGGTTCGTGATTTTGTGACGAGGGGAATTAAATTGAGACAATTTTACCCCCCCCTAAAAGGCGTCAAGCAGGAAAAATGCCGATGAAAAAAAAGTTTTCGGGAGCGTTCAGCGCGTTTTTTCGAGGCGCGCGCGGAGCGCGGAGGCGCGTTCCCGCAGCAGTTCGGCGGCGCGGAGGGCGCGGTCGGCGTGTTCCATCGTGCCGCCGTCGAAATCCGACGGGGCGTTCAGCGCGGCGTCGAAGCGCGCCCGCCACGCGTCGCGTTCGCGCGCGTATTCCGTTTCGTCGAAGGCGGGAGCGTTCACGACGGCGCATTCGAGCCAGTCGATTTCGGCTTCGGCGAGGCGGAAGATTTCCGCGGACGCCATCGTCATTTCAAGCTGCGAGAACGGCTCGGTCTCGAGGATTTTTTCGAGACGCTCCCGCGCCTGCGCGAAGACGTCGGGCGCGGCGAAGACGTCGACGGAAACGCGTTCGCGCGCCTCGGCGGGCGTTCCCGCGAAGAAGGCGCCGAGCGCGCTTCCGGTGAAGACGGCAGCCGCGCAGACGAGCGCGGACAGCGAGATTCTGAAGAGAGTTTTTGTCATGGAAAGAGGTCTGAGGGTTGAGAGGCAAGGAGTTGAGAAGCGGAGGAGTTCTGCAGTTGAGGAGTAATTACCTTTTCGATTCCTCAACCTTTTCAACTCCTCGACTTTTTTAATCTTCCGGTTCCGGCGGGTTCGCGAGGAGTTCGTCGCACTGCGGGTCGCCGAGCTTCGAGCCGTTGCGCCAGCAGCGGCGCGCCTTTTCGCGGGAACGCGGCAGCCCGATGCCGAGCCACGAGCAGAGACCGAGAATGCCCCACGCGCCCGCGTCGCCGTTCTTCGTCCCGAGCTTCGCCCAGCGCACGACGGCTTCGGGATCGCCGTCGGGATCGTTCCATTCGCAGCGCGCGAGCTGGAACGCGGCGTCGGCGTCGCCCGCGTCGAAGGCGGCGAGCAGCAGTTCCCGCGCGCGGGAAAATTCCTCGCGGCTCACGAGCGCGGCGCCCGCGCAGAACTGCGCCGTGGAATCGCCGAGCTCCGCCGCCTTGAGCATCCATTCCAGCTCCGCGTCCTCGTCGCGTTTCGTGCCGACGCCGTCGCGGAAGCAGAACACGAGCTCGATCATCGCGTCGGTGTCGCCCTGCTCCGCGCCTTTTTTCGCCCACTTGAAGGCGCGTTCGTCCGCGGGCTCGCGCCTGCGGTAGATCCGCGCGATCTGCCCGGCGGCGTCCGCGTCGCCGAGCGCGTCCGCGCGTTCGAAATACGCGATCGCGCGCGCCTCGTCCGCGGGAACGCCGAAGCCTTCGCGGCAGGCGCCGCCGAGCATGTAGGCGCCGACGGCTTCGCCCGCCTCGTCGAGCTCGCGCGCGATTCTGACGAAGTCCTTCGGACTTTTTTTCGTGCCGACGCCGTCGCGGTGGCAGGCGGCGAGCACGCGCGCGCCGAGCGCGCTGCCTCTTTCGTAGGCGGTCTCCGCGAACTTGAACGCCTCCGGATCTTCGCGCGCGAAGAGCACCCGCGCGAGCTCCGACGCTCCGTCCGCGTCGCCGAACGCGGCGGAGGCGCGAAAATGCCTTTCAGCCGCCTCAAAGTCGCCTTGCCCCTGCTCGAAGAGACCGAAGCACGCGTGCGCGTCGCCGAGCGTCGCGCCGTCTTCGACCGGATCGGCGAGCTCGAGCGCGCGGCCGAACCAGTAGCGCGCCTCGTCGGGCTTTTCCTCGACGCCTTCGCCGAACGCGTACGCGAACGCGAGCACGAACGCCGCGTCGCTGCTCGGCACGGCGTCGAAAGACTCGAGCGCGAGCGCGAACGCGCCGGGCTTGCCGCCGGCGTGGAGCCTCTGGGCGAGACACAGCTTCGCCGTCGCGGGTCCGTCCTGCGCCGCTTCGCGCAGGAGCTTTTCGGCGAGCTCCTCGTCGTTGGTCCGCAGCTTCACGAAGGCGTGCGCGAAGAAAAGCGCGCCGTTCGGAATCGCCGCCTTCTTCAGCTCCCCGCGGAGCGCGCGGCAGGCGGCGCGCGTTTCTGTCGCGAACGTCTCGGCGTCGAGCTTTCCGGCGACGCGGGCGACGAAGAGCTCGTAGAGCGGCGAAAGCTTTCCGCAGAGACGGACGAACTCCGCGTCCGCTTCCGCGCGGCGCTGCAGTTCGAGCGCGGCGCGCGCTTTCTTAAGGGCGTCGGGGGCGTCTTCTTCGATTTCGAGGAAGATTTCCCCCGCCTTCTGGTGCGCCGCGAGCGCGTCCCCGCGGGCGAGCGCGGCGGCGTGCAGCTTTTTCGCCTCGGCTTCGTCGCGCGGCACGCCTTCGCCGTTCGCGAAGAGCGCGGAAAGATTCGTTCCCGCGCGGACGAATCCCTGCGCGAGGGATTTTTCGTAGAGTCCGCGCGCCTTGGCGAAATCGACGGGAAAGCCGTGGCCGAAGTCGTCGTAAAATTCGCCGAGGAAGCACTGCGCCTCGGCGTCGCCGAGCGCGGCGGCCTCGCCGAAGCGCTCGAAGGCGGTCTTGAAATCGCGCGAGAAAAACGCCGTCTTGCCGGCGTCGCAAAGTTTTTTCGAATCGTTTTTCTTCATGGTCGTGGAGTCCGAGAAATTTTTCTGCATCCATTTTAGCGCAGAAAAACGTCCGCGCAAGGGCGCCGATTTGTGGACAAACCGCGTGCACGAAAAAACGCGCTTTTCGCGCCGCCGAAAAATTCCTATTGACTTAATAGGAAATAAAGCGGATGATGCGCCGAAATTTTTCAACGCATCAATCACAACAGGAGTTCAAAAATCATGTCCGAAAAAATCAACGCACCCAAATTCGAAACCCTTCAGGTTCACGCCGGGCAGGAAGCGCCCGATCCCGCGACGGACGCCCGCGCCGTGCCGATCTACGCGACGTCGTCCTACGTCTTCCGCAATTCGCAGCACGCCGCGGACCGCTTCGGTCTGCGCGACGCCGGCAACATCTACGGCCGCCTGACGAACCCGACGCAGGACGTCTTCGAGCGCCGCATCGCCGCCCTCGAAGGCGGAAGCGCCGCGCTCGCCGTCGCCTCCGGCGCCGCCGCGATCGCCTACGCGATCCAGAACATCGCGCACGCCGGCGACCACGTCGTCGCGCAGAAGACCATCTACGGGGGCACCTACAACCTGCTCGAACACACGCTGCCGGAATTCGGCATCACCGCGACCTTCGTCGATCCGCTCACGGAAAGCTACGAGGCCGCGATCCGCCCGAACACGAAGGCGATCTTCATCGAGACGCTCGGCAACCCGAACAGCGACGTCTCGGACGTCGAGGCCGTCGCCGCGGTCGCGCACAGGCACGGCATTCCGCTGATCGTGGACAACACGTTCGGCACGCCGTTCCTGATCCGCCCGATCGAGCACGGCGCGGACGTCGTCGTGCACTCGGCGACGAAATTCATCGGCGGGCACGGCACGGCGATCGGCGGCGTCATCGTGGACGGCGGCAAGTTCGACTGGGCCGCGAGCGGGAAGTTCCCGGGGCTTTCCGAGCCGAATCCGAGCTACCACGGCATCTCGTTCACGCAGGCGTGCGGGAACGCCGCCTTCGCGGTGAAGATCCGCGCGACGCTGCTGCGCGACACGGGCGCGACGCTCTCGCCCTTCCACGCGTTCCTGTTCCTGCAGGGGCTGGAGACGCTCTCGCTGCGCATCGAACGCCACGTCTCCAACGCGCTGAAGGTCGTGGAATTTCTGAAGAACCACCCGAAGGTCGAGCGCGTCAATCACCCGTCGCTGCCGGACGCGCCGACGCACGCGCTCTACGAACGCTACTTCCCGAACGGCGCGGGCTCGATCTTCACGTTCGAAGTCCGCGGGAACGCCGACGACGCGCGCGCCGTCATCGACCGCCTGAAGCTGTTTTCGCTGCTCGCGAACGTCGCCGACGCGAAGTCGCTCGTCATTCACCCGGCGTCCACGACGCACTCGCAGATGACGGAATCCGAGCTGCTCGGCGCGGGCATCAAGCCGAACACGATCCGTCTCTCGATCGGCATCGAGCACGTGGACGACATCATCGCCGACCTCGCCCAGGCGCTCGGCTGAGCCGCCGCTCTTCGGCAGCACGAAAGGCGCGGGAACGCACGCGGACGCGGCGTTCCCGCGTCTTTCGTTTCCGGGAAGCCCGAAAAAATCCGTTTCGCCGCATTCCTCGCGGACGTCGCGCGATCTTTCGCGTCCGCGCATCACTTCGCTTGCGCGGCGGCGGAAATCCGTGCATACTGAGCGCACGAAAATCATGAGCGAAGTCGTCACAGTCGCCCTGCTCGTCGGGGTTTCCGGTTTTGCGCTTTGGGCATATTTCTCCCTCCGCCACTCCAAAAGCGAATATTATCGGCTGGACTTCAGTCTGCAGCACGAACGCTACAGCAACCGCCTCACCGTCGATTTCATGCACGCCGTGAAGCGTTCGCTGGAGACCGGCGAGGCGCAGGAGGTCACGAAGGACACCGTCTTCCGCAGCGTCCTCTTCACGGCGATCCGCGGCACGCGCGCGATGAGCGCCTGCATCTTCCGGCTGAACGAGGACGGCGCGTTCGAGCCGATCGCGCGCGCGGGGCTCTTCCCGCTGCTCGGCGGCTATCCGGCGCGTTTCCGCGGCGCGTCGCGCGTCGGGCTGCTCCGCGCGCATTTCGAAAAGACGCTCTACGCGAAGGACTCGCCGGGCTTCGCGGAGGCGCTCCGCGAGGGGAACGCCACGCTCGTCCGCGAATTCCCGCTCGCGCCCGGCAACTTCGTTCCCGACGACGCGCCCGCCGTGCCGCGCGACGTCATCATCGCGCCGGTCTTTCTTTCGGGGAAGCTCATCGGCGCCGTCGCCGTCGCCAATCCGCGCCACCGCGGGCGCTTCACGCCTTCGGAAATCAAGCTCGCCGACCTGCTCGCGCAGCAGACGGGCATGGCGCTTCAGATGCGCTCGCTCCTCGCCGTGCGCGCGGAAAAGCAGCGGCTCGACTCCGAGCTCGGCATCGCCGCGAGCATTCAGAAAATGCTTCTCCCGCGCTACATTCCGCAGGCGCATTCCATCGACATCGCGACGACCTACCGCCCCGCGCAGACCGTCGGCGGCGACCTCTACGACGTCTTCGACCTCGGCGGCGGGCGCATCGCCGCGATCGTGGCGGACGTCTCCGGGCACGGCATTTCCGCCGCGCTGCTCATGGCGATCTGCCGCACGAATTTTCACCGGATCGCGCCGAGCTCCATCAGCGCCGCGGACCTGCTCCGCCGGCTCGACCGCGCGATGGCGCACTCGTTCTCGCGCGGCAAATTCCTCACCGCCGTCTGCGCGTTTCTGGACACGCAGCGCAACACGCTCTCGCTCGCGCGCGCGGGGCACGAGCGCCCGCTCCTGCTCTCCAACAACGATCCCGCCACGGGAACGCCGCTCCGCGAGCCCAAGCTCGAATTTCTCGAAAGCGGAGGGCTCGCCGTCGGGCTGACGAAGCCGGAGATCTTCGACGCCTCCATCGCCGAAATCTCGCGCCCGTATTTCCGCAACGACGCACTGATCCTCTACACCGACGGGCTGACCGAGGAGCGCGGCGCGGACGGCGAGGAATTCGGCTCCGAGCGCCTCGCGCGCGCCGTCCGCAGGACGCACGGCGAAAACGCGCGCCGCATCAACGACGCCATCATCGCCGAGCTCTCCGCCTTCTCCGGAAAGACCGAATTTTCCGACGACCTCACGCTCGTCACGATCCGCGCGACCTGAGCCGCGCGCGCCGAAAAAATCTCCACGCCCCGCCGCGAAAATGCCCTCCGAATTCCGCCTTCCCGTCATGTCCTGCGCCCGCGCGAAAGCCTGGGAAAAACGCTTCTTCGCGCCGGAAAACGCCGGCACGGAACCGCCGCCGCAGGAACGCGACTTCATGCGCCGCGCGGGAACGCGCATCGGCGACTTCGTCCTCTCGCGGCTGGGCGGACGCGCGCCCGCGCACCTGCTCGTGCTCTCCGGCAAAGGCCACAACGGCGGCGACGCGCTCATCGCCGCGCGACGCGTGCTGAACGCGTTCCCGCGCGGAAGCGTGCCCGCGAAGATCGTCTTCTTCGCGGAAGACTGGGACGCGCTCGCGCCGCTCACGATGGACGCCTACGAGGATTTTCTGCGCGACTGCGGCAAGGCGCCCGCGCTCTTTCTCACGGAAAAATCGCTCGGCGGGCTCGACGAATTTCTGCCGCGCGCGCGCGGCGGCGTCGTGCTCGACGGCGTCTACGGGCACGGCTTCCGCCCGCCGCTGCGGGAGCACGTCGGCGAAGCCTTCACGCGGCTCAACGCCCTCGGCGAAGGCGACCTGCGCGTCTCCGTCGATCTGCCTTCGGGCGTGAGCGATTCGCCCGTCTCCGTCCGCGCCTTCGCGGCGGACTTCACCTGCGCGACCGGCATTCTCAAGACGCCCCTGCTCGATCCCGCGAACGCGCGCGTCGTCGGGCGCGTCGTGCCGCTCGCGATCGGCTTTCCCGTCGAGGAAAAACGCGTCTGCGCGGCGGATACGCGCCTCGCGCTGGAGCGCGTTCCCGCGCGGCGTCCCGCGTTCTGCGACAAGCGCACGTTCGGGCACGCGCTGATCGTCGGCGGCTCGCGCGCGATGCCGGGCGCGCTGCTGCTCAACGCGCTCGCGGCGCTGCGCGCGGGCGCGGGGCTCGTCAGCGTGCTCTGTCCGCGGAGCGTGCACGCCGCCTTCGCCGCGCGCGCGCCGGGCGCGATGTGGATTCCCTGCGAAGAGACGCCCGAAGGCGCGCTCGAGCTCCGCGACGCGCTCGAGAAATTCCGGAAATTTTCGGCGAAGGCGAGCGTCGTGCTCTGCGGCTCGGGGCTGGGCGATTCGCCCGACGCGCAGGCGCTCGCGCGGAGCGTCGCCGCGGAAACGCCGGAAGCCGCCGCGCTCGTGCTCGACGCGGACGCGCTGCGCCCGGCAGTGCTCTCGGCGCTGCGGCGGCGCGGCGAAAACGTGCTCCTGCCGCACCACGGCGAATTTCTCCGCCTCGGCGGCGACCCGAAAGACCCCGAAACGGCGGCGCGCGCGAATCCGCGCATTTCCGCGCTCGCGCTCAAGGGCACGTTCACGGAAATCATCGACGCGGAGACGCGCCTGATCACGTCCGCGGGAACGCCCGCGCTCGCGCGCGGCGGGAGCGGCGACGTGCTCGCGGGGCTGACGGCGGCGCTCTTCGCCGAACGCGCCGCGCGACGCGACGCGCCGACGCCCGCGGATCTGCTCACGCAGGCGGTCTGCTGGCACGGCGCCGCGGCGCAGCTCTGGGAGCTCGCGCAGGGCACGCGCACGGCGGACGTCTCCGCCCTGCCCGACTTCTTCGCCGACGCCCTCCGCTGACCGCCTCCGCGCGGACGCGGAATCCCGTCCCGCGAAGGCGCCTCTTTTGCTTTGCGCCCGGGCGTGCGAAATGACAGAATTTTTTACTTTTCCGTTCATTTCACCTTTCAGAAGACAAAGAAGATGCACGCCAACAATCCGCTCAACGGAATCAGAAAGTTTTACGACGCCGTCGTCGTCGGCTCCGGGCTCGCAGGGCTCACCGGCGCGAATTATCTCGCCAAGGCGGGGTATTCCGTGCTGCTGCTCGAACACCACTACCAGCTCGGCGGGCTCGCGACCTTCTTCAGGCGTCCCGGCGGGCACATCTTCGACATTTCCCTGCACGGCTTCCCGCACGGCATGATCAAATCCTGCCGCAAATACTGGACGAAGGAAATCGCCGACTCCATCCGCCAGCTCAAGGACATCCGCTTCATCAATCCGGAGTTCGACGTCCGCACCACCTTCGACCGCGAGGACTTCACGCGCATTCTCATCGAAAAATTCCGCGTTCCCGCCGAGCGCGTGCACGCCTTTTTCGCGCACCTCGCGCAGATGAACTACTACGACCGCGACTCCCGCACGACGCGCGAGCTCTTCGAAGAATTCTTCCCCGGGCGCACCGACGTGTGGCGCCTCCTGCTCGAACCCATCGCCTACGCGAACGGCTCCACGCTCGACGAGCCCGCGATCACCTACGGCATCGTGTTTTCCAACTTCATGAGCCGAGGCGTCTATATTTTCCAGGGCGGCACCGACCTGCTCATTCAGAAGATGACCGAGGAGCTCAGAAAAAACGGCGTGGACGTCCGCCGCTCCTGCCTCGTCGAAAAAATCCTCACCGAGACCGGCGCGGACGGCGTTCCCGAGGCGAGCGGCGTGCGCGTGCGCGACGTGCGTTTCGGCGAGACCGTCGAAATCGCGTGCCGCGCCGTGCTCTCCAACGCGAACATCAAAAACACCGTGGAGGACATGCTCGAACCGGGCACCGTTCCCGCGGATTTCCTCGGAGAGACGCGCGCCGTGCGCGTGAACACCTCCTCGTGCCAGGTCTATATGGGCGTGCGCGAGGGCGAAACGATTCCGCACATCGGCGACCTCGTGTTCACGTCCGCGGCGCCGAAGTTCTCCAGCGAGGAGCTCGTCGATCTGCACACGACGTCGCGCACCTATTCCGTGTACTACCCGGACACGCGCCCGCAGCGCGAAAAGCCGCGCTACGCGATCGTCACCTCGATCAATCAGAAATTTTCGAGCTGGGAAAATCTTTCCGACGCCGACTACGCGGCGGAGAAGAAGCGCATCATCGAGGAATCCTTCGCGGGGCTGGAAAAATACGTTCCCGGCATCCGCTCCAAGGTCGATTGGGTCGAGGCGGCGACGCCGCGCACCGTGCGCCGCTACGTGCGGCACCGCGACGGCACGTCCTTCGGCACGAAGTTCGAGGGACTGAAGATTTCGATGGCGCTCCCGGAAAAAGTGCGCGGGCTCTACCACGCGGGTTCGGTCGGCATCATCATGTCGGGCTGGCTCGGCACGATCAACTACGGCGTCATCACCGCCAACAAGATGGCGCTCGCGATGAAGTGAGCGCGGCGCGCCCGCGGGGGCGTTCTTCGTTGCGGGAACGCGCGGGCGGGCTTAGATTTTCGCTTTCGTTTTTGAACTATGGGTAAAACGCTTTTCCAAAAAGTCTGGGACGCGCATACGGTCGCGACGCTCCCGAACGGGCAGACGCAGCTCTTCGTCGCCGTGCACTACATTCACGAAGTCACGTCGCCGCAGGCGTTCGGAATGCTGCGCGACATGAAGCTCCCCGTCATGCACCCCGAACGCACGTTCGCGACGGTCGACCACATCGTGCCGACGACAAGCGTCGCCGAGCCTTTCGCCGATTCCGTCGCGCAGGAGATGATCTCCGAGCTCCGCAGGAACTGCCGCGAAAACGGGATCCGCTTTTTCGACACGAACACGGGCGCGCAGGGCATCGTCCACATCGTCGGTCCCGAGCAGGGCATCACGCAGCCGGGCAAGACGATCGCGTGCGGCGACTCGCACACGGCGACGCACGGCGCGTTCGGCGCGGTCGCGTTCGGCATCGGCACCTCTCAGGTGCGCAACGTGCTCGCGACGCAGACGCTCGCTTTCTCGCCGCTCAAGGTGCGCCGCATCAACGTGAACGGCAGGCTCGCCCCCGGCGTCTCGGCGAAGGACGTCGCGCTGCATCTCATCAACCTGCTCGGCGTGGACGGCGGCATCGGCTTCGCGCACGAATACGGCGGAAGCGTCTTCGACGCGTTTTCGATGGACGAGCGCATGACCGTCTGCAACATGGCGATCGAGGGCGGCGCGCGCGTCGGATACGTCAATCCCGACGAGACGACGTTCGCCTATCTCAAAGGCCGCCCCTGCGCCCCCTCCGGCGCGGAATGGGACGCCGCCGTCGCGCGCTGGAAATCCTTCGCGAGCGATCCCGACTGCGTCTATGACGACGTCGTGAACGTGGACGCCGCCGACATCGCGCCGACCGTCACCTGGGGCATCACCCCTGCGCAGAGCGTTCCCGTGACGGCGGCGTTCCCGCGTCCCGAGGCGCTTCCGCCCGCCGACGCCGCGACCGCCGAGGAGGCCTACCGCTACACGCGCTTCACGCCGGGTGCGCCCGTCGCGGGAACGAAGATCGACGTCGCCTTCATCGGCTCGTGCACGAACGGACGGCTTTCGGATTTCGAGCTCGTCGCGAAATATCTCAAGGGGAAAAAAGTCGCGCCGGGCGTGAAGGCGCTCGCCGTTCCCGGGTCGCAGATCGTCGCGGCGCAGTGCGAAAAGCTCGGCATCGCCGAAATCTTCCGCGAGGCGGGTTTCGAATGGCGGCTCGCGGGCTGCTCGATGTGCCTGGCGATGAACCCGGACAAGCTCGTCGGCGACCAGGTCTGCGCGAGCTCGTCCAACCGCAACTTCAAGGGGCGCCAGGGCTCGCCGACGGGGCGCACGCTGCTGATGTCTCCGCTGATGGTCGCCGCCGCCGCCGTGACGGGCGCGGTCGCCGACTGCCGCGAAGTCTTCGCGCTGTGAACGCCCTTCCGCCTCCCCGGAAAAGCGCCTTTCCGCAGAACGCGGGAACGATTCGGGGAAGCGGCGGGAACGCCGCTTTTCCGGCAGTTTTTTGCGGAAGCGCGCATTGAAATTCGCGGCGCGTTGCCTTAAGCTCGTCGGCTTCAAACGCAAAGAACCAAGTTCGCAACGATGTATCTGAAACAGCTCGTCATCAACGGATTCAAAAGTTTCGCCGACCGCACGCGCGTGGAGCTCCGCCCCGGAATCACCGCCATCGTCGGGCCGAACGGCTGCGGCAAGTCCAACATCGTGGACGCGATCCGCTGGGTGCTCGGCGAACAGAGCGCGAAGGCGCTGCGCGGCGGCTCGATGCACGACGTCATCTTCTCGGGAACGGACAAGCGCAAGCCGCTCCAGTACTGCGAAGTCGAGCTCGTCTTCGCGGAATGCGAAAAGGAGCTCGGCACCGCGTTCAACGAAGTCTCCATCGTCCGCCGCGTGACGCGCGACGATTCGTCGGACTATTTTCTCAACGGCAAGGCGTGCCGTCTGCGCGACATTCAGCGGCTGTTCATGGACACGGGCGTCGGGCGCGTCTCGTATTCGTTCATGGTGCAGGGACAGATCGACCAGATTCTTTCCGCGAATCCGTCGGAGCGGCGCACGCTCTTTGAGGAGGCGGCGGGCATCACGCGCTACAAGACGCAGCGCAAGGAGGCGCTGGGCAAGCTCGCGCTCGTCGATCAGAACCTCGCGCGCGTCACCGACCGGCTCGACGAGCTTTCGCGCCAGATCGCCTCGCTGAAGCGCCAGGCGTCCAAGGCGCTGCGCTGGAAACGGCTGAAGCACAGGCTGACGCATCTCGATCTCGCGAACCAGGCGTTTCAGTTCTGCGGGCACCGCGAAGCCGTCCGCGAGACGGAGGCCGCCGCGGGAACGCTGCGCGAAACCGTCGCCGCGCAGCGCGCGAATCTTTCGGAGCGCGAGAACGTGCTCGCCTCGTCCAAGGTGCAGCGCAGCGTGCTCCGCGAAAAGATCGAAAACGCGCAGCAGATGATCTTCGCGCTGCGCTCGGAGAAAGAGAACGCGGAGGCGCAGATCAAATTTTCGGAGGTGCGTTCGCAGGACCTGCGGGAACGCATCGCGGGCATCGAGCAGGAAATCGCCGCCATCGCGCTCCGCCGCGACGAGCTGGAGACGCGCATTCAGGGCGGCGGCGACTCCAAGCTGCGCAGCGCGGGCGACGTCTCCGCCGCCGACGAGGCGTTCCGCGTGCGCCAGCGCGAGCTCGACGAGACGCTCGCGCGCCTTTCCGCGCTCGAGCGCGAAACCGCCGCCGCGCGGCAGGATCTGCTGATGCGCGAAAACGAGATCACGCGTTCGCGCTCCACGGTGACGAACATCGAAGTCGATCTGCGCACGTCCGAAATCCGCCACGCGGAGATCGGCAACGCGCTCGCGCAGCTCCGCGAGGCTCGGCACGCGCTCGAAGCGCGCGTCGAAGAAGCGCGGACTCTCGCCGAAGCCCGCCGCGCCGACCACGCGCGCGCGCAGCAGGCGGTGGAGGAATCCCGCGAAAAGAGCAAGGCGCTCGCGACGCGTTTCCGCGAGCAGCAGCAGACGATTTCCGGACTCGACCGCCAGGTCGCGCGCACGTCCGCGCAGCTTTCGATGCTCGAACAGCTGCAGGCGAAGTTCGAAGGCTTCTCCTCGGGCGCGAAGGCGATTCTCAAAGGCGAGCTCGCGGAGCTCGTTCCCGCGGGAACGGCGAAGCCGCTCAACGCGCTGATTTCCGTGCGCGAAAACCTTTACGCGCCGGCGGTCGAGCTGCTGCTCGGCTCCGCGGCGGAGGCGCTTTTTCTGGACGAGGGCTCCCGCGTCGCCGCGCTGCTGCGGGAACTCGGCGAGCGCAATCTCGGCGGCGCCGTGCTCGCGCTCCCGCCGCACGAGGCGCCCCGCTCCGCGCCCGCAGACCTGCCGGAATTTCTCCGCCCCGCGGACGCGCTCGTCGAAGCGAAGATTCCCGAGTTCGCGCCGCGCCTCGACGCCCTTTTCGACCGCTGTTTCGTCTGCGACGACGCCGCGCAGTTTCTGGAATTCTGGACGGCGCGCCCGAACTTCGATTTTCTCCTCGTCGCGACGCTCGACGGCGAGCTCGTGGACTGCCGCGGCCTGCTGCGCACGCGCACGGGCGGCGAAAAGACGGGCTCCGCCTTCCGCCGCGAAAACGAGATCCGCGAGCTGCGGGAACGCCTCGCCGCGGAAAACGACGCGCTGACCGAAGCCAACCAGCGCACGCTCGAAATCCAGGCGGAGATGGACGCGACCGACGCCGAGACCGAAGAGCTCCGCGTCTCCGCCGCCGCGCTCGCGCAGGAAGTCTCCGCCATCGCCGCGGACGAACGCGCCGCCGAACGCGCGCTCGGCGACAACGGGCAGGCGCTCGCGAAGCAGGAAAATCTCCTCGCCGAATTCGAGCGTTCCCGCGACGCCGCCGTCGCCAAGATGGAGGCGGCGAAGAACGTGCTCGAAACCGGAGAAAGCGCGATCGCCGCCGCGAAGGAGGACATCGCGCGCCGCGAATCGGAAATCGCCTCGCTCCGCGCGGAGGCGGACGAGCGCCGCGAAGCCGTCAACGAAGTCCGCTTCGACCTCGCGCAGAAGAAGCAGCAGCTCGAAATGATCGAGCGCGAAGTCGCCGAAGTGCGCCGCCAGCTCGCCGACCTGCAGGGCAGAATCGACGTGCGCGAAGGCGAAAAGCGCAACGCCGAGGCGCAGATCGCCGCCTTCGCGGAACAGGCCGCGAACGCCGCCGCGCGCGTCGCCCAGCTCGCGGAGACGCTCGAAAATTCCGGCGGCGCGCTTGAGACGCTCCGCGCCGAATCGCAGAGCGTCGAAGCGCGCATCGAGGAGCTCGACGCGTCGATGGCGGGCGACCGCAACGCGCTCCGCGAAAACGAGACGCGCCTCGGCGCGCTCGAAGTCAGGCTCACCGAAGAGACGTCGCAGTGCACGTTCATCGCGGAAAAAGTCTCCACCGAATACCAGCTCGACGTCGCGGGCGTGGACTGGAAACGCAGTCTCTGGCGCGCGAACGAGGAGCTCGAGACGAAGGTGCGCTTCGACGAGCTCGAAGAGGACGACGAGAACGGCGCCGCCGCCGAGCGCCCGAAGCCCGCGCGGCGGGAACGCGGCGAACCGACGGAGGAAGACCTCGCCGCGATGGACGACACGGACTGGGCGCCGCTCCGCCGCGAAGTCGCCGACCTGCGCGAACGCCTGCTCTCCATGGGCGCCGTCAACCACACCGCCATCGACGAATACGCCGACCTGCGCGAACGCTACACTTTCCTCAAGACGCAGGCGGACGACCTGTGGGCGTCGAAGAACGAGCTCGTCAAGGCGATCGACGAAATCAACGCGACCTCGCAGAAGCTCTTTTCCGACACGTTCGAGCAGATCCGCAAGAACTTCAAGTTCACCTTCGACCGCCTCTTCCACGGCGGCGAAAGCGACCTGCAGCTCGTGCAGGCGGAAGACGTGCTCGACAGCGGAATCGAGATCATCGCGCGCCCGCCGGGCACGAAGCTGCGCAGCATCTCGCTGCTCTCCGGCGGACAGCGCACGATGACGGCGGTCGCCCTGCTCTTCGCGATCTACATGGTGAAGCCCTCGCCGTTCTGCGTGCTCGACGAGCTCGACGCGCCGCTGGACGACGCGAACGTCGGCCGCTTCACGGACATCGTGCGCGAGTTCACGCGCTACTCGCAGTTCCTCGTCGTCACGCACAACAAGCGCACCGTCTCCGCGGCGGGCACGATCTACGGCGTGACGATGCAGGAACGCGGCGTGACGCAGCTGCTCTCGATGCGCTTCAACCGCGAAAGCGGAGACACGGAAACGACGGGCACGGTGACGGAATCGCCGACTCTCGGCAAGGGCGGCGCCTTCTCCATGGCGCGCTGAAGCGAGAGCGCGGCGATTAGAGAAGTCTGCGGAAACGGATGGAGGGACAGGCAAGACGCCCGTCTTCCAAATTGGTCTTTAAGGTTTTCCCTCAGATCCCGAGGAGCTGCTTCACGTCGGCGAGGGAAATCTTCGCGGATTCGGCGTCGCTCGCCTCGAAGACCGCCTGAAGCAGCGCGCGCTTTTCGTCCTGGAGCTCGAGCACGCGTTCTTCCACGGAATCGGCGACGACGAGCTTGACGGACGTCACCGCGCGCGTCTGCCCGATGCGGTGCGCGCGGTCGGTCGCCTGCGCCTCCGCCGCCGGGTTCCACCACGGGTCGAAATGCACGACCATGTCCGCGCCCGTGAGGTTGAGCCCGACGCCGCCCGCCTTCAGCGAGATCAGGCAGACGGGAACGCTCTCGTCGGCGTTGAATTTTTCGCAGATTTCGGCGCGGTTCTTCGTCGCGCCGTCGATGTAGGCGAAGGGGACGCCGTCCGCCCTGAGCGCGTCCTTCAGGAACGCGAGCACGGAGACAAACTGCGAGAAGACGAGCACGCGGTGGCCGCCGGCGATCGCCTCGTCGAGAAGCTCGCGGAAGGCGCGCAGCTTCGCGGACTCGCTCTCGGGGAAATCCGGATCGAGCAGGCGCGGCTCCGTGCAGATCTGGCGCAGACGGAGCAGCTGCGAGAACGCGGCGAAGCGGATGCGGTTGTCGGCGGCGCCGGACATTTCGAGCTCGAAGATTTCGCGGCGGGTGCGGTCCTGCCAGTCGGCGTAGAGCTTCGCCTGGGCGTCGCCGAAGCGGCACCAGACCTTCTGCTCGATGCGCGGCGGGAGCTCCGGCGCGACGAGCGATTTCGTGCGGCGCAGAATGTAGGGCGCGGCGAGCGTGCGGACGATTTCGCGGTCGCGCCCGCGCCGTTCCGCCGCCGTCATCGTCGCGCCGGGCGCGTCCGGCGCGGGCATGAATCCGGGCAGAATGAAGTCGAAGAGCGTGCGCAGGTCCTCGATGGAATTTTCCACGGGCGTTCCCGTGAGGACGAAGCGCGTTTCCGCGGGAATGTCGCGCAGCGCGCGCGAATTGCGCGAGCGGCGGTTCTTCACCTGCTGCGCCTCGTCGGCGACGATCGTGCGCCACGTTCCCGAGGCGAGAAAATCCGCGTTGTCGATGCGCAGCGTCGCGTAGGACGTGATGACGACGCCGCGCGGGAACGCCGTCAGCTCCTCGCACGAGCGCTTCTGCCCGTGGTGGACGAGCACCGCCAGATGCGGCGCGAAACGCGCCAGCTCCCGCCGCCAGTTTTCGACGAGCCCCGCGGGCGCGACGACGAGCACGCGCAGATCCGCCGCGGGATCCGTCGCGAAGATCGCCGAAAGAAACGCGATCGCCTCGACGGTCTTGCCGAGCCCCATTTCGTCGGCGAGAATCCCGCCGAGCTCGTTTTTGTAAAGATGCCACAGCCACGCGGCGCCGATCTGCTGGTAGATGCGCAGGCGGACGTCGAGCTCCGCGGGAACGGGCGCCTTGCGCAGGCGGCTCAGGTCGCGGAGCGCGCCGGAGCGCCTGCGCCAGGTCTCGGGCGGCTCGAAGTTCACGCCGAGCTCCTCGAAGACCGCCTCCGCCGACGCCAGCTCCGCGCGCGAGACGCGGCGGCGGAACGCGGGCGAGCCGGCGTAGCGCGCGCCGGAGCGGTCGAGCCGCTCGCGCACCGCGGCGAGCTTTTCGGAGACTTCCCGCGGAATGAGCACGATGCGCCCCGCCTTCGTCTTCACGTACGGGCAGGAGCGCGTCAGCGCGGCGTTCACCTCCGCCTCGGGCACGCCGTAAGTCTCGATGCCGACGGAGATTTCGAACTTGTCGCCCTGCTCGAACGCGTCGGTCTTCAGCTTGGCGACGCGCAGGCTCTGCACGAACTCGTTGAACGCCGGCGACATGCGCGGCGCGAAGCGTTCGCGGAAGCGCTCCCACTCGCGCGCGAGAAAGCACAGCACCGCGTGCTCGCCGCGCAGAAACCAGCGCGCGGAACGCACGTCCAGGTCGAAGCCGTTGTATTTGAGCTTGTCGTAGATCGCCTCGTAGTTTTCGGACTCGCGCGAGGGAAGCACGACGGAAATCCACTGCGCGTTGCCGTCCGCCTGCGGCCGGCGCACGAGCGGCTGCTGCTCCGCGCGGAGCGCCCCGCGCGGAGCGGGACGTTCGGATTTCCTGAGATGCGCGGGAACGCCGCGTTCGCGCGTCGGGAAACGCGCGTCCGCGGACGGCGTGCGCTTCGGCAAGGCGGAGGGCGGCGCGTTCTCGCGCAGCGTCCGCAGCACGGCGGCTTTGCGCGCCTCCTCCGCAGCCTTGAGCATCGCCGAAAAATACGAGAAATAGACCGCGATCGCGTGTCGGCAGACGCGCCCCGAGCGCCCGACGTCGCAGCCGCACTGCGCCTTCACGAACGTGCGCGAACGCAGGTCGAGAGTCACCAGAAAGCGCCGCGCGCCGTCCGCGACCTTGCCTCGCATGACGGGCGCGGACCACATCACGTCGAGCACGGAGCCGACGAGCGCCTTGCCCTCGCGCAGCGTCTGCGCGGGAACGCTCTCCGCCCATTCTTCATCGGGAATCTGCGGCGGCAGCGCGCCGCCGGAATTTTTTTTCGTCTCCACGGCTCTCAGAAAAGTTCAACTTCAGAAACAATCTTTATTCCTAAACGCAACGCTTTATCGACTTTCGTTCCGTGCGTAGAATAAGCCCACTGCGAAGATTTCTCTCCGCAAAGTATGAGGTAATCGACTCTATTCGTAACCTCGGTCTCCACCATTCCTCCTCGTAAAACGATTTCTTCAGAAAGATTTTTTCTTGTTTTAAAACGAACAGATTTACCTGTTATGCAAAAAATCTTACCTTGAAAATCTATATTGGGTGTACTGAGACAGAAGATGCTTGGCGAAACATTCGGTACATCAGGGCTTCCTGCCAAATTTTCGAAAATACTTCTAAACTCTTCACAAATATCATCAGATATTTCGGATAATGTATCCGGAATTCTATTTGCTATTTCAGCGACAGCTCTTAGAGCAGGATCGAAACGAATTGACTCTGGGCAATGAATTTCCCCTAAAACTACCCTTTTAAAAACTATCAACTCCTTAGGAGACACTTTTGAATCAGCAATAATCCCACGCGCAATTCCAACAAAATAGTCATAATTGCGATTAGCGATTCTCAATACATCTCGTAAGGGCGGATGAAGCAATTGCCCATTAGAATCTAAAGAAAACTTTTTAGACATTTAAAAAAATTCTAATTGTTTAGGAAGAGATTTTTCTGAATTTTCTGGAATATTGGATTCAGATTCATTGCTTGGAATCATCTTTAAAAATGCTTCCTCATCAATAATTTTAACGTTCTTATCTCGAGCTTTTTCTAGTTTCGATCCTGCATCGCTTCCAGCCAAAACAAAAGACGTTTTCTCGCTGACGCTCCCAGAAACCTTTCCTCCATATTTTTCAATAAGAGATTTCGCTTCTTCACGCTTCAAGGTAGGAAGGGTTCCCGTAAGAACAAAAATCATCCCTGAAAAAATTTGAGGAGAATCTGAAATTTTGTTTTTTGTATTTAGTCCCGCCCTTTCCAATGCATCGCATAATTTGCGATTATGCTCTCTCGAGAGGAAAATGAGAATTTCAGAGGCACTAAACTCAGAAATTCCTTCCACGTCATCAATCTCATCTACAGATGAATCTCTAAGAGCTTCCAAAGACTCAAATTTTTTAGCAAGTAATTTTGCAGTCGTTTCCCCGACTCCAGGAATTCCTAATCCATTAATTAATCGCCAAAGTTCTTTATTTTTTGAGATCTTTATCTCTTCTAAAATTTTATTTGCAGACTTCTCGCCAAGTTTTTCGAGACTCTGCAAATCCTCTTTTTTCAGAAAATAGAGATCTACAGGAGTGCGAACCAAACCTTTATCGACAAGCTGCTCGACAATAGCACCTCCAAGATGGCGGATATCCATACACGACTTTCCCACGAAATAAGAAATTTGCTGTTTTCTTAAATCAGGACTATCTTTCTCAATTACATACCACGCCTCAGAAATGTTTTCTACAACGCGAATTCCGATTGCGCTAAGTTCTAAGGGGAAAAATTCCTTTCCATATCGAGAGGAGTAATTCGGTTCAACAACTCTCAAAACTCGTATCTGAGGATTTTTATTCAAATCACGTTCAATAAGAATACGTCCCCCTAAATCAAATCCCATATTGGAGAATTTGTTTTCACTTTGAAGATTTAATTCGTCAATCTTTTTTCCTCCTAAAACAATAGGATCAAAAACAATCCAAGGCTGAAGGATTCCAGTTCTCCCGATTTTAAAATAAGCACCGCGAAAACAAGTCTCTGCAAGGTTTTCGGAGATTGATTTTCCTTCGTTTCCTCTGACACTCGTAAACGAATTTGCGTAGTATTCGCTCAATTTTATCTGCGCGTCTCTGATTTTCTCACGATTGAATTTTTCTTCCTCAACAGAAAGTTTGGTTCCTGGAATTACGCCTGACAAACGGCATGGAGAATTGAGCAGACGAATTTTTTCAACTTCGAGCCCGGCGGCCTTCACCGCTTCGGCGAAGGAAAATCTCCGCGCGTCCGCGGGGCGCTTTTCGGGCACGAAGCGCACGACCTGCGGAATGATTTCGCCCGCCTTTTCGACGATGACGCGGTCGCCGACGCGCAGGTCCTTCGCGGCGATTTGAGATTCGTTGTGGAGCGTGGCGCGGGAGACCGTCGTTCCCGCGACCTCGACGGGATCGAGCTCGGCGACGGGCGTGATCTTGCCCGTGCGGCCGACCTGCAGCGTGACGGCGCGCAGCGTCGTCTCCGCCTGTTCCGGCGCGTATTTGAAGGCGATCGCCCAGCGCGGCGCGTTCGCCTTTTCGCCGAGCTCGCGCTGCACGTCGATGCGGTTGACCTTCACGACGGCGCCGTCCGTCGGAAAGTCGAATTTCCTGCGCAGTTCGCCGAGCTCGCGGACCGCCGCGAAGGCGGCTTCGCCGTCGCGCGCGCGGCCGAAGAATTCCGTCACGGGGAAGCCCCACGAGACGAGCGCGGCGCGCAGGTCGGCGAGCGTCGCGAACGCGCCCGGCGGCTCGCAGAAGCCGACGCCGTAAACGTAGGTGTCGAGGCGGCGCGCGCGCGTCTCCTGCGGGTTCTGCGACTTCATCGTTCCCGCGGTGAGATTGCGCGGGTTCGCGAAGGGCTCCAGCCCGAGCTTTTCGCGCTCGGCGTTGATGCGGCGGAACTCCGCGTTGCGCATGAAGATTTCGCCGCGGATCTCGATGACGTCGGGCACGGGAACGCCGCCGGGCGCGGACTTCAACTCGGCGGGAACGCCGGCGACGTTAGCGGCGTGGCGCGAGACGTCGTCGCCCTCCTCGCCGTCGCCGCGCGTCGTCGCGCGCACGAATTTTCCCTTTTCGTAGGTGTAGGAAACGGAGATGCCGTCGATCTTGGGTTCGACGACGAAGTCGAGCTTTTCGGCGGGAACGTCCTTGGCGACGCGGCGGAAGAACTCGGCGAAGTCGCCTTCGCCGTAGGTGTTGTCGAGCGACTGCATCGGCATGCGGTGGCGGTATTTTTCGAAGGCGCCCGTGCGGTCGTCGCCGACCTTGTTCGTGGGCGAATCCGCGCTCGCGTATTGCGGGAACTCGGCTTCGAGGCGCTTCAGCTCCGCCTTGAGGAGATCGTATTCGTAGTCCGAAATCGTCGGCGCGGCGTGGCGGTAATAGCGTTCGTCGTGTTCCGAAATTTCCTTGCGGAGCGCGTCGATGCGCAGTTTTTCTTCGGGGACGTCTGGCATGGTCGTTGAAAAGGCGTTGAGCGCGCCGCCGCAAAACCCCCAAAGGCAGAACGCGGCGCACGCGATTTTGAAAAAGAAAGTTCCGGCGGCGTTCCCGCCGCTCCCCGGGAGAGAGGCGGGATTTCGTTTCGACGCTCGGAAACGGAAACGCATGGGCTACAGCCGCACGTAGGGATTCGTGTCGATTTCGTCGCCGACGCTCGTTTCCGGACCGTGGCCGGGGAAAACGCGCACGTCGCGCGGGAGCGTGAAGAGCTTTTCGCGGATGTTCTTTTCGAGCGCGGCGAAGCTGCCGCCGGGCAAGTCCGTGCGCCCGACGCTGCCGGCGAAAAGCGCGTCGCCGGTGAACACGCATTTTTCCGCGGCGCAGTAGAACGCGAGGCTGCCGGGACAATGCCCGGGAACGGCGAGCGCGCGCCATTCCGCGCCGAGCAGCGTGAACGTCTCCCCGTCCGCCGTCGGGCGCGAGAGCGCGAACGCGGGAAAGTCCGCCGCCGTCAGTCCCGGAATCGCGCTCTGGTACCACGGCGCGAATTTTTCGGGATTTTCGTGGAAGGCGCGTCCGTCCTCGTGCGCGAAGACGGGCATGTCCGCGCGCGTTCCCGCGAGCAGCGCGGCGACGCCGCCGTTGTGATCCCAGTGTCCGTGCGTGATGAGAATCGCGTCGAGCGCGAGCCCTTCGCGGCGGATGAGCGGCAGGAGCTCGGCGTCCGAGCCGGGCGGGACGTCGACGACGACGCAGCGGCCGTTCTCGGAAATCAGATAAGCGTTGGTCGCGAAAGGACCGGCGGGAATCGTGCGGATGTTCATTTGGAAAGGTTAAAAGAGATTAAAGGTTAAGAAATTATGGGGTTAAAGGTTAAGGGAAGAAAAATTTCTCTAAGCTCTCACCCTTAACTTCTGACTTTTTTCTTCACGCGTTCATGTCCTTCCACTTTTTCGCCATGTGCGAGAAAATGATGAGCGCGACCGCGGAAAGCACGCCGATCGCCGCGAACGGCAGCCAGACGGTCAGGTTCGGCGAATACGCGTCCCAGAGCAGCCGCGTCGCCTCCTGCGCGTCGAGTCCGGTTTCCGCCTGCAGCGCGCTCATCGCGCCGTTGCGCGTGATTTCGAGCTTCGCCTCGAGCGCGCTCACGTCGTCGAAGAACGGACGCCATTCGATGCCGCGCTTTTCCGCGAGCCAGCGCAGCGCGAGCGTCGCCTTTTCGCCGACGTTCCCGTAGATGAAGCCCGCCATCTTCGCGCCCGCGAAGATGCCCACGCCCACGGGAATGTTGATGTAGGCGAGATAGACGCCCTTCTTGTCCGCCGGCGCGATTTCGGAAAGATACTGAGACTTCTTCGGTCCCGTGCACATTTCGCCGAGCGAGAAGAACACGACGCCGAGAATGAAGAACCATGCGTTCTGCGTGTAGCCCGCGACGACGACGCCGACCGTCGCCATGAACATGCCGATGACCATCGCCGAGAGCGTGCGCATCTTGCGCGTCAGCCACGACACGCCGACGACGCCGAGAATGATGAACCACGCGTTGCACGAGATGAGCACCGCCTGCGGCACGCGCAGCGCGCCGTCGTGCTCTTCGACGAGGAAGCGCGAGACGCAGTCCGGAAGATTGCCGAGCGTCGCGGCGACGTTCGCGCTCGAAACCCAGTCTTCGAGGAAGTTCGGCTGCAGGTCCCACAGCTGGAACATCATCAGCCAGAAGCCCGACATGATGAGAATCCACGTCAGCAGGCGCGGCTGGAAAATGTCGCGCACGGCGTTCGCGAGCACGCGCAGCGGCGAAAGCGTCTTCGAGGCGCCCGAGGGCGTGTCGCGGAAGAACAGCAGAGGCACGAAGTTCAGCAGAATCATGCCCGCGGAAACGCAGAACACGAGACGCCAGCGCTCGGGGGAATTGGCGGCGCCGAGCGAATCCGCCATGAAGTTGCCCGAAAGGAACGCGACGGGAATGTAGTGCCCGATGAGCGCCCCGATGTTCACGACCCAGTAGAAGACGCCCCAGCCGAGCGAGGATTTTTCGCGCGGGAGCGTGTGCGAAAGCGCGCCCTGAATGCCCGGCTTGAACAGCGCCGAGCCCGTCGCGAACACCGTGATGCCCGTAAGGAAGCCGAGGTAGTCGCCGTTCACGCCGTCGATCCCGAGCGCGGCCGCGAACGCGTCGAGCGCGGCGACGTCGCGCAGAAACGCCATCAGCAGATAGCCGACGGACATCATCGCGACGGAAATCGTCATCATCTTCTTGTAGCCGTAGCGGTCGGCGAAGCCGCCCGTGACGATGGGCAGGAAGCACTGCACGACCGCCCACCACGCGTAGAGCGTCCCCTTCGCGGCGGCGTCGAGATGCAGACCGCCGGCGTTGTCCGCCTGCATGATGTAGATGGGCGCGACGACGCGCACGCTGTTGTACGCGAGCCGCTCCATCATTTCGATGAAGTTCAGCTCGAAAAACGGCGTGAGCCACGAGGCGGATTTCTTCGTTTCTGCGGCGGGAACGGCGTCCGTTCCCGTCTCGGAATTCGTCGGATTGCTCATAACTGTCTTCTGTAAAATGTCCCGCCATTCTAACAAATCCGCCTCCGCCCGCGCAACCGCGAAGGCCGCCTCCGCGCGAAAGAAAAATCGTTTCGGACAGACGAAAGGAACAACGAAAAACGCTTACTGAAACTTTCAGTCAAGCTTGGAAATTTGAAGCCCGCCCAAGCGGATTCAAAACTCGGCGCCATGTCCAAATCTTCAAAACAAATCGCGATCAACTTCCCGAACGAACTGCTCGCGATTTTTGAAAAATGTCTTCGGAAAAAGCATTTCCGCGATTTCGTCCGCGAAGCTCTCGCCGAAAAACTGACCCGGGATTTCGGTAAAATCATTCCGCAGGAATACGTCAACCGCCGCCTCGGCGAACGCGTCGATCTTCGGAACGCCGACGAAAAAAAGCTCGCCGAACTCCGCGAACGCGCCGCCTACGCGCGCTCCGTCAAGGCGAAGAAGCGGCGCGCCTCCTTCTCGAAAACGCTTCCGCCGCCGCGCGGTCCGAGCCGCTGAACGCGGGATCAGCGCGAAGACGAGGCGCCCGCGAGGGCGGAGTCGAGAAGGCGGCGGAGGTCGGAAAGCGTCGTGCACGCGTGAAGCCCCGCGCGGACGCGCTTGCCCGCGGGAACGCCGTAGGTGAACGGATGCAGGCGCGCAAGCAGCCAGCGGAGGTTTTCCGCGCCCGCCGCGCCGCGCGTGCGGGCGAGCGTTTCGGCGTAGCGGAAAAGCGTCGCGAAAACGACGTCCGCCGCGGGCTTTTTCTCTTCGGGAAGCTCCGCGTCGGGCGTTCCCGCGTCGAGCGCGGCGAAACGCTTTTTTATGCGGGAAAAAATCCACGGATCGCCGAGCGCGCCGCGCCCGATCATCAGCCCGCGCACGCCCGTTTCGCGCACGCGGCGCACGGCGGTCGCGGCGTCGCGGACGTCGCCGTTGCCGATCACGGGAACGCTCACCGCGCGCACGACTTCGCCGATTTTTTCCCAGTCCGCCTCGCCGGAATAGCCCTGCGCCTTCGTGCGCCCGTGCACGGCGACGGCTCGCACGCCCGCGTCTTCGAGCCGCCGCGCCGCCTCGACGTGCACGAGCGAAGCCGAATCCCAGCCAAGGCGGATCTTCGCCGTGACGGCGGTCGCGGGAACGGCGGAGACGACGGCGCGCGCGATTTTTCCCATCAGCGGCAGGTCGCGCAGCAGCCCCGAACCCGCGTTGCATTCGACGACCTTGCGCGCCGGGCAGCCGAAATTCAGATCGATGAAATCCGGACGCAGACGCGCCTCAAGCAGACGCGCCGCCTCCGCCATGGATTCGGGCACGGCGCCGAAAATCTGCACGCCCATCGGCCGCTGTCCGGGCGTGAAATCCACGTCGCGCCAGGCGCGTTCCCGCGCGCGGATGAGCGGCTCGCTCTGCACGAACTCGGAGACGAGCACGTCCGCGCCCTGCTCTTTGCACAGCGCACGGAAAGCGATGTCGGTGAAGCCCGACATCGGAGCGAGATAAAGCGGAACGGGCATGGAGAAGATGACGGACAGTTTAAGAGCGGAAGAGTTCAGGAGTTGAGAAGCAGTTACTTTTTAAACTCCTGAACTTTCTTTCCCTCATCCGTTTTCTGTCATCAGCCGATCACGCGAGCCCGAGCTTGCGGAGCTCCTGCGCGAGCAGCATGCGGAATTCCGAGACGTCCTGCGGTGAAGGGCGGTAGTTCGGCGGAAGCCCGTCGAGCCCGAGGCGTCCCGCCTCGTCCACGAGCCACTTGCCGCGCGTCCCGTCGGAAAAGCGCACGCCGCCGCCGACAAGCACGCCGGGAGCCTGCACGGGATCGACGGTGACGGAGACCTTGCCGACTTCTTCCGCGGCGGCGTTCGCGGCGGGCGTTCCCGCGGGCACTTCGTCCTCGTCGGCGAAGGCGTGCGGATTTGCGCCGCGCGGCGTCTGTCCGGGATGCTGCGGCGGCACGGGAACGGGGCTTCCCGGGCGCGGCGGCGTTCCCGCGGGAACGTTGGCGGGCACGCCCGTCGGCGCGGGTTCGGCGGGAGCGGCGGGCTCCGCCTTGTCCTGCAGCTCGAGGTCGAGATCGTCCACGAGAAAACGCACGTCCATGTAGGTCAGCTTCACGCCGAATTCGTCGGCGATTTTCGTCTGCACTTCGGAGAGCGTCGCGCCGTCGGCGACCCAGCGCGCGACGGCATTTTTCTGTTCGTTGTTCAAATCCATGGCGTAAATTTCGGTTTCGGTCTTACGGATAAGCGGCGCGGAAACGCGGAGTCCTTCACTTCACGACGATGTTCACGAGCTTGCCGGGAACGACGATTTCGCGGACGACTTCCTTGCCGTCGATGAACTTGCGCACGACGGCGTCCGCGCGCGCGGCGGCGAGCATTTCGTCCTTCGTCGCGCCGACGGGCAACTTCGCCTCGGAGCGGCGTTTGCCGTTGACGGAGAAGACGACCGTGATCGCGTTCTCGGCGCATTTCGCCTCGTCGCACACGGGCCACGGGCTTTCGCAGACGGAGCCGGCTTCGCCGAGGCGGTGCCAGAGCTCCTCCGCGATGTGCGGCGCGAACGGCGCGATGAGCTTGAGCAGCCCGCGCGCGGTGTCGCGCGTGAACGCGGGTTCCTTGTCGAGCGCGTTCATCAGAATCATGAACTGCGAAATCGCCGTGTTGAAGCCGAGCGATTCGATGTCGGCGGAAATCTTCTTGATCGACTGGTTGAAGACGCGCTGGAAGTCCTCGCTCTCCGCGGCGGCGTCGGAAACGCGCGCGGAGATTTCGCCCGTCGCCTCATCGACGAACGCGCGCCACAGGCGGCGCAGCAGGCGCGCCACGCCTTCGATGCCCTTCGTGTTCCAGGGCTTCATCGCTTCGAGCGGTCCGAGGAACATCAGGTAGAGACGCAGCGCGTCCGTGCCGTAGTCGGCGACGATCTGGTCGGGGTTGACAACGTTCCCGCGCGACTTCGACATTTTTTCGCCGTCCTCGCCGAGAATGATTCCCTGGTGGAAAAGGCGCGTGAAAGGCTCGGGCGTGGAGAGCACGCCGATGTCGTAAAGGAAGCGGTGCCAGAAGCGCGCGTAAAGCAGGTGGAGCACGGCGTGCTCGGCGCCGCCGATGTAGAAGTCCGGCGTCTGCCAGTACGCGAACGCGTCGGGATCGACGGGAGCCTTGTCGTAGTCGGGAGAAAGATAGCGCAGGTAATACCAGCACGAGCCCGCCCACTGGGGCATCGTGTTCGTCTCGCGCGTCGCGGCGGCCCAGCCCGCAGGCGTGGCTTCGCCTTCGGCGCGGGAACGCGTTTCGCCCGTCGCGAGATTCACGAAGACGTTGACCCAGCCCTTGGCGCCGGCGAGCGGCGATTCGCCCGTTCCCGAAGGCTTGTAGGATTCGACCTCGGGCAGCTCCAGCGGGAGCGCGCTCGCCGGAAGCGGAACGGCGACGAGCGTCGCGCCGTCGAGCGTGCGGTAGGAAATTTTTTCCGCCGGCATGAACTCGCGCAGCGCGGAGTCGGCGGGGATTTTTTCGTAATCGCTTTCGGTGACCCACACGATCGGGAACGGCTCGCCCCAGTAGCGCTGGCGCGAGAACAGCCAGTCGCGCAGCTTGTAGTTGACGGTGCCGCGCCCCCAGCCGCGCTCCTCGACGTATTTCGTGATCGCCTTTTTGGATTCGCTCGTGGGCATGCCGGTGAACTCGCCGGAATTGACGAGCACGCCGTTCGCGACGAACGACTCCTGCTGCACGTCCACCTTCGCCTCGGGATTTTCGACGACCTGAATGATCGGAATGTCGTGCGCCTTCGCGAACTCCCAGTCGCGCTCGTCGTGCGCGGGAACGGCCATGATCGCGCCCGTGCCGTAGCCCATGAGCACGTAGTCCGCGACCCACACGGGAACGCGGTCGCCGTTGAGCGGATTGATCGCGTAGCCGCCCGTGAACACGCCCGTCTTTTCCTTGGCGAGGTCGGTGCGCTCGAGGTCGGACTTGTTGCGCGCCTTTTCGACGTAGGCTTCGACGGCGGCGCGCTGCTCGGGCGTCGTGAGGCGTTCCCGCAGCGGGTGCTCGGGCGCGATGACCATGTACGTCACGCCGTAGAGCGTGTCCGGGCGCGTGGTGAAGATCTTGAGCTTGGTCTCAGGATCGTCCGCGAGCGGGAACTCGACCTCCGCGCCCTCGCTGCGGCCGATCCAGTTCTTCTGCAGGCGCTTGGTGGAATCCGGCCAGTTCAGCTCGTCGAGCCCGGCGATGAGCTTTTCGGCGTAAGACGTGATCCGGAGCACCCACTGGCGAATCGGGCGGCGCTCGACGGGGAAGTTCCCGCGCTCGCTGCGCGGCCCTTCGTCCGTGTTGAGCACTTCCTCGTTGGCGAGCACGGTGCCGAGCTCAGGACAGAACCAGACCGGCTTGTCGTCCACGTAGGCGAGCCCGTGTTTGAAGAGATTGAGGAAAATCCACTGCGTCCACTTGAAGTACTTCGGCTCGATGGTGGAGATTTCGCGCTCCCAGTCGATGGCGAAGCCGAGCATCTGCAGCTGGCGGCGGAAGTTGTCGATGTTCGCGAGCGTCTGCCCGCGCGGGTGCTTGCCCGTCTTGATGGCGAACTGCTCGGCGGGCAGGCCGAACGCGTCCCAGCCCATCGGGTGCAGGACGTTGAATCCCTTGGCGCGTTTGTAGCGCGCGAGAATGTCGGAGCCGGTGTAGCCCTCCGGGTGACCGATGTGCAGGCCCGCGCCGGACGGATACGGGAACATGTCGAGCACGTAGAACTTGGGCTTGTCGGACTTGTTCACGGCGCGGAACGTCTTTTCGTCCGCCCAGAATTTCTGCCAGCGTTTTTCGATCTCGGAAAAATTGTATTCGGAGGAACTCATGATGAAAAAATATTTCTGTTCATCGTAGATTTTTCCCGCCCCGGGAGCAAATTGAAATTTGGAAACAGACGCGGGAAATTTTCCCGACGCGACGGAGGCGCGAACCTCTCGCGCTCCGCCAGCAAAAAATCCGTACGCGTCCGCGCTCTCGTCAGGCGACAGGCGAGCAAAGCGCGGAGACATGCCGTTTTTCGGGAAGGGGCGCGCTTTTTCGTTTTCACGGAGGGCGGATGCGGGCATAGTGAGTCTTTTTCAACGCTCAAAAACGACACCTTCATGATGACCGAAATCACGAACTTCATCACCGACGTCAACAACGTGCTCTGGAGCACGGTGCTCCTCTTCGCGCTCTGCGGCGCGGGCATCTTCTTCACGGTCCGGCTGCGCTTCATTCAGCTGCGCAAGTTCAGGGACGCGTGGCGGGTGCTTTTCCGCCGCCACGAGGACGGCAAGAAGGACGGCGAAATGACGCCCGTGCAGGCGCTCGCGACCGCGGTCGCCGCGCAGGTCGGCACGGGCAATCTCGCGGGCGCGGCGACGGCGATCGTCTCCGGCGGCCCGGGCGCGATCTTCTGGATGTGGGTCAGCGCGTTCTTCGGCATGGCGACGGTTTACGCGGAAGCGACGCTCGCGCAGAAATTCCGCCGCGAGGAGCACGGCGAGATCACCGGCGGCCCCGCCTATTACATCCGCGAGGCGTTCGGCGGCGCGTTCGGGAAAATTCTCGCGTGCGTGTTCGCGGTGTGCTGCTGCTGCGCGCTCGGCTTCACGGGCATCATGGTGCAGGCGAATTCGATCGGCAGCGCGTTTTCGGGCATCTTCGAAAAATACGCCCTGCCCGTTCCCGCGATCGCGGTTGGCGCCGTCGTCGCGCTCGCGGCGGGCGCGATCTTCTTCGGCGGCACGCGCCGGCTGGCGAAGGCGGTCGTGCGCATCGTGCCGCTGATGGCGCTCGTGTACATCGTCGGCTCGGTGATTCTCATCGCGGCGAACGCGGCGGCGCTGCCGGAAGCCGTGCGGCTGATCTTCGTCGGCGCGTTCGATCCGCAGGCGGCGATGGGCGGCGCGCTCGGCGTGACGGTGCGCGAGGCGATCCGCTACGGCGTCGCGCGCGGGCTGTTCTCCAACGAGGCCGGCATGGGCTCCACGCCGCACGCGCACGCGCGTGCCGCCGTGAAGAACCCGAACCGCCAGGGTCTCATCGCGATGCTGAGCGTGTTCATCGACACGTTCGTGATTCTGAACCTGACGGTGTTCGTCATCCTCACTTCGGGCGCGCTGAAATTCGGCGAAGGCGCGGCGCGGCTCACGGGCATCGACCTCACGCAGGCGGCGTTCGACACGCTTTTCTCGGGCTTCGGCGGCGTCTTCGTCGCGGTCTGCCTGCTCTTCTTCGCCTTTTCGACGATTCTGGGCTGGCACTTTTTCGGCGCGGTGAACTTCGCGTATCTCACGCGCGGACGCTGGACGAGAGTGTACTCGGCCGTCGTGCTCGCGTTCGTCATCGCGGGAACGATGCTGAAGGTCGAATGCGTGTGGCAGCTCGCGGACTTCTTCAACGGGCTGATGGTGCTGCCCAACCTGCTCGCGCTCGTCGTGCTCTCGAAGACGGTCTCGGACATCTCCAAGGGCAGATACGTCGAGCCTCCGAAGCGCTGAGGCGGCGACGCCCCTCCCCGCGCGCCGTCTTTCGCAAGATTTTTCTTGCGCGAGGCGGCGAAATCTCTAAGCTCAAACGGCGTTCGGACTTCGGTCCGTGCTTCATTTTAACCAAAATTCATTACTCCAAAACAAATCATGGCAACCTCAAAAGTAGTATGCGTCATCATGGGCGGCGGCCGCGGCACCCGTCTGTATCCTTTAACGGCAGCCCGCTGCAAACCGGCGGTTCCGCTCGCGGGCAAATACCGGCTCATCGACATCCCGATCAGCAACTGCCTCAACTCCGGCTACAACACGATCTGCGTGCTCACGCAGTTCAACACGGCCTCGCTGCACAGCCACATCCAGCGCACGTACAAGTTCGACGCGTTCGGCAAGGGCTACGTGGACATTCTCGCCGCGGAGCAGAACATGGAAAGCGAAGCCTGGTACCAAGGCACGGCGGACGCGGTGCGCCACAACCTCCAGCACTTCAATCTGAAGGACGACGACTACGTCCTCATTCTCTCGGGCGACCAGCTGTTCCGCATGGACTTCCGTCCGATGATTCTCCAGCACGTCCAGAGCCGCGCGGACGTCACCATCGCCGCGAAGGCGATGCCGAAGGCGGAAGTCTCCGCGCTCGGCGTCATGCGCGTCAAGGAAGACTCCGAAATCACGGAGTTCGTCGAAAAGCCGAAAGACCCGAAGGTCATCGACTCGCTCGTCATTCACGGGCCGCTGCGCGACGCCCTTTCCGACAAGTCGAACGCGGAATACTGCCTCGCCTCGATGGGCATCTACGTCTTCTCCGGCAAGTTCCTCCGCGAAGCGCTCAACAACGACATGAAGGACTTCGGCAAGGAAGTCATTCCCGGTCTGCTCGGCAAGAAGAAGCTCGTCGCGCACGTCTTCGACAGCTATTGGGAAGACATCGGTACCGTCCGCGCCTTCTGGGAAACGAATCTCTCGCTCACGGATCCGGTTCCGCCGTTCGATTTCTTCGATGAAGTCGCGCCGATCTACACGCACGACCGTCTCCTGCCCGCCGCCAAGCTGAACGGCTGCACGCTCGAGCGCGTCATCATGGGCGAAGGCGCCATTGTCACGCACGCGAAGCTGAACCGCTGCGTCATCGGCGTCCGCGCCGTCGTCGACGAAGGCTCCACGCTCGAGAACGTCGTCCACATGGGCGCGGACTACTACGAGACGCTGGAAGAAATCGCCGCCTGCCGCGCGGCGGGAACGCCCATCGTCGGCATCGGGCCGAACTGCATCATCCGCAACGCCATCATCGACAAGAACGCCCGCATCGGCGCGAACTGCAAGCTCACGCCCGAAGGCGTCGAAGACGGTTGGGAAACCGAACAGCTCTGCGTCCGCGACGGCGTGCTCATCGTCAAGAAGGACGCGGTCGTTCCCGCGGGAACGGTTCTCGGCAAATTCGCCGACAAGTAAGAGTGATGTCCGCCGAAAACGGACAAGACTCTCCGATGCGCCCCCGCGAACGGCTCGACCGTCGCGGGGCGCGTTGTCTCGGGGACGCGGAAGTGCTCGCCGTGCTGCTCGAAACCGGTGAGCGCAGAACGCCGCCGCTCGACGCCGCGCGCGCCCTGCTCGACCGCACGGACGGCTCGCTTTACAGACTCTCCCGCTGGACGATTTCCGATTTCGTCGACGCCGGGCTCACGTGGAAGCGCGCCTGCGCGGTCACCGCGGCGTTCGAACTCGCCCGCCGTTTCGAGGACCGCCGCGAAATCGCCGCGCCGATTTCGGGCGCGCGCGACGTCTTCGAGTTTTTCGAGAAACGCGCGCTGCCGCTCGACCGCGAATCCTGCTGGATTCTCTCGCTCGACGTCAAGCTGCGCCCGTTGCGCTACGACGAAGTCACGACGGGCACGGCGAACGGCTCGCTCTTTCACCCGCGCGACTTTCTCCGCCCGGCGGTACGCTGCAACGCGGAATGCGTCGTGCTCGTACACAACCATCCGAGCGGCGACTCCACGCCCAGCGCGAACGACCTGCAGATCACGAAAAAGCTCGCCGAAGCCGCCGCGACGCTCGACATCCGCCTGACCGACCACGTGATCGTCGGCAGACGCAACATCCCGCCCCACGTCTCGGGCTACTTTTCCTTCGCGGACTCGGGCCTGCTGAAGCCCCGCTGAGCCCCGCTCCGCGCTCCCGCCGCCGCCGAAAAAAATCTCGAAGAAGCGGCGCTTTCGTGTAGCATGAAATCCGCGTTCCCGTCGCCGGGACGGCGGGAACGCTCCACGAATCCATCAACGCAAGATCACCATGAAAATCGCAATTGTCGGCGCCGGAGCCATCGGCGCGTTTTACGGAGTGAAGCTCGCGCAGGCCGGACACGACGTCCGCTTCCTGCTCCGCGGCGACTACGACGTCGTGCGCGAACGCGGCTTCGAGATTCACGACCGCGGGAACGTCTCGCGCGTGCGCGTGAACGGGCACAGGACGCCGGAAGAAATCGGGCCGTGCGGGCTCGTCTTCATCGCGCTCAAGACGACGGCGAACGCGCGCTACGCGGAACTCGTCTCGCCGCTCGTCGGCGCGGGAACGCGCGTACTCACGGTGCAGAACGGCCTCGGAAACACGGAGCGGCTCGGCAAACTCTTCGGCGCGGAAAACGTCCTCGGGGGCGTGTGCTACGCGACGATCAACCGCACGGCGCCGGGCGTCGTGCGCACTTCCGGGCGCACGCTGCTCTGGCTCGCGGAATCCGTCGGCCCCGCGCGGGAACGCACGCGCGAGCTCGCCGCGCTCTTCTCCGCCGCCGGGCTCGCCGCCGAGGCGAAGGATTCGCTCGACGACACGCTCTGGAAAAAACTCTGCTGGAACGTGCCCTTCAACGGGCTCTGCATCGCGGGCGGCGACATCGACTGCGCCGAGCTCGTCGCCTCGCCCGACCTCGTCGAGCTTTCGTGGGCGCTGATGCGCGAGCTGCAGAGCGCGGCGCGCGCGAACGGCGTCGAAATCCCCGACGAGCATCTGCGGAAGCAGCTCGACGTCACCGTGAAGTGCGGCGCGTATCTGCCGTCGAGCCTGCTCGATTTCCGCGCGAAGAAGCCCGTCGAAATCGAATCCATCTGGGGCGAGCCGCTCCGCCGCGGGAACGCGCGCGGCGTCCCGATGCCGCACCTCGAGACGCTTTACCGCCTCCTGCGCAAGCTCTGCCGCGCGGAAAGCTGAAGACGCGGAAACGCTTTCGCGAAAAAAACGCCTCGGGAATTTCCGAGGCGTTTTTCGTCCGTGCGCGGCGTTTCCGTCAGATGCGGCGGGAACGGTTGAACGCGGAGACGAGCGCGAGCAGACCCGCGAGCTCGATGTTCGTGTCGATGCCGCAGCCCCAGAAGACCTTGCCGTCGCTGTCGCGCGAAATCGAGACGTACGCCGCCGATTCCGTCGCCGAGCCCGTGCCGATCGCGTGCGAGCGGTAGTCGCGCAGCGTGAAGTTCTTCCAGCCCTGCGAGTGGATCGCCTTCACGAACGCGTTGATCGGACCGTTGCCGCTGCCGGAAATCTCGTGTTCGACGCCCAGATAGACGACCTTCGCGCGGCAGGAGACGAGCGGCTTCGTTTCCGAAACGCTTTCGAAGACCTTGAGCGCGAGCGGCTCGGAGACGTTGACGAAGTTCGCCATGAACGCGTCGTTGATCTCCTTCGGCGAAAGCTCGCGGCCGAGCTTGTCGGCGATGCCGCCGATGACTTCGCCGACGACGGGATGCATGAGCTTCGGCAGGTCGATTCCGAAATCGCGGCCGAGGATGTAGGCGATGCCGCCCTTGCCGCTCTGGGAATTGATGCGGATGATCGCCTCGTAGTTCGCGCCGACGTCGGACGGGTCGATCGTCAGATACGGCACGCGCCAGGGCGAGTCCGGGCCCGCGGCGCGGCGCAGATCCATGCCTTTCTTGATGGCGTCCTGGTGCGAACCGCTGAACGCCGTGAAGACGAGGTCGCCCGCGTACGGATGGCGCTCGGGAACGGTCATGCGCGTGCAGCGCTCGTAGACTTCGCGGATCGCGGGCAGGTCGTCGAAGCGCAGACCGGATTCGATGCCCTGCGTGTACATGTTCAGCGCGACGGTGACGACGTCGAGATTTCCCGTGCGTTCGCCGTTGCCGAAGAGCGTGCCTTCGACGCGGTCCGCGCCCGCCATCAGCCCGAGCTCGGTCGCGGCGACGCCCGTGCCGCGGTCGTTGTGCGTGTGCAGCGAGACGATGACGGCGTCGCGGTTTTCGAGCCCGTTGATGAAGGCCTCGATCATGTCCGCGTAAACGTTCGGCGTCGTCCACTGCACGGTTTCCGGCAGGTTCAGAATGATCGGATCCTCCGGCGTCGGTCCCCAGACGTCCATGACCGCCCTGCAGCACTCGAGCGCGAAATCGACTTCCGTGTCGGAGAAGCTTTCGGGCGAGTATTCGAGGCGGATCTTCGTTCCCGCGGCTTCGGGCAGGAGCGACTTGACGAGCGTCGCGCCGTCGATCGCGATCTGGCGGATCTGCTCTTTCGAGGCGTTCCCGAAAGTGACGCGGCGCTGCAGCGGCGACGTCGAATTGTAGATGTGCACGATCGCCCGCTTCATGCCGCGCAGCGCCTCGAACGTGCGGCGGATCAGGTGTTCGCGGCACTGCACGAGCACCTGCACCGTGACGTCGTCGGGAATGAGATTCTTTTCGACGAGCGTGCGCGCGAACGCGAATTCGGTGTCCGACGCGGACGGAAAGCCGATTTCGATTTCCTTGAAGCCGATGTCGCAGAGCATCTTGAACATTTCGATCTTCTCCTCGACGTTCATCGGAATCGCGAGCGCCTGATTGCCGTCGCGCAGATCGACGCTGCACCAGATCGGGGCCTTGGTTATCTTGTTGTCGGGCCAGCGGCGGTTTCTGATTTCGACCGCCGGAAACGGCGCGTATTTCGTGATTTTTTCGTGTTGCATTGATTTTCTTTGAAAGGTTTCGGATTTTTCTGACGCCTTGCGGGAACGCTCCCGCGCGGCGGAATTTTTTTTGAGATTCGCGGGAACGCTCCCGCAGGTCTTCGGCGAAAGGCGGCGCCGAGTCCGCACGAAAAAAAGCTCACTCCCCCGCGGGGAGAAGCAGAAGCACAAGGCTAAGTCGGCTGTGGAATCTGAAATGCACGATGAGGGAAAAATCTCGCTTTTCGCGCCCGTTGTCAAGCGCGGAGCGCGGACGATGGAGCGACGGAGATCATGGGAATCGATCGCGTTCCGCTCCGGCGGAGCCGAGCGCAAAGGCCTTCACGACTTCGTCATCCTAAAAAAAGCGTTCCCGCGCGGAGGCGGGAACGCTCTTCTCGAAGTCCGAAGCCCGGAATCAGTACCAGGTGTTTTCGGACGTGTACATCTTGTAGCCCTTGACCTCGTTCCAGTGACCGCGCGTGAAGTCGGGCACTTCGACGGGAGCGCAGCCGTTGTTCATGGAAATCGCGCCGAGCTCGGCGAGGCAGCACCATTCGGCGATGTCGTACACGTCGAGGTCCATCGGCAGACCGTTCTGCAGGCAGTAGACCATGCGGTAGTCCATGATGAAGTCCATGCCGCCGTGGCCGCCGACGTTCTTCGCCTTTTCGCCGATTTCCGTGATCAGCGGGTGCTGATACTTGGCGACGAGGGCGTTGCGCGCGTCCTTCGGAAGGAAGCCGTGCGCGTTCAGATTTTCGTGATTCGGCACGCCTTCGACGACGGCGTTCTTGCCTTCGATCGCGTAGCCTTCGACCGGATACTTGTTCGCGAAGCCCGCCGTGCCCGTCAGCTGATACTTGCGGTTGTAGGGCTGCGGCGTCATGACGTTGTGCTGGATTTCGATGACCTTGCCCTTCGCGGTGCGCAGAAGCGTCGTCGTGTGGTCGCCGTTCTGGAAGTCGGGGCAGTCCTCGCCCGTGGCTTTCTTGACGAGTTCCTTGCCGATGAAGGAGCCGGTGTCCATGGCGACGAGCGTCGTCAGGCGGTCGCCGCGGTGAATGTCCATGACCTGGCAGACCGGTCCGAGTCCGTGCGTCGCATAGACGTCGCCGCGGTGCAGGCGGTTGTATTCGAGACGCCAGCCGAGCTTGTCGTTCTTGTCCTTCTTCCAGTACCAGTTCCAGAAGCCGCTGAGGTCGTGAATGTACGCGCCCTCGCCGCGGATGATTTCGCCGAAGACGCCCTTCTTCGCCATGTTGAGCGTGTTGAGCTCGAAGAAGTCGTAGCAGCAGTTCTCAAGCTGGATGCAGTGCCTGCGCGTGCGCTCGGACGTGTTGATGAGATCCCAGCAGTCCCTGATCGACATCGCCGAGGGCACTTCGATCGCGGCGTGCTTGCCGTTTTCCATCGCGCAGAGCGCCACGGGAACGTGGTGATTCCAGTCCGTCGCGATATAGACGAGATCGACGTCCGGGCGCTTGCAGAGAGCCTTGTAGCCGTCTTCGCCGTAGTAGATCGCGGAGTCGGGAAGCTTCAGCCCGAGGCGCTGATTCAGGTTGTCGGCGCGCGCCTTCTCGTGGTCGCACAGCGCGACGATTTCGACGCTCAGGCCGACGTCCTTCATGTGCGTGAAGCGTTCGACGGCGCCGGGGCCGCGCATGCCGAGTCCGACGAAGGCGACGCGGACGGTCTTCAGCGCGGGCGTGCGCAGCTCGAGCACGTGCTTCTGCCCTTCGGGGCGCGCGGGAACGGCCGTGCGGATGACGCCGTCGTCGCCGCGCGTCCACTGCGCGGTGAACTGCGGATTGAGCCCGTCGGCGGCGGTCGTCTCGGCGGAAAGCGGCATGAACGCCGCGACCGCGAGCGCCGAAACGGCGAGAATGGTGTTCAGTTTCTTCATGATTTTTTCGTTGGGGATTTTCGGATGTGTTTCAAAAATTCAAACCCGTTCCCGCGAAGAAAGTTCCCGCGGGAACGGGTTTCGGAGTCGGGAAGGCGGCTCAGAGCTTGCAGCCGAGAGCTTCGGCGGCGGTGTCGCGTTCTTCCTTGAGTTCCTGAATCGAAGCGTCGATCTTCGCGCGCGCGAAGTCGTTGATCTTCAGACCCGCGACGATTTCCCAGGTGCCGTCGGCCTTCGTGCGGACGGGGAAGCCGGTGATGATGCCGGGCTCCGTGCCGTATTCGCCCTTGGAGACGACGCCGACGCTGTACCAGTCGCCCGGCGCGGTCGGCGTGACGAGATTGCGCACGGTGTCGCACGCCGCGTTCGCCGCGGAGGCCGCCGAGGAGGCGCCGCGCGCTTCGATGATCGCCGCGCCGCGCTTCTGCACGACCGGAATGAACGTGTTTTCGAGCCAGTCCTTGTCGGTGATGACTTCCGTCGCGGGCTTGCCGTTGATCGTCGCGTTGAAGAAGTCCGGGAACTGCGTCGAGGAGTGGTTGCCCCAGATCGTCATGTTCTTGACGGCGGAGACGTGCACGCCCGCCTTCTGCGCGAGCTGCGACTTGCCGCGGTTTTCGTCGAGGCGCGTCATCGCGAAGAAACGCTCTTCGGGGACGCCCGCCGCGTGGCGCATCGCGATCAGCGCGTTGGTGTTGCACGGATTGCCGACGACGAAGACGCGGACGTCCTTCGCCGCGTTCTCGGCGATCGCCTTGCCCTGGCCGACGAAGATCTTGCCGTTGATGCCGAGCAGGTCCTTGCGCTCCATGCCGGCCTTGCGCGGCACCGAGCCGACGAGGAGGCACCAGTTCGCGTCCTTGAATGCGACGGCGGGATCGGACGTGGCGACGATGTCCGTCACGAGCGGGAACGCGCAGTCTTCGAGTTCCATGACGACGCCCTTGCACTTCGGAAGCGCGGGCTCGATTTCAAGCAGATTCAGCGCGACCGGCTGGTCCGGACCGAAGACGGAACCCGACGCGATGCGGAAAATCAGCGAATACGCGATCTGGCCGGCGGCGCCGGTGATCGTCACACGAATGGGATTTTTAGCCATGATTTTTACGGATTTGATTGTTGAAAAACGTTTGCGGATTTTGCCCGTTTCAGAACGCGAACGCAAGCAGATACGCGAGCAGGAAAAGCGGCGGGAACGCGAAACGCAGCGCCGGGCGCGCGCGGACGGCGGGCGAAAAGGCGCCGACCGCGAACGCGAGCAGCACGAGCGCGCCGCCGAGCGCCCCGAGGCGCGGGTCCGCGAAGCGCGTCGCCGCGTCCGCCGGAAGCGCCGCCGCCGTTCCCGCGAACGCCTCCGCGCAGAACATCAGCGCGGCGTCCGCGCGCCAGACGAGCTCCGCCAGCGGCGCGGCGCCGGGCACGCAGAAAAGCGCGGCGGAGGCGAGCGCGGCGCTCAGCAGAATCCCGAGAAAAGGCACGAGCGCGAGATTCGCCAGAACCGCGACCGGCGTGAAGACGCCGAAGCTTGCGGCGACGAACGGCGCGCCCGCGACGAACGTGCCGAGCGAAACCGCGAACGCCGCGCAGCCCTTCTCCCAAAGCGCCGCCGAGACACGCCGCGTCCGCGAAAGACTCGCCGCGGGAACGTAGCGGAAAAGCCGCAGCCGCGCGCGCAGAAAGTCGCCGAGCGGAACGCCGTAGAGAAAAATCGACGCGACGACGGCGTAGGAAAGCCGGAAGCCCGCCTCCGCGAAAAGCGCGGGCTCGCGCCACAGCGCGAACGAGGCGGACGCGATCAGCGCGTTCAGCGGATGCGCCGGCCGCCCCAGCAGCCGCGCCGCGAGCAGAAAGACGATCATCGTCCACGCGCGCATCGCAGACGGCGCCGCGCCCGTGAGCCGCACGTAGAACCACGTCACGCCGGCCGTCGCCGCCGCCGTAATCCAGAACGGCACGCGCGCGCGGGAACACGCGGCGAAGATCAGCGCCGCGAAAAGCGAGACGTGCAGCCCGCTCACCGCGAAAATGTGCGTCGTTCCCGAAAGCACGAAGTCGTCGCGCTGCTCCCGCGTCAGCAGAGAACGTTCGCCCAGAAGCATCGCCGCGAGCGCGCGCTGTTCGCGTTCCCGCGGCGAGCGCGGATCGACGAGCTTCGTGATCAGCGCCGACTTCATTTCCGCGAAACGGCGCGAAAGCGCGGCGTCGAAGCCCGTCTCCGTATCCGGAATTTCCACATGATCGCCGCCAGTCGCCCGTGCGCTCACGCGGCGGGAACGCAGAAAATCCCGAAAGCCCCCGGAAAGCCGCTCGTCGCCGACGGCGTCGCGGACGAGCGCGCGCATCCGCAGCCGCGTCCCCTCGCGCGGCTCCGTATCCGTTTCGTCCTTACGAAAGGCGTAGAAGACACGCGCGCCGACGAGCGCCGAACAGTCCTCGGAAATTCCGCGCACGCGCGCCAGCCCGCTCCAGGACTTGCCCGCGGAACGGAACGGCGTCTCGACTTCGAGCTCGACGAAGGCTTCCGTCTCCGGAAACGCGCTCCAGTCGACGAGGCGCGGCGCATTCGCGCTCCACCACGCGCCGGCGAGAAAAAACGCCGCGAGCGGCAGCGCGAGCGCCCAGACGTCGCGCGCGATTTTCCCGAGACCGAAACGGCGCGGACGCGCGGAGACGTCGGCGAAAAGCGCGCCGAGCACGGCGAGCGCGAACGCGACGCCCGAGGCGACGACGCACGCCGCGCGCGGGAGCGCGAAGCCGTTTTCGCAGAGCGCGAACGCGGCGAGCTGCGGCAGGAGAATCCACAGCAGCGGCGCGCGGAAGCCGCGGAAGGGCGGACGCTTTTCCGCCGCCCCGTCGGGTGCGTTTCCGAGAGCCGCGTTCAGCGTTTCCATCGGAACGCTCCAGCGCGCCGCACTCCGGAACGGTCCGCGGCGGCGAGCGCGTCGAGCGTCTCGCGGCGCAGCGTTTGCCACGGTTCGCGCGCGAGCCGCGTGCCGCCGCGTTCGAAGATTTCCGCGAGCGGTTCGAGCACGAACGCGCGTTCCCGCCAGCGCGGATGCGGAAGCGTCAGCGCCGGCGTCGCGCGCGTCTCCGTCTCGAAAAAGATCAGATCCAGGTCGCAGGTGCGCGGCGCGTTCGGGAACGGACGTTCGCGCCCGAGCGCCGTCTCCGTCTCTGCGAGCGTCGCGAGCAGATCTTCCGGCGTCGTTCCCGCGGGAACGACCAGCGCGGCGGCGGCGTTCAGAAAATCCGGCGCGCCCGTCGCGCAGCCGACGGGCGCCGTCTCGTAAAGCGAGGAAACGGAGAACACGCGCGAGCCCGCCGCCTCGACGCGCCGCAGCGCCTCGCCGAGCGTTTCGGCGCGGTCGCCGAGATTCGCGCCGAGCGCGACGACGGCGATGCTTTCCGGCGCCATGAAAGCGGAATCACTCTTCCTCGGCGGCGCGCGGCGAAACTTTGAAAAGCTCTTCGCCGATGCGTTCGCCGAGCTGAACGTTCAGCGTCATCGCGGAAACCTGCGCGTCGAGATAGCGCGCGAGCTGCGCGAGTTCCTCCGACTTCGCGTCCGCCGCGGGAACGTCCTTCTTGAGCGGACGGACGAAGAGCGCGAAATCGCCCGCGAGCAGCATGTCGGAAACGGCGTCGAGCGGCGTGGTCTTCAGCGTCTCGAAGAGCGCCGCGCCGTAGGGACGCAGCGCGTCCGGAAATTCTCGCATCGAAAACGCGGGCGCGGACGCGGAGGGCGTCATGCCGAGCGTCTTCGCGGCTTCGGCGAAAGGCTTGCCGGCGGCGACTTCCTTGCGGAGCGTCTCGCCGAGTTCGCGCGCGCGCTCGAAGCGCGCCTTGCCGATTTCGGCCTGCTTCCAGTCTTCGGCGACGCGGGCGCGCACTTCGTCGAGCGCGGGAACGCGCGACGGCTCGTTGCCGCGGAAAAGAATCACCAGCGCGTTTTCGCCGTAGGGAATCGCGTCCGTGCGCCAGAGCGTGGAATTGAGCGACGCCGTCACGTCGCGGAGAATTTCCGCGGGAACGGACGCGTCGGCGGGCACCGTGTCCGTCGGGAACGGCGGAATGTCCTTGAAATCGAGCCCGGAAGCGGCGACCGCCGCGGCGAAATCCGGCGCGTCGGGCGAAAGCATGTCCTGCGCGAGCTTTTCGGCGAGCATGTCGGACGTCGCCGACGCGACCTGGAGCGAAAGGCGGTCCGCCTTCCAGAGCTTCGCCCACGCGGCGCGGTTTTTCGCGAGCTCGGCGTCGAGCGCCGCCTCGTCGCGCAGGTTCTTGTCCCGCATCCGCGCGAAGGTCTTCAGCTCGGCGTCCGTCGGCTCGGCGATTTTCGCGCGCGCCTCCGCGCTCGGCGCGACGACGGCGTAGGCAAGCTTGACGAGCGGCGCGACGCGGTAGCGCTCGGCGTTCGCGGCGTAGAATTTTTCAAGAGCTTCGTCCGAGGCGACGGGCTCGACGGCGATCTTGTCGAGCGCGAGCGAGGCGGTCTCGACCGTCCAGCGCGTGTTGAGCTCGCGCCAGCGCAGCGCGACGTCCTCGTCGAACGAGGCGGGCGATCCCGCGAGCAGCGCGTTGAGCGCGCCGATGCGCCAGGTCTGAATCAGAATCGTCTTGAGCGTGTCTTCGTCCATGCCGAAACGCTTGGGATCCGGCATCGCCTCGCCCTCGGCTAGCCCGAAAAAGCGCCGCGCGAACGCGCCGAATTCCTCCTGCGAAGGATTGGGAATCTGATAGGCGTCGGCGAGGTGCTCGAGCACGACGCGCTGCACGAGCGCCGCGCGGTACTGCGCCTCGCTCACATCGCGGCCCGTCGTCAGCGCGACCGCTTTGCGGTACACGTCAGCCTCGCGTTCGTTGAGCTTCACGCCGCAGACTTCGGGAGACTTGCGGAAGCCGAGCAGATCCATCGCGCTGCCCGAGCCCGTGTAGAACACGAACGAGACGACGATGATCACGAGAAGCAGTCCGAACATCAGCCGGTGGTGCTTCGCCATTGTGTTTTGAAAAAATCCGATCATGGGAAAAGACGACGTTGGTTGTTTTCAGATTGTTTGGCTTGTCGAAATTCAAAAGCGGCCGGCGGCCGGCCGCCTTCCTTCAGCGCGTTCCCGCGAGAATCTCGCCGAGCGCCGCGAGCAGGCGTTCGTTCTGCTCCGGAGTGCCGACCGTCACGCGCAGGTGATTCGGCATGCCGTAGCCCTTCATCGGGCGGACGATGACGCCGCGCTTTTCGAGCTCGACGAACGTCTCCGCCGCGTTCGGCACTTCCGTGAGAATGAAGTTCGTGTGCGTCGGCACGTACTTGAGCCCGAGCGCCTCGAAGCCCGCGTAAAGCCGCTTCACGCCGGCGGCGTTCCCGTCGAGCGTGCGCTTCACGAACTCCGCGTCGTCCAGCGCCGCGAGCGCCGCGACCTGCGCGGGAAGGTTCGTGTTGAACGGCTGGCGGACACGGTTCATCAGCCCGACGACCTCCTCCGAGCCGAACAGGTAGCCGATGCGGAAGCCCGCGAGCCCGTAGAGCTTCGAGAACGTGCGTGTGACGACAATCTTGCGCCCCGCCGCGATCAGCGGGCGGAAGTCCGGCGTCTTGTCGGTGAACTCCGCATACGCTTCGTCGATGACGAGAATCACGTGCTCGGGCAGGCTCTCCGCGAACGCGAGCAGCTCCGCGGGATCGCAGACCGTGCCCTGCGGATTGTTCGGATTCGTGATGAAGATGATGCGCGTCCTGTCCGTGACGGCGGCGCGCATCGCCTTCAGGTCCGTCGAAAAATTCGGCATCGGCACGGGAACGGATTTCGCGCCCGCGAGAATCGTCGCGATCTTATAGACGACGAACGCCTGTTCGCCGTAGATGACTTCGCAGTCCGGGTTCAGAAACGTCTGCCCGAGAATCATCAGCGCCTCGTTCGAGCCGTTGCCGACGAAGAACTGCGACGGCTTCAGCCCCCACAGCGCGGCGAGGCGGTCGCGCAGCGCGATCGTGCCGCCGTCCGGATACATGTTCACGCCGTCGAGCATCGCGCGCACGGCGGCGATCGCCTTGGGCGAGGCGCCGAAAGGATTTTCGTTGGACGCCATTTTGACGATGGAGTCCGGGTCCAGACCGAATTCGCGCGCGACGTATTCGATGGGTTTTCCGGGTTCGTAAACGGGCATTTTGTTCACGACCGCGTTGGCGAGATTTGTATAGGAAATCGACATAAACTGAAGAATCATCATGAGCGTTCCCGCCTCCCCGCGCAACGGAAATTTCCGCCCTGGGGCGCGCTCACGCGGAGCCGTCACGCGGGCGGCGACTGTGCGGTTCTTCGCCGAACGCGCGGCGGAACTTGCGCGGATTCCGCACAAGCCGTTTGCCGCAGTAGAAGCGCCTGCCGCCGTCGCCGCGGCGCGCGGGAACGCCCTGCTCCTCCGGCTCGGAAAATTTCTCCTCCGCAAAAATCTCCGCCTCCTCGTACATGCGCTGCTCCTGCACGCTGTGACAGTAAAAGAAAGGATCGGCGGAATTTTCGCGCATGAGCTCCGAGAAGCGCTCCGGCGTAATCGCCGTCACGCTCCGGATGGCGTCCTTGTGGTGGTGCTTCACGCGCGGAATCTGCCGCGTGATGCGGGCCGCCTCCTTGGCGCTTTCCGCCCTGACCGCGAAGCGCTTCAGCACGTAATGCTTCCTGCCCACGTGCCCGCATTTCGCGAGCACCTCGAAATATCCGAGTTTTTCGTCCTCCATCGCGTTTCCTCCTCACGCTTTTTCGATGCGGACGACGCTGCCGCTCTCGCCTTCGCGGCGGACGGCGACGTGAACCGGAATGCGCTCCTTCAGCTCCTCGCGGTGCGAAATGACGCCGACGCGCCGCCGGCTCTCGCCCGCGATTTCGCCCAGGCGTCCGAGCGCGTTCATCACGTCCTCGAGGCTTTTCTCGTCGAGCGTGCCGAACCCCTCGTCGATGAAAAGAACGTCCGTGTTCAGGTCAGCGCGGTTGAGCGAGGAAAGCGCGAGCGAGAGCGCCAGCGAAACCATGAAGCGCTCGCCGCCGGAAAGCACCGTCGCGCTGCGCACGCAGTTTCCGTTAAGCCGGTCGCGCACGAAAACAGAGAGCTGCTCGTTTTCGTCCGCGCACGTCAGCTCGTAGCGGTCACTGATGCGGCTCAGGTAAACATTGGCGTTCGCGAGCAGCGGGCGAAGAATGCAGGACTGCACGAGCGTGCGGAAGCGCGTGCCGCCGAAACGTCTGTTCAGTTTTTCCCACTTGCCGGAACGCGTTTTCGCCGCTTCGAGCTCCGCCTCGATTTTCCGGAGATTCTCCCGGTTGCCGGCGTCCGCCTCCAGCTCCTTCCTGATTTCGCCGAGGCGCGTCGCGAGCGCGACGAGGCGTTTGTCGCGCTCCGCCTTTTCCGCCGCGAGCGGCGCCTCCGCGGGAACGTCCGCCTCCGTCGCGACGCCGAGTTTTTCCAGAATTCCGGCGATCGCGACGCGCGCGGTCTCGACATGTTCCGCAGCGGCTTTGTGCGCGGCGCGGACGTCCGCGATTTCGCGCCGCGCGTCGGAAACTCCGGCTTCCCGCGCGGCGAGCTCCGCGAGCGCCGTTTCCGTCGTGCCGTTCTTTTCGTAAAACTCCGCGAGCGCGGTTTCGTTCTCGCGAATTTCGCCTTCGCGGAAACGCAGATTCTGCGAATGCGCACGCACGTCGCCCGCGAGCGTGTTCCATGCGCCGTCCGCGTCGCCGGAGAACGCGGCGGGAACGCCCGGCGCATCCGCCCATTCGGCGTGGTCTTCGAGCACGCGCGCGCGGACGGCGCCGAAGCGCGCCGCCGTTTCCTCGGCGGATTTCAGTTCGCGCTCCGCCGCGTCGCACGCGTCCTTCTCGTCGGCGTAGGCGCGCGCGTCCGCGGCGAGGCGTTCCCGCGTCCCGGCGCGGTCGCGTTCCCATTCGGGGAAAAATTCGGCGAGGCGCGGCGCGAGCACGGCACGAAGTTCGGCGATTTTTTCCGCGGCTTCGTCCGCGACGCGTTTCCGCTCGGCGATTTCCGAATCGTTTTTCGCGCACGCGTCCCGTGCGGCGGCAAGCGCCTTGTCCGCCTTCGTCTTCGCGGCGTCGAGCGGCTTTTTCTCCCTGTTGAGTTCCGAGATTTCTTTCGAAATCTTTTCGGCGTCGCGCTGTTTTTCGTTCAAAGACTTTAGGTCTTTTTCGAGCGCAGAGAGCGCCCCGGTGATCTGCTCCGCGAGCGGCGCCTCGGCGTCGAGCCCGAGCGTTCCCGCCGCTTTGAGCAAGCCGTTCTCAAGTTCCGCGATCGCATTTTTCGCCTTCGCGAGACGCGCGCGCTCGACCTCGAGTCTCCCCTTTTCCGTGTTGAATCTTCCCGCGGCTTCGCGGCTCGCGCTCTCGGCGTCGTCCCGCTCTTTCTTCGCCGCGTCGCGTTCCTGCTCGAGCGGTGAAAGAATCGCGTGAAACTCCTTTTCGTCGCAATGCAGTTCGAGAATCTTCTGACCGCAGAGCGGACAGACTTCCGCGTGCTCGTCGCGCAGGCGTTTCCGCAGTTTCGTCAGCGCCGCCTTCGTCCCTTCCGCCATCACGGAACAGCGTTCCCGCGCGGCTTCAAATTTTTTCTTCGACTCCTCGAACGTTTTTTCGGTGACGATTTTTTCCGCTTCGAGTCCGCTCAAAGTCTTTTCCAGACCGGCGATTTCTTCCGCGAGGTTTTTCGTTTCTCCGACGGCGTCGGCGTGGCGTCCGCAGTCGTTTTCCAGATTTTCCAGCGCGCCTTTACGCCCGATCGCTTCGGCGATCGCGCGGTTCGTTTCCTCGGGCGCGAGCGCCGCGCGCGCTTCGGTCCGTTTGTCGATTTCACCCTGCTTTTTCGCGACCGCCGCCGCCGCCTCTTCCGCCGTTTTCTGCGCGGCGTCGAGCTTCGCTTCGCGCTCCGTTTTCTTCGCTTCAAGTTCGTCGCGTTCCCGCCGCGCCTTCGCTTCGCGTCCGCGTTCCTCGTCGAAGCGCGCGATCTTTTCGCAGAGCGTTCCCGCGTCCGCGTAGAGCGGCGCGCGCGCCGACTGCGCGTCGAGGCGTTCCCGCCGTCCGCGCAGGTTTTCCGCGAGCTTTTTCGCCGCCTCGCGACGCTCGAGCAGATCCGCCGAAAGCGCGTCGAATCGGGCTCGGTGCGAGGGCGTTTCCTCGAGCAGTCTTTCGCGTTCCCGACGCGCTTTCGTCAGCGCGTCGAGCGATTTGCGCGCCTCTGCGCTCGCGTCCCACGCCTCGGCGAGCGCGACTTTCGCGCGGAAATCCTCGCCTTCGATTTTCCCGCCGAGCCGCTCCGCGTCAGCTTCGGCGCGTTCCCGCAGTTCCTTCCGCGTCGCGAAATCGCGCACGGCCCTCAGAGTTTCTTCGAGCTTGGCTCGTTCGGCTTCGCAGCTCTTGCTCTCGCCGGATTTTTCTTCGCGTTCCCGCGCCAGCGCGTCGAGTTTTTCCTGCGGGAGCGCGCCCTTCGCCGCCTCGTCGAACTGCGCCGCGACGGCTTTCAAGTCTGAGTCCGCCTTTTTTTTGAGATTAGAAATCGCCTCTCCGTAGTGCGAGAAAATCGTCGTGTTCGTCAGGCGTTCCAAAATCTTTTCCCGTTCTTCCTTTGCTCCGACGAGAAACGCCGCGAACTGCCCCTGTGCGAGCATCGCCATGCGTGAAAACTGCGCGAACGTAAGTCCGACGACGGAAACGATGTTTTCCGCTACGTCCTTGCCTGAGAATTCCTGTCCGTCATCCTCGCGGCGCAAGGTCCATTCCGGCTTGCGGAAATTCCTGTTGCCCTGCTTACGTCCCAACGACAGTTTCGCGCGATAAGTCATCCCGTCGTTTCCTTCGAAGACGAGCTCGCTGCAACAGACTTCCTTCGAAGAAATGCCCAGACGCGTGTACTGTTCGACGGCACCGACGCTGATCAAGTTTATCGTCTGCCCGTCGTGATACTTGTTGCTGTTCTTCTCCGCCACGCCCGCGACGCGCGGCGTCGTCCTGTAGAGCGCGAGCGAAATCGCGTCGAGAATCGCGGTCTTGCCCGAGCCGGTTTCGCCCGTGATGAGAAACATCTGCGCGGGCGCGCCGGTCGCGGCGTCCGTGAGACCGTTTTCGAAATCAATGTCCGCCTCGCGTATCGAGGCGATGTTGCGGATATGGAGTCGTTTGAATTTCATAGCTTTCGAGATTTGGAAATTTTCAGGCGTTTTCGTCATCCGCGTCCTCGTCGTCGTTTTCCGCCGCCGTTCCTCTGGACTTCTTTTTCCGCGCGGCTTCTTCGGCGGCCTTCTTCGCCGCTTCGTCGGCGAGGCGCCGCGCCTCGACGCACACATCCTCAAAAAGCTCGCGGACTTCGTCGATGTTCAGCTCGGGGTAGTCCGCGATCGTCTTTTCGATGAACTCGAGCGGATCCGTCATCTGCTGCAGATCGGCGACGGCGAACACGGGCTTCTCCGCCGACGAAGACTCCGCCGCGGGAGCGCCTTCGACGACGTGCTTAGGATTAAAGCGGATTTCGCCGCCGAACGGCGCGACCGCTTCGTAGATTCTCTGCGAAAAATCGGCGGGCAGATTCGCGTCGTGGCGCACGCGCAGGCGGAAATAGCCGCTCTTCTTTTCCTCCGCAAAACGCTTCACGGCGGCGACGGCGCTTTTCGCGTCCGCGAACGCCTCTCCGCTTTCCGGCAGCACGTGAAAATGGCGCAGTTCGTCGATGCGCAACGGCGTGACGGCGACCGTGCCGCCGTGCCGGTCGATTTCGACGAGACTGGCGCTGTGCGGGAACGCCTCGTCGCAGCTGACGTGCAGCGCGCTGCCGGAATAGCGCCGCACGGGCGCGGGCAGCTCGACGCGCGCGCCGGGAACGTCGGGCGTCGCGCCGAGGGTCTGCGGGCGGTGAATGTGCCCGAGCGCGAGGTAGTCGTAGCCCTCGCCGAGCTCCGTCGCGGGAACGGTGCGGATGCCGCCGATTTCGTCGTGACCGGTCGTGTCCGAGCCCGCGAGCGCGAGGTGCGCCGTCATCACGACGGGCTTGCCGTCCGCGTTTTCCGCCGCGATCTTGTCGAGAATGCTCTGAATCTGCGCCGTGCGCGCGCCGTTCATGTGCGGAAGCGCGACGACGTAGCCGTTCTTCAGGCGCACGATGAAGCGTTCCCGCCAGTCCTCCGTGTCGGACACGTCCGCGAACGGCGGCGGCGTTCCCGCGACGCGCGCGTCCGCGAGCGCCCAGAGTTCGCGGTCCGCTTCGAGGCGCGAAGGCGAATCGTGATTGCCCGCCGTGACGACGATGCGCATTTCGGGGCACAGCTCGTGCAGGCGCACGAAATGCGCGTTGAAGTCCTTTTTCACGGCGGCGGACGGCTGCGGGCCGTCGAAGACGTCGCCGCTCACGACGAGCGCGTCGGGCTTTTCGGCGACGCACCACTTTTCGAGCTGCGCGAAGAAATGCGCGTGCTCGTCGGCGCGCTCGTAGTGTTGGTAAATGGTCTGTCCGAGATGCAGGTCTGCAGTATGGATAAGCTTCATGGCACACGTCTTTTGCAAGAACAGTGCCAGCGCGCCGCAGCGAAGAACGAATCGGACGATTCCGGAGGAAACGCCGCGTTCCCGCGAAAACGAATTTCTTCCAAGGAAACGGATATCCTGCGAACACGCTTAAATACCCATGGGAATGAAATATGCGCACCATATTGGGAATTCGGTATGCTTTTCTGATTTTTCGCGTTGCGGAAAAGGAAGACGGAGAGTTCATTTTCCGTATGGAAACGGACGGACGCATCGAAATTTTCGAGGGGGACATCACGACGCTGGCGGCGGACGCGATCGTGAACGCGGCGAACCGCACGCTGCTCGGCGGCGGAGGCGTGGACGGCGCGATTCACCGCGCGGCGGGCAAGGAACTGCTCGCAGAGTGCCGCACGCTCGGCGGATGCCGCGACGGCGAGGCGAAGCTCACGCGCGGCTATCGTCTGCCCGCGAAGCACGTGATTCACACGGTCGGTCCGGTGTGGCGCGGCGGGAACGCGAACGAAGCGGAGACGCTCGCCGAGTGCTATCGGAACTGCCTCGCGATCGCGCGGGAACGCGGATTCGAGACGGTCGCGTTTCCGGCGATCAGCACGGGCGTTTATCGTTACCCGCTCGAAGCGGCGACGGCGATTGCCGTCCGCGAAGTCCGCACCTTTCTCGCGGAAAACGCCGTTCCCGCGCGCGTCGTTTTCGTCTGCTTTGACGCCCACGTCCGCGCCGCCTACGAAGCCGCTCTCGCCGTCCGCTGAATCGGGAACGGCTCAGCGGCGCAGGATTTCCTGGGAGTAGCCCGCCGCGTGAAGCGTCACGGGAACGTCGCCGCGCGGCCGATAAATCCCGAATTTGAAATAATAGCCGAGTTCGTCGTTGCGTCCGATGAACACGGGAACGTCGTTCACGATGCGGCGCGTCTCACCGCCGACGCTCATCGTCACGCCGATTCGTCCCGGCTCAACGGTTTCGCGTTCCCGTCCGTAGCGGCTCCATTCGACGGTGAAATCAAACGTGATCCAGGTTTCACGCGGAACGGCGTCGAATTTTTCCTTGAAGACGAGCACGGAACTCTTGAATTCCGAACTCACGGGACGCATCACTTCCGAACGCGAAATGTTCGTGTTCGTCCGGTCGCGCAGATTCGTCCGCAGACGACGGTCCGAATTGCATTTGACGTAAAGAAAACCGTCGGAAACGCCGAAGGCGAGCGGCGGGAAACCTCCGGATTCGACGAGCCATCCGTTCGCCTCGCCCTTGCGCACGCGCCCGCCGCGGATCTCCTTCGCGTAGCCGACGCCCTTGTCGAAAATGACGGAATCGAGAAGCGCGAGAAAATCCTGCTCCGACAGCCTGCGCGTCGTTCCCGCGGGATCGGTGACGAGCGTCCTCTCCGGCATGCCGTGGATCTGCGCGAAAATAAAGGAGGCATCCTTCTCCATCGTTTTCGGGAACCGGACGGAAAATCGGTGGCGGCTGACGCATCCCTGCGGAATGATTCCTTTCCCGCGATGATAGACCGCGCCGATCCGGCTCAGCGCGCGGAAAGCGTCGCCGTCCGTGCCTTCGGGAAAATCTTCCGCCGTCGCGTAGCAGTAGGAGAGCTCGATGCGCCCTTTGCTTCCGCCGTCGATCGTGTTGTCGCCGCGGCGCAGCTCGAAGCGATAGGAGGGCGTCCCTTCGAAAGGAACGCCCGCGTCGCGGGAAAGAGCATAATCGACGGGCCGTCCGACTGCGACGAAACCGTCGCCGGTCACGCTTTCCGGAGGAACCGCTTCCGACTGAATTTTCGCGCGGGCGAGAATCGGCTCAAGCGGCGTCGGCGGATCTTCCGCTCCGCAGACCGCCGCCGAGCAAAGCGCCGCCGTGATGATTCCTATTTCTCGAAAACTCTTCATGATCCGAAAAGAAGCTCCGCCGTTTTCCTCACTTTATCAGCTCAATAATTTTTTGCAAAGCAGCATCCCTCAAAACTTCCCGTTGACTCGGCGGTTTTCTCCGCGTCCGAGAGAAATCCGCGCTCAAGAGGTTTTCAGCGCGCGGGCGAGAGCGGCGCGGTCGAGCTTGCCCTTCGCGTCGAGCGGGAGCGCGGGAACAGCGACGAAGCGCTTCGGCAGCATGAACGCGGGAAGGCGTTCCCGCAGACGCGCCGCGAGATCGTCCGGGAACGGCGGCACGACGAGCGCGACGACGCGCGCCCCCCATTCCGCGTCGGGCTCGCCGACGACCATCGCCGCCGCCGCGCCGCACGCCCGCAGCGCGCGCTCCACGATGAGCGGATCGATTTTTTCGCCGCCGGAATTGATGTGGCGGTCCGCGCGCCCGCGCACGAGCAGACGCCCGTCGGGCAGCAGTTCGCCTTCGTCGTTCGTGAGAAAGACGCCGCCCGGATTCGGCGCGAGCGCGCCGTCGTCGAGCAGCGTTTCGCCGAGCGATTCCGCGGCGAGCGCGATGCGCGCGTCCGCGCCGTTCAGCGCAATCTTCGCGTGCGGCAGCGGCGTTCCCGCCAGGCGCGGCGGCGCGTCGCCGAGCCGCCAGAGCGCGACGAGAGACGCCGTCTCCGTCATGCCGTAGCCGACGCCGAGCGGCAGCTTTTCGCGTTCCGCCGCGTCGAGCAGATCCGCGGGAACGGCGGCGCCGCCGAGCAGAATGAAATCGAACCCGCGCAGCCACGCCGCGCCGTCGCGCCGCGCGAGCAGGCGCCGCAGCTGCGTCGGCACGAGCGAGTTCATCCAGAATTCCGACGCGCCGCCGCGAAATTTCGGGAGCGCGTCGTCCTCGTGAAAACCGAAGCTTTCCGCGACGAAGAGCTTTCCGCCCGAGACGCGCGCGCGCACGAACGGCATCAGCCCGCCGACGTGCCACGGCGGCAGACACGCGAAGCAGTGGAGCGGCGTTCCCGCGGGAAGCTTCAGCGCGCGGATCAGCGCGCGCGCGCTCGCTTCGAGCGTCCGCGGCTCATGCGCGACGAAGCGGATTTTCCCGCCGCTGCCGCCGCTCGCGACGAAGACGCGCCCTGCTCCGCCGTCGCGGGAACGCGCCGCGAACGCCGCCGCGAGCCGTTCCGCCTCGCGCCGCTGGTCGGCGCTCCACTGCGGATTCATCAGAAAAACGTCGCGCGTCCCGCCGTAGATTTCGGCGAAACGCGCGAAGAAGGCGCGCGGCGAAGATTCGGAAAGCAGCATGACGCGGCGACGGGAACGTCACTTCGCGGCGGAGAAGACGCCGCGGAGGATTTCGACGCTTTCATTCAGCTCAGCGACGCTCGCGTTCAGCGGCGGCAGGAGCCGGATCACGTTGTTGCCCGCGCCGACGCAGAGCAGCCCGGCGTCGCGCAGTTTCGCGATCCACGGCGCGGGAGCTTCGCGGAACTGCAGTCCGCTCATGTAGCCGACGCCGCGCACTTCGACGAGAATTTCCGGAAAGTCGCGCACGAGCTCAGCGAGCCGTTCCCGCCACGCGGGAGCGCGCTCGGCGACGCGTTCGACGAGCTTTTCCGCGTCGAGCGTCTCGAACACCGCGAGCGCCGCCGCGCACGCCATCGGGTTGCCGCCGAACGTCGTGCCGTGCGAACCGGCGTGAAAGAGCGCGGCGAGCTCGTCGCGCATCCACACGGCGCCGATCGGGAAGCCGCCGCCGAGCCCCTTCGCCATCGAAAAACAGTCGGGAACGACGCCCGAAAGCTCGAAGCCGAAGAGCCTGCCCGTGCGCCCGACGCCGCACTGAATTTCGTCGCACATGAGGAGCACGCCGCGCTCGTCGCAGAGCGCCCGCAGCGCGCGCATGAACTCGGGCGTCGCGGGCGTGAGGCCGCTTTCGCCCTGCACGGGTTCGAGCAGCACGGCGGCGGTCTCGCCGTCGATCGCCGCGCGGAAGCTCTCGATGTCGTTGAGCCGGGCGACGACGACGCCCGGCATCAGCGGGCGGAATCCGTTCTGGATCTTTTCCTGCGGCGTCGCCGCCATCGTGCCGAAAAGCCGACCGTGAAACGCGTTTTCGCAGACGACGACCTTGTAGATCTTTCCTTCCTCGCCGCCCGCGCGGGAACGCCCGAAAAGGCGCGAAATCTTGAGCTGGCATTCGTTCGCCTCGGCGCCGCTGTTGCAGAAAAACACCTTGCCGCCGCCCATGTGCCGCACGATGCGCTCGGCGACGAGCGGCGCGTTTTCGTTCACGAAAAGGTTGCTGCAGTGCGCGAGCTTCGCGGCCTGCTCCTGCACGCGCTTCACCCAGTGCGGATGCGCGTGTCCGAGCGAAAGCACGGCGATGCCCGACGAAAAGTCGAGGTATTCCCTGCCGTCCTCGTCCCAGACGCGGGAGCCCTGCCCGCGCGCGATCGCGACGGGCGGAAGCCCGTAGTTGCCGAGCATGTTTTCTTTCCAAAGTTCGATGGAGTGCGACATGATGCTGTAAAAATCTTAAAAGGTGGAATCTGGAATTTTTACTCGACGCTGATGTCCGCGTCGGCGGAGGAACGGACGTCGGCGCCGGGCGCGGGCTTCTTGATCAGGCGGCGCCTGGCGGGAGCCTTCTTTTCCGGCTTTTCCGCTTTCGGCCTGGCTTCGCGCGGCGGGAACTCGAAGCGCACTTTCGAAGAATTTTTCCCGAGGCACAGAAACGCGTCGAAGGACCGTTTCGTGCGGTTGGAGACGAAGCCCTTGATGAGGTCCGTCTTGCCCTCGGCCAGCAGCTTGCTCACCTGCTCCGCCGTGATTTCCGCGCCGAGCATCTTCTTCGCCATCGAGAACGGCGCGACCTTGAGCGCCTTGGTCACGTCCGCCGGATTCGGGCGGTAGCCGAACGGCGTGTCGTAGATCTTGAGCTTCGTCGCGGGGCATTCGCCGACGACGGGCGCCGTCGCGTAGTCGAACGCCGCCGCCTCCGCGTCGCCCTCGCGTTCCGGAAACACGAAGAGCGTGCGCAGCAGCCCGCTCTCGTTTTTCTCGAGCTTGAGCTTGGCCGTGAAAGGCTTGCCGAAGCGCGACTTGAAGTCCGAAATCGGCCCGATCTCGCCGTCGGCGATCAGCGCGCGCACCTCGTCGAGCGTCAGGTTGTGGCCGCTGGCGTTCTTGTACACGACGAGCGCCGGAAACTCGCGGTTGTTCGCGCTCGCGACGGTGTCCTGCGAGCGGTAGAGGCGGTAGTTTTCGAGAATCGGTCTGCCGTCGGTCGGCGAGACGATGTCCGTTTCCGTCCACTGGTCGTCCCCGCCGTCGGCGCCGACTTTTTCGACGATCTGCGTCGCGAGCGCGACGATGCCCTTCATGAAATCCTTGCGGGAACGCTTGCCCTCGGCGACTTCCTGCAGCTGGAACTCCCATTCGCCCGTCAGCACGGGGCTAGTGAGAATCTCCACGCCCGCGACCTTGAGGAACGCCATCAGCTGCTCCGCCTTGATGGTCGGGACGAGATCGCGTCCGGCGCGCTCGACGTATTTCGTCTTGATGAGGTGGTCGATGATGCCCGCGCGCGTCGCCGGCGTGCCGAGTCCGCGCTCCTTCATCGCGAGGGCGAGCTCTTCGTCCTCGACGAATTTTCCGGCGCTTTCCATGGCGGCGAGCAGCGTCGCTTCCGTGTAGCGCGGCGGCGGTTTCGTCGCCTCCTCCTGGCACTGGATTTCGTTGACCTTCGCGGTCGCGGGCAGGCCGTCGGCGTCGGTCACGGGCGGCAGATCGTCCTCCGCCTTGCCTTCGTCGCGTCCGTAAACTTCCTTCCAGCCGGGAACGACGAGCACCTTGCCTTCAGTCTTGAAGTCGTGTCCAGCGACGTTCGTCATGCGCGTCGTCACGTCGAACTCCGCCGGCGGGAAGAACACCGCGACGAAGCGGCGGACGACCATGTCGTAGATCTTTTCCTCGTCGGGAGCGAGCGCGCCCTTCGGCGGCTGGTCGGTCGGGATAATCGCGAAGTGGTCGGAAATTTCCTTGTTGTTGAAGATGCGGCGGTTCGGGCGCACCCAGCCGTTTTCGACGACGCGCGCGGCGAATCCGCCGACTTTCCCGCGGACTTCGAGCGCCTCGAGCGTGCGGCGGCAGGTGCCGAGATAGTCTTCCGGCAGCGCGCGCGAATCCGTGCGCGGGTAAGTCGTCGCCTTGTGCTTTTCGTAAAGCGCCTGGGCGATCTGAAGCGTCTTCGTCGCGGGGAAGCCGAAGCGCTTGTTCGCCTCGCGCTGCAACGTCGTCAGGTCGTAGAGGCGCGGACAGGCTTCCGTCGTGTGCTTCTTTTCATCGGAGACCGTTCCCGTCGCGGCGGCGCTGCAGGCGGCATAGACGGCTTCCGCCTGAGACTTGTTCCAGATGCGGTCCGCCTTGTCGCCGCTCTCGGATTCGGGCGCGTTCTTGTCGGGCTTTCTGAAGTCCGGACGCTGATAGACGCCCTCGTACGTTCCCGCGGCGAGCTGAAATTCGCCGACAATGCGCCAATAGCCCTTGGGGGCGAAATTGCGGATGTCGAGCTCGCGCTGCACGATGAGCGAGAGCGTCGGCGTCTGCACGCGCCCGACGGTGGCGACCAGCCCCTTGCCCGCCGGCGAAGTGCGCAGGGTGACGGCGCGCGTGCCGTTCATGCCGATGAGCCAGTCCGATTCCGCGCGGCAGCGGGCCGCCTCGCAGAGATCGAACTTGTCCTCGCCCGCGAGCAGATGCTCGAAGCCGTCGCGGACGGCGCTCGGCGTCATGCTCGTGAGCCAGAGGCGCTTCGTCGGCTTTTCGCATTTCGCGAGGTCGTAGATGTACGCGAAGATCAGCTCGCCCTCACGTCCGGCGTCGCACGCGTTGACGACGCAGCCGACGTCCGCGCGCTCCATTAGGCGCTTGAGCTTGTTGAACTGCTCCTTCGCGCCGCGCTCCGCCGAGGGCTTGATCTTGAATTTCTCGGGGAGAATCGGAAGCGTCCTGCGCGACCAGCGTTTCAGCTTCGCGTCGTAATCGTCGGGATCGCACAGCGAAACCAGGTGCCCGACGGCGGAGGAGATGACGTAATCGGCGTTCTCGAAAACGTCGCCCTTCGCGGGCACTTTCAGCACTTTCGCGATGTCCTTCGCGACCGACGGTTTTTCGGCGATGACCAGAGACTTCATGGCAAAATGAAAAATTTGAATTTAACGGGAAACCTTCGCCGAACGCCCCCGTCTTTGCAAGAGAAAAGAAAAGCCCCTCCCCGCGCGGCGCGCGGAGGACGAATTCTCACGGAAAAAACTCTGCGCGCGGAAAATTCTTTCCGCCAAGCTCGTCAGTCCTCAATCTTGATGTCCTTGTTGCGGGAACGCGGACCGCCGGCGCGGAGCCAGGCGTTGATGAAGCCGTCGAGGTCGCCGTCCATCACCGCCTGAATGTTGCCGGTCTCGTAGCCCGTGCGCAGATCCTTGACCATCTGATAGGGCTGGAAAACGTAGGAGCGGATCTGATTGCCCCAGCCGATTTCGCCCTTTTCGCCGTAGAATTTCTCCATCTCGGCGCGCTTGTCGTCCTCCATTTTTTCGTAGATGCGCGCCTTGAGAATGCGCATCGCGAGCTCCTTGTTCTGGTGCTGCGAGCGTTCCCGCTGGCAGGCGACGACGATGCCCGTGGGCAGGTGCGTGAGGCGCACGGCGGATTCCGTGCGGTTGACGTGCTGACCGCCCGCGCCCGAAGCGCGATAGACGTCCACGCGCAGATCCTCGTCCTTGATTTCGACGTTGATGTCGTCCTTGATGTCGGCGACGATGTCCACGCTCGCGAACGAGGTGTGGCGGCGCTTGTTCGCGTCGAAGGGAGAAATGCGCACGAGGCGGTGCACGCCGCGCTCGGCCTTGGCGTAGCCGTAGGCGTTTTCGCCGTCGAAGCGGAGCACGGCGGTGGAGATGCCCGCGCCTTCGCCGTCCTGCAGGTCTTCGATGGAGACCTTGAAGCCGCGGCGTTCGCCCCAGCGCGTGTACATGCGCATGAGCATTCCCGCCCAGTCGCAGGCCTCGGTGCCGCCGGCGCCCGCCTTGATCATGACGATGGCGGAGGATTTGTCGTGCGGACCGGAAAGGAAGGAGGAGATTTCGAGCGCGTCGATTTCATCGAGCATCGCCGCGGCTTCGCCGTCGAGCGAGGCGAGTTCGTCGGAAGCGCCCGCGTCGTTTTCGTCCGTCTCGCCGAGCAGCTCGGCGAGCGTCTGCAGGTCTTCGACCTTGCGCATGTAGGCGAGCAGCGGCGCGACGGCGGACTTCAGCGACGTGTTTTCGGAAATCACGGTCTGCGCGGACTGCTGGTCGTTCCAGAAATTCGGTTCGGACATTTTCGCTTCGAGCTCGGCGAGGCGCGCCTGCTTCGCGGGAACGTTCAGAAATTTGTAAAGATGCCCGCTGCGACGGACGATTTCGTCGATCTTCGCGCGTGTCTCCGGAGAAATATACATAGTCGGGAAAAGCTAAGGGACGGGCGCGCTTTTTTCAACGCGAATCCGTTGCGTTCTACAAGACGCTTCCGCGACGCCGTGCGGGATGGCTATTGAAAAGCGCGGGGGAAAGGCGTAAACTTCATGCCTCATTTTTCATCTTTCACTATGCGTTCCGATCTGAAACCGAAACTGCTGACCGTATTGCAGGAAGGCTACGGGAAAAAGGATTTCAAGTCCGACCTCATCGCCGGCGTCATCGTCGGCGTCATCGCTCTGCCGCTGGCGATCGCGTTCGCCGTCGCCTCGGGCGTCGCTCCCGAAAAGGGGCTCTACACGGCGATCGTTGCGGGCTTCGCGATCGCGATTTTCGGCGGGAGCCGCACGCAGGTGTGCGGACCGACGGGCGCGTTCATCCCGATCATCTACGCGATCGTGGCGCAGTACGGGCTGAGCGGGCTGGCGTTCGCGACGGTGATGGCGGGCGTGATTCTCGTCGCGATGGGACTGGCGAAGATGGGCGCGCTGCTCAAGTTCATTTCCTATCCGGTCATCGTCGGCTTCACGGCGGGCATCGCGGTGACGATCTTTTCGACGCAGATTCCGGACCTGTTCGGGCTGACGTTCCCGACGGGGCTGAAGGTGCCGGGCGACTTCGTCGGCAAGTGGTCGCTTTATCTGCTGTATTTCGACACGGCGAACTGGCGCACGGTGATCGTCTCGGCGGTCGCGACGGCGGCGGTGTTCGTGTGGCCGCGCTTCACCTCCAAGATTCCGGGCGCGCTGTTCGTCATCGTGGCGGCGACGCTCGCGGTGCTCGGGCTCGGCTGGGGCGCGGGCGCGGAAAACCCGGACGGCGTCGTCACCATCGGCAGCAAGTTCTTCTCGGATAAACCCTTCCCGTCGGGAGTTCCGACGCCGGACTTCAGCATTTTCGCGGATCTGAATTTCGAAAAAATGCGCGAGCTGATCGCGCCCGCGTTTCTGATCGCGCTTCTGGGCTCGATCGAGTCGCTGCTCTCGGCGGTCGTCGCCGACGGCATGACGGGGCGCCGCCACCGCCCGAACGCGGAGCTCGTCGCGCAGGGCATCGGCAACATTCTTTCGCCGATCTTCGGCGGGATTCCCGCTACGGGCGCGATCGCGCGCACGGCGGCGAACATCAAGAACGGCGGCCGCACGCCGATTTCCGCGCTCGTGCACGCGGGCGTGCTGCTCGCGATTCTGCTCTGCCTCGGACAGTTCATCGTCTATGTGCCGATGTGCGCGCTGGGCGCGGTGCTCGTGCTCGTCTCCTACACGATGAGCGGCTGGCGCTCGTTTTACGGGCTGCTGCGCACGTCGCCGAAGAGCGACATCATCGTGCTGTTGCTGACGTTCCTGCTCACCGTGTTCGTCGATCTTTCCGTCGCGATCGAGGTCGGCGTCGTGCTTTCGGCGTTCCTGTTCCTGAAACGCGAATCGGAGACAGCGGAGTTCCACGTGTTCTCCCGCAGGCAGCTCGGCGAAAACGAGTTCGACCCGCACGGCACGCTCGCGGCGTGGCGCGAAAAGCTGCCCGACGATGTCGAAGTCTTCGAGGTCTTCGGCTCGCTCTTCTTCGGGGCGGTCGATCAGTTCCGCGAAAACTTCAAGCGCGTCGGCCGCAAGCCCAAAGTGTTCATTCTGGATCTGAGCAACCTCATCTCCATCGACGCGACGGGCATTCACGCCATCGCGGAAACGCACCTGGACATGCAGGCGGACGGCACCGCGCTCGTGATCGCCGGCCTGCACCCGCAGCCGAAAAAGGCGATCGAGCACTCCGACCTCGACATCGGCGCGGAAAACATCTGCCCCGACATGCAGTCCGCGATCGAGCGCGCGGAGGCGATTCTGCGCGAGCGCGAAAACGCGCGTCTTTCCGAAAGCGCGGACGCGTGAGCGCGCCTAAGGCGCTCCCGTTTTCCGGCGCCCGGCGAGAAAAAGAAGTTTGCGCGGGAGCGGCGACGCGGCTTTCATTGTCGGCATCATGAAAAAGTCACTCGACGCAATGTCCGGCATGGCGCACCGCCTCGCCTGGGAAAAAATCGACCCCGCCTACATCGAAAAAATCGTGACTCTCGCGCGCGACGAGGACGTCGCCGGCGAAGGGCTCGTCCCCGCGATGCGCCCCGCCCGCGCGGGCGATCCGACGACGGAGATTTCCGCGCCGCGCGGCAAGACCGCCGCCGCGGACCTGGTCGCGCGCAAGCCCTGCACACTTTCGGGACTGAGCATGATTCCCGCGATTCTCGGGATTTACGGCGGGAACGCCGCCGCGGAATTTTTCGCGAAGGACGGCGACGCCGTTCCCGCGGGCACGGTCGTCGCGACGATCCGCGGGGACGCCGCGGAAATGCTGACGGCGGAACGCGTCATGCTGAACTTCCTGCAGCGCATGAGCGGCGTCGCGACGCAGACCGCGCGTCACGTCGCCGCGCTCGGCGACACGAAGACGCGTCTGCTCGACACGCGCAAGACGACGCCCGGACACCGCATGCTCGACAAATACGCGGTCGCGTGCGGCGGCGGCTGGAACCACCGCCTCGGGCTTTTCGACCAGCTCATGCTCAAGGACAACCATCTCGCGGCGGACGAGGCGACGGCGGGCGCGGCGCTCGCGGAGCTCGTGCGGCGCGCGCGGGAACGCCGTCCGGACATTCCCTGCGAGGTCGAGGTCGATCGGATCGAGCAGATTCCGCCCGTGCTCGAAGCGGGCGCGGACGTCATTCTCCTGGACAATTTTTCCGTGGAGGACCTGAAGCGCGCGGTCGCGCTGATCGGCGACGCGGCGTGGACGGAAATCAGCGGCGGCGTTTCGCTGGAAAGCCTGCCGACGCTCGGCTCGGTCGGCGCGGACTTCGTTTCGTGCGGCGCGCTCACGCACAACGTTCCCTGGATCGACGTCGGTCTGGACTGGGAATGAAGCGCGAAAAGGTCAAGACCCGCTTCGTCCGCGAAAAACGACGACGACGCGGCCCTTGACCTTTTTGATTCTCTCCCTTTAACCCCCTTTTTTAATCCCCTTAAAAATCATGAAGATCTCCAAAATTGTCATCGCACTGCTGGCGGGCGCGCTCGCCCTTTCCGCCGGCGTCCCCGTCGCCTCCGCGCAGCAGAAAAAGGCTCCGAAGGCCGTGAAGTTCGAGTTCGCGGAAAATCCGGCGAACAAAAACGACGGTATCTTCCTGCTCGACGGAAAGCCGTTCCAGATCCGCGGCGGCGAGATGCACCCGCAGCGCATTCCGCGCGAGTACTGGGATCACCGCATCAAGATGTGCAAGGCGATGGGGCTGAACACGATCGCCTTCTACACGATGTGGAACGACTTCGAGCTGCCCAACGGCACGTTCGACTTCAAGACCGGCAACCGCGACATCGCCGCCTTTCTCCGCCTCTGCCAGGAAAACGGCATGTGGGTGCTTTTCCGCCCCGGTCCGTACATCTGCGGCGAGTGGGACTTCGGCGGCCTGCCGTCCTATCTGCTCAAGGAAAAGGACGCGAAGATCCGCACGCTTTCCGACAAGAACTTCATGAAGGCGCAGACGCGCTACCTCAAGGAGATGGCGAAGATCGCCAAGCCGTTCCTCGCCAAGAACGGCGGCCCGATTCTGATGACGCAGATCGAGAATGAATACGGGAGCTGGCCGCGCAAGGAGGCGTCGTATCTGAAATGGCTCAAGGAATTTTGGGAAAAGGAGGGCTTCGGGCCCTTCTACATGTCCGACGGCGCGTCGCACTACCACCTCGGCGGGCTGATTTATCCGGACAAGGACGTCGCCGTCGGGCTCGATCCGGGAACGAACGACAACCACTGGAAGACCGCCAACGAGAAGAATCCCGGCGTTCCCGTGTTTTCCTCCGAGACGTATCCGGGCTGGCTGCGCCGCTGGGGCGAGGGCAACTGGACGCCGACCAACCTTTCCGGCAACATCCGCTGGTACATGGAGACGGGGCGCTCGTTCAGCGTCTTCCCCGTGCACGGCGGCACGAATTTCGGCTTCACCGCGGGCGCGAACAACGACCCGCGCAAGGAGTTCGGCGGCGACTACCACACCGACCTCACGAGCTACGACTACGGCTCGCCGATCGACGAGCAGGGACGCCCGACGAAGGAGTATCACCAGTACCGCGAAATCATCGCGAACGCGCTCAAGGGCAAGGAAAAACTTCCCGCGATTCCGAAGCCGATTCCCGTCACGGAAATCAAGGAGTTCACGCCCAAGTTCTTCGCGAATCTGCGCGACAATCTTCAGCCGCTCAAGAACGGCGGGAAATTCAAGGACGCGCCGTATTTCGAGGCGTTCGACCAGAACCAGGGGCTCGCCTTCTACCGCACGACCGTTCCCGCGGGCGTGCCGGGGAAGCTCGCCTACGACGGCATTCACGACTACGCGCACGTCTATCTCGACGGAAAGCTCATCGCGACCGTCGATCGCCGCATGAAGAAGACGGACATCGACGTTCCCGCGCGCGCCAAGGCCGCGCAGCTCGAAATCATGGTCGAGGGCATGGGGCACATCAATTACGGCGGCACGATGGAGAGCGACCGCAAGGGCATCGTCGGCGAAGTGACGCTCGACGGAAAGCCGCTCAAGAACTGGATCGTCGTGCCCAAGACGCTTTCGGAGGAATCCGTCGTGAACGCGCAGAAGGCGAAGGCGCAGGACAAGGACATGCCCGGCGCGCACTTCCGCGGCACGTTCACGCTGAACAAGCCCGCCGACACGTTCCTGGACATGGCGCAGTGGGGCAAGGGCGTGCTCTACGTCAACGGGCACAATCTCGGCCGCTACTGGAGCCGCACGCCTGACGGCAAGCCCGTCGGCCCGCAGCTGCGCCTCTACTGCCCGGCGACGTTCCTCAAGAAAGGCGCGAACGTCGTGGACGTCGTCGAGTTCGAGCGCACGTCTCCCGCGCCGATCCGCGGCTGCGAGACGCGCAACTTCGACATGAACGACGTCAAGACCAAGAATCTGAACAATCAGTGGTGAGGCGCGCGTCCGCTTCGGAAACGCTTCGGGGCGCGGCGAAAGCCGCGTCCCGTTTTTTGCGCGTGCGCGAAGCGGGCAGGCGATGAGGGCGCGAGACCTCGCGACCCGTCACGCCGTCGCCTCCCTCACTGCTGCTCCGCGGGCGCGGCGGCCGCCGTCTCCGTCTGCGCGGGAACGGCTTCCGCCTCCGCGGCGGCGGCGTCCGCGTCGAGGCGGCGCTTCAGCAGCACGCCGGCGACGAGCCCGACGACGATCAGCGCGAGCAGGACGACGACGATTCCGCGCGTCTTTCCGCAGCCCGAGGCGTAGGGATCGTCGCCGACGAAGCGCGAGCTCTTCGGTCTGCACGGCATTTTCGTGTACGCCTTGCCGAGCGCGATGTTGATCTTCGCGCGCGCGTTGACCGCCCAGGAATTGGCGTCGAGAATCGGAGCGAGCGAGCGGCGGCGCAGCTTCATCGCCGTGATGACGACCGACGGCGCCGAAATCAGCACCAGCAGACCGAGAATCGCGAGCGGCATCTGCCACCACGGGAGGGCGAGAAACGCGCTCCCGAGCGCGGCGACCGCGGCGCCGATCGCGCCCAGAGCCAGACCGATCGCGGCGAAGATGCCGACGAACTTGCCGATGTCGAACGCCGGTTTCGCCGCCGTTCCCGCGGCGGGAGCGCCCGCCGTCGTCGCGACCTTGCCGACGCCGCCGGAAAGGTCCGCGTCCACCTTCTTTTCGCGCGCCGCGGCGAAATTCGCGACCTGCGTCTCGATGAAGCGGACGAGCTTTCTGTAGGGCGCCCAGACCGCCTGGCGCAGCGAAATCGGCTGTTCGAGAATTTTTTCGACGGTCGCGTCCCAGTCGTTCCCGCTCTTGTCCACGAAGACGCCGTTGCGGCCGACGGAAAGGAAATCGGCGTCGCCGTCGCCGAGCACGGCGGCGATCGTCATCGTCGCGCCGTCGGACTTGCGCGCGCAGCGGCAGTAGGCGATGAAGCATTCGCTTTTGGCGGCGAGCGCGGCGTGCGAGGCGGCGTCCTTCACGCGGACGCAGAGCGCGCATTCGCGTCCGTCGATGAAAAGGCGGCCGGCGAGGAAAATCGTGTCCGGCGAGAGCGCGTAGAAGTCCGCGAACGAAACGTAATTACGGAGCAACGACGTCAGATGCCCGGAATAGAGGCAGAGGCGTTCGACGTCCTCAAGCGCGCGGCGCGTCGGCGCCTCGGCGGCGTCGCGGGCGAAGAGCGGGGCGAGCGCGGCGGCGACGTCCGTTCCCGCGATTTCGCGCAGGCGCGCGACGGGCAGGTCGGCGATTTTCCCCTGCGGTTTCGCCGCGGTCCAGGCGGCGTGCGCGGAAAACTTCGCGAGCAGCCCGCGCCACTGCGTTTCCGTCATCGACTCGGTTTTCGCGGGAAGCTCCAGCGCGGGGACGAGAGCCGCGTCGCGCAGCGCGCGCAGGGCGTCCGCCCATGCGGGATTCACGCCGTTTTCAAGCGGAAGCGCGGGAACGCCCGCCGCCGCGGCGACGCGCGCGAGCGGAAACGCGGCGGACGCGTCGGCTGTCAGCGCGTCCTGCGCGAGCCCGGCGATGTCGTCCGCGCTCGCGTTGAGCCTGTCGGCGTTCGCGGGCTCGTAGGCGGCGAGCCGGCAGCGCGCGAAGAAATCTTCGGCCTTCGCGCGCACGGCTTCGATCGCGGCGAAGGCGTCGGCGGTCGCGTCGCCGAGCGGGAAGATCGCGTCGGCGTCCGCTTCCGCCTTTTCGCGCCAGGCGAGCGCGGAGGCCGCGTCGGCGGCGAAGGCGTCGGCGTCGGCGGGAGAAATCGCGGGAACGCTGGCGTCGTCGGGCGTGCCGCCGCGGACGGCGAGAATGTCCGCGATCAGCGCGGCGACGGCGTCGCCTTCCACCGAGGCGGGCGTCAGCAGACCGTCGCCGTTGAACGGGCGCGCGGCGAAATCGGCGGCGGCCTTTCGGGCGGCGTCGAGCGAGACGTTCCCGTCGGCGTCGGCGAGCGTCGCCGCGGTCGGCGCGAGCGGACTGTCCTTTTTCAGCGCCGAAAGCGGGAAGGACGTCTTCCCGGGAAAGAACGAGGAGAAATCCGCGAAGTGTTCGCGCGCGAAGGCGACCGCCGCCTTGATCTCGGGAACGCGGATGCGGCCGTCCTTGTCGGAATCGACGAGCGCGAGCGTGCGCGCGTCGAAATCGACGCCCTCGGTCGGCATGCTGAGCGCCGCCCAGAGTTTCGGGTCGAGCGCCTCGACGGCGGCGAAGTCGTTCCCGTCGGCGACGGAAAGCTGCTCCACGCCTCCGGCGCGGAAGAAATTGAAGCGGGTCTGAGATTCTTTTTCGGTCATGACGGAAAGATTTCCTGCAAAAGAGCTTAGAGGGGAGACTGCGGGCGCTTCAGTCGCGCGCGAGCAGCCACAGCACGTCGGAAAGCCTGTTCAGATAGCGCGCGGGCAGCTCGCTCAGCGCTTCTCCGTGTTCCCGCAGCGCGAGCACGTCGCGCTCGGCGCGGCGGCAGACGGCGCGCGCGACGTGCAGCGCGGCCTGGTGCGGAGACGTTCCCGCGAGCACCCAGCCCGTGAAGCGGCGTTCCTCCGTCTCGAGCTCGTCCACGAGATCGTCGAGCCGCGCGAGGTCGGCTTCTTCGAGGCGGCGGATTTTCGAGGCGAGGTATTTTTCGCGGTCTTCGTTGAGGACGCCGACTTCGCCCATCAGCGCGATGAGTTCGAGCTGAATGCGCTGCAGCGTCTCGCGCCGCGCGGCGTCTTCGCAGAACGCCTTGGCGAGCCCGAGCTGCGATGAGAGCTCGTCGATGCTGCCGTTGGCGACGATGCGCGGATGCGTTTTCGGAATGCGTCTTCCGTAGAGCTGAGTCGTCAGGCCGTCGTCGCCGGTGCGCGTCGCGATTGAATTTTTGGCTTTGGATTGTCGCATGTGCGGGAAAGTTTCTTGCGTGAAGTCTCCCCGATTCGCGCCGCTTTTTAAAGCGAAAAAGCGCTTGGCGGCGTTTCTCGAAGAAAGGATGACTTCCGAGCTGTCTTCCGCTTTAATAATAAATTTTCCGGTTGCCGCCGCAGCGGGCACCTTTCCGCCGAAATTAGACTTGTCGCCGGGAGCGGCGGCGGCGTAGAATCCGCGATTGTTCCCGCATCGGGGACTCGTTTTTCCAACAACCTCAAAAAAAGAAAGCATCATGAAAATTCTCGTCACCGGCGGCGCCGGATACATCGGCACCCACACCGTCATCGAACTGCTCCAGGCGGGCTACGACATCACGATCGTCGACAACCTCTACAATTCCCAGGAAGAAGCCGTGAAGCGCGGCGCCGAGCTCGCGGGACGCGCGCCCGAGTTCTACAAGGTCGATCTGCTCGACTACGCGGCGCTCGAGGAAGTCTTCAAGAAGTCGAAATTCGACGCGGTCATTCATTTCGCGGGCCTCAAGGCCGTCGGCGAATCCGTCTCCAAGCCGCTTTTTTATTACCACAACAACATGACGGGCACGTTCAACCTGCTCGCGCTGATGAAGAAATACGGCTGCCGCAACATCGTGTTCTCCTCCTCGGCGACGGTTTACGGCATGCCCGAAAAAGTGCCGCTGGACGAAAGCTGCTCCACGGGCGCGCTCAATCCCTACGGCGCGACGAAGCTCTTCCTCGAACGCGTCATTTCCGACGTCAAGGCGGCGGAGCCGGATCTCGGCGTCGTGCTGCTGCGCTACTTCAATCCGGTCGGCGCGCACCCGTCGGGCCGCATCGGCGAAAATCCGAACGGCATTCCGAACAATCTCATGCCCTACATCGCGCAGGTCGCCGTCGGGCGCCTGCCGTTCGTGCGCGTCTTCGGGAACGACTACCCGACGAAGGACGGCACGGGCGTGCGCGACTACATCCACGTCGTGGACCTCGCGCGCGGGCACCTCGCCGCGCTCAAGAAGCTCGAACAGACGCCGGGCGAAATCTACACCGTCAACCTCGGCACGGGAACGGGCTATTCCGTCCTCGACATGATCCAGGCGTTCTCGAAGGCGTGCGGCAAGGAAATCCCCTACCAGATCACGCCGCGCCGCCCGGGCGACGCGCCCGAGTGCTACGCAGATCCGACCTACGCCAAGGAGCTCCTCGGCTGGACGGCGACGCACACGCTCGACGACATGTGCGCTTCCTCCTGGAAGTGGCAGTCGATGAACCCGAACGGCTACGAAGCCTGACGCACGCGCTCCCTCGCGAAACGAAGCGTTCCCGCGGATTCCGCGGGAACGCTTTTTTTGCGCGCGGCGGCGGCGAAAAAAATCGGAGGGCAGGCGGGAAACGCCTGTCCTCCGAAAAGGAATTCGCGCGCGCTCACTGCTTCGCGGCGTCGAGAACGAGCACCTGCAGCGGCTCGAGCTCGAGGACGAGCTCCTTCGCCGCGGGAACGACGCGGGACCTGAAGACTTCCGCCTCGTCCGCGTAGGCGGCGGAGAGCTTGTATTTCGCGGAGGTTTCGGACTTCGGGAGCTCGAACGCCTCGGCGAGCGAGAATCTGATCTTCTTCTTTTCCGCGGAGGAATTGCGCAGGTAGAGCGTGCCGTCGCCCGCGCGCCACGCCGCGAACAGATAGGCCTCCTTCGACGTCGGATTGCCCTTCACCCAGTGCACGTCCACGAGCGTCCTGGCGTGTTTCTTCGCCCACTTCACCGATTCCGCGAGCTGATCCCAGAACGGCGTTCCCGCGACCATCCTGTAGTCCACGTAGATTTCCTGCAGGTTCGGACCGAGCGCGAAGTAGGAGCGGATTTCGCGCTTCATGTCCGTTCCCGCCTCGGCGCAGTCCTTGCCCTGGAACTGCGTGCCGAGCACGATTCCGTGGTGCATCGCGGAGTTGAGCGGATAGAGTTCGCATTTTTTCGAGAAGCAGTTGATCGCCTCCTGATCGCGGAACGTCAGCCACTGGTCGCGCTTGTCTCCCACGTCCTTGCAGTACCAGAAGACGTCGGCGGTGCCGTTGCGCCAGGTGCAGTCGATGTGGTTGAGCCAGAACGGCGACGGCCAGGTGCCGACGGTGACGTTGAGGAAGAGCTTCGGGTTCGCCTTGCGCAGCTCGCCGGCGATTTCGCAGAGGCGCATGAAGTGCATGGACGCGCCCTCGCCCGCCTTGTCCCACTTGAAGTAGTTCACGCCGTCCTTTTTCACGAGCTCGGTGCATTTGCCGAGAAACCACTTGCAGTAGAGCGGATCGGCGAGGTCGAACGCCTCGGCGTCCGGCGCGAGTCCGCCGATCTTCTTCGCGCTCGCGATGCGCTTGTCCGTGTCGAAATAACCGCCCAGCGGCGAAATCCAGATGCCGAAGTTGGACTTGTATTTTTTCGCCGTCTTCGTGAGGTTCCTGAAGCCGTTGGGGAACTTCGCGGGCGTGGGCGACCAGAGCTCGCCCGTGACCGGATAGTCCCAGCCGTCGTCGAGCACGACGGAATCGAGCGTCACGCCGCGCGCGCCGAGCTCCTTGCCGTAGGCCTCGAAGCTCGCGAGAATCTTTTCCTCGGTCGGGTTCAGCCCGTAGTCGTACCAGCAGTTGTAGTGGAGAAAATGCTGCGAGGGCGCGGCGCGTTCGCGTTCGAGGTAGTAGTTGAACGCGCGGCGGCGCTGCTCCTTCGGGAAATACCCGAGCATGGAGGAAAATTTCAGCTCGGTCTTGGGCGCGAGCGTCAGATTCACCGGCAGCGCGAGCGCGACCGTCTTGGCGTCGATTTTTTCGAGCTTGAAGTTCGGCGACTCGATGCCGCCGATCACGTCGTCGGCGAACGCGACGGGCGCGCCCGCGACCTTGCCGACGGTCTTCGCCGCGTCCGCGTCGTCGAGCGCGAACGTGCCGAAGCGCAGCGACGTGAGCTTCAGCGGCTTCGGTCCCGCGTTCACGAGTTTGAACGTCTGCGAAACGTAGGGCGATTTTTCGCGGAGCGTCGCCGACCATTCGACCTTGAGCCCGCTCGCCTTGTCCTCGAAGACGCGGGAAAGAACCTTGCCCTGCTCCGCCAGCGCGTCCGCGTGGCGCACGGCTTTTTTCGGCGCCTTGAAATCCGCCGCGGAAACGGCGCCCGACGCGAACGTCGCCCACTTTCCGTCGATCTGAACGGAGAAAAGCTCCTTCGCCTTCAGCTTCTTCAGCGACGCCTTCGGGAACGAAAACGTGCCGGAGGAGACGTTGAAGCCCGCGAGCGCGTTTTTGATTTCGCTCTGCGTTCCCGCGAGCTTGCCGAAACCGTCGGGCGACGTCCAGTCGACGGGAACGTCTCCGAGCTTCGTGATTTCTCCCGCGAACGCCGTCAGCGACGCCAACGCCAGTCCGCCCAATGCAGCGAGTCCGAATGATTTCATCATGCCGCGCATCATACGCGCTCCCCTCCGCCCCCGCAACCGAAACTTGGACGGCGGCGGAATAAAGCATGGACAGGGGGCGGAAAAATCGGGAAACTTGGGGCTTTCAATTATGATCAGAAACATCATCCCCATCCTCGGAATGCTCGCCGTCGCTCCGTTCGTCGGCGCAGAAGAAAACGCCGCCGTTCCCGCGACGCAGACGCAGCAGGAAACGCCGAAGAAAGCGGAAATCTCCGCCGAAAAGAAGGCGCTCTTCCTCAAGATCGTCGGCTGCATCTCCGCCGCGCAGAACGGGCTCGAGCTCGCGGAACTGACGCCGGAAGAAAGCGCCGCCGCGATCGAAGGCTTCAGGCTCGGGCTCGCCGGAAAGACCGCCGAGCTCGAAGACGCGCTGCGCGCCGACCGCGACGCCTTCGGCGCGTTCATGCAGGACTTCGAAGGCAAGATCCGCGCGAAGGCCGCCGAAAAGGCGCAGGCCGCGCGCAAGAAGATTTCCGACGAAAACCGCGCGAAGGGCGCCGCCTACATCGAAAAATGCAAGGAGGACAAGGCGTACGTCGCGCTCCCGTCGGGCGTGCTCGTTAAGGTCGAAAAGGCCGGCGACGACACGAAGAAGCCGACGCCGGAAAGCTACATCGCCGTGCGCTACACGGGCAAGCTCGTGGACGGCGCAATCTTCGATTCATCCGAGCGCGCAGAAGGCGAGCCCGTCCCGTTCACGGACAAGAGCGAGCCCGCGGCGTTCCCGTTCCCGCTCGGTCAGCTCATTCCGGGCTGGATCGAGGCGCTGCAGACGCTCGGCGTCGGCGCGAAGGCGACGCTCGTCATTCCCGCCGACCAGGCCTACGGCGACTCCGGCCGCCTGCCGCCGGGCTCGACGCTCGTCTTCGACATCGAGCTCGTCTCCGTTTCCGACAAAGCTCCGGAACGCCCGCAGGAAGAGGAGGACGAAGACTTCGACCTTCCCGAAGAGGCGGCGGAATAAGCCCCGCCCGAACGCGTCCGCGCGGACGCGCAAAAAAAACGCCGCGAAGCCGAAAACTTCGCGGCGTTTTTTCGTCTGCGGCGGGAACGCCCGTCAGGCTTTCGCTTCGGGCGTGTTCACGGCGACGCTGCGGGCGCTGATCAGCGCCTGGCGCACGCGCGCGGCTTCGGCGAGCCCGTAGAGGCGCACGCGGTTCTGCACGCCGCCGGAAATGTCCAGATCCAGCGCGTACACCTTGCAGAAGCGCATCAGCGGCGTCTGCCGCAGCGTGATGCGCGAGACCTTGTCGATCGGAATCGTCTTCTGCGAGAAGAAGCCGCAGTAGGACGTCTCGGCGGAAATGACGTTCTTCTCGAACGCGTACACGACGGACTTCGCGTAGCGGTCGGCGATGCGCGTCGAGAGCAGGTAAAACGCGACGTAGAGCACGAAGAAGACCGCGACCGCGAGCGTCAGGCTTCCCTCGGCGAGAATGCGCAGCGCGAGCAGCGCGACGAACGCGAACACGGGAATGAACTGGCGCAGGTGAAAATACAGCGACAGCGCGGGAACGGAGATTTCGTAAGGCGTTTCCGCGAGCGGCTTCTGCGGCTTCGGCTCGGGACCGTTGTCGATGATGGATTCGAGGTTTTCGTTGTCGTCGGGAGTTTCCATGGTTTTTCAGAAAGAGACTTTGACGTTTCTGCGCGCTTCGGGCGTCTCGATTTCGAGCTGCGGCGTCGGCGCGAAGCCGAACGCGCCCGCGAGCAGCGCCGCCGGGAACGTCTCGCGCGCGGTGTTGTAGCTCATCACCGAATCGTTGTAGGCCTGGCGCGCGAACGCGATCTTGTTTTCCGTGGAGGAAAGCTCCTCCATCAGGTTCGCCATGTGCGCGTCGGACTTCAGATCCGGATAGGCTTCGACGGCGACGCGCATGCCCGCGAGCGCGGAACCGAGCGCGCTTTCCGCCGCGCCGAGCTTCGCCATCGCCCCCGCCGCCGTCGGGTCGCCCGCGACCGCCTTCGCCGCCGAGAGCGCGGCGGCGCGCGCTTCCGTGACGGCCTGCAGCGTCTCGCGCTCGTGCTTCAGAAAGCCCTTCGCCGTCTCGACGAGATTCGGAATCAGGTCGTGGCGGCGCTGCAGCTGGACGTCGATCTGCGAAAACGCGTTTCTGACGCGGTTGCGCGACGCCACGAGCCCGTTATAGACGGAGACCGCCCAAAACACGATGACGAGAAGCGCCGCGACCGCGACGCAAAGAGGAATCGACAATGACGACATGGTGGCAATTTTCTGCGCCGCATTCTAACGCGCGCGCGGCGAGCGTCAACCGCGTTCCCGCGTGAACGCCGGATTCGGGAACTTTTTTTTCAGCCGCGCCATGACGGCGTCGGGCACGTAGCCTTCGATGCGCGAGGCGTCGATGCGCACGATCTGCTTCACGAACGAGGAATTGAAGTAGAGAAATTCCTTCGTGGGCATCATGTAGATCGTCTCCACGCGCGCGTCCAGACGGCGGTTGTGCATGTCGAGCAGCAGCTCGGACTCGAAGTCCGAGACGAGGCGCAGCCCGCGCACGATGACGCCCGCGCCGAGCCGCACGGCGTTGTCCACCGTCAGCCCTTCGATGAGGACGGGCTCGACCTGCGGCGTTCCCGCGAAGACCTCGCGCAGCATCTCCACGCGCTCCTCCGGCTCGAAGAGCGGATTCTTTTCCGGATTCTTCGCGACGGCGACGTAAACCTTGTCGAAAAGGCGCGCCGCCCGCCCGACGACGTGCAGATGCCCGTTGTGCACGGGATCGAAGCTGCCCGGATAAAGCGCGACGCGCGGCGAAAGCGTTTGGGAAGACGTCATGATTTAATTTTCAAATTTGCGGGAAATGACTTAAAGTTTCCGCTTTCCGCATTTTTTTGGCAAGTTATAACGCATGAGACACCTTCCGAACATTCTGACGCTGTCGCGCATTCCGATGCTCTTCGTCATCGTCGCGCTGCTGTGCTTTCCCGCGCGGTTCGGCGACACGATCGCGCTCGTCCTCTTCGTCGCCGCGGCCGTCTCCGACTGGCTCGACGGCTACATCGCGCGACGCGTCGGCGCCGTCTCCAACTTCGGCAAGCTCATGGACGCGCTGACCGACAAGATCATCATGGTCGGGCTCTTCGTCGCCCTGCTCGGCCTGCGCTGGAAGTTGCCGGACGCGTACGGCAACTCCGCGAGCGACCTCGAGACGCTGCTCCCGCAGCACTGCGTGCTGCTCGTCATGGTGATCATCTGTCGTGAGTTTCTCATTACGGGACTGCGGCTCGTCGCCGCGAGCAACGGCGTCGTGCTCGCCGCGGAAAAGGCGGGCAAGATCAAGACCGCGCTGCAGATGATCTCCGTCTCGCTGCTGCTCTTCGCGAAGGCGCTCGCGTCGGACTGGCTCGCCGCCGGCGTTCCCGAGGCGCTTCCCGTCTGGGCGCGCGAGCTCGGGCTGTGGACGTTCTACGCCGCCGTCGCGCTCACCATTTATTCCGGGACGGGCTACCTCGTCCGCAACCGCAAAATTTTTCTCGGCGACGCCGGGCGCTGAATCATGAATTCCGAAAACGAAAGACTTCCCTTCGCCGACCGCGTTCTCGGCGCGATCGCGACGCTCGGCCCCGTCGGCAGAAAGCTTCCCGCGCCCGGCACGTGGGGTTCCGTGGCGGGAACGGTTTTCTACGCGCTCGCGTTCCAGGCGACCGGGCTCAACACGCCGGCGACGTTTCTCGAATTCGCGATCTGGGCGGCGCTGCTCGTCGTGTGCGCCGTTCCCGTCTGCGAAGCCGGCGAAAAATGCCTCGGCCGCACCGATCCCGGCGAGGTCAATTTCGACGAGTTCGCCGTGATGCCCGTCTGCTTCGCGGGGCTCGGCGACGTCATCGCGAACAGCCCGAACACGCTTTACTGGCTGCTCGCCGGCTTCGTGCTCTTCCGGCTCTTCGACATCTTCAAGCCGCTCGGCATCAGGAAGCTGCAGAATCTCAAAGGCGGCTGGGGCGTCGTCGCCGACGACTTCGCCGCCGCGCTCGCGACCTGCGCCTGCCTCTGGATCGCGAACGCCGCGATCGACCGCTTCTTCCTCTGAAAACACGGGGGGAGAGAGGAAAGATGAGGGAAGAGAGGAAAGATGAGGGATGAGAGGGAAGGGAGATTTTGACCGGAAGTCATGAACGCCGGAAGAAATTTCTCTGAACAGCCCTCTCTTTAACTTCTTCTGATTTGCGGTTTTCTTCGCGTTCTCAAAAATTCGCGCTCGCGGATTCCGGCAAGCGGCTCGAAAGGACGCGGGAGGGCTTGGGAGCGGAGACGTCCACGTCTCCGCCGCGGGAACGCACAAACGCCGCGCGGCGAACGTCCGTTCCCGGGAAACCGCACGCCACGGGAACGAAGACAGGAATGTCTTCGCTCCCAAAAGGCAAAAAGCGTTCCCGCAATCTCTCACGGGAACACCTTTTCTTACACACTACACCTTACACGCTACACACCTTACACTCTACACACCTTACACCGCGCGCCTCACCACGCGAAGCGCACGCCGAGGTTCGCGTTCAGGTTCGTCTCGTCTTCGCGAAGTTCCGTCGAGACGCCGCCGAAGAGCGACGTGTTCCCGCTCAGCGGGAGCGACGCCGTCACGCCCAGCTGAAGCGCATAGCGCGAAGGATCGTCGTAGCGCGCCGTGAAGCCCGCGCCCGTGTCCGCGAATTCGGCATCGACGCCGCAGCTGCGCTCGCCGAACTCCGCCGTGAACAGCGCGTACGCGCCCGCGCGAGCCTTCGCCTCAGCCGAGAACGGATTCGCGAACTCGAAGTCCGCGCGCCCGCCCACGCCCGCGAGCCACGTGAGCGCGTCCTGGTCGCCGCAGCGCAGCGCCGCGTCCGCGCCGCTTTCCGTCCACCCCTCGATCGTGTTCCACGCCGCGCTCAGGCTCGCCACCGGCGAAAGCTTCGCCCAGTCCGCGACCGCGAACGCGTACGATGCCTCGTAGCTCAGCGCCGCCGTGAACCCGAGCGTGTCCCCGCGCGTCCGCGCCGCGTAGCCCGGGAACGCGACCGTCCGCCGCGTCTCGTAATCGTGACGGGCGAACGAAAGCGCCGCCGTCTGCGTGAACGCGTCCTGCGTCCGCCGCGCGTAGAGACTCGCCGAAAGCGCGTCGTCGCCGATCTTCGCGCCGCCGGTCTTCTGCTCGGAATCCTCGAAGCCGAGCGCCGCGCCCGCCGTCCACCCGGACGCGAACGCGCGCTCCACGCCCGCGTGCGCCCCGTGCATGCGACGCGTCCACGAAGCGCGTTCCCGCGACGAATCCACGTCCGTCCAACTACCCGCGTACTGCGCCCACGCCGCGAGCTCCGTTTCCGCGCCGAGGCGCGCGCCCGTGCCCGCCGCGTTCATCACGCTGCGCAGACGGTTCCACGCGCCGTCGATCTGCGCCGGCATCATCGCCGCCGCGTGACCCGCGCCGAGCGCGTCGAGCGCCGCGAGCGTGTCGTGCGGATTCGTCAGCGCGTTCAGCGCCGCGCCGTAGCCCGAAGCCGTTCCCGCGCGCGTCGCCGCCTGCGCGACCGAGCGCTGGTCCGCCGTCGTTTCAAGCGGGAAAACGCCCGCCGCGAGCGCGTTCGCGCCCAGGCCTACCGACGCCGTCGTGCCGTCCGGGCTCAGCGCGAAATTCGCCAGAGCGAGCTCGTCCGCCAACTGAAGCGCGCCGTAGCCGCGCGCGACGTCGCCCTCGACGAGCGTCAGGGTCACGCCGTCCGGCGCGCCCGCGAGCGCGCTCACGTCGAGCTCCGCGCCCGCGCGCAGCAGCGCCGTCGCGAAGCTCAGGTCCGCGCCCGGGCCGACGCGCAGCACGTCGTATTCGCTCGCCGAATACACGTCGTGCACGATCGTCGCCGCGCCCGCCGATGCGCTCTGCGCGCGCACGGAAAACGTCTGCGCGGAAGAGCCGCCCGCCGCGAGCGCGCCCACGGAAACCGTCGCCTTCGCGTCGCGCCCGCCGAGCTCGAGCGTCGTTCCCGAGCCCAGCGTCAGCGTTCCCGCGATCGTCGCGCCGTCGCCCGCGGTCAGCGTTTCATTTTCTGAGAAAAATCCGAGCGAGCCGCCGAACGTCGCGCCGGAGCTCAGCGTCGCCGCGCCCTCGGAAATCTTCAGCGTTCCCGAGAAATCCGCGCTCGCGCCGAGCGTCAGCGCGCCCGCGCCCGTCTTTTCGACCGTTCCCGCGCCGCGCAGATTCCCGAGCGAAAACGCGTTCCCGCCGGAAAGCGTCACCGCGCCGTCCGCCGTCAGCTTGTTCACGACCGCGCTTTCCGCGTCGATCGTCAGCGTCGCCGTCGCGTCCGCGTTCACGGCGAGCGTTTCCTCCACGGCAATCTTGGAAAAATCCGCCGTCAGCGACGCGGCCGAAAGCACCGTGATCGTCTTCGCCGAAAGCGTTCCCGTCGTCGTCGTTTCGCCGCCGAGGTTCAGATCCTTCATCGCCGAAACGTTCACGTTCCCGCTCACGCCGCCGCGCAGCGTCACCGTGCCGCCTTCGATCGTGCCGTCGCCGTCTTCGATCTTTTCGACGACTTCGAGCGTCTGATCCTCGTTGCGGAACGCGTTGTAGAGCTTCGCGCCGCCGCTCAGCTCGAGCGTCTTCGTCTTGAACGAAAGCGCCGCCGAAAGCCACGCGCCGTTCTTCAGCGAAATCGTGCTCGCGGAATCCACGCGGATCGTCGACGCCGCGATGTAATCGACGACGAACGCGCCGTTCTCGCCGACCGAAATCAGGGCGCCGAGTCTGTCGCTCTGCTCCCAGTCCGTTCCCGTGAGCGTCAGCGCGCCGTCGATCCGCGCTTCGCCCGCGCCGACGTGACCGCTCAGCGTCGCCTCCGCGCCGGAGGAAATCACCAGCTTCCCGTTCGCGACGACGTCGCCGCTCGTGCGCGTCGCGCCGTTCAGCGTCAGCGTGCCCATGGCGGTGACCGCCGTCGTGCCCGAGAGCCCGTTCAGCGTCACGTCGCCGCCCTTGATCTTGCCCGCGCCGTCCGCGATCGCGGAAGCGACCGTCAGCGCGTTCGTTCCCGCGTCGAGCTTCGCGCCCGCGCCCATCAGCGAAAGGGAAGCGAGTTCCGTTTCCGCCTTCGCGAGCACGACCGTCGCCGCGACGTCGTCGCTTCCCGCCAAAATGCCGATCTTGTCCACGACGCCGTCGGAGATCGTCGCCGTCGCGCCGTCCGCGACGTGCAGCGCTTCGATATAGCCGCCGTCCATCGTCAGCGTCGCGCCGTCGCCCTGAATCAGCAGGCGCCGCGTTTCGCCGTGGCCCGTGAACGCGAGTCCGAGCCCGTCGCCGCTCACGACCACCTCGTCCGCGCGGCCCGCGATCGTGCTCGCCGCGGGAACGCCCGTCGCGCCTTCCGTGCGCCTGATCGACACGCTCTGCGCGCTCCCGCCGGTCTGCGTGAAAGTCGAGTCCGTGACGAAGACGTCGCCGAGCGCGCCGCCTTCCTGCGTCAGCGCGGAAGCGTTCGAAAGCGTCGTCGTTCCCGCGACGGCGCCGCCCTCCATCGTCAGCGTCGAGGCGTCGAGCGAAAGCCCGCCCGTCACGTCCGCCCTGAGCGTCGAGTTCGTGTCCGCCGCGACGTCCGTCAGCGAAACGAAGCCGACGACCGTTCCCGCGATCGTCGCGGGACCGTTTTCGACCTCGACGTCGCCCACGAAGCGCGAATCGGCGTCCTGCACGAAGGCGCCCGTCGCCGTCAGCGTCGCGCCCTCCTCCATGACGACCGTCGCGCCGTCGGAAATCGCGACCGCGCCCGCCGTGTTCGTCTCGAAAAGGTGCAGCAGCCCGCCCGTCGCCGTCAGCGTTCCCGCGACGTTCGCGTTCGTCAGCGTCAGCACGTTCGTCGCGCCCGAGAGCGTCACGTCGCCCGTCAGCGTCGCGCCGGAAACGTTCACGGTCGCGCCCGTCGCGTCCGCGGCGAAGACGACGTCCGCCGTCGCGTCCGTGTTCACGTTCAGCGTGCCGCCCGACTTCAGCGTCGTCGCGCCGATCACGTGTTCCGCCTCGGCCGCGTCGCTCGCGATCAAAGTCAGCGTGCCGGAAATTTCCGTCGTTCCCGCCGTGCCCGCGCTGTAGTGGCCGACGTAAACGTCCGAAAGCGTCGCCGTGCCCGTGACGACGAGCCTTTCGTCCGCCGAAACGAGCAGCCCCGTCGTTTCGCCCGCGAGCGTCAGCGTGTCGTAGGCGACTGCGGAAAGCGTCTTCCCCGCGGCGACGCTCGCGCCGTTCAGCGTCACGTTGTTCCCGAGCACCGAGCCCGCGCCGTCCGCGATCGCGGAAGCGACCGTCACGTCGCCGCGCGCGTGCAGCCAGCCGCCGTTCATCGTCAGCGACTTCACGGCGACGGCGTCCGTTCCCGTGACGTTGAGCGTCGAGCCCTCGCCGAGCGCCAGTTCGCCCGCGACCGTCGCGCCCGAAGCGTCCGCGGACACGCGTTCGCCGAGGCGCAGCGCGCCCGTCGCCGCGACGTTCAGCGCGCCGACGTTGCCGTTGGCTTCGAGCGTCAGCGCGCCCGAGACCGTCGTCGCGCCCGCGACGACGATGCCGCTCAGCGTCGCGTCGCCGCTCACGGCGAGCAGCGTTCCCGCCATCACGGTTCCGTCCGTGCTCGTCGTGCCGTTCAGCGTCAGCGTCTCCGTCGCGCGGAGCGTCGTCGTGCCCGAAAGGCCGTTCAGCGAAATGTTCTTCGCGAAAATCGTTCCCGCGCCGTCCGCGATCGCGGAAGCGACCGTCACGTCGTGCGTTCCCGCGTCGATCGCGCCGCCGGAAATCGCCAGCGTTTCAAAAGTCTGATCCGCCGCGAGCGTCGCCGCGCCCGCCGAAATGCTCAGGTTCTTCACCGCGCCGCCGAGCGTCGCCGTCGAGCTTTCGCCGGAAACGGAAACGCTCGCCGCGCTCCCGCCGTTCTGAATGAAATTGGACTCGCTCACGACGACCGAATTGAGCGTTCCCGCCGTCTGCGTCAGCGTCGAGCCGTCCGTGAGCGTCGTCGCGCCCGTCACCGTGCCGGAAACCGTCGCGCCTTTGTCCGATTCCACCGCGTGAAGCGTCAGCGAATCGACCGTGCCCGCGACGTCCACTCCGCAGTTCCATGACGAGACCGCGCCCGCGCTCCCGCCCGTCTGCACAAAGCGCGCGCCGTCCATGAGCTCGACGGCCGCGAGCGTTCCCGCCGTCTGCGTCAATTCGGAGCCGCCCTGCACGGACGTCGCGCCCGAAACCGTTCCCGCGACGTTCGCCGTCGCGCCGTTCGAGAGCGACAGCGTTCCCGAAACGACGCCGCCCGCGCTCTGCGTGAAGCCCGCGCCCGCGCCGTCCACGAGGACGTTTCCGGAAACCGTTCCCGCGTTCTGCGTGAACGCGGACGCCGTGCCCGCCGCCGTGAGCGAGACGGAAACGCTCGC
>JBJEVQ010000018.1:0-273197 GCA_051884495.1 Candidatus Spyradosoma sp.
TTTCGCTCGAAAAAATCGGCGCCGGCACGGTGAATCTGAGTGTCGCGCAGACCTATAACGGCGATACGACGGTTTCCGTGGGCGCGCTCAATGTCTCCGCCGCGCTGACTACGACGGGCAAGCTGACCGTCGCGAGAGACGCGTCGATGACGTTCTCCGCCGCGGGAACGTTCACGCAGCTTTCCGGCGAGGGAACGATTAACCTCGGCTCGACGGGCTCGCTGACTCTGAGCAACAGTGGCGACGAAAAATTCAGCAACTGGACGGGCACGATCAAGGTCGGTGCAAATACGGGCGTCAATGGTACGCAGAGCGCGAACTGGAACTGTGCCGGGGCGACGGTGGAGTTTTCCGGAACGAAGGGCTGGCTGTATGGTTGGAACGGCGCTGACAACTCTGTTTTCGCCGCGAACATCACGCTCGTCGGTAACGGGTTCACTTGGAACAACGGAACAACGGCAGGGGGAGACAACCCTGTTGCCACTCTTACCGGGAAATTGACGGGAAGCGGTTCGTTTATCCGTGATAGCGGTAGCTATAATCAGTCGTTTGTGTTTGCGGGAGATGTTTCCGGATTTACGGGAACGTTCACGCATACGGCTTCGCTTAATTATGCGACGCTGACGTTCGGCGGAAAAACGGACGCGATCGAGGGCATTTCGGCTGCGGAAGGCTCCGTCACGGGCACTTCGACAATCAACTGGTATCAAGGTACGTTGACCTCAAGCCAGGACAAGCGAGTCTATTTCAACTACTCGAACGACGTGCGCTCGGACAGCAGGATTACGGGAGCGATTCTCGTCAAGCAGGGCGCGGGCTCGCTGACTCTGACGCAGGCGAACTCTTATTCGGGCGGCACGACGGTCGAGGCGGGGACGCTGATCGCGGGCAACGCGAGCGCGCTCGGCACGGGCGCGGTGACGGTGAACAGCGGCGCGAAACTGCAGGTGAAAGCCGGCATGAACGTGAGCGTTTCGACGGCGGACAGCACGACCGTGACGCTCGCGTCGGGCGCGAAACTCGTGGTCGATTTCGCGGACGTCGCGCTTCCCGCGGGCGCGCAGGAACAGACGTTCCAGATTATGACGGCGGCGGTGTTCTCGGTTTACGGGACCGAGCTCTCCGAGGGCGATGTGACGTCGAGCATGTCGGGCGCGTGGGAGCTCCTCAACGGAGACGATGCGTGGCTCGACAGCGCGAAGTGGACGCTTGCCGGCAACACGCTCTCGCTGACGATGACGATTCCGGAGCCGTCGGTGTTCGGTCTGCTGGCGGGTCTGGGTGCTCTCGCGCTCGCGGGCACGCGCCGACGCCGCAGGAAAGCTTAAAGTTTAAGGCTTAAAGCTTAAAGGGGCGGGAACGCCGCTTCTCTGAGCTCTCAGCCCTAAGCCCTCATCTTTTTTCATTAGTGTGTGTTAGTTAGTGTGAGGCGTCCTCGCGGAGAGATCCGCGGGGACGTCGTTTTTTTGCAGGAAAAAGGACCTACGAACGGACACGAATTTTCACGAATTTGAAACTTCGCGTTCGGGGAGCGTCCGAGGCGCATGGGAGCGGGGACGTCCACGTCTCCGCCGTGAGGCGTACGGCAGCGAACGCGCGGACACCGCGGCGACAGACCGGAGACCTGTCTTTCCTTAAAAAAAATCCGCGTGCGTCCGTGTCCGTCCGCGGCTTTGAAAAACTCTTTGCGCTTTGGCGCCTTTGCGGAAAAGGCGTTCCGGAAAGAGACGAAAAAAGCCGTTCCCGGGCGGGAACGGCTTTCTGCGGAGAATGCGGAGGAGGATTATTCCGCCTTCGGGGCGGGTTCGTAGGCCTTCTTCGATTCCTGGTAGTAGTGGAAGCGCGTGTCCACGACTTCCTGCGCCTTCGCGTAGAGCTCGGCGGCGTGCGCCGGGTTCGCGCGCTGCAGGCCTTTGAAGCGCGTCTCGTTGTTCATGAACTCCATGAGCGGCGTCTTCGGCACCGGGCAGTCGAGCGTGAACGGATTTTTGCCGAGCGCGACGTTCGCCGGATTGTAGCGGAAGATTGGCCAGTAGCCGGATTCGACCGCGACCTTCTGGTGCGCCGTGCCGTCCGCGAGATTGCGGTAGCCGTGGGCGATGCAGTGCGCGTAGCAGATGATGATCGCCGGGCCGTCGTAGGCTTCGGCTTCCTTCATCGCCTGGAGCACCTGCGTGTCCTTGTAGCCGAGAGAGACGCGCGCGACGTAAACGTGGCCGTACTGCACGGCGATCTGCGCAAGGTCCTTCTTCGGGAGCTTCTTGCCGGCCGCCGCGAATTTCGCGACCGCCGCGATCGAGGTCGATTTGGACATCTGCCCGCCCGTGTTGGAATAGACTTCCGTGTCGAGGACGAGAATCTTGATGTTCTTGCCGGACGCGATCGCGTGGTCGAGTCCGCCGTAGCCGATGTCGTACGCCCAGCCGTCGCCGCCGACGATCCAGACGTTCTTCTTGACGAGGAACTCGGAGAGCGCGGCGAGGCGCTTGGCTTCGGGCGTTCCCGAGGCCGCGAGCTTCTTGTTCAGCTCGGCGACGCGTTCGCGCTGCGCGGCGATGTCGGCTTCGGAGGTCTGCGGCGCGTCGAGAATCGCCTTGGCGAGGTCTTCGCCGACCGTTCCCGCGGCTTCGGCGAGCGCCTGGCGCGCGATTTCGGTCTTCTTGTCGATCGCGTAGCGCATGCCGAGGCCGAATTCGGCGTTGTCTTCGAAGAGCGAGTTCGCCCAGGCCGGGCCGCGGCCGTCCTTATTGACGCAGTAGGGCGTCGTGGGCAGGTTGCCGCCGTAAATCGAGGAGCAGCCGGTCGCGTTCGCGATGTAGGCGCGGTCGCCGAAGAGCTGCGTCACGAGCTTGATGTAGGGCGTTTCGCCGCAGGCGGCGCAGGCGCCGGAGAACTCGATGAGCGGCGTCATGAACTGCGAGTCGCGGATCGTGTTGCCGAGCTTGGCGCGTTCCGGATCGGGGAGGTCGAGGAAGAAGTCCCAGTTCTTCGCTTCGGCTTCGCGCAGCGGCGGCTGGGGCGCCATCATGAGGGCGTGGCGCGTCGGGTCGTTCTTGTCCTTGCCGGGGCAGACGTGCGTGCAGATGGTGCAGCCCGTGCAGTCTTCCGGCGCGACCTGGATGGTGAAGAGCGTTCCCGGGAAATCCTTCGCCTTGAAGGGCACGCCCTTGAAGGTTTCGGGCGCGCCCGCCTTGAGCGCTTCCGGGTAGAACTTCGCGCGGATCGCGGCGTGCGGGCAGATCGTCACGCACTTGTTGCACTGAATGCAGAGCTCCGGATTCCAGACGGGAATCTGGTCGGCGAGGTCGCGCTTTTCGAAGCGCGTCGTCGCGGAGGGGAACTTGCCGTCCGCCGGCATCGCGGAAGTCGGGATGAGGTCGCCCTTGTTCGCGATCATCATCGCCTGGACGCGCTTGAAGAATTCCGGCGCGCCCTTGTATTCCGGGAGCGTCTGCGGCTTCGCGTCGGCGTCCGGCGCCGCGGGAACGGCGATTTCGTGCAGGTTCGCGAGCGAGTTGTCCACCGCCTTGAAGTTCATCTGCACGACTTCCTCGCCCTTCTTGGCGTAGGTCTTTTCGATGGACTTCTTGATCTGCGCGATCGCCTCGTCCTTCGGGAGAATGTTCGCGAGCGCGAAGAAGCACGCCTGCATGACGGTGTTCGTGCGGCCCTTCATGCCGGATTCGGCGGCGACCTTCGACGCGTCGATGACGAACACGCGGAGCTTCTTGGCGATGATTTCCTCCTGCCATTCCTTGGAGAAGCGCTTCCACGTCTCTTCCGGCGAGAACGGCGAGTTCAGGAGCACGGTCGCGCCCGGCATCGTGTATTCCAGAATCGGCTGGCGGCCGATGAAGACGTACTGCGAGCACGCGACGAAGCCCGCCTTCTGAATGAGGTAGGCGGAGCGGATCGGGCGCGGGCCGAAGCGCAGGTGCGAGACCGTCGAGGCGCCGGACTTCTTGGAGTCGTACACGAAGTAGCCCTGCGCGAAGTTCGGAGTCTGTTCGCCGATGATCTTGATGGAGTTCTTGTTCGCGCCGACCGTGCCGTCCGCGCCGAGGCCGACGAAGACCGCGCGCTTGACGTCGTCCGCCTCGATGTCGAACGCGTTGTCCCATTCGAGCGAGGTGTGCGTGAGGTCGTCGTAGATGCCGATCGTGAAGCGTTTCTTCGGCGCGGGCTTGGCGAGCTCGTCGTAGATCGCCTTGACCATGCCCGGATTGAATTCCTTGGAGCCGATGCCGTAGCGGCCGCCGATGATCGTCGGCATTGCCTTGCCGGATTCGGCGTAGGCGGCGAAGACGTCGAGCAGCAGCGGTTCGCCGAGCGAGCCGGGCTCCTTCGTGCGGTCGAGCACGGCGAGGCTCTTCGCCGTCGCGGGAACGGCCTTCAGGAACGCTTCCGCGTCGAACGGCAGGAACAGACGGACCTTGACGAGACCGAGCTTCGCGCCCTGCGCGTTGAGCGCGTCGATCGTCTCTTCGATCGTCTCGCAGGACGAGCCCATGGAGACGATGACGCGGTCCGCGTCCGGCGCTCCGTAATAGTCATAAAGGTGATACTGACGGCCGGTGACTTCCGCGAACTTGTCCATGAGACCCTGGACGATTCCGGGAACGGCGTCGTAGTACTTGTTGACGGCTTCGCGGCCCTGGAAATAGACGTCCGGATTCTGCGCGGTGCCGTGGACGTTCGGGCGTTCCGGCGACATGGCGCGCGCGCGGAACTTGGCGATGTCCTCCTCGTCCACGAGGGCGCGGATTTCGTCGTCCGAAAGCGTCTGGATCTTGGAGACTTCGTGCGAGGTGCGGAAGCCGTCGAAGAAGTGCATGAACGGCAGGCTCGACTTGAGCGAAGCGGCGTGGGCGATGAGCGCGAGGTCCTGCGCCTCCTGTCCGGAAGCGGAGTTGAGCATGACGAAGCCCGTCGAGCGGCAGCTCATCACGTCGGAGTGGTCGCCGAAGATCGAGAGCGCGTTCGTCGCGAGCGCGCGCGCCGTCACGTGCATCGTGAAGGGGATGAGCTCGCCGGCGATCTTGTACATGTTCGGGATCATCAGCAGCAGGCCCTGCGAGGCGGTGAACGTCGTCGTCAGCGCGCCCGCCAGCAGAGAGCCGTGCACGGCGCCCGCGACGCCGGCCTCGGACTGAAGCTGCTCGATGCTCGGGGTATTGTTCCAGAGATTGGGCATTTTCTTCGCCGACCATTCGTCGCAGGATTCCGCCATCGGGGAGGAAGGCGTAATCGGGTAAATCGCGATTACCTCGCTGAGTCTGTAGGCGACGGATGCGACGGCTTCGTTCGCGTCCATCGTTTTGAATTTGGATGTAGATTTTGCCATAACTGACTCGATTTTGCGCTTCCCGCGCCTTCGATTCAACGCAAAAAACGCGCGGAAAAGCCGCCGAAGACGGTCAGTCGGCGAGACCGTCGCGGGCGAGGAGCGCGCGCGGGTCGGGGTCGCGCCCCATGAAGTCGCGGAAAAGCGTTTCCGCGGGCGCGGCGTTCCCGCGGGCGAGAATCTTTTCGCGAAATTCGCGCCCGGTCTCCGGGTTCAGCACGCCTTCGTTCTGAAAACGCGTGAAGCAGTCCGCCTCGAGCATTTCCGCCCATTTGTAGGAATAGTAGCCCGCCGCGTAGCCCGTCGGACCGGAGAACAGGTGCAGGAAGCGGCACAGGCTCGGCACCTGCGGGAACGCCGTCGGCACGAGGTAGTCGGCGAGCGCGACGTTCCAGTATTCGTCGAAATCGCAGTCCTTGAATTTTTCCGTCTCGACGTGAAAATCCAGATCCGTCTTGGCGAACGAAAGCTGGCGCACGACGCAATTCGCGGCGCGGAACTTCTGCGAGCGCAGCAGCTTTTCCAGCAGCTCGCGCGGGAGCGGCTCGCCCGTCTCGAAATGCCGCGCGAACAGCCCGAGAGACTCCGTCCTCCGGCACCAGTTTTCCATGATCTGCGAAGGCAGCTCGACGAAATCCCACGCGACGTTCGTTCCCGCGAGCTCGGGGATTTCGACCTCGCTCAGCACGTGGTGCAGCAGGTGTCCGAACTCGTGGAAGATCGTCACGACCTCGCCGAAATTCAGCAGCGCGGGCCTGCCGTCCACCGACGGCGAAAGATTGCCGCAGATCAGCCCGAGGTGCGCGGGAACGCCGTCGCCGCGCGTTTCGAGAAAATTCATCCACGCGCCGGCGCGCTTCGTCTCGCGCGGGTGCCAGTCGGCGTAAAACGCGCCGAGGCGCCTTTCGCCGTCAAAAACCTCGTACGCCTTCACTTCCGGATGCCACACGGGAACGCCGGGCTTTTCGACGATGCGGATGCCGTAAAGTTTCTCCGCGACGGCGAACGCGCCCGCGATGACGGCGTTCACTTCGAAATACGGACGCAGCGTCTCCTCGTCGAAATCGTAGCGTTCGCGGCGCATTTTTTCCGCCCAGAATCCGACCGCCCAGGGCGCGAGCCTGCCCGTCGCCGCCGCGGTCGCGTCGCCGTGCTCCCGCGCGAAGGCGACGAGCTCGGCGTTTTCCTTTTCGAAAAATTTTCCGACGCGCGCGCGCATGTCCTCGACGAAGCGGCGGGCGTTCGCGCCGCTCTTCGCCATGCGGCGCGACGTCACGCCGTCCGCGAAATTCGCGAAGCCGAGCAGCTTCGCCTTCTCGTCGCGCAGAGCGAGAATCTCGCGGATGTTCGCCGTGTTGTCGAACTCGCCGCCGCGCGCGACCGCGTTCGACGCCTCCCAGAACTCGCGGCGCAGAGCGTCGTTTTCGGCGTACTGCATCACGGGCGCGAGCGACGGCGCGTGCAGCGTGAAGCGGAACTCGCCCGCGCGCCCCTTCGCCTTTGCGGAAGCGGCGGCGGCGGTCTTCGCGCTTTCGGGAAGCCCGGCGAGATCCGCCTCGTCCGCGACGAATTTTTCCCACGCGTTCGTGGAGTCGAGCACGTTTTCGCCGAACTTCGTCGTGACCGCCGCGAGCCGCGCGTTGATCTCGGCGAGACGCGCCTTTTTCGCCTCGGGCAGATCCGCGCCGCTGCAGCGGAAATCCGCGAGCGTCTCTTCGAGAAAACGCCGTCGCGTCGCGTCGAGCGCGTCCGCGGGAACGGCGTCCGCCGCCGCGCGGATTTTTTCCCAGAGGCGGGCGTCGAGCGTGAGCGAGCTGAAAAACTCCGTCACGCGCGGGAGCACGGCGTTGTAGGCTTCGCGCAGCGCGGGCGTGTTTTCCACGCTTTCGAGGTGGCAGACGCGCCCCCAGACGCGGGAAAGCTCGCGCGTCGCGCGGACGAAGCCGAGCAGCGTGGCGTCGAAGGAGATTTCCTCGGGGCGCTGCGCGCGGATTTTTTCGACGTTCGCGCGGGCGCGTTCGAGCGCGAGCTCGACGTCGGGCACGATGCGCTCGGGCGTCAGGCACGCCCAATCGACGTAAAAATCTTCGGAAAGAAAAGGATGTTCTGCGTTCATGAATTTCGTGCGAGTCTAACGCTCCCGCCCCCGAGACGAAAGCAAAAGACGCGCGGAAAAAAGAAAGCCCCGGAGAGATTCCGGGGCTTCGTCCGCGCGGGCGCGCGCGGCGTCCTCACTTCGCTTCGAGGACGCCGATTTCGGCGGCGGAGACGTGGTTCTTCTCCAGCGCGCGCGTTCCCGTGAAGCGGAAGTAGCGCGCGTTCTGCGGCGGGAACGCGATCGTCTGCTCGATCGGGTTGGCGCGGAGATTGCCGAATTCGCCCTCGGCGACCTGCTTCCAGCTCTTGCCGTCCGCGCTGAGCTCGAATTTGTAGCGGTCCGTCATGCCCGCGAACGAGCCGTCCTGCCGCGGCAGGTAGGTGAACGCGCGGAGCTTGAGCGTTTCGCCCATGTCGACGACGATCGACTGCGGCGGACGCAGTTCCTGCTTCACGTGCGTGTGCCAGAAGGTCTTCGGGTCGCCGTCGATCGCGGCCTTGGCGTTCGTTCCCGCGGGCGCGTTCACGATCTTCCATTTCGTCTTCGGGACGCCGGCGGTCATCAGCGGCGCTTCCGCCTTTTTCAGGTTCAGCCCAGCGGGGAGCTTGAAGAGCGAGAGCTCGGAAATGCACGGGCACGCGGCGGCGCTCGTGATGCGCAGGCGCACGCGCTGCGTCGTCACCGGTTCCGGCAGCACGAGCATCGCCTGCACGCCGATCGTCTGCCCGGAAACGACTTCCTGCCACTTGCCGCCGACGTCCGCGTCGAGCGCCCACGCGTCCACGCGCTGACCGAGGCGGATTTCCTCGCGCACGCGCACGACGTCGAAGGTCGCCTTCTGCGGGAGCGTGACGACGGCCTCGGCGGCGGTCGTCTTGTCGTTGGTAGCCCAATACGTGTCGGGATTGCCGTCCGTGAGGAACTGCGGACCGAACGCCGCGGGAAGGTTCTTGCGGATGGTGCGGGACTCCGCCTTGCCGCCGCGCGCGAAGTCCTTTTTGTAAAGCTGATCGCGGAGCTTCTTGAAGTCGAGCAGCGCCTTGACGTCCTTCGGATCGAGCTTTCCGGACTTGTCCGGCGCGAGGTTGAGAATGAGATTGGCGCCGCGGCCGACGCAGTCGAACCAGACCTGCATGAGCTGCTCGGGCGATTTCGCGGGCGTTCCCGGATGCCAGAACCAGCCGCCGCGGTTGATCGGCGTGTCGCCTTCGGCGGGCACCCAGCGGTCGCCGCCGCGGATGCCGTGCGCGGAAACGACGTGGCGGCACTTTTCCTTGCAGGTCGCGGGATGGCCGCCCGAGGTCTGTTCGGGATTCTGCGTCCCGACGGTGTGCCAGTGCGGATAGCCGACGTGCCCGCCTTCGGAGCCGCCCCAGCGCGCGTCGCCGTAGTGCGAGGCGCCCCAGACGATGCAGTTCGGCTGCATCTTGCGGATGTTCTTCACAATCTGTTCGAAATTGTAATACTTGTCCGCGCCGCCGGGCGTGCTGCGGCGCTCCCGCGCGCCGCCGTAATAACCGTCGCCGCCGTTCGCGCCGTCGAACCAGATTTCGAAGACGTCGCCGTAATTCGTGAGCAGTTCCTCGATCTGCCCGTAGTAGGCCTTGATGTAGCCGTCGCGCCCGTATTCGGGGTGATTGCGGTCCCACGGCGAAAGGTAGGTGCCGAACTTGATCCCGTGCTTTTTGCACGCGGCGGCGAATTCCTTGACGACGTCGCCCTTGCCGTTCTTCCACGGCGATTTCTTGATGCTGTGTTCGGTCGTCTTCGTCGGCCAGGAACACCAGCCGTCGTGATGCTTGGCGGTGTAGATCATGCCGGTCATGCCGCCCGCCTTGAAGGTCTTGACGATCTCGTCTGCGTTGAAGTCCGTGGGATTGAAGAGCGATTCGCTCTCGTCGCCGTAGCCCCATTCGCGCCCGGTGTAGGTGTTGAGGCCGAAGTGCGTGAACGCGTAGAACTCCATGCGCTGCCACTGCACCTGCGGCTCGGTCGGCGTCGCGCCGTAGGGCTTCGGCGCGAGCGGATGCTGCTTCGGGTGCGGCATCATCCCGGGCACGGAAGCGGCGAGGAGCGCCTGCGTGCCCAGAAGCGCGAGCGCGGCGGTCGGCAGGAGACGCCGGAAGAACGATTTCGACGGGAATAAACGATTCTGCAACATAATGCCGCGGATTATCCACACGCGCCGAAAAACCGCAACCGAAACTTCGCGGGCGCGTCGGAGCAGGAGAAAGTGATGAGGCGACGAATTTATGAAGGCCGATCCGTCTTTCGCTCCGCGAAAAAAAAGTTTTTCGAAAATTCTTTCGGCGGAGTCATCACTGCACGCGACTTTTCGCGCGAGGCGTCCCGGGTTGACAAGGCGGGGCTGTTTTTGATTTACTGGCAATTCATACATTTTTCGGCATGGACAACCTCCCTCGCATCGTCATCACCGGCGTCGGTCTCACCGCGCCAAACGGGAACTCGCTCACGGAATTCCGGGCGAACCTTCTCGCCGGACGCGCGCGCATCCGGGAGATCGACGTCCGCTACATGGGCAAGCAGCCCGCCGGAATCTGCGATTTCGACGCGACGCGCCACCAGAAGCGCCGCGAGCTGCGCACCTCCACGCGCGCGGGCTCCATCGCCATCTACTGCGCGCACGAAGCGATTTTCGACGCGAACATCGATTTCGCGGCGACGGACAAGTCCCGCGTCGGCGTTTACGTCGGCATCACCGAGCACGGGAACGTCGAGACCGAAAACGAAGTCTACAACATTTCGCTTTTCAACAACGACACCAAGTACTGGACGCACCATCACAATCCGCGCACCGTCGCGAACAACCCCGCGGGCGAAGTCACCATCAACATGGGCATCACGGGGCCGCACTACACGATCGGCGCGGCGTGCGCGGCGGGCAACGCGGGGCTGATCCAGGCTGCGCAGATGCTCCAGCTCGGCGAAGTCGATCTCGCGATCGCGGGCGGCGTCTCCGAATCGCCGCACACCTTCGGCATCTTCGCGGGCTTCAAGAACCAGACAGCCCTCGCCCATCACGCCGACCCGAACAAGGCCTCGCGCCCCTTCGACAAGGCGCGCAACGGCATCGTCATCTCCGAAGGCGGCTGTCTTTACACGCTCGAACGGCTCGACGACGCCCGCCGCCGCGGCGCGCGCATCCTCGCGGAAATCGTCGGCTGGCACATGAACTCCGACGCGGGCGACACCGTGCTGCCCGATCCCGTCCGCCAGGCGGAATGCATGCGCGCCGCGCTGAAGCGCGCGAAGATCGCCCCGCAGGACATCGACATCATCAGCACGCACGCCACGGGAACGGGCAAAGGCGACGTTCAGGAAATGATTTCCATGCGCGACGTCTTCCGCGACTGCCCGACGACCTACATCAACAACACCAAGGGCTTCATCGGGCACTGCATGGGCGCCGCGGGAACGCTCGAGCTCGCCGGCAATCTGCCCGCGTTCGAGGACGGCCTCGTCCACCCCTGCATCAACATCGACGAGCTCGATCCCGACTGCGCCATCGACGGCCTCGTCGTCGGCGAGCCCAGGCGCGCGGAAAAAGTCGAATACATCCTCAACAATTCCTTCGGCATGCTCGGCATCAACTCCACGCTGATCGTGAAGAAATTCTCCGAGTGAAGACCGTCTTTAAACCTACACAACCCATAAAAAAATGACCGCAGAAGACATCAAAAAAATCGTTCTCGACATCGTCGCCGACATCGCGCCGGACGAAGACCTCTCCGCCGTGAAGCCGGACGTCAAGCTCCGCGACCAGCTCAGCCTCGATTCGATGGACTTCCTCGACATCGTCATGGAACTCCGCAAAAAACACGGCATCGAGGTGCCGGAGGCGGACTATCCGCGCCTCGCCTCGCTCGACAGCTGCGCGGAATACCTGGCGCCGAAATTCGCCGAAAAGGGACTCTGATTCCTTCCAGACCAAAAAAACGCGCGCGACCTTCAGAGGCCGCGCGCGTTTTTTTGCGCCCGTGAACGGGAGGAGTCAGGATTCCGCGGCGGAGGAGCCGTATTTCTTCTCGCGGGCGGCGTCCTCCTCGGCGACGCGGTCGAGCAGATCGATGACCGACGCGCCCGCGGCGGCGCCCTTGTCTTCGACGAAGCGGTAGGCGGGCGTGTATTTCAGAATGACGCGGCGGGCGACTTCCATGCGCAGCGTCTTGCCGACGCGCTCGAAGAGGCGGCGCGCGGCGGCGCGCTCCTCGGTTCCGCCGATGACGGAATAGAACACGCGCGCCTCGCGCAGATCGGACGAAATCTCGACGCAGGTGACGGTGATGCGGGCGCTTTCGCTCTGCCAGCGGCGGTGCAGCGTTTCGCTGATTTCGAGGCGGAGCAGTTCGTTGACGCGGACGGTTCGCTGGGACATTGTCGTTGAAATCCGATTACATGCCGAAGCATTCGAGCAGACGCGCGAGATCGTCGTTCCCGTGGTACTCGATGATGATCTTTCCGGAAGTCTTTCCGTGCTTGACCTGCACTTTCGCGTGCAGGCGCGAGCAGAGATTCTTTTCGATGTTGAAGATCTCCTGCGAGATTTCGCGCACGACGGGAACGTCCGCCTTGGAGGCGCTTGCCTTGCCGTCGCGGATTTTCTTCGCGAGCTTTTCGGCGTCGCGCACGCTGCATCCGGACTCGACGAAGCGCCGCGCGAGCAGCAGGCGCTCCATCTCGTTTTCGACGCCGAGCAGCACCTTCGCGTGGCCGACGCTGAGCCGCCCTTTCGAGACGTAGCCCTGAATCTCGCGGTCGAGCGAGAGCAGACGCAGCGCGTTGGCGACGGACGAACGCGCCTTGCCGATGCGCTCGGAAACCGCCTCCTGCGTCAGATTGAAGTCGCGCATCAGACTGCCGATGCCGAAGGCTTCCTCGATCGGGTCGAGGTCTTCGCGCTGCAGGTTTTCGATGAGCGTCATCGCCGCGCTGGAGGCGTCGCTCGCCTTCATCACGCGTGCGGGAATCGTCTTCATGCCGACGAGACGGCAGGCGCGCAGGCGGCGTTCGCCCGCGATAAGCTGAAATTCGCCCTTCGCCTTTTCGCGCACGACAATCGGCTGCATGAGCCCTTCGGCGCGGATGGAGTCCGCGAGCTCCTCGAGCGCGCCGCCGTCGAAGTTCTTGCGGGACTGGTTCGGCGAAGCGGAAACGGCGGCGATCGGAATCTCCCGGAACGGCGACACGGGCGCGGCGGCGGCGACCGGCGGAATCGGCACCGCGGTCTTCGCCGCGGCGGGAGCGCCTGCGGGCGCGGCGGCGGGAGCGGGAGCCGGAGCGGCGTTCCTGCGGAACGAAGCTTCCGCCGCCTTCTTCACGGCGGACTGCGTAATGATGTTGTTGACGCCTCTGCCGAGGCCGAATTTTTTCTTGGGCTGCGCCATGGTTTTCCTTGTCCGAAAAGTTGTGAAAGACGCTCAGTCCGCCTGCGGAATCACGATTTCCTTGCCCGCGGGCAGGCGGTCGGGATTCAGTCCGGGATTGACGTAAAGAATCCACGCGATCTTGGAGCGCTGTTCCCGCGCGATTTTGGTCAGCGTGTCGCCGGCGCGGATCTTGTACTGAATGCCGCTCGCCGGCAGGTCCTTCGGCTCCGCCGTCGGCGCGGACGTTCCCGCGCGCGGAGCGGACTTGGCGGCGGAATCGAGCGCCTCGTTGACCTGGCGGCGGAATTCCTTCAGCGCGGCGTTCGTCTCGGCGTTCGCGCGCGCGAGGCGCTTTTCGATTTCAGCGGACAGTTCGCGGCGCAGCGTCTCGAGCTTGCCGCCGAACTCGACGCGCAGCGCGGCGATTTCCGCGGCGAAGTCGGCGCTCTTGTTTCTGGCGGAATCGTTTTTCTCGAGCAGACGGGCGTTCTCGGCGCGGAGGTCTTCGACGTCCATGCGCAGACGGTTGACTTCGTCGCGCAGCGCGGTCACTTCTTCGATGAGCGCGGCGACCTGACGCGCCGACGGCTGCTGCTGGGCGAAGAGCCCCTGCGGAAACGCCGCAACGCAGCACGCCAAAAACGCAATTTTTGAAATCGTGAAAAATGAATTCGCCATGTTCTGCGGAAAGTATCCGCGAAGTGCCGCGCCTCCGCGAGAAAAAACTTCTCCCGGGCGGGAACGGCCGGCGTTCCCGCCGCGCGGTCTCACTCCGCCGCCGCTTCGCGTTCCCGCAGGTGTTCGAGCAGCACGGCGACGATCTTCTCGCGGTCGCGGTCCACGTCCGCGCCGTCCAGATTGAAGCCCGACGCGCGGACGTGCCCGCCGCCGTTGAGCTTCGCCGCTAGCAGATCCGCGCGCAGCGCGTCGTCGCTCACGCGGATGCTTCCCTTCACGCCCGTGTGCGACTGTTCGAGCTGACAGGCGATCTTCACGCCCGCGACATTGCGCAGGTAGTTGACGAAATTCTCCGCGTCCTCGCGCGTCGTTCCCGTCGCCGCGAACGCGTCCTTGGGAATCCACGCGAGCGCGACCTTGCCGTCGGCGAGCAGCGTCGCCGTCGCCAGATAGCGCTGAAGCAGCGCGAGCTTGGCGAATTTTTCCTGCTCGTAGAGCTCGTGCGAAATCGCCGCGGGAGACGCGCCCGCGCGCACGAGCCGCGCCGCCAGCTCCATCACCTCGCCCGTCGTGCGCGGGTACTGGAAATTGCCCGTGTCCGTGCAGATGCCGACGTAGAGCGCCTCGGCGAGCGGCGCGTCGATCCCGATGCCGAGATCCGCGCAGAAGCCGGCGAGAATGTGGCAGGTCGCCGCCGCGTCCGTGACGACGATGTTCTCCTCCGTCGCGTAGCGCTCGTTCGATTCGTGGTGGTCGATCGAGGCGAAGACGCCCTGCGGGAACGCCTTTTCGAGCAGCGATTTTCCGAGGCGGGAAAGATTGCCGCAGTCCACGGCGACGGCGATGCGCCCGTCGTTCTCGAATTCCTCCTCGCGGAAGAACGGCGTGTCGCGCACGAAGCCCTTGAGGTTGTAGGGCACGGCGTGATGATTCACGCAGACGGCGTCCGCGCCGCGCGCGCGCAGGATGCGGCAGAGCGCGAGCTGCGCGCCGATGCAGTCGCCGTCGGGGCGCACGTGCCCGAGCACGGCGACGCGCTTTCCGTCGAGTTTTTTCAGCAGTTCCGCGAAACGTCCGGATTCGTTTTTGAAATACATGGCGCGCATTCTACGCCGCGCGCTCCCGCGCCGCAAGCCCGCGCGCCGCAGACGCGGACTGCTCGTGCCGAAAAACGGAATGGACAAAATTCACGCGGTCGGGGCATATTAGCGTTTTCTCATCATGAAGGCATTTTCTGCGATTTTTTGGGCGGTCACGGGGCTGACCGCGCTTTCGGCGCTCGGCGCCGTCGCCGCGCCGAACGACGAAGTTTCGGTCGAGGCGGACATTCAGGTTCTCATCCGCCGCGGCATTCTTCCCGTCCGCATCGAATCGGCGGACACCAAGCTGAGCGGCGCCGTGCGTCAGGCTCTGGGACTGCACGGCGCGTTCGACGTGAACGCGGCTTCGCGCTCGGCGGCGGTCATCCGCGTCGCGCGCGACGGGAACGGGCTTTCGGCGCAGTGCGCGGGAACGGGACGCGCCTTCGCGGGGACGCTCTCCGTCGCGGGAACGGGCGACGCCGCGGTCGCCGAGCTCTGCGACAAAATCGTGGTCGCCGTCGGCAAGACCTACGGCTGGAATCTGAAGCCGCTTTTCTCGAAGACGCGGCTCGCCTTCTCCTCCGACGCGACGGGCGCGCGCGAAATCTATTTTTCCGACCTGCTCTGCCGCGACGTGCGCCGCGCGACGAGCCACAAGCGCATCGCGATCATGCCCTACTGGGACACGAACGGCCGCCGCCTGCTCTACACGACGTATCACGCGAGCGGCGCCGCGGACGTCTATTCCGTCGATCTGACCACGGGGCGCTACGCGCCGTTCGCGACGTATCCGAACACGAACAACGGCGGCGCGTTCTCGCCGGACGGACGGCGCGTCGCGCTCGCGCTCTCCGCGCGCGGCGTGATGAACGTCTACGTGAAGCCGGCGGCGGGCGGAAACGCGACCGCGCTCTGCGCCGACGGCGAAGTGCAGACCTCGCCCGTTTTTTCTCCCGACGGCAAGACGATCGTCTTCACGAGCGGCCCGAACGGACGCCCCGGGCTTTACCGCGTTCCCGCGCGCGGCGGCAAGAAGGAGCGCATCACCCTGAGCGGCTATTCCTACGCGACCGATCCGGCGTGGAGCAAGGCGGCGCCGAACAAGATCGCGTTTTCCTACCGCGCCTCCGGACGCGACGGCATCGCCGTCTACGACGTGAACACGCGCGCCGTGCGCGACTTGGGCAAGCCGAACGCGCGACGCAGAATCTCCAACCCGACGTGGTGCGCCGACGGGCGGCACCTGGTCGCCGTCGAGGAAGTCGGCAAAAACGCCTTTCTCGTCGTCGTCGATTCCGAGGGCGGCGACGCGGCGAAAGCGACGCGCCTCTCGCCGCCCGCGCTGCGGAACTGCTACGACCCGGAGACGCTCGTCTCCGAATGAAGAATCCCCGAGAGGAGCGCTGAAGGAAAATGTCGTCAAAATCCGAAGACAATCGGCTTCCCGCTGTGATTTTCGCGGTCTGTCTCGCGCTGCTGGCGATCGAGGCGGTCGTCTTTTACGGCAAGATCGCCGACGCCCGCGAGGAATGCGCGTCGATGGAAAAGATCGCCGCGCGGCGCTCCGAGCGGCTGAAGGAGCTCGAAACGGAGAAGGCGTATCTCGAAACCTACATCGACCGGATGCTGAAGGACCCGGAATTTCTCAAGACGGAAATCCGCTCGCGCCTCGGCTATTCGGAAGAAGGCGAAATCGTGATTCGTCCCGAAAGCGCGCCCGCCGCGGGAGCGCCGAACCGCCGCTGAGGACGCGACGATGAGCGAAGCGCCGTTTTTTCTGCTGAAGGTCCGAGCCGTGCCGAACGCGAAGAAGACGCAGGTCGTCGGTTTTCTCGGCGAGGCGGTGAAGATCAAGGTGCAGGCCGTTCCCGAAGGCGGACGCGCGAACCGCGAACTGACGGAATTTCTCGCGGGCGCGCTCGGGATGCCGCGCGGGAACGTCTCCGTGCAGACGGGAGAGACCGCGCGCGACAAGCTGATCCGCGTCGAAGGCACGACGCGCGAAGACGCGCTGAAGCGACTCGGGCTCGCATAGCAGAAGGGCTTTCACGCCTTCATAACTCCGCGCTCTCGTCACCTTCCGCGCCCGCGCGGCGAGCAGTATAGTGTTGAGTTTCAGCGCGGTTTCTGCTCCAATAAAGGCAGTTCGGGAAATTCCCGAATCCTTGCCCCGGAAGACGGGACAAGCTCCTAAACCCCAAACCACAGGAGTAAAAACGCAATCCCCATGAACGGAAAAATCAACATCAGCGGCATCAACCTCGACCTGACGGACGCGCTCAAAAGCTACGTCACCGAAAAAGCCTCGAAGCTCTTCGAGCACAACGACCGCATCATTCGAGCCAATTTTGAACTGGAATTCATCCCGACGAAGGATCCGAAGAACTCTTTCGTCGCCAAGGCCTCTCTCGAAATCCCGGGTCCGAACATCATTCTTTCCATCACCTCCGACGACCTCTACAAGTCGATCGACGAGCTGATGGACAAGCTGATCCGCCAGATCCGCCGGGCGCACCGCCTGGAAAAGGAAAAGCGGAATCACCCGCAGGAAATCGAAATCGGCGACGACATTCCGAAGACGAAATGAGCCTTCGCCGCGAAAAGCCCGTTTCCGCCGCGCGCGGGGCGGGCTTTTTTCGTTTGCCAATTCCGCGAAAAAAAATTCTCATAACGCCAAGTTCTTCAACCGCAATTCCCATGAAAAAATTCCTTACCGTTTCCCTCCTCGCCGCCGTCGCGGCGCTTTCCGGCTGCGTTTCGACCACCGTCGACGTGCCGGACGGAAAATTCCGCTCCGAAGCGAAGTGGACCGGGCGCACGCTCGAAAACGTCCGCTACTACGGCATCTCCCCCGAAGAAATCCGCGAGGCCGCCATCAAGGCGATCCGCAGCCTCGACCTCTATTACGCGGGCGACACGCCGAGCCGCTCCGGCTACGAGCTCTACGCCTGCGGGCCGCGCTTCACGAAGATTACGGTCGATGTGACGCTGCGCGCGCCGAAGGCCGGCAAGAACGATACCCAGGAGCCGCCTCAGTACGTCGAGGTCTCCGTCGTCTACGGCACCATGGGCGACAAGGAAAAGTCCCGCGAGCTCGTTTCCCTCATCACGGCGAATCTCGGCAAGTGACGCCCGACGCGCGTCGAAGAAAAAACTGCGGGAACACTCCCGCGGTTTTTTAATTTACCGCGCAGGCTCCGGAGCGTATCATTGCTTTTCTTTCCTTCAAATCATGTCCGATTCTCCCATGAAAATATTCACCGGCAATGCCAATCCCGCGCTCGCGCGCGAAATCTGCGAAACCATCGGCGTCCCCCTCGGCGAGGCCGACGTCACGCCGTTCCCGGACGGCGAAACCTTCGTGCAGATCAAGGAAAACATCCGCGGCTGCGACGTCTTCGCGATTCAGCCCACGTGCAATCCCGCCAACGATCACCTGATGGAGCTTCTCATCATGATCGACGCGATGAAGCGCGCCTCCGCGAAGCGCATCACCGCCGTCATCCCCTTCTTCGGCTACGCCCGCCAGGACCGCAAAGACCGTCCGCGCGTGCCGATCACGGGCAAGCTCGTCGCCAACCTCCTCACCGCCGCCGGCGCGAACCGCGTTCTCGCGCTCGACCTCCACGCGCAGCAGATCCAGGGCTTCTTCGACATTCCCGTCGATCATCTCTTCGCCTCGCCCGTCTTCTACGACTACATCAAGGACAAGCCTTTCCTGAAGGACGCGACCGTCTTCTCGCCGGACATCGGCGGCATGAAGGCGGCGAGCGCCGTCGCCAACCTGCTCGACCTGCCGATCGGCTTCGTCGCCAAGCGCCGCGTCTCCGCGACGACCGTGCAGTCCACCAATCTCGTCGGCGAAGTCGAAGGCCGCAACATCCTTCTCGTTGACGACATGACGGAGACGGCGGGAACGCTCTGCTCCGCCGCGAAGCTGCTCCGCGAAAACGGCGCGAAGTCCGTGCGCGCGCTCGTCAGCCACTGCATGCTCAACGAAATCGCCTATCAGCGCCTCGCGACCGGCGCGCTCGACGAAATCATCACGACGAACTCCGTTCCCGTGGATCCGCGCGGCCTGCCGATCACGGTGCTCTCCGTCGCCAAGCTCATCGGCGAAGCGATTCAGCGCATCCACTCGAACAGCTCCGTCACGAGCCTTTTCAAGATCAAGGGTTACTGAGGAGAAAGCTTAACGATCAAGGCTTAAGAAAGGCGTTCCCGCGGGAAACTCGCGGGAACGCTTTTTCTGCGGAAATCACCGAATCATGAAAGACGCCGCCCGACAAATTCTCGGCGCCCTGAAGGCCGCGGGAACGCCCGAAAAAGCCGCCGTGCTGCGGCGCTTCTTCAAGACCGGTCCCGGAGAATACGGCGAAGGCGACCGCTTTCTCGGCGTGACCGTTCCCGCGACGCGCGCGATCGCGAAGGCGCACGCGGACGCGCCTTTCGCCGAGCTCGCGAAGCTGCTGAAAAATCCCTTTCACGAAGCGCGCCTCTGCGCCCTGCTCGTGCTCGTCGAACGCTTCCGCGCCGCGAGGCGCGACGCTCGGGAACGCCGCCGCGTCTTCGAATTTTATCTGGCGCACGCGCGCCGCTGCGACAACTGGGATCTCGTCGATCTGACGGCGCCGAAAATCGTCGGCGAATTCCTCGCGGAGCACGCGGGAACGCCCGAAACGGACGCGCGGATCCGCGCCCTCTTCTTCCGTCTCGCGGAAAGCGACTGCCTTTGGGAACAGCGCATCGCCGTCGTCTCCGCGCTCGCCTTCATCCGACGCGGCGATTTTTCGATCACGTTCGCGCTCGCGGACAGGCTCGCCCCGCATCCGCACGACCTGATGCGCAAGGCGAACGGCTGGATGCTGCGCGAGGTCGGCAAGCGCGACCGCGCCGCGCTCACGGCGTTTCTGGAGACGCGCGCGGCGACGCTCCCGCGCACGATGCTGCGTTACGCGATCGAGCACTACACGCCCGCCGAACGCGCCCGCTGGCGCGCGCTGTGAACCGAGCCGCCAGACGCCCCTCGCGCGAATTTTTCTTCCGCCAAGTGAAATGCGTCCTCCCGCTCAAGCGGAAACGACGCCTGCCGTGCCGCTCTCACTCCGCCGGCTTCGCGATGAGGTCGTACGCCTTGTAGCCGGTGACGACGACGTCCGCGAACTCGCCGACGGGAAGGCTCTTCGGCACGAGGACGACGCCGTCCACCTCGTAGCCGTCGCCCGCCGTGCGCGCGACGCCGGGCTCATCGACGAGCACGCGCAGCTTTTCGCCGACGCGGGAACGCATCCGCTCCCGCGAAATCTTCTGCAGCAGCGTCATCGCGACGTTGTAGCGGCGGACTTTTTCCGCGTTCGGAATCTGATTTTCCATCAGCGCGGCGGCGGTGTTCTCCTCCTGTGAATAACGGAAGACTCCGACGCGGTCGAACTTCTGCTCTTCGAGAAACGCCGTCAGCTCCTCGAAGTCCTCCCGCGTCTCGCCGGGGAAGCCTACGATGAACGTCGAGCGGATGACGACGCCGGGAACTCCCCTGCGGATTTTAGCGATGAGATCGCGGATATGTTTTCCGTCGGTCTCCCGGCGCATCGCCGAGAGCATTCCGTCGGAAATGTGCTGCAGCGGAATGTCCACGTAGGGCACGACCTTTCTGCATTTCGCGAAGACGGAAATCAGCTCGTCGCTCCAGTGCGCGGGGTGCGTGTAGAAGACGCGGATCCAGAAATCGCCGCGGATGCGGTTCAGCGCGCGCAGCAGCGTCGCGAGCGAATCGCCCTGCTCCGAGCTGACCTTCGTCGTCTTGCCCGCGCGCGTCTTCGTCCACGTGTCCATTCCGTAGTAGGTGGTGTCCTGCGAAATGAGATTGATCTCCTTCACGCCGTTGACCTGCACGAGCGTCCTGACCTCGGCGACGACGTCGGCGACCGCGCGGGAACGGTGCCGCCCGCGGATTCCGGGAATCGCGCAGAACGCGCAGCCGTGGTTGCAGCCTTCGGCGATCTTCACGTTCGCGATGTGCGGGAGCGTGAGGCGCGCGCGCGGAGTCGCGTAATCGGGAATGTAGCGCGGACGCCTGGAGACGAGCACGCGCTGCGCGGCGACTTCGCCCGTTCCCGCGGCGGACGCGTTCCCGTCGGCGGCGTCGGAGGAGGCGCAGAGCTTTCTGATGACCGTCGCGATCTGCCCGAGCTGATCGATGCCGATGAAGGCGTCCGCCTTGGGCATCATGCCGCGCACGGCCTCGCCGTAGCGCTGCGGCATGCATCCGGCGACGACGATCTTGAGCGGACGCTTCTTCCCGCGGCGCTTCGCCTCGCGCGCCATCTGCGCGACGGCGTCGAGGCTCTCCTCGCGCGCGTCGAGAATGAACGAGCACGTGTTCACGACGACGGCGTCCGCCTCGCGCGGGTCGGCGGTGAGCCGCATCCCCGCGTCGAGAATGTGCCCGATGAGCACTTCGCTGTCCGACTGATTTTTCGGACATCCCAAAGAAACGATTCCTACGGTGAGCATAACTGGAAAACCCGCACTATAACGCGTTCCCGCGCCGAGCCGCCACAAATTTCCGCGGCGCGCTTTGCGCTGGCGAAAATTCTGTTGCGGGAACGGACGCAAAGGAGTTTCCTTTTTCGCACTGTTTTTCAATTTTATGATTCAGAAGACTCTCATCATCCTGAAGCCCGACTGCATGGAAAAGAATCTCGCGGGAACGGTGCTCGCGCGTTTCGAGGCGGCGGGGCTTTCGCTCGCGGCGTGCAAAATGATTCAGATCGACGATGCGCTCGTGCGCAGCCACTACGCCCACCTCGTGAACGAGCCGTATTTCGGTTTCCTTTCGAACTGGATGATGTCGCGCCCGGTCGTCGTCGCGGTGCTGCGCGGCGAAAACGCGATCGCGAAAGTGCGCGAGCTGCTCGGACCGACGAAGTCCGCGAACGCGCCCGCGGGAACGATCCGCGGCGATTTCGGCGACAAGGAAATCGTGACCTACAACATCTGCCACGCGTCCGACGGCGAAGAATCCGCCGCCGCGGAAATCGCACGCTTCTTCAAGCCCGAAGAAGTTTTCTGAAGACAAGCGACGAGAAAACAGCCGGTCTCCGCGCCCACTTTAAGCCTTAACCTTTAATCTTTTTCAAAATGCTGGACATCAAATTTTTCCGTGAAAACATCGACGAAATCCGCCGCCGCCTCGCGACGAAGAAATTCGACGTGGACTTCGACGCGATTCTCGCGTGCGACGCCCGGCGGCGCGCGCTCGTCGGCGAGTTCGAAGCCGCGCGCTCCGCGCAGAACGCCGCGAACAAGGAAATGGCGGCGATGAAGAAAGGCTCGCCCGAATTTCTCGCCAAGGTCGGCGAAATGAAGGCGATCTCCGCGAAGACGAAGGAGCTCGAAAAGCAGGTCGCCGAAGTCGAGGAGGAATGGCGCAGACTTTATCTCACCGTGCCGAACGTTCCCGACGAAAGCGTTCCCGTGGGCAAGAACGAGAACGACAACGTCGTCGCGGGAACGTGGGGCGATCCCGCGCAGCTCGTTTCGCCGAACGCCGTCGCGCACTGGGAGCTGCCCTGGTTCGAGAAGGCGATCGACTTCAAACGCGGCGTCAAGGTCACGGGAGCGGGCTTTCCGTTCTACGTCGGCGACATGGCGCGGCTGCTGCGCGCGCTGATCCAGTTCTGCCTCGACGAGGCGCACGCCGCCGGCTACGAGGAAGTCATGGCGCCGATCATGGTCAATCCCGCCTCGGCGACCGCGACCGGACAGCTGCCCGACAAGGAAGGCCAGATGTACTACGCGCCGCAGGACGATTTCTACATGATTCCCACGGCGGAAGTGCCCGTCACGAATTTCTTCCGCGACGAAATCATCGACGAGCGCGACCTGCCGATCCGCCGTTGCGCCTACACGCCGTGCTTCCGCCGCGAGGCGGGCAGCTGGGGCGCGAACGTGCGCGGGCTCAACCGCCTGCACCAGTTCGACAAGGTCGAGCTCGTCAAATGGGTGCACCCGCAACATTCGTTCGAGGAGCTCGAAACGCTCAAGGACGACGCCGCGCGCCTGCTGCAGAAGCTCGGCCTGCCCTACCGTGTGCTTCTCATCTGCTCCGGCGACATCGGATTCCCGCACGCGAAGCAGTACGACCTCGAAGTCTTCGCGGGCGGGCAGAAGCGCTGGCTCGAGGTGTCGAGCTGCTCGTGCTTCACGGACTTCCAGGCGCGCCGCGCCGGCATCCGCTATCGCCCGAAAGACGGCGGCAAGGCGGAAACCGTGCACACGCTCAACGGCTCCGGGCTCGGGCTTCCGCGCGTGCTCGCGGCGATCCTCGAAAACAACGTCCAACCCGACGGCACCGTCCGCGTTCCCGAAGCGCTCCGCAAGTACTACGGCAAGGACGTCATCGGCGACGCGTACTGAGAACGCCGCGCGGACGTTCCGACGCGAACGAAAAAGGACAGGCACAAGCCTGCCCTTTTTTGCGCCCGTGCGCCTCGGAGAAAACACAGAAAGGATGAGCGGAAAGCGCTGCCATGCGATGGTTTCGGCAAGGCGCGTTTCCCGATTTTTTCAGGTAGTTTTCGTATCACAATCGCCGCCGGGCAAAAAAATCCCCGTCTTCTGCGACGTCCGCGAAACGCCGCTGTGATCGCCCCACTTAGAACGCACACACCGAAAAAATCCGTACGCATGCGCCTCCACCCGTGCTTTCAAAAAAACTTGCGAGCGCGGATTTCGCAAAAGCGGCCCCTCGCGGAAGGTCAGCGCGTCGGCGGAAGGGCACGTTCGAGCGCGAAGGCGCGCGAGCCTTTGATCATCGCGTTCCCGCGGAAAGCGGCGACGCAAGCGCGAAGTGTCTCGATGTCCGAGAACACGCGCACGCGTTCCTGCGGGAATCCGCGCGCGACGGCGCCTTCGCCGATGCGCGGAGCGTTCCCGCCGAAGAGCGCGAGCACGTCCGTCGAGGCGTCGAGCGGAAGCGCTTCGCCGACTTCGCGGTGCAGGCGCTCGGAGTCCGCGCCGAGCTCGCCCATGCCGCCGAGCACGAAGAGCCGCGGCGTTCCCGCGGCCGCCGGAAAACGCTTCGCGAACGCGCGCGCGGAATCGAGCATCGACGCGGGCGACGCGTTGTAGCAGTCGACGAAGACCGAACCGCCGCCGTCCGCGCGTTCGCGCACTTCTCCGCGGTTCGCGGAGGGCTTCCACGCGTCGAGAGCCTCGCGGATTTTTTCCGCGGGAACGCGGTCCGCGACGGCGCAGATCGCGAGCGCGGCGTTCTCCGCGAGTCCGCGCGAGACTCCGCGCGCGAAAAACGTTTCGCCGAGAACGCCGATTTCAAAACCGTCCGCGCGTTCGCGGAGATTCACGGGAACGCTTTCGCCGGAAAAATTTCTTCCAGAGGAGTTTTCTCGGAGCGACAGAACCGTCGCTTCCCCGAGCGCGCGGAAACTTTCGTAGCGGAGCAGATCCGCCCAGAAGAACGCGTTGCCATCGCGCGCGCGGCGCGCCGGAAGCTCCGCCTTTTCGCGCGCGATGTTTTCCATCGTGCCGAGCCCTTCGAGATGCGCGGGCTTCACGTTGGTGACGAGCGCGACGTCGGGCGCGATCATCTCCGCCGAGCGCCCGAGCTCGCCGGGAACGCTCATGCCCGCTTCGATCACGGCGAAATCGTGCGCGGACGGGTCGATCTTCAGCAGCGTCAGCGGAACACCGAGCGTGTTGTTCAGGTTCTTTTCCGTCGCGAGCACCGCGCCCGCCCGTGCGAGCAGCCGCGCGAGCAGATCCTTCGTCGAAGTCTTGCCGACGCTTCCCGTCACGCCGAAAACGCGCACGTTTCCGCAGTTGCGGCGACGGTGTTCCGCCGCGAGCCGCTGCAGCGCCGCGACCGCGTCGGGCACGACGAGCTGCGGCAGCTCGACCTCCGGCACGAAGCGCGAGACGAGCGCACCCGCGGCGCCGCGCTCCCGCGCCGCCGCGAGAAAATCGTGCCCGTCGCGGCTCTCCGTCCTTATCGCGACGAAAAGCTCTCCCGCCGCGATTTTGCGCGTGTCGATCGCCGCGCCCGCGATTTCTTCGGGCGCGTTCCCGCCGCGCCACTCCGCGCCGAGCGTCTCCGCGACGAATTTTCCGGTCAGAAGCGTTTTCGTTTCCATGGTCGTTCTCCCCGCGCGTTTCAGCCGTCCGCCCTGCCCTGCGCGCGCGCCTTCTTGCGCGCCAGAAAACCCGCGCCCGGCTTTTTGATCTTCGCGCCGAGCCACGGCAGCAGGTGCGTCGCGATTTCCGCGGGCGTGAAGCGGAACGCCGCGTCCGCGGGCTCGGCGACGTGCAGCAGGCAGTCGCAGCGCGAAATCAGATCCGCGGGAACGCCGTTCGCGTCGCCGCTCACATAGAGAGCGACCGTGCGCCCCGGAAACGCGATCGGCTTCGCGTAATCGACGCGGCGGCCGCCTTCGCGCACCGCGCCGACGACGAAGAATTTTTCGCGCATCATCCGCAGCAGCCCCGCCATGGATTCCGTCGAATAAAGCTTCAGCGCGTCCATCGCGCCTCCCGCGAGACTCCACGCGTCCGCGCTCATCAGCGCGGGAACGTCGTCCTCAGAAACGACGAAGCGCGACACACCGCAGACCGCCGCGACGTGAGCAAGGCGCGCGAGCTCGAACGCGTCGCCGACGCCGTCCGCGAAGAGCACCTTTTCGCCCGCCGCATGCCATTCGTCGCGCATGACCGGACGTATCGACGCGGGAACGGGACGGCGCGTGAGCGCGACGACGCCTTCGTGCCGCGACGTGCCGACCATGCGCGCGAGCGCGCCCGCGTCCTGCGTTTCGTAGGGACGGCGCTCGCCCGCGAGCCACGAACAGAGCTCCGCGAATTCCTTGTGGTTTTCCGCGCTCAGAAAAAGCTTTTCGATCGCCTGCGGGCGCGCGCGGAACGCCGCGCGCACGGCCGCTCTGCCGTAGAGAAAAACGTCTTTGAAGTTCCCGTGATTTTCTTGCATGGCGGAAATCTTAAAAACGGAAAACGGAAAATGGAAAGCGGAAAGTAGGCGCGGCGAAGCCGCGGTGGAATGTGTAAGGTAGAACGTGTAAGGCAAATTTGCACGGAAGAACGGCGTGTCCGGAAAAGGAGAATTTGCCTTACACCTTACCCGCTACACCCTACACCGCGTCAGCGCTCCAACGAAACCTGGATGAGCCCCTGGAAAAGGCCGTTGCAGTACGGGCGCTCGCGCGTCGAGACGCCCATGTCGCGCAGCAGCGCGGGAACGTTGCCGGGCGCGTCGCCGAGAAACCAGTGGAACCACCACGCCGAAAGATCCTCGGCGCCGGACGCGCTCGCGAGCGGCAGAAACGCGTCCACGAGCAGCGTGTCCAGACGCGTGCCGCCGAGCGTTCCCGCGAAGATTTCGTCGGCGATTTCCCGCCGCAGAGCACGCATTTTTCCGCGCGCGCGAAAATTTTTCGAGCCGAGTCCGGCGTTGAATTTTTCCGCGCCCGGGAGCGCCGCGAGCGTCTCCCGCAGCCGCCGTGCCCAGGCGGGATTTTTTTCGAGCAGCGTCAGATATTGTTCGAGCCGCCGCGCGGGCAGATTCGCGGGGCGCGTTCCCGCAAGGCGCCAGTGCCCCGCCTCCGCCGCGTAAAGTTTTTCCGCGCCCATGAGCAGCATCGCGCTCGGCGAAAAACGCGTCGCGAGCCGAGACATCGCCTCGCGGTTGCGCCGCAGACCGAGCGTCTCGAGCGCGATCCGGTGCGCGAGCGTGCCCCAGTCCGGCGCGTCCGCGAGCCGCCGCGCCATAAAGCGCACCTTCTGCGTCCAGCGCGAAAACGCCGCCGCGCGCAGCCGCGGAAAACGCTCGTCTTCGGGCACGGCGAAGAGCTTCGCGCGCAGATCCTCGGCGCCGTCGCCGCGCCCTTCGATTTCCGCGAGCGCCTCTTCCGAGGCGTATTCCTCAATGTCGCGCTTCAGATGCGGGAGCAGCAGAAACGTCTCCATCGGCGCTCCCGACGCGTTCTCGCGCGGGAACGCGCCCGCCGCGGGCGGGAACGCGAGCACGTGCAGCACGACGTTGCCGTAGAGCGGATTCGCCGCGTGCCCGTGTGCCTTCCAGTCCTCCGCGTAAAAATGAATCTCCACGTCGCCGCGCACGCGCACGCCGTCGATCAGCAGCTCCGCGCCGAGAAAATCGGGCCCGTCGAGGCGGTTCCACGTTCCCGCGGAGACGATTTCGAGCGGCTTCCCGCCGAGCGTCGTCAGCCCGTCGCGTCGAAAATCGCCGCGGCGCCAGATGCTCTGCACGACGCGTTCAGGAACGCTGATCGGGCCGAAAAGCCCCTGCATTTCGGCGACGCGGTCGGACGCGTTGCCGACGCCGGCGAGCTCGGCGTAATCGGCCTCGGCGCGCGGCACGGATCCGGGATTTTTCGTTTCGCTTCTCATGGCTTCGGAAATTTTTTCGGGACGACGACGGGAACGCGGAATCAATTTTTCCCGGGCTTCAGAACTTCGCCGAGCAGAGCCTTCTGATTTTCTTCGGAAAGCCGCGACGCGAGCGCCTCGCGCTCTTCCCGGCTCGCGCTTTTCAGATATGCCCTGGCGGCGTCCAGCACGGGAGCGTGTCCCTGCGCGACCGCGACGGACGCGAGCGACCACGCGGCGGAAGCGACGCCGAGGTCGATCACGCCTTCGGGAAGGACCTTCGCGGCGATCTTCGTCACCGCCGTCGGGAACTTCGGATCTCCCGTCGCGAAGAACGCGCCCCAAAGCATGTCGATCTCGCCCGGCGCACCGATGCAGCCTTTCGTGAGGTCGTAATTCTTGTCCGCCGCAAGCCTGTAAACGGCGTCCGCGACCTTGCGCTGCTTTCGCGGGAGCGCGTCCGTGATCTTCTTCCATTCGGGAATTCTGTCCGGATTCGCCCTGACGATTTCCGTCAAAAACGCGACGAGCGGTCCCCCGGAGGTGTTTTTCGAGGCGCACATCTCGAAAAACGTCGGAAGCATTCCGGCGATTTTCTCCGGATCCGGATTCTTGTAGTAATTCATCAGAAGGCTCGACGCTTCCAGCATCTTTTCCGAGGGCGCGGGCGGTTCCGAAGATTCCGGAGCGGCTTCCTCAAAGGCGGGCGCGCAATCTGCAAAAATTTCTTTGAGCTCTTCCGACCCGAAAAAATCCTTCTCGAAGAGTCCCTTCAGCAGGGAGAGAGTCTCTTTTCGAGGCGCTTCCAACGCCTTGATGTCGTCGAGCGTGAACGCGCAAGAAGCGTCGTCGTACTCGGCGGGGATGCGCTCCACCTCCGCCTCGATTTTCCGAATCTTCGGCGCGGCGGCGTCCGCGGAGGCCTTGTCCGAGACGCCCGCGAGCACGGCGTTCATTTTCCGAAAGAGCGCGAGCATTTCCGCCGTGAGATTCTTTTTCTCGGTGGAATCCTGCGCCTGAACGGGCGCGGAGGCGGAGGATTTCGGAGCGTCCGGCGTCGCGGCGAAACTCGGCACGACGCACGAAGCGGCGAAACAGATCACGGGGAGCAGTCGATTTTTCGGGATGTTCATCGCAAGGCAGTATCCGCGAGAACGCTTCCCCGCGCAACGCTTTTCGCGCGCGTCAGCGGCGGCGCATCGCGTCGATGAGCTCGGCGTTGCGTTCCCGCGCCTTCGTGTCCATCACGACGAGGACGGCGTGAATCATGCCCGGCACGTAGAAGAACAGGCAGAGAATCAGGTTCAGAAGCGCCTGGAAGGGCTTGCCGCAGAACAGCACGGCGACGGGCGGAAGCAGAATGGCTATCAGGTACAGCATGATGAAAACCGGTGTTTTTCGTGAAAGTCTAAGCGGCAGCGTTCGCGCGTTTGCGCGCGGCCTCTCCCGCCTCGTAGCGCGCAATCCATTCCCGCGACCACGGCGTGAAGTCGCCCGTCTCGATGTGTTCCCGCGCCTGCCGCATCAGATCCTGAAAGAAGTGAATGTTGTGAATGCTCAGCAGCGTCGAGGAAAGCATTTCGCCCGCGACGTAAAGATGGCGCAGATACGCGCGCGAGAAGCGGCGGCACGTGTAGTTGTCCAGCCCTTCGACGAGCGGGGATTCGTCGAGTCTGTATTTTTCGTTCTTGATGTTGATCGTGCCGTCGGGCGTGAACGCCGTGCCGTGGCGCGCGAGACGCGTCGGCATCACGCAGTCGAACATGTCCGCGCCGAGCGCGATCATCTTCAGCAGCTGCGGCGGCGTGCCCACGCCCATGACGTAGCGCGGTCTGAAATGCGGGAGAAACGGCGTGCTCGCCGCCACCTGCTGCAGCATTTCCGGCTCGGGTTCGCCGACGGAGACGCCGCCGATCGCGTAGCCGGGAAAATCCGCCTGCGCGAGCGCCTCGGCGCATTCCCGCCGCAGGTCGTCGTATACGCCGCCCTGCACGATGCCGAAGACGTGATGCCCGGCGGCGATGAAGCCGTCGTCTATCGCGTGTCCGAGAAATTCCCGCGCCCAGCGCAGCGTCGTGCGGTTCGCGTCGGCGACGTCGCGCTTCGTCGCCGGGAACGGCGGGCAGATGTCGAGCACCATCGCGACGTCGCTTCCGAGCGCGCTCTGAATGTCGAGACACGAACGAGGCGTGAGCGTGATGCGGGCACCGTCCAGGTGCGACGCGAACGTGATGCCCGCGTCGGTGATTTTGCGCAGCTTGGAAAGCGAAAAGACCTGGAACCCGCCGGAATCGGTGAGAATCGGTCCGTCCCAGTCCATGAACTTGTGCAGGCCGCCGAGCGCGCGCACCGTCTGCGGTCCCGGGCGCAGATTGAGGTGATACGTGTTGCCGAGAATGATCTGCGCTCCCGTCTCCTTCACCTGCGCGGGCGTGAGCGACTTGACCGTCCCCTGCGTGCCGACGGGCATGAACACGGGCGTCTGCACTACGCCGTGAAGCGTGCGCAGTTCGCATCGCCTCGCCGCGCTCGCGGGATCCGTCTTCAGAACGGTGAAATGGCTGTCGGAAGTCTGCATGTCGAAAGCGCGGCATCGTAGCAAAACCGCGCCCGCGCGGGAAGCGCGGAATTGCCCGCGGGAAGCAAAGACGCCTGGGTCCTTTGCAAAAAAAGCGTTCCCGCGAAAAACACGGGAACGCTCTTCTCTAAGCTTTTTCGGCTTATTTCTTCGGGATGGCGGGGAGGGACGCCGCCGCGATCGCCTGGCCGTGGCGCTTGGACTTTTCGTCCGGAACGACGAGGTTGATCTTCAGTTCGGGGAACTCCGCCTTGAGGACTTCGTTCGCCTTGTCGATGATGATCGTGCCGCCTTCGCCGGAGGTCACGCGGCCCATGATGAGCAGGTTCTCGTAGTCGTAGAACTCCGCGAAGTGCGCCAGCGTGTAGCCGAAGCAGATGCCGATCGCTTCGTACACCTTGCGCGCGCGCGGGTCGTTCGCCTTCATGAGCTTCTGGAGCTCTTCGAGCTTTTCCGGGAGCTTCATTTCGTCCGGCAGCTGGATGCCCGCGAGCGGAATGAGCCGGCCCGTGCCCTGCTGCGAGAAGTACTGCACGCCGCAGCCGAGGTCGCCCGACCATTCGTCCGCCGGACCGTTTTCGCGGTAATCGACGGGAACGAACGCGAGCTCGCTGAGCCAGTTCGTCATGTGCCCCTGCATGTCGACGTAGCCGGCGGCGACGGACGTTCCCATCGCGACGCCGAGGACGCCGTTCTTGTTCAGGCTCATGGCGCCGGCGAGCGCGGTGACGTCGCCGTCGTTCGCCACTTCAAAAGGCACGCCCCATTCCTTCGCGATGTCGAGGAACATGTTCTTGACGCGCTTCTGATAGACTTCCGGATCCTTCACGCCGCGGAACAGCGACGCGACGCCGAGGCGGTTGTTGATGATGACGCCCGCCGAGGAGCCGCCGATCGCGTCCACGTGCGGCAGGTGCGCCGCCGCGAGCTTGAGCGAATCCATGATGCCCGCGTAGTGGTAGTCCGGATCGCTTTCGAAATACGGCGACCACTTGACTTCTTCCGAGAAGACGACTTCGCCGTTGACGACGGCAGCGCACTTGCGGTCGGAGCCGCCGAGGTCGAAGCCGATGCGGCAGCCGTCGAGGTTGCGGCCCAGCGGAAGCGCGGACGCGGCTTCCTTCGGGAGTCCGGCTTCATCGACGACGACGACTTCGATGCCCTTTTCGAAATTCGTCTTGAAGAACTCGTAGTCGAACGCGCGCTCGCCGTTCGGCGAATACACTTCGGAGAGCATCTTCGCGATGCACGGCGCGTATTTGCCGCAGACGTAGATCTTCGTGCCGCCGCGCGCCCAGAGCATGAACTTCACGATGCGCTCGACGTAGGTCTTGTTCAGCGGAGCGAACTCCGGCGTGCACGGCAGGCAGACCGTGCGGAAGACGGAGGCCGTGCCGTCCGGGCGTTCCAGCCCGATGGCGAGCGAAGCCGCGTCCGCGGTCGCCGCGGCGAGTTTGCGGAATTCCTTGTTCCACAGCACGGCGGGAACGAAGGCGGGATCGATTTCGGGAACGAATTTGGGAGAAACTTTGATCATGGAGTAAAAAAAGGTTTTGTCGGATTAAAATTCGATGAGCGGCGGACAATGAGCGGTGAAAGGCGCACGGCCGGAGTTTCCGCCGGAGCGAAAACCGGAAATGACCCCTTCACCGTTCACTGCACATCGTTCGTTGTCTTACAGTTTCGCGGCGGCGGCCTTGTCGAGGACGAAGACGCAGTTGTCGTGATTCTGCAGCCAGCTCGCCGGGCAGTTTTCGCTCGGCGCTTCGCAGACGGAGCGGTGGATGATGTCCGCCTTGTTGTCGCCCCACGCGAGGAGGACGATCTTCTTGGATTCGAGAATCGTGCCGACGCCCATCGTGACGGCGGAGGTCGGGACTTCATCGATCTTGTCGTGGAAGAACAGGCGCGCGTTGTCCTTGATCGTCAGCTCGTCGAGCTTGACCTGATGCGTGCGCGTGTCCGCGGCGCAGGGCGGCTCGTTGAAGCCGATGTGCCCCGTGCGGCCGATGCCGAGAATCTGAATGTCGATGCCGCCGGCGGCCTTGATGTCCGCGTCGTACTTGGCGCACATTTCGGCGACCTTGTCGGCGGGAACGGTTCCGTCCGGCACGTGAGTCTTGGCCTTGTCGATGTCGACGTGGTCGAAGAGTTCCGTGTTCATGAAGTAACGGTAGCTCTGGTCGTGCGTTCCCGGCAGTCCGTAGTATTCGTCGAGGTTGAAGCTGGTGACGTTCTTGAAGCTCAGTCCTTCCTCCTTGTGCAGGCGGATGAGTTCCTTGTAGAGAACGACCGGCGTCGAACCCGTGGCGAGCCCGAGAACGGCTTCTTTCCCTTCGGCCGCGCGGGCGCGAATGAGAGCCGCGATTTCCGCGGCGACTTCCTTGACGGCTTCTTCCTTCGCAGGATAGACCTTAACAACGATTTTTTTGTTCATGATTTTTGGATATGTTGAGATTTGAAACGGTAAAATTTGTTCCGCTCGAATAACGGGGTGAAACTCCAAAAAACTTAGCACACGGGCCCGCCGCGGTCAACGCGTAAACGCCGCCGCGGCCGCGCGCAGAGCCTCAGCCTTTCAGCGAAAAACGCCGCACGCACTCCTTCGCGAGCGCGTCGTAGGCGAGCGCGCCGGAGCCGTTCGGGTCGTAGTCGAAGATGCTCTTGCCGTAGCTCGGCGCCTCTCCGAGACGGACGGAGCGCGGAATCTTGCTCTTGAACACGAGCTGCGGGAACGTCCTGGCGACGTCCTCGACGATCGCGCGCGAAAGATTCGTGCGCACGTCGAACATCGTCATCAAGATTCCGCCGATCGAAAGCTCGGGATTGTTCCCCGAATCGCGGATGCGCTCCACGGTCTCGAGAATCTGGCTCAGTCCCTCCATCGCGAGATATTCGCACTGCAGCGTGATCAGCAGAAAGTCCGCGGCGACGAGACTGTTCATCGAAAGCATTCCCAGCGACGGCGGACAGTCGAGAATGATCGCCGCGTATTTTCCGCTCTCCTTCACGGGCCGGAGCACGTCGCGCAGCGCGCCGAGATAATCGTCCTTGCGGAGCTGAAGCAGCTCGGACTCGATCGCGGCGATGTCCGCCTCGGACGGAATCAGATCGAGATTCTTCGTTCCCGCGGGAATGATTTTGTCCTGCGCCGACGCCTCGCCGAAGAACGTGCCGTAAAGGCTGCCGCCGACTTTCTTTTCGACGCCGAGCGCGCTCGTCGCGTTCGCCTGCGAGTCCAGATCGACGAGCAGCACGGGAACGCCGCGGCGCGCGAGCCCGCAGGCGAGATTGACGGCGGTCGTCGTCTTGCCGACTCCGCCCTTTTGATTGGCGATGGAAAAAATCTTGGTGGTCATGATTCGAACGGCGCGTGGCGCGGATGATTGTTTTCTATTCTGAATCAAACCCGCACGCGCGCGCAATTTGAAAGTTCGCCCTCCCGCGCGCGGACGAGAGATTTTCCGTTCTCCTTTTCCCGTTTTCCGCCCTCCGTTCTTCCGCGCTTTCACTGCGCCCGCGTTTTCGGCTATAATCGCGGCATGGAATTCAACGGCATTCTCCTCATCGACAAACCGCAGGAATGGACCTCGCACGACGTCGTCGCGAAGCTGCGCGGCGTGCTGCACACGAAGCGCGTCGGCCACGCGGGAACGCTCGACCCGCTCGCGACCGGTCTGCTCGTCATTCTCGTCGGCACGGCGTGCAAGGCGTCGCAGTACCTGATGAGTCAGGAAAAGGCCTACACGGGAACGCTGCGCCTCGGCGTCGTCACGAACTCGCAGGACGCGGACGGCGAAGTGCTGGAGGAAAATCCCGTGCCCGCGGAACTGACGCGCGAGAAGATCGCCGAGGCTATGCGCGCTTCGGAAGGCGACCAGTACCAGACGCCGCCGATGTTTTCCGCGATCAAGATCAACGGCCGCCCGCTCTACAAGGCGGCGCGCAAGGGGCTGGAGGTCGAACGCGAAAAACGCTTCATCCGCATCGCGAAGTTCGAGCTGCTCGACAAGCGCGGAAACGACGTCGATTTTTACGTCGAATGCACGAAAGGCACGTACGTGCGGACGATCGCGCACGACCTCGGCCGCAGACTCGGCCCGGGAGCCCACCTGACGGCGCTGCGCCGCACGGCGTCGGGAAAATTTTCGCTGAACGACGCCGTCACGATCGAGACGCTTCAGGCGATGTCGCCGGAGGAAATCTGCGCGCGCCTGCTTTCCGTGCGCGACCACGTCCCCGCCGTCGCCCTGCTCTGAAAATACGAAACGAGGCGTTTCGCTTCCGAAAACGCCTCGTTTCGTAATCGTATCCCGCTCAGCGGGCGTTTTCGCGGGCGAGGAAGGCGAGAATCGCCTTCTGCGTGTGGAGGCGGTTTTCGGCTTCGTCGAAGATGATGCTGCGCGGGCCTTTCAGCACGCCTTCGGAGACTTCCTCGCCGATGTGCGCGGGGAGGCAGTGCATGAAATACGCGTCCTTCTTCGCGAGCTCCATGAGCCGCTCGTTCACCTGATAGGGACGGAACTCGCGCAGGCGGCGTTCTTTTTCGTCCTCCATGCCCATGCTCACCCAGACGTCGGTGTAGAGCACGTCCGCGCCCTTGGCGGCGGCTTCGGGATCGGTCGTGAACGTGAAGTCCGGTTTCAGACCGTCAGACTCGAACTGGGCGTAAAGATCCGCGTGCGGCTCGTAGCCGGCGGGACCGCAGAGCACGACTTCCATGCCCAGATGCACGCAGCCGAGCGCGAACGTGTTGCCCATGTTGCACGCCGTGTCGCCGATGAAGACGATTTTGCGCCCGCGCAGACATTCGCCCATTTTCTTCGGGTCGCCGCCGCTCCAGCGCTCGGAGAGCGTGAACATGTCCGTGTAGAACTGGCACGGGTGGAGAAAATCCGAAAGCGCGTTGACGACAGGCATCGTGCCGCAGTTCACGAACGTCTCGAGCAGCGAGTGCTCGTGGCAGCGGATCACCATGCCGTGCAGGTAGCGCGAGAGCACCTTCGCCGTGTCTTCGGGCGTTTCGCCGCGGGAAAGCTGCATGTCCTCGGCGTTGAGCATGACGGGGTTGCCGCCGAGCTCGCTCACGCCGACCTGAAACGAGACGCGCGTGCGCGTGGATTTTTTGAAGAAGAGCAGCCCCCAGGACTGTCCGGCGAGGGGCTTGGGCGCGTCGGCGCTTCCGCGTCCGGCCTTGAGCGCGGCGGCGAGTTCGAAAACCTGCGCCGCTTCTTCGACGCTCAGATCGGTCTCTTTCAGAAAATGTCTCATGTCTGTTTCCTTGGCTCGGATGAAAATGAAAGCCCGAAATTAAACCGCCGGCGGGGACGCCGCGCAACGGAAATTTTCGTGAAAAACGCTGGCAAGTCGCGCGGGAACGCCTATATCATTCCGCGCCATGGAACTTTTCGATTTTCGCGAGGAATACACGCGCTCCGGGCTCGACCTGCCGGACTTGGCGGCGTCGCCGTTCGCGCAGTTCCGTCTCTGGTTCGATCAGGCCTGCGCGGCGAAGCTCGTCGAGCCCAACGCGATGACGCTCTGCACCGCGGGCGCGGACGGGCGCCCAGCCGCGCGCACCGTCCTGCTCAAGGCCTACGACGAGCGCGGCTTCGTCTTCTTCACGAACTACACCGGACGCAAGGCGCGCCAGATCGCGGAAAACGCGCGCGCCGCCCTGCTCTTCCCCTGGATCGGGCTCGAACGGCAGGTCGAGATCGAAGGCCGCGTCGAAAAGATTTCCTCCGCGGAATCGCTGAAATATTTTCTGAGCCGCCCGTTCGGCAGCCAGCTCGGCGCGTGGGTCTCGCACCAGAGCACGGTGATTTCCTCGCGCTCGATTCTGCTGAAGAAGCTCGACGAAATGAAACGCAAATTTTCCGAAGGCAAAGTGCCGCTGCCGGATTTCTGGGGCGGCTACCGCGTTGTTCCCGCGCGCATCGAATTCTGGCAGGGACGCCCGAACCGACTCCACGACCGCTTCTGCTACACGCGCGAGGACGAACGCGCGACAGAATGGAAAATCGAACGCCTCGCGCCGTGACGAAAAGCAAGGCGAGACGAGAGCCCGGAGAAAAAGTTTCTTCGACGTTCTGCGCCTTAATCTCCTTTAAACCTTTAAGCCGTTAACCTTTTCAACTTTCAAAAAATGTTTCTCGAAAACAAAAAAATCGCCCTCGCCGTCACCGGATCCATCGCCGCCTACAAAGCCGCGGACATCGCTTCGCTGCTCGTGAAGGAAGGCGCGGAAGTCCAGGTGCTGATGACGCGCGAAGCCGCGGAGTTCATCACGCCGCTCACGCTCAAGACGCTTTCCCGCCGCCCCGTCCTCTGCGACCTCTGGGCGGACAAGCTGGGCTGCGGCGACTGGGCGCCCGAGCACATCGCCGTCGCGGACTGGGCGGACGTCCTGCTCGTCGCGCCCGCCACGGCGCACGTCATCGCCTGCTTCGCAGCGGGACTCGCGCCCGACGTCGTCACCTGCGCGTATCTGGCGACGCGCGCGCCCGTCGTCGTCGCGCCCGCGATGAACGGCAAGATGCTCGACCACCCGGCGACGCAGCGCAATCTCGACGTGCTGCGCGCGCGCGGCAATCTCATCGTCGAGCCCGCGACGGGCACGCTCGCCTGCGGCTACGCGGGCAAAGGCAAGCTCGCTTCGCCGGCGGAAATCGTCGAGCACGTCGCCAATCTTTTCCTGTGAAAATGGACGCGGCGGGAACGAAAAAAATCCTCGTGCTCGGCGGCGGAATCGCGGGACTCGCGGCGGCGAACGCGCTGCGGCTTCGCGGCGCGGAAGTCACCCTGCTCGAGCGCGCGCCGCGCGTCGGCGGGAACGTGCGCACCGTCGAACGCGACGGCTTTCTCGCGGAGGCCGGACCCAACAGCTTCATCGTCGAGGAAAAGGAGCTCTTCGATTTTCTGCGCGAGACCGGCGTGCTCGACGCCGCGATCGACGTCGCTCCCGCCGCCAAAAAACGCTTCATCGTGCGCGGCGGCAGACCGATCGCCGTGCCCGCCTCGCCGCTCGCGGCCGTGACGACGCCGCTGTTTTCTCTGCGCGGAAAACTGCGTCTGCTCGGCGACCTTTTCGTGCCGCGCGGCGACGCCGAGGGCGAAGAGACCGTCGCGCATTTCGTGCGCCGCCGCATCGGACGCGAAATGTACGACTACGCGCTGAACCCGCTCGTCGCCGGCATTTTCGCGGGCGATCCGGAAAAGCTCGCCGTGCGCCACGCGTTCCCGAAAGTCTGGAATCTCGACCAGAAATACGGCTCGCTCATCCGCGGCACGATTCCCAACGCGCGCGCGAAAAAGGCGTCCGGACTCTACGAAAAAAAGCGCACGCTCTCGTTCCCGCACGGCATGGAGACGCTGCCGAAAATCCTCGCGAAAAATCTCGGCCGCGCCGTGCGCGTGAACGCCACGCTCACCGAACTCGTCCCCGAAGGCGGCCGCTGGCGCGCGCGCTGGTTCACCTGCGGCGCCGTCTGCGACTTCTTCGAACAGGACGACGTCTTCGACGCCGTCGTCTCCGCCGTGCCGCCGCGGGAATGGCGCGGGATTTTCGCCGGCGTTCCCGCGCTCGCCGAGCCGCTCGCGCGCGCGGCGGAAACTCTCGCCTACCCGCCGGTGACGACGCTCACGCTCGGTTTCCGGCGCGAGGACGTGGCGCACCCGCTCGACGGCTTCGGCGCGCTCGTCCCCGAAGTCGAACGGCGAAAGATTCTCGGCTCGCTGTGGACGTCCTCGCTCTTCCCGAACCGCGCTCCCGCGGGACGCGTCGCGCTGACGACCTACGTCGGCGGCTCGCGTCAGCCGGAGCTCGCGCGGCTTCCCGCCGACGCCCAGCTCGCGCTCGCGCGGGAAGAGCTCGCCGCACTGCTCGGCGCGCACGGCGAACCCGAGTTCGTCGAGCTCTGCGCGCACGACGCCGCGATTCCGCAGTACGACGTCGGCTACGGAAAATTTCTCGCGGCGCTCGAGGCGGCGGAAGCGGCGTTCCCGAACCTGCGCTTCTGCGGCAACAGCCGCGGCGGCATCGCAGTCGGCGCCACGCTCCTCAACGCCGTCCGCCTCGCCCGCACCCTTTTCTGAAATCGCATGGATTTCAGTCCGCGCGGAAGTCAGCACCAGGGGCGGATCATCGTTTCGAGGAGGTCGGCGGAGAAGCGGACGTAGCCGCGGTGCGGAAGCGCGGAAAGAAACTCGCGCCCGTAGGATTTGGAGACGAGCCGAGAGTCCGTCAGCACGAGCCGGCCGCGGTCGCTCGCCTTGCGGATCAGCCGCCCGATGCCCTGCCGGAACTGCAGCACGGCGTCCGGAAGCGACATCTCGAAAAACGGCTTTCCGCCGCGCTCGCGTATCCATTCCATGCGCGCCTCGACGAGCGGTTCGGACGGATTCGCGAAGGGCAGACGCGGCACGACGACCTGCGCGAGCGCGCTGCCGGGCACGTCGATGCCCGTCCAGTAGCTCTGATTGCCGATCAGCACGGCGTTCCCGCGCTCGACGAAGCGGCGCGTCATTTCCTGGCGCATCAGCCCCTCGCCCTGCACGAAGATTTCGCGCTCGTCGCCGAGGCGTTCCCGCAGCGCCGCCGCGAGCCGCGAGCAGAAGTCGAAGCTCGTGCACAGAATCAGCGTCCCGCCGTCGGGCATCATGCGCACGCAATGCTCGGCGACGCGCGCGTTGTAGGCGACGTTCGCCGCGAGCTTCTCGCCCCTGTCGGGCTCCGGGCAGTCCGTCGCGAGAAAAATCTCCATCGCCGCCGCGTAGTCGAACGGCGACGCCTCGCACTGCGCGCGCACGGGGTTTTCGCCCCGGTCGGCGCCGCAGCGGCGCATGAAGCGCGACACGTCGCCCCTGCCGTCGCTGAGCGTCGCGCTGGAGAGCACGGCGCTCGTGCCGCGCCCGAAAAGCGCGTCCGCGAGCAGCGGCGCGACGTCGATCGGCGCGCCCGAGAGCGTGACGACGCGCCGCTTTCCCGCGGAGACTTCCGCCCAGTACACGTAGTCCGGCGCGCGGCGCAGTTCGAGACATTCGCGCACGGCGAGGCGATACGCCTGCAGCTTGTCCGCGAAGTCGTTGATCTCGTCCTTCGCCGCGGCGCGCTCTTCGACCTGCCCCGCCGCCTTCAGGCGCGCCTCCAGAACGCCGAGCGGCACTTCGCAGACGTTCTGCGCCCAGTCGCGCTCGCGGAAGCGCCGCGTGCGGTTTTCGCCGAGCACGCGGAAACGCACGTCGTTGAAAAAGACTTCCGTCGCGTCCTTCGCCTCGGCGACGAGCCGCTGCAGCTCCTTCGGCTCGTGAGCGGAGAGAATCCCGTGCCTGCGCGTCGCCGAAAAAATCTGCGAGAGCAGCCGCTGCAGCCCGTAGGAGCTCGCCTCGACGCCGAAGTATTCCGTCGCCGTGTCAGGAACGCGGTGCGCCTCGTCGAGCACGACGAAATCGTCCGCGTAGAGGATGCCCGGCTTTTCGCCGCGCGGCGCCGCGCCCGCGCCGATCAGCGAGAACAGCAGGCTGTGGTTGACGATGACGAGATCCGCCTTGTCCAGCGCAGCCTTCGCGCGCCGGTGCGCGCAGGTCTCCGGCGTGCAGTTCTTGCGGGAGCACGCGCGCGAGTCGGCGCTGACGAGATCCCAGACTTCGTCGGCGACGCGGCGCGGCAGGTGCTCGCGGATGCCCGTGCAGTCGGACCGCGCCCACCAGTCGCGGATCATGCGCAGCTCCTGCGCCTCGGCGGAGCCGTCGCTGCCGTCGAAGATGCCCTCGCGCCGCCGCAGCGCCTCCGCGAGCCGCGTGCCGCACAGATAATTCGCGCGGCCGATCATCAGCACGACCTTGAAGTCCGCGAAGTCCGCCAGCTCGGGAACGCCGGAAAAAAGCTCGCGGCACAGCGCCAGATCCTTCTTCAGAATCTGCTCCTGCAGCGGAATCGTGTGCGTGGAAACGACGAATTTCTTTTTCGCGAGCTTCGCGTAGATCAGCCCGGGAAGCAGATAGGCGAGACTTTTTCCGACGCCCGTTCCCGCCTCGAAAAGCAGCGACGAGCCCTCCGCGAACGTCTCCGCGACCGCCTCCGCCATGCGCGTCTGCTGCGGGCGGTTCTCCATGCGCAGGCGTTTCCGCAGCCAGCCGTCCGCGCGGAAGATACTCCGCGTCAGCGCGATGACCTCCGGCGCGAATTCGCCGAAATCCGCCGCGCAGGACGCCTCGAAATCTTCCGAAAATCCGACCATGCCGTTCCCGCGACCGCGTTCAGAACGAAAGGCTCGCGCCGAGGTGCGCGCGCGTCTCGTCGCGGCCCGAGCGCGTCGCCTCCGTGACGCCGCCGTAGACCGAAAGCCGCTCGTTCACGCGCCAGTTCAGCCGCAGCCCGTATTCGAAGGAGGAACGCTCGCCCTCGCGCGAGACGACGCGCACGTCCGAACGCGTCGAAGCCTGATACGCGTCGGCGGAATACACGCTCGAGCCGACGTCGTAGTTCCACGCGCCGTGGAGCGTGAGCTGCAGCGCGTCGAAGAAAAGATACGCGTAAGAAATTCCGAGCGTGCCGCGCGCCGCGAACGCGTCGGAGGCGTCGAGCGAAAACGCGTCCGCGCCGCCCTTTTCGTCGAAGCTTTCCGTGCGCGAATACGCGAGCGCGAACGCGGCGTAGGGGCGGATCTCGCTCCACGCTTCGGGGCGGAACGTGACGCCGCCCTCGGCGCGCGCGCCCAGCTGCCAGGAAGTGAAGTCCGCGTCGTTCGCGCCGCGCTCGGAATCGTGCGACGCCCAGGCGCCGGCGAGCGCGAGCGTGCCGTCCCAGCGCGCGCCCGCGCGCCGCGCGAACGCCGCGAAGGCGTAGGCGTCCGTGTCGATCTCGTGCGCGTCCGCGCCGCCGTGCTTCATGCGCGCGCGCGTGTAGCCGAAGAGCGCGCCCAGCTCCGTCTCCTCGCCGACGGGCATGCTCGAGCCGAGCAGAAACGCCGTCGCGTTCACGTCGTAGTCCGGATTCGCGCCGTCCGTTCCCGCGTCGGAGCGCGTGAAGTTCATCTGCGCCCAGGCGCGCTTCATCAGCGCGTCGGCGGCGCGGCCGAAATCGCCCGGCGCGGCCTCCTCGACGGGCGCCGCGGGCGCGGGCTTGTCGTCGGACTGGTCGAAGCGCCGCAGCCGTTCGAGATACTTGCGCATGTAGCGCGACGTCTTTTTCGTCTCGCCGAAAAGCGACGGGCGGATCGACGACGCCGACGCGGGCGCGTTCACGGCGCTCAGAAAATCATACATGCGGAACACGTTTTCGCGCGTCAGGTCGCCGTAGAGCGTCGAGGCGATCTCGCGCCCGTTCAGTCCGAGAAAGACGTACGCGCCGTCGCGCCACACGAAGCGGTCGGAAATCACGCCGCCCGAGGCGTCCTCGATCGTCACGCCGTCGAGCGCGCCCGCGCTCAGCCCGCGCAGTCCGTCGAATTCCTCGCCCGCGTTCCAGTCGCCCGCGTCCACGACGAGCCGCCCCTCGAGCGAAACCACGACGCCCTCGGCGAACGTCAGCGACGCGCCCGAGGCGAGCGTCAGCTTGCCCGTCTCGGTCTGCGTGAAGCGCGTCGGCTCGGCGGATTCCGAATCGTTTTCGATCCGAGCCGCGCCCGCGACCGAAATCGCGCCTTCGTTCGTCAGCGTTCCCGCGAAGCGCGAACCGTCGGAAAGAGTCAGCGTGCCGCCGCTCCCGTTCGAGAGCGTTCCCGCCGTGAGAAGCGCGTTTTCCGAGAGCGTCAGCCGTCCGGAGTTGGAGACGGTTCCCGTCACGCGCGTCGAGCCCGAAAACGCGAAGCGGCGGTTGGCGGAGACGGAGACGCCGCCGTCGATGCGCGCGAGCGAAACGTCGCCCGAGCCGCTCACGTCGCCGACGAGCGTCCCCGCGCCCGTGAGCTTCGTCGTCGTGTAGTTGGTGAGCTCGAGCTTCACGTTCGCGAGCGTCGCGTTTTCGCGAATCTCCAGCTGCCCGGACACCGAAATCGTCTGCCGCGATTCCGTCGCGGAGCCGCTTCCTTCGCCGCCCTCGCCCGCCTCGGCGAGCGTCGCCGGCGCGTCGGGATCGGCGGGATTTTCGGAAGAATTTTCCTCCGGAGCGTCCTTGATCTTCACGTACGTCGTCGTCGCGCCGTCGCCGAGCGCGACGCTTCCCGTCAGCACGAGCGAATCGAGCACGAGCGGCGCGTCCTCGCTCGAGCCCGGAGCGACGAGCGTCGCGCCGTCGAGGAGCACGTGCCGCGCGCCCTCCGTCCAATTTCCGGCGGAAGGCGAAAGGCTCAGCGTCACGCCGGAGCGCGCGGCGAAGCCCGTCTCGATCTTCACGTCCGCGCCGACCGTCACCGCGCCGTCGTGAACCGTCGTCACGTCCTTGCCGGATTCGTCCTTGTGCGTCTCCGAGAACGCGGGAAATTCGATGCGCTTCGCTTCGTCCTCCGTCGTCTCGCCGGACTCGTCGCCTTCGCCGCCGCCTTCGCCTTCGTCCGCCGTCGACGCGACTTCCTCGTAAAGACGCAGCGTTCCCGTGCCGGAAATCTCCAGCGTCGCGTTCTCCGCCGTGCGCTCCGCCTTCACGAGCGCGAGCACCGTGTCCTCGCCGAGCGAAACCGTCGTCGTTCCCGTTTCCGTGACGACGAGCGAATCCGTGACCGTCAGCGTTCCCGCGCCGGAGAGCGTCAGCGTTCCCGCGCCGAGCGAAATTTTTCCCGTCTTCAGCGAAACCGGCGTGCTCGCGCCTTCGTCGCCGACGGGACCTGCGAAATTCAGCGTCGTCTCCTTCAGCAGAAACGTTCCCGATCCGGAAATCTCGGAATCGGCGGAAATTTCCGCCGTCGCGCCGTCGAAGGAAAGCGTGCCCGAAAGCGTCGTCGCGCCGCCTGCGAAGACGAAGGTCGCGCCCGAGCCGACGTTCAGCGTTCCCGCGATTTCCGCCGAAGCGGCGCCGCGGAAATCCGCGTCCCCGCCGACGAGGTTCAGCGTCGCGCCCGAAGCGAGCGAAAGTTTTTCGAGCTTCGCGGTCGCGTCCGAAAGCGTCACGACGCCGCCCTTGACGTCGAGCGAAATCTGCGCGGAGAGCGGATTGCCGTCCGCGTCCGTCGCGCTTCCCGAAGCGATTTCGCCGAGCTCCAGATCGCCGTCGCCCGTCTTTTCGATCGCGAGCGTCGTTCCCGCTTCGGCGAAGATGCGGTCGGAAACCGTCGCAAGTTCGACGTTCTCGCGGCCGGTCACGTTGCCGTCCTCGTCGCGGATCAGCGTCGCGGCCTGGTCGAAAATCAGCGTCGCGGAGCCCTGCGCCGCGTCCGCCGCGCCCGTGCCGACGAAGATGCCGTCGGCGACGGCGTCCGCCGCGCCCGAAAGGGAAGAATTTCCGGAAATCGTCGTGTTCCCGCGCAGCGTGAGCTTCGCGCCCGCGCGCGAGGAGACGTCGAGATAAACCGCGCCGCCCGCGGCGACGCCGTTCTCCGCGACAGCGGCGTTGTCCGTGATCGTCGCCTCCGTCAGCGTTACGTTTCCGCCGCGCGCGTAGATCGCGCCGCCGAAGGCGTTCCCGCCCGCGGATTCCGCGCGGTTGCCGGAAAGCGTCAGCGTTCCCGCGTTCTGAGCGAACGTCCCCGTCGCGTAAACCGCGCCGCCGAAGGCGTTCCCGTCCGCGCCCGCCGCGACCGCGCCGTTGCCGGAAATCGCGTGCGCCGCGTCGCCGGAAAGCGTCAGCCGCCCCGAAAGATAAATCGCGCCGCCGCTCGCCTCGGCGTTCACGGCGTCCGCTTCCGCGGCGTTGTCCGTCGCGGAAAACGCGCCGGAGACGCTCGTCGTTCCCGCCGCGTAAAACGCGCCGCCGCGGGCGCATTCGCCGGCGACGCCGTTGCGCGCGAACGTCGCGGACGCGAGCGTCGCCGAGCCGGAAGACTGATAGACCGCGCCGCCGCGCGCCGTGCCGGAGACCGCTCCCGCCGCCTCGCGCCGCGCGTCCGCGCTGTTGTCGTAAAATTCAAGCGCGCCCGTCGCGGAAAAACCGCCGCCCGCGAGCGCGAGCGCGCCGCCGTCCGCCGTGCCGCCGTCCGCGAACGTCTCGACGAAATTGCCGGAAAAGGTCGCGCCCGCGAGCTTCAGCGTTCCCTTGGAAAAAATCGCGCCGCCCGCCGCCGCCGTGCGCGCGTCGTCGTTCCCGCGCGCGTCCGCGGAAGTCGCCGTCGCGCGGTTGCCGGAAAAAGTCGCCGCCGTTTCGAGCGTCAGCGAAGCCGCCGACGCGCCGAGCCAGACCGCGCCGCCGCGCGCCGAAACGCCCGAAGCGCTCGCGGACGCCTCCGCCGCGTTTTCGGAAAACGCGAGCGTTCCCGCGCCGTCTTTCGCGAAATTCAGCGCGCCGCCGAGCATCGCGATCGCGCCGCCCGCCGCAGACGCGCCGTCCGCCCGCGCGGAAGCCGCGTTCCCGCGGAACTCCGTCGCCGCGCCGAGCGTGAATTTCAGCGTTCCCGCGTTCTGGAAAATCGCCCCGCCCTGCGCCGTTCCCGCGCCCGTGACCTGCGCGAGATTTTCGGAAAACGCCGAGGCGCCGGAAAGCGCGAACGCCGCTTCCGTCTTTTCGCCGTCGACGAAGACCGCGCCGCCGCGCGCGAGCGTGTCCGCCTGCGACGCGTGCGCCTCGTTCTCGGAAAATTCCGCGGAGCCCGAGAGCGAAAATTCGCCGCCAGTGAGCGCGAGCGCGCCGCCCGCCGCCGCGGGAACGTAAGTCTTTTCCTCGGTCGTCGCGCCTTCCGTCTCCTCGCGCGAGGCGACGCCGCCGCTTACGGAAACCGTGTTGCCGGAAAAGGCAAACGCGCCGGAAAGCTCCGCGAGCGCCTCCTCGCCGTCGAGCCGCAGCGCGCCGCCGAGCGCGGAAGCGCCGTCCGCGTCCGCAATCGCGCCGTTCGCGGAAAACGTCGCGCCGTTCGCGGAAAACGTCGCGCCGTTCGCGAGCTTCAGCGTCGAATCGGCGACGTGAACCGCGCCGCCCGCCGCCGTCGCGAACTCGCCCGAAGACGCCGCCGTATTGCCGGAAAACGCGAGCGTCGAGCCCTCGCCGAGCGTCGCGACCGCGGACTCTTCCAGCGCGAGCGCGCCGCCGAGCGCATCGCCCGAGCGCGCGAGCGCGGCGTTCCCGGAAAACCTCAGCACCGTTTCCGTTCCCGCGAGCGCCGCGCCGGAAAGCAGAATCGCGCCGCCCGCCGCGTTTTCGCCGACCGCGGAATTCCGCGTGAAATTCACCGTCGTCCCCACACCGAGCTTCACGCCGTAATTCTCCGGCTCGTCCGCCGCCGCCGTGACGTAGAGCGCGCCGCCGAGCGCGTCCGCCTCCTCGGATTCCGCGCGGACGTCCTCGAACGCGACCGCGTTCCCGCCGGAAATCTTCAGCGTCCCCGTAAGGAAGATCGCGCCGCCCGCCGCGGTGAGCGTCGTCGTCGAAGTCTCGCCGCTCTCCTCGTCCGTGCTCGTCACGGCCTTGCCGTAGGTCACGACGTTTTTGAACGAAATCGCGCCGGCGGCGGCGTCGAGCTCGATCAGATCGATCGCGCTTTCGGCGTAAAAGATCGCGCCCGCCGCCATGGCGTCCGCCGCGAAAAAGCGGTCGGAGAAAACCGTGTCGCCGAGAATCTTCACGTTCGCGAGTTCGAGAATCGCGACGCGCGCGTCGGCGTTTTCGAGGTCGCCGTCGCTCGCCGATCCGGCGATCGTCAGCTTGCCGAACGCGCACCGCGTTCCCGGCAGCCCGAAGAGATTGCCCGCGCCCTCGGTCTTCAGCGTCGTCTCCGCCGAGCCATCGCCGAGAATCGTGAAGTCCGTCGCCGCAGGAACGATCGCGCCGTTCGGATTGCTCTCGGAGGCGCCGCCCGGCGCGAGCGGCACGTCCAACGTCGGCACGGCGATCTTCACCGTGTAGCCGTCGTAGACCGCCGTCGGATCGTTCCCGTCGGAGCCGTCGGTCGTCTTCGTGAGCACCTCGCGGAGCTCTTCCGCCGTGGAGACGGAGACGATTTTTTCGTCCTCCGCGAAGGCGGGAACGGCGCAGAGCACGGCGGCGGCGCAGAGCGCGGCGGGCGACAACGTTTTTTTCGTGGGAATTGCGGAAAAAGGCATCGGCGGAAAAATTTTGAAAGCGGGATTCTAACGCCTTCCCGCCGCCGCGCAATGTTTTCCGCCCTCGTCCGCCGCGCGCGCAAAAAAAACGCCCGCCGCCCGCGGGGCGCGCGGGAACGGCGGGCGTTTCGGAAAACGTCACTTTTCGGCGATGCCGTAGATGACATTGATGGCGTTCCAGTCCGGGTCGCGGCCGACGAAGTCGCGGAAGAGCACGTCCGCGTCCTCCGAGTCGCCCTTCGCGAGAATCTTTTCGCGGTAGAGCCTGCCCTTGGAGAAATCGATCGTGCCGTCGGGATTCTTGAACGTCAGGAACGCGTCCGCTTCGAGCGCTTCCGCCCACTTGTAGGAATAGTAGCCGGAGGCGTAGGCGACGGGCGCGCGGAAGATGTGCGTGAGGCGGTTCAGAATCGAGTTCGCCGGCGTCTTCGTCGGCCACGCGTTGGCGAGGCCGAGCTCGACCGCGACGTCGTTGACATTCTTGCCCGCGATCAGCTTCGCGTTGCGGTGGATGTAGAGGTCCGCGATCGCGAAGCCGAGCTGGCGCGCCTGCGAGTACGCGGCATGGAAGTTGCGCGCGCGCAGCATCGCGTCGATCATCGGCTGCGGGAGCGTCTCGTCCGTCTTGTAGTGCTTGGCGAAGCGCTTCAGCACTTCGGGCTCCCAGGTCCAGTTTTCGTTGAGCTGCGAGGGGAATTCGACGAAGTCCCACGCGACGCTCGTGCCGTTGAGCGCGGCGACTTCCGTGTTCCCGAGCAGGTGGTGGAGGAGATGGCCGAACTCGTGCCAGATCGTCTCCACGTCGTAATGCGTGAGCAGCGCGGGATCGTCGCCGACGGGCGCGGTCATGTTCCCGCAGACGAGCCCGAAATTCGGCGTGCCCTTCGCGCGGTCGCCGACCGAGAACGGGTGCATCCACGCTCCGGCGCGCTTCGACGCGCGCGGGTACCAGTCGGTGTAGAAGACGCCGATGCGCGCCTTCGTCTCCGCGTCGCGGATTTCGTAGAACTTCACTTCCGGATGCCAGACCTCAATCGTTCCCGCGGGCACGGAGGCTCCGGAGCCGAGCTCGACGAACGCCGTCGGCGTTTCCGTGATTTCGATGCCGTAGAGCTCTTCGAAGAAGCGGAACATGCCGTCCATCACGCGCGGCATCGGAAGGTAGGGCTTGAGCGCGTTGGAATCGAAGTCGTAGCGCGCCTTGCGCATCTTTTCCGACCAGTAGGCGATTTCCCACGGCTCGAAGTCGCCCTCGTCGTAGGCGGCGTCCGCGGAGGCGCGGAAGTCCTTGAGCTCGCGGTATTCGCGCTCCAGCGCCGGGCGCGTCGTCTCGTAAAGATTCACGGCGAAATTGTAGGCGGTCTCGCCGTTCTTCGCCATGCGGCGCTTCAGAATGAGGTCGGAGAAATCCTTTTCGCCGAGAATCTCGGCCTCGCGCTGGCGCAGCTCGAGCACGCGCTTCATGATTTCGGAGTTGTCGTATTTCCCGCCGACGCAGAGCGAGTTCGAGGCTTCCCAAAGCTCCTTGCGCAGCGCGGCGTCGTCGAGATACGTCATCGCGGGCGAAAGCGACGGCGCCTGCAGCGTGAACAGCCACGCAGGCTTGTCGTCGCTCGCCTTGCCCGCCTTCTTGGCGGCTTCGAGCGCGGCGGCGCGGTTCGTCTCCGGCAGTCCGGCGAGGCGCGCCTCGTCCGTCACGAGCAGCGAAAACGCGTTCGTCGCGTCGAGCACGTTCTGCGAAAACTGCTGCGTGATTGAGGTCAGCTCCTTGTTGAGTTCCATCAGCTCCGCCTTCTTTTCCGGAGGCAGGTCGGCGCCGCCGTCGCGGAAGCCGTCCATGAGCTTCTTGAGATAACGCGCCTTCTGCGGCGAAAGATTCTTCGCGTCCTCCGTCTCCGAATACGCCTTCAGCGTCGCCCAGAGCTTTTCGTTGAGGCCGATCGAGGTCTCGAACTCCGAAAGCAGCGGAAGCGCCTCGCCGTACGCGGCGCGGAAATCGTCGTCCATGCGCACGGACTCGATGTGCGAAAGCAGATTGCCGACGAAGTCGAAGCGCGCGTACGCCTTCATGTAGGCGTCCACGACGTTGTCGTAGGTCAGTTTTTCCGGCGGGAGCGCGCAGATGGCGTCGATTTCGGCGCGCGCGCGGGCGATCGCCGCGAGGGAATCCGGCACGACACGGTCGGCGGTGAGCTCCGACCAGCGGATTTCGTGGCCTTCCTGCAGGAAGCCCTTGCCCGCCTCGGCGGCGGGAACGGCGGGCGCGGGCATAGCCGCGGGAGCGTCCGTCGCGGGTTCGGCGGGAGCCGCCGCGGGAACGGCGGCGCCGCGCCCGTCCGCTTCGGGAGCGCATTTGTCGCAGGAGCACGCCGTCGTCAGAAACGACAACAGCGCGAGTGAAGAAATGAGGACTGCTGATTTTTTCATAAAATTGTGCCCCGCAGTCTAACGCTCAAAAAAAATCCGGGCAAGGGCGAAGCGCGCGCGCTTGCGGCGGCGGACGAAAATCGGTAAAGTGACGGCTCAAATTTCCTTTTTCCATATCCCGAAAAAAAAGATCCATGAAAAACACGACCCTCGCCGCCGCGCTCGCGGCGCTCGCCCTCGCCGGATTCGCCGGCGCGGAAAACTTCCCCTTCGGCGCCGTTCCCGCGCACGCGCAGGACGCCGCCGCGCCCGCCGTCTCCGTCGAGGAACTCGCGAAGGCGTTCACGCCGGAAAAGAACCTCGACCTCTCCGGCGACGCGCTCGCCTACAGGAATCTTCCCGCGGGCGTGACGGCGAAAATCGTCGGCACGACCTACGAGCAGCTCGTCGGGTTCGACGGCAGGATCCGCCCACCGATTTCGCCCAAGACGACGAAGCTCACCTTCGCGCTGAGCGACACCTCCGGCGCGACGGCGCAGACGGCGACGTTCGAGGTCGCCGTTCCCGTGGACGCCGAAATCGCGAAGGCGCCCGCCGGCGTGGCGCGCAGCGCCAAGCCCGCCGTCGTTCCCGCGCTGCAGGAATGGTTCGGCGGCGAAGGCGCGTTCGTTCCCGCGGAAGATTTCGCGGTCGTCGTTCCCGCGCCCGTCGCGAACGTCGGCGAGCCCACGCTGCGGGAACGCGCGGAACTTTTCGCGGCGGAGCTTTCCGAAATCTTCGGGCGCAAAGTGCCGGTGCTCGACAAGGAGCGCCGCGGCAAGGCGGACATCATTCTCCTCGTCGCTCCGGAAAGTCCTGAAATCGCGATCCTCGGCAAGGAAGGCTACGGCATCTTTTCCGCGAAAAACGCGCTGGTCGTCGCCGCTCCGGATCCGCTCGGCGCGTTCTGGGGTACGCGCACGATTCTGCAGGTCTTCCGCCGGCATGAAAACACGTTCCCGAGCGGCATCGCGGTCGATTACCCGCAGTATCCGCTGCGCGGCTTCATGTACGACGTCGGCCGCAAGCCCGCGTCGCTGAAGGCGGTGCGCGACGTGATGCGCACGATGTCTTATTACAAGCTGAACGACTTCCAGCTGCACCTGAACGACAATTACATCTGGCTGCACGAATACACGGCGACGCCGAACGGCAAGGACGCTTCCGCCGAACAGAAGAAAGCCGCGGCCGCCGAAGTGCTCGCCGCCGCGCCGACCGCGTTCCGCCTCGAATCCGACGTCGTCGGCAAAGACGGAACGCCGCTCACCGCGCCCGACCATTTCTACACGAAAAAGGAATTCGGCGCGCTCATCGACGAGGCGAAGCTTTACGGCGTGAACATCGTTCCCGAGCTCGACGTTCCCGGCCACGCGATGAGCTTCGTCCGCGTCCGCCCCGAGCTGATGTACCGCGGCGCCGTCACCAAGCCGAACGACGTGGAGCGCACGGCGATGCTCGACGCGTCCGACGCCGTCTTCGATCCCGCCACGGGCAGGACGTTCCGCGAGGAGACGCTCGCGTTCGTGCAGTCCGTCTTCGACGAATACCTGCTCCCGGGCAAGAACGGCGAGCCGCCCGTGTTCCGCGACGCCGTCGTGCACATCGGCACGGACGAGTATTACGGGGACGCGGAGGACTACCGCGCGTTCGCCGACGCGATGCTCAAATACGTGAAGTCGCGAGGACGCACGCCGCGCCTCTGGGGCAGCCTTTCCGTGAAGAAGGGCAAGACGCCCGTGGACGGCACGGGCGCGCAGATCGACGTGTGGAACCTTTACTGGCAGAACCCGAATCTCGCGCTGGAGCACGGCTTCGACCTCGTCAACATCGTGGACGCGACGAGCTACGTCGTGCCCAACGGCACCGGCAACGTCGGCGGCTACGGCGACCTGCTGAACCTGTCGCGGCTCTACTCGCAGGTGTGGCATCCGCACACGTTCGACTTCGTCACCGTCGTTCCCGGAATGCCGAAAATGCTCGGCGCGCAGTGGGCGCTCTGGAACGACAATTCGTTCCGCCGCGACAAGGGGCTGACGGATTTCGACCTCTTCGACCGCATCCGCAAAAGCTGCGCCGTCTTCGCCGAAAAGACCTGGAACTCCGGCGAAGACGCGTCGTACCGCGACTTCATGCGCCTCGTCCGCTCCGTCGCGTTCCCGCCGCTGACGAATCCGGAATACTCCGTGAAGAACGCCGAGGGCGAAGCCGCGTTCGAACTCGCCGCGCCCGTTCCCGCGGGCGAAAGCGTCGCGACCGGGCATGCCGGATTCGCGCCGGACTACGTCGCGGAATTTCGTGTGAAGCGCGTCGGCGAATCCGCCGGCGGGCAGACGATTTTCGCCGGACCGACGGGAACGTTCCTCGCCGTGCGCGCGCAGGACGGCAAGGTCGGAATCACCCGCGACACGTGGAGCTACGCGTTCGACTACGCCCTGCCCGTCGATCGCGAAGTCGCGCTCCGGCTCGTCGCGAAAAACCGCAGGCTGACGCTCTTCGCCGACGGTGTCGAAGTCGGCTCTCCCGTGCGCGACGCGTTCCCGGAAACGCATGAATATTCGACCTTCGTGTTCCCGCTCGAAACCGTCGGAGCGGCGGGCGGCAACGTCGAGATCTCCTCGCTGAAGATTTCCCGCATCGTCGAGCCGGGCACGGAAAACGCCGTTCCCGCCGACGAAATCCTCAACGTCTCCGCCAGCAGCGAACACGGCAAAGGCGCCGACGGCGATGCCTCCGCGCTCATCGACGAGGACACGGACACCTATTGGCACAGCCGCTACGAGCCGACCCGCGACGCGCCGCCGTTCGAGCTCGTCGTCGAGCTCGCGAAGCCGACCGCGCTTTCGGGCTTTGCCTTCCTGCCGCGGCAGAACGGCGACAACGGGAACGTGAAGCGCGCCGAGCTTTTCGCGAAAAACGGCGACGGTGCCTGGGAGAAAGTCGGAGAGTTCGCGGACGAAAAACCTTCGCGCGCGCTGAAGACGATCGCCTTCGCGTCTCCCCGCACGGCGACCGCGCTGAAGCTCGTCATCCTCGACGGCGTCGGCGGCTTCGGCTCTGTCGCGGAAATCTATCCCCTCCGCGCGAAGTGATTCGTCGTCTTAACCGGTCCTTTCGGGAAAGCGACTGCTAAGCGAAGCGTGGAGGCGTGTCGCTTGCCCGGAAGAATTCTCGCATTGCGCGGAGGGAGCGGGAACGATAAATTGCGGGAAATTCGTCTTTCCCATGATTTGGATTTACCGCATCTTCATTCTCCCGTTTCTTTTAGCGATGAGCCCGTACTTCGTCGGCCGCATGCTCAAACGCGGCGGCTACGGCAGGGATTTTTCGCACCGCTTCGGAAACGTTCCCGCGCTGCCGCCGCGCCGCGAAGGCGTGAGGCGCATCTGGATACAGGCCGTTTCCGTCGGCGAGACGGAGGCGGTCGCGCCGCTGCTCAAGAAGCTCAAGGAACGCGGCGACACGGAAGTCGTGCTGACGACGACTACGAGCACCGCCTACAAGATCATCCGCGAAAAATACGCGGATCTCGTCGCCGCCCACGCGTGCTTCCCGATCGACTTCTGGCCGTTTTCCGCCAAGGCGTGGCGGCGCTTCGACCCGACGCTCGTCGTGCTGATGGAAGGCGAGCTCTGGCCCGAACACCTGCACCAGGCGCGCACGCGCGGCGTTCCCGTGCTGCTCGTGAACGCGCGGCTTTCGGACAAATCCTTCCGGCGCTATCGGGCGGCGGGCTTCGTCGCGCGGCGCGTCTTCGGGCTCGTCGATTTCGTCTGCGCGGGCACGGGCAACGACTTCGAGCGCTTCCGCGCGCTCGGCGTTCCCGAAACGAAGCTCGCGCTGACGGGCAACATGAAGTTCGACGCCGCGGGCGGGGAGGCGTTCTCCGACGCGGAAAAGGCGGCGCTTTACCGCGAGCTTTTCGCTCCGAGCGCGCCGACGGACAAGGCGGGCGCGGTGCTGCTCGGCTCGTCCACCTGGCCGGGCGAGGAGGAAGTCATGCTCGACGCGTTCCGGCGCGCACGCGCGGACAATCCCGCGCTGAAGCTGCTCATCGTGCCGCGGCACGCGGAGCGCCGCGCGGAAATCGTCGCCCTGCTCGAAAAGAGCGAATTCCGCTGGTATCTGCGCTCGAAGACGGCCCCGGCGGACGTTCCCGCGGACGCGGACGTCTGCGTCGCGGACACGACGGGCGAGCTGCGGCGGCTGACGCAGGCGGCGTCCGTCGCTTTCGTCGGCAAGAGCCTGCCGCCGAACAAAGGCGGACAGACGCCGATCGAGTGCGCCGCCGCGGGCGTGCCGCTCGTGTACGGCACGGAGATGAGCAATTTCAAGGACGTCTGCCGCATGCTCGAGGACATCGGCGCGGCAATCAAGGTGCGCGACGGGAACGAGGCGGCGGAGACGCTGCGCCGTCTGCTCGCGGACGGCACGGCGCGTGAGCGCATGTCCGAACGCGAGCGCAGATGGCATGCGGACAATCAGGGCGCGACCGCGCGCGTGCTCGAAAAAATCCGCGAGATCTCGGAGGCGAAGCGATGATGGTGCTCATCCGTCTGCTCGGCCGGTTCACGGCGGCGCTGCCGGAGTGCCTCGCGGCGGCGCTCGCGCGCGCGTTCGGAAACGCGGTCTTTCTGCTGATGCGTTCCCGCCGCGCGCTGATGCTGCGCAACCTGCACCACTGCTTTCCGGAAAAGACGGAGGCGGAGCGCCGCGCGATCGCGCGCGAGAGCGTGTGCCGCATGGTGGAGATGGGCATGTTTGTGCTCGCCTCGCCGTATTTTTCGGAGGCGCGCATCCGGCGTAATTTTTCGATGGATACGTCGGTCATCGACGCCGCGGTCGCCGAGAACGTGCCGATCGTCGCCGGTGTTCCGCATTTTTCGCTGATGGAGGCGCTGACGATGATTCCCGTCTTCGCCGCGAGCGTCCGAGGGCGCGACTGCGGCGTCTTCTACCGCCCGTTCGACGCGCGCGCGATCGAACGCTGGGTGAAGGCGACGCGGGAACGCTTCGGCTTCCGCCTGCTTTCGCGCAAGAAAGGGCTGACGCAGGCGATATCCTTTCTCGACCGCAACGGCATCGTCTGCGTGCTCTTCGACCAGAGCGCGGGCAAGCGCCGCGGCGCGCTCTCGCTTTTCGGGAACCGCGTCGTCACGTCGAGCACGCTGGCGGGAACGCTCGCGGCGGGCAAGCCGAACGCCGTTCTGCTCGCCGTGTATTGCCGCCGCGAGGGCTTCTGGCGAGGCCGCATCGTCATCGAGCGGCTGGCGCCCGCGCAACGCACGATCGCGGGCTGCACGGTCGCGCTCGACAGCTGGCTGGAAGCGAAGCTCGCCGAGAGCGACGACCGCTGCGCGGACTGGCTCTGGATGCACGACCGCTGGAAAGGGCTCGAAGGCTTCAACCTCGAACACCGCAAGAGCATTATGCCGGAGACGCTCGCGGCGCGCGGGCTCGCGGAACTGCCGCGCGGCAAGCGCCTGTGGATCCGCCTTCCGAACTGGCTCGGCGACGTCGTCATGGCGTTCCCGCTGATCCGGGCGATCCGCGCCGCGCGTCCGGACACGGAAATCACGCTGCTCGCGCGGAAGCATTTTCTGCCGATGCTGGAGCCGCTCGGCGTCGCCGACCGCCTCGTCGCGCTCCCGCCCAAGGGCAAGGGTTACTGGAAATTCTGCCGCACGCTGCGCACGGAATATCCGGACCAGCACCTGCTTTTCACGAACTCGCTGCGCGGCGACCTGGAGGCGCTGCTCATCGGCGCGCCGCGGCGCTTCGGCATGGTGCGCCCGGGGCATCCGCGCCCGCTGCTCACGAAGAAGTGGCGCGTTCCCGCGGAGCTGGATCTGACGAAAGTCCACCAGACGCGCGTCTGGGAACGCTGGCTGCGCGAGTCGTGCGGACTGCTCGCGCCGCTCGACGCTTCGCCGATCGCGCTCGCCGCGGAGAAGAAACGGCGCCTCGGGCTGATCTGCGGCACGGAAAATTCTCCGGAAAAACGCTGGAGCGTCGGGCGCTGGCGCGAGCTGATCGCGCTCGTCCGCGAAGCGTTCCCGGACATCGAGATCTGCCTTTTCGGCACGGCGAAGGACGGCGCCATCACCGCGCGCGTCGCGGAAGGGGCGGACGAAAAAGTCGTCGACCGCGCCGGCAAGACCGACCTGCCGACCTACATGCGCGAGCTCGCCTCCTGCCTCGCAATCTGCGGAAACGACACCGGCGGCATGCACCTGGCGAACATGCTCGGCGTGCCCGTGGTCGGCGTTTTCGGGCCGACGAATCCCGTGCGCACGGGACCGATTTTCGACGCGCCCGTGCGGATTCTCCAGCCCGAAGGCTGCCCGCCGACGGGCGGCGCGGACATCGAGGGCGTTCCCGCCGCGCGCGCGTTCGCGGCCGTCGCGGAATTTCTGCAATGACGCGGGCGGCGGGAACGCCGCCTCCCCTTTGACCCTGAACCTTTTCCCCTTCCCGCATGACCTTCACCCTATTCATCGATTACCTCGGCACGTTCGCGTTCGCGATCAGCGGCATCCGGCGCGCGTCCGCCAAACGCTTCGACCTCTTCGGCGCGATGGTCGTCGGCTTCGCCACGGGCTGCGGCGGCGGCACGCTGCGCGACATCATGCTCGGGCAGACGCCGTTCTGGATGCAGTCGAAGACGCCGTTCTGGGAAGGCGGCTTCACGTATCTGCTCGTCGTGCTCTTCGCGCTCGCGCTCGTCTCGGCGCTCGGGCGCTACCTGCTGCGCATGAACGACACGATCTTCATCTTCGACGCGATCGGGCTCGGACTCTTCACGGTCGTCGGCATCGAAAAGACGCTCGCATGCGGCTTCCCGATCTGGGTCGCGATTCTGATGGGCATGGTGACGGGCGCGGGCGGCGGCGTCTTCCGCGACATCTTCATCAACGTCGAGCCGCTCGTCTTCCGCAAGGACATCTACGCGCTCGCCTGCGTCTTCGGCGGGCTCGTCTACGTCGGCTGCGTCGCGCTCGGGTTCGATTCCGTCACGACGCAGATCGTCACCGCGCTGAGCGTCATCGCCCTGCGCGGGATCGCGATGACGCGCCACTGGACGCTGCCGGTGCTGCGCCGCGACGTCGCCGAATACGACGAGAACGACAGCCGCGTCTGGCGCAATTTCGGCAAGACGCCGTCCGAAGGCGTCGGCAATTTCAACCTGCAGGTCGTCGCCGCCTCGATGAGCGACATCTCCGAAATCAACGATTCCGACGCCGCCGCGGTGGAGCTCTGTTCCGCGCCGGATCTCGGCGGACTCACGCCGGACCGCGCGCTGATGCGCGACGCCTGCGCGCAGAGCCGCCTGCCCGTTTCCGTGATGATACGCCCGACGGACCGCGATTTCGTCTATACCGAAGACGAGTTCGCGATGATGCTCGACGACGTCGCCTACGTCGCGCGCGAGACCAAGGCGGAAGGCATTTCCGTCGGCGTGCTGACGGCGGACGGGAACGTGGACGTCGCGCGGCTGCGGCGCCTGATCGAGGCCGCGGGAAGGCTGAAGGTCACCTTCAACCGCGCGTTCGAACAGGCGAACGATCCCGTCGCCGCCTACGCCCAGCTGGCGCGGCTGAAGGTCGCCTCGATTCTCACGACGGTTTCGCCGACGCTCGACCTGCTGCCGCGCGCGCCCGTGCGTCTGCGCGTCGGCGGCGGCGTGAAGCCCGAACATCTGCCGGACCTGCGTTCCCGCGGGCTGATGAACATTCACATGGGGCGCGCCGTGCGCCGCAAGCTCACCTTCGAATCGTCGGTGGACGGCGCGAAGGTCTGGGAATTCACGCACGCCTGAACGATGAATTTCGCGCGGACGGCTTTCGCCTTTTTCGGGTTCTGCGCGGCGGCGTGTCTCGCCGGCGTTCCCGCGGCGCGCGCGGAGGCGGACGAGGATTTCGCCGCGCGCGCGTGGCGCTTTCTCGCGGACAACGTTCCCGAACAGGACCGCGCGCTCGTCTCCGAAGATTTTCTGCGCGAAAACTGGCGGCTTGCTCTGGAGACGCGCGACGCGGCGCCGTGGGCGCGCGGCGTGCCCGAGGAGGTTTTTCTCGACGCCGTGCTGCCGTATTCCTCCGTCGGCGAGGCGCCCGAACGCTGGCGGCCGCTTTTCCGCGAACGCTTCCTGCCGCTCGTCGCGCGCTGCGAAAACGCGACGGAGGCGGCGGAGGCGCTGAACCGAGAAATCTGGAAGATGCTCGGCGTCGTTTACGGCGTCGGACGCGAGCGTCCGGACCAGTCGCCGTTCCATTCGATGCGGCTCGGCGTCGCCTCGTGCACGGGACTTTCGATTCTGCTCGCGGACGCGTGCCGCGCCGTCGGCGTTCCCGCGCGGCTCGTCGGCTGCCGCTGGCGCCGCAAGCCCGGCAATCACACATGGGTGGAGATCTGGGACCGCGGCGCGTGGAGCGCGCTCGGCGCTTTCGATTCGCCGCGCGCGGGCGAGCTCTGGTTCGCCGACGACGCGCGCGAGGCCGTCGCCGCCTCCGAGTTCGCGATCTTCGCGACCGCCTGGGCGCCGACGGGGACGCGCTTTCCCGCCGTCTGGCGCGACGCGGACGACGCCCGTGCGCCGATTCCCGCGCGCGACGTCACGGCGCGCTACGCCTCCGCGGACGCCGCGGGAGCGCTCCCTCGCCTTGAACTCGACGTGCGTGACGCCGCCGGTCGCCGCGTCGTCGTGCGCGTACGCCTCGTCGAAAAATCGACCGGAAAAATTCTCGCCGAGGGCGAAACGCGCGACGCCTCTTCCGACTTCAATCGCCATTTCTCGGTCGCGCTTCCCGCGGGAACGGAAGTGGAGATTTTCCGGGAGGATTCGGGCGCGTGGCTTCGCCTCGGAGAAACCGTCGTTCCCGAACACGCTTCCGTGCTGACGCTTGCGCTTCCGCCTTTTTGAAATTCGTTTAAGCTTCGACTTCTGTCTCTTAACCTTTATGCTTTAATCATTTCAAATGAGCTCCGACTTCAAAGATTTTTACCGGATTCTCGGCGTTTCGCCCAACGCGCCTCTCGCGGAAATCAAGCACGCGTGGCACGCGAAGATGCTGGAATGCCACCCCGACCGTCATCTCGGCGAAGAAGCGCGCTACGAAACGCTTTCACGCGAAATCAACGCCGCCTACGCAGTGCTGTCGAATCCTCGGGAACGCGCGGAGTTCGACGTCGTGCGCGCGGCGTATCTCCGCGAGCGCGTGAAGCGTTCGGCGGGCGCGCGCAAGGCGGCGGAAAAAAGCGCGAAGAAGGAGGCGAAAAAGGAGAAGCCCGAGGCCGAAGCCGCGACGTCCGCGGAGCCGCGCCGCCCGTGGAAATGGTGGGAACGGCTCTGCCTGACGCTGCTGACGTGCAGCCTCGCGGTCTACCTGCTCGCGCTTCCGCCGTGGGAAAAATGCGGTCCGCCGCTGCTCGCTTACCTGCTTTCCGGCAAATCGGCGGGAGCGACGCCCGCGCTGCCGCTTTTCGGCGCGGTGCTGATCTGCGCCGTTCCCGTGGTCGCCTGCGTGTTCTGCGGAAAAATCTTCCGGGAACGCCTCGTTCCGCTCGCGGGCCTTTCCGTTTTTTCCTTCGCGCTCGCGTGCGCGGCGACGTTCATCATTCCGCTCAAGGAGCATCCGGAAGCGCTTTCCTTCGTGATCGCGCCGTTCGCGCTGATCTGCGTTTACCGCAGTTTCGGGCGGAACGCGCGGCTCGTCGCGGGCACGGCGGCGCGCGTCTTCGCGCTCGCGTTCTGCGCGGTGGTCTACCGCGCGGCGACGCTGGCTTTCGGCGCGGCGGAACCGCTGCTCGCGGCGGGCTCCTTCCTGCTTCTCTGCGCCTTCATGGCTGCGTGGGCCTGCGGCGATTTCCTCGGCAAATCCGACTGAACCGCGCTTTCCGCCCGCAACGTCTTCGAGCGGAAGTTCACGGGGCGAGTTCGAGGAAGGCGATTTCCGGCGGGCAGAAAAGGCGCGCGGGGACGATGCTCGTGCCCAAGCCGCGCGTGACGAAAAGCGCCGCGCCCGTCTCCGGAACGCGGTAGAGCCCAGCGGAAAAGGCGCGCCCGACGCCGCGGCACGACGTCGAGACGGGGACGCCGCCCGGCAGACAGATCTGCCCGCCATGCGTGTGCCCGCAGACGACAAGATCGACCGTCTCGTTCAGAAACGGCGCCACGTCCGGCGAATGCGAAAGCAGCACGAAAGGCGTCGCCGCGCCCGCGTCGTCGGGCCTGCGCGGTACCCAGTCCGCGTCGAACGCCGAAAAATAGCCGTGCGGATCGAGCGTGCCGCCGAAGGCGACGCGCGCGCCGTTCCGCAGCGTCACGACGCATGCGCCCTTGCCGTCGAAAACGCGGACGCCCGCCTCGCGCAGCGCCTCGGCGATCTCGCGCGAGCCGACGTAAGCGTCGTGATTGCCGAGCACGGCGAAGACGGGAACGCGCGCGGCGAGCTTCCGGAAATGCGCCGCGATTTCGCGCGGCTCCATGGAAGAGGCGCGCGAGTGCCCCTTCACGAAGTCGCCGAGCAGCAGCACGGCGTCGGGATCCGCCGCCGCGATCGCCTCGACGATCCGTTCCGCGCGGGCGTCGTCGCCCGGCGAGAAATGAAAATCGCCCGCGACGGCGAGCAGCGCGCGCTTCTCCGTCCCCGCCCAGGACGCGACGGGAACGCGCAGACGCGTCTCCGTCAGGCGGTTCGGCTCGACGAAGACGCTCCAGCCCGCGACCGCCGCGCAGGCGAGCGCGCAAGCGGCGCAGAAGGCGACGAAGCGCCGTTTCGCGTTCCCGAAAATCATGTCTTTCAGTAAACGCCTTCGCGCGCGGAAAAGCAACACCGGCACGCCCGAGAAAAATTTTTGAGAACGAATCTTAAAATTTTAGTTGACAAACAAGAATGAATCTCATTTTCTATACGTATCCTTTTCTTCAAACCAACAATCATGAAATTAAGCAAGTTATCAAAGCCGACGCTGGTGTCGGCAGCGGTGCTGAGCGCCGCAGCTAACGCGCTTGCCGGTGTGTTTGTCATCACCGACGACGCCTGTCCCGCCTCGAAGGGCGATCTGGAGGCTCACCTGAACTGGGAGAGCACCTTCGCCACCGATCACGGGAAAGCAGTGTCCTCCGGGCCCTCGCTCGAGCTGGCCTACGGAGCGACCGAAACTCTCGAAGTCGCGTTCTCGCTCGACTTCGGGCACGACTACGTGGGCCGCGGCCGAGCGCGCAAGCTCGACGAGCGGCACGTCAACGACTTCAACTTCACGGGCGTTTCCGTGGGGCTGAAGAATCAGATCCTCGATCCCGAGAAGGCGGAAAATCCGTTCGGGCTCGCCTTCGTCGGAGGTTTCTCCTGGGCGTGGGCGGCGACGAATCAGGACAGCGCGCGCGACCTGACGTTCGAGCTCGGTCTGAACTTCCAGAAAAACCTGCTCGACGGCGACCTGATTCTGGCGTTCACGCCGGGCGTCGCGTTCACGTCGGTGAAAGGCGACAAAGAGGAGACCGGAAGCTCGGACTCGACGTTCGACTCCACGGAATACTCGCTCGCGGCGGGCGCGTCTTATCAGTTCGCCGAGGGCTGGCGCATCGGGCTCGAGGGCGTCTGGTCGATCGCCTACGACGCGGACGGCTACGCGGACGACCAGTTCTACGCGGGTCCGAACGTGTGCTTCGAAGCGGACAACTGGTGGTTCACGGCGTGCGTCGCGCCGCGTCTGTTCTCGACCGCGGACGAGGTGATTTTCTCCGCGCAGATCGGGTACGTGTTCTGAAAAAAGTTGAGGAGTTGAAGAGCTGAATCGCTCGCGGCGCTCGCTGTTGATTCTCGCTCCGCTCGAGAGAGCTTTCCTCGGCTTCGCCGAATCAACAGGCGCGAAGCCGCCGATTCAACTCTCAACCCCTCAACTTTCTTCCCCTTTCCCGCGGGAACGCGAAACGATGTTTTGCCATATCTTTCGTTTCCGTTTTCGCGTTCCCGCGGCCTTCCGGGGAAGATTCTTGAAAATGAAAATCATTTGAAAAGCCCTCGACGCAAAAGCTAAAATATCATGCTCACAAATTTTCTTCAGAAAATGATTCCGTTATCCGAAATCAAAATCGGTCAGCGCGCGCGCGTCCAGACGATGGACGTGGACGACGCGGTCAATCAGCGGCTGCTGGCGTTCGGGCTCACTCCGGGCGCGCAGGTGCGCATCGTGCACGTGGCGCCGCTGGGCGATCCCATCGCGATCGCGTTTTCCTCGCAGAAAGTGATGATCCGCCGCGCGGACGCCGCGCGCGTCATGGTGGAACCCGAGAGCGAGGAAAAAAACAAGTGACGGGCGACAAGTGACCGCCGACAAGCGCAGCGCGGGTTTCGCCAAGGCGAAATTTTTTGAAAAATCCTTGCGGAATTCTCCTGCCGCTCGTCACCTGTAACTTGCCTCTCCTTTCTTACACCCTCAACCCGCGCGCCGCGACCGCGGCCCGCAAAAAAATTTCACGATAATGGACAACAACAACGAATCTCACGGCGAATGCTGTCGCCACCGCCGCTGCTGCTGCGACGACGACGCTGCCGCCGACGTTCCCGTGGCGCGCCGCGAATCTTCCGGCCTGCCGAACGTCGCCCTCGTCGGCAACGCGAACACGGGAAAAACCACGCTCTTCAACTCGCTCACGGGCCTGCGTCAGCACGTCGGCAACTATCCCGGCGTGACCGTCACGAAGTATTCCGGTCCGCTGAAGCTTTTTCACGGCGAAAAAATCGAGCTCACCGACCTGCCCGGCATCTACTCGCTCGCGGCCGCCTCGCTCGACGAACGCGTCGTGATCGACGTGCTTTCCGGGCGCCTCGAATCCGCGGGAACCCCGCGGCCCGACGCCATCGTCTGCGTCGCCGACGTGAACAACCTGCGCCGCAATCTTTTCCTCGCGACGCAGGTCGCCGAGCTGGGCATCCCGATGGTGCTCGTGCTCAACCAGATCGACATCGCGCGCAAGGACGGGCTCGTCGTCAACACCGACCTGCTGCGGGAACGCCTCGGCATTCCCGTGATCGCCGTTTCCGCGCGGCGCGGCGAAGGCATCGACGCCGTCCGCCAGGCGATCGCCGACGTGCTCAAGAACGGCGACCGCATGAAGACCGTCACCTGGAACGCGGGAACGCGCAAGGCGCTCTCCGTGCTGCGCGGAGCGCTTTCCGAGGAGAACAGCCGGAAGATTTCCGACGCCGAGCTGCAGCGCGTCATCTTCGACGTCGCTTCGCCGATCGCCGACCGCTTCGCGGGCGAGGACATCGAGAAAATCGGCGCCGCGCTCAAGGAAGCGCGCGAATGCATCCGCGACGCGGGCGAAAATCCGCACTCGACCGAGGCGCTCCAGCGCTACGAGTTCATCCGCGAAACGCTCGCGGGAGCGACGCGCCGCGAAAAGGACCGCACGACGTTCACCTCGATCGCGGACAAGCTCCTGCTGCACCGCGTCTTCGGCGTCGCGATCTTCCTCGCCGCGATGTGCGGCGTCTTCTGGTGCATCTACACGCTCGCGGCGTTCCCGATGGACTGGATCGACGGCTGGTTCGGTGCGCTCGGCGAATGGGTCGGCTCGCACATGGAATCCATGCCGATCGCACAATCGCTCGTGGTGGACGGCGTCATCGGCGGCGTAGGCGGCGTACTCGTGTTCCTGCCGCAGATTCTGATTCTGTTCTTCTTCCTCGGCCTGCTCGAATCGACGGGCTACATGGCGCGCGCGGCGTTCCTGATGGACAAGCTGTTCGGCTGGTGCGGGCTCAACGGCAAGAGCTTCGTGCCGATGCTCTCCGGCTACGCGTGCGGCATTCCCGGCATCATGAGCGCGCGCACGATCGAAGACCCGAAGGCGCGCCTCGCGACGATTCTCGCCGTGCCCTTCATGAGCTGCGGCGCGCGCATGCCCGTGTACGTGCTGATGTGCGCCCTGCTCGGCCGCATCACGAATCCGACGACCGCCTGGATCATGTTCATCGCGATGTATTTCGTCGGCATCCTCGTCGCCGTTCCCGTGGCGTGGCTCTACACGCGCTTCGTGCTGAAGTCTAAAGCGGCGCCGTTCGTGCTCGAAATGCCGCGTTACCAGCTGCCGCGTCTGCGCGACGTCGGGCTGCGCGTGTGGCAGAGCGGGCTCGAATACACGCGGCGCGCGGGAACGATCATCTTCGCGATGTCCGTCGTCGTCTGGGCGCTCTCGTATTTCCCGCGCTCGGAAGAAACCGAGGCCGCCGCGTCCGAACGCTTCGTCGCCGCGCAGGCCGCCGAACTCGGCGTTCCCGCCGACGCCGTAAGCGCGATCGTGGCCGGCGAGGAAATCCCCGAGGCGAAAAACCTCGACGCCGACGCGATCAACGAAGCCTTCGAGAAGATCGCCGACGAAGGCAGAGAAAACTTCGTCGCCGCCAAGGCCGCAGCGCTCGGCGTTCCCGCGCGCGAAATCGAGGCCGCGCTCGCCGCCGACGACGAGGAAGCCGCCGAAGAGTTCGCCGACGTCGAAGTCTCGCTGGACGAAACCGCCGTCGCCGCGCTCGCCGAAGAACTCGACGCGCACGTCGCCGGGCTGAAGAGCCTTTTCGTCAGAGACCGCGCGTCCGCGCTCGAAGTCGCTCCGGAACTCGTTTCCGCGGCGCTCGCGAAGGCGGATCTCGAAACGGGGCTCGACAACGCCGTTTCCGAAGCCTACCTCGAAAATTCCTGGCTCGGACGCTTCGGCAAATTCTGCCAGCCCGTCTTCGCTCCCGCGGGCTTCGACTGGCGCATCACCGTCGGCGTGCTCGGATCGTTCCCGGCGCGCGAGCTCATCGTCTCGACGCTGGGCATCACCTACAGCCTCGGCGGCGACGTGGACGAGGAGAACGAAGGTCTCTACGACGCGATGGAAAAAACGACGCACGCGGACGGTTCGCCCGTGTTCACGATTCCGGTCATCATCGGCATCATGGTGTTCTTCGCGCTGTGCGGGCAGTGCCTCGCGGAAATCGTCGTCATCGCGCGCGAATCCTCGTGGAAATGGGCGATCATCGCCTGGGCGCAGATGACGTTCCTCGCCTGGCTCGGCGCCGTCCTCTGCTACCAGATCGGCAGCCTGTTCTGAGAAAGATTGAAAGAGCTTAGAGATGAGCGGAGAGAGTTCAGAGACGAATGCGTTTCGCCGCGCGAAGGAATTTTCTGAAAATTCTTTTGGCGGAGCCGGACACGCTCGCCTCCAAGCCCTCTCCGCTCATCCCTAAACCGTCACCCTCCGCCATGTTCGACATCATTTTCGCCGCCGTCTTCGTTCTCGGGGCCGTGATCTACCTCGGCTTCCGCCTGCGGAAAAAAATCCGCTCGCTCCGCGACCCGCACGCTTCGCCGGGCTGTTCCTGCGGCTGCACCTGCTCCCGCAGATCCGCCCTCCCGCCTCACCTCCGCAAAAAGTGATTTCCCCTTTCGCTCAAAAGAAAATCAGTTGAAAAAACACGTTCCCGCGGGACACTCTCCCGCGGGAACGCCTTTTCGTTTTCCGGACGGGAAAAAAATGTTGGATAATCGGGCGGGAGAAACAATAATCGCGGCATGGAATCCCCCCTCGAACGAAATCCGAAACTGTTTCCGAGCCTGGAAGCCGCCGTCGCCCGCCGCGAAGCGCTGGCGCGGGAAGGCAAAAAACTCGTGCTCACGAACGGCTGCTTCGATCTGCTCCACTGCGGCCACGTCTTTTATCTGCGCGACGCCGCCGCGCTCGGCGACGAGCTCTGGATCGGACTCAACGGCGCCGACTCCGTCCGCGCGCTCAAAGGCCCGACGCGCCCCGTGCAGGGCGATCTCGAACGCGCGTTCGTACTCGGCGCGCTCGGCTTCGTGTCCGGAATCTTCTTTTTCCACACGCCGCGGCTGGACGCGGAAATCCGCGCGCTGCGCCCGGACGTGTACGCGAAGGCGGGCGACTACACGCTGGAGACGCTCAATCCCGACGAACGCGCCGCACTCGAATCCTGCGGCGCGCGCATCGAATTTCTGCCGTTCCTTCCCGGCTTCTCGACGACCTCGCTGATCGGGAAGATCTCCGCGGCGGCCGCCGCGGGAACGCTCTGAAATCAGGGCCTAATTCAAGATTGATGAATTTCTTTCCGAAAAAAATTTTCCTCGCGGGCGCGGTTCTCTTCGCCGCCGCGTGCGTTCCCGCGGCCGCCGGCGAAAACGCCGCCGCCACTGACGACGCCGCGCTGCGCGAACGCGTTTACGTCGTCGCCAACGCCGCCGACGCGGAATCGCTCGACGTCGCCCGCCACTATCTCGCCGCGCGCGGCATTCCCGAAAAAAATCTGATCGCGCTGACGTTCCCGCGCGACGAGACGATTTCCTGGCGCGTCTTCGCCGAGGAAGTCCACTTCCCGCTGCTGCACGAACTGTGCGGGCGCGGTCTCGTGGACGGCGCGCCGACGGATCGGCGCGACGCCGCCGGGCGCATGCTGCTCGCGCTTCCGGCGAATTTCGACCCGACGAAGGCGCGCGCGGGCGAGCGCATCGCCTACCTCGTGCTCTGCCGCGGCGTGCCGCTGCGCATCGCGAACGACGCGGAGAAACTCTCGCCGCTCGCGGAAGGCGCGACGCGCGCGCCGCTGGACAAGAACGAGGCGTCCGTCGATTCCGAGCTCGCGCTCGTCGCCGTGCCCGACGCCCCGATCAACGGCGCCGTGCCCAACCCGTTTTTCCGCGACGCGAAGAACCGCGCGCTGAGCCGCCTCATGCTGAAGGTCGCGCGGCTCGACGGACCGACCGCCGAAGACGCGAAGGCGCTGACGGAAAGCGCGCTGCGCGCCGAGGCGAAGGGGCTGATGGGACGCGCCTACGTCGATCGCGGCGGTCCGCACAAGGAAGGCGACGCCTGGCTCGAAGCGGCGGAAAAGACGCTGCGCGGGCTCGGCTTCGAGACGAGCGCCGAGACGACGCGCGCGCTGATGCCCGCGACGGAGCGCTACGACGCGCCCGCGTTTTATTTCGGCTGGTATTCCGCGCGCGTCGGCGGATTTTTTCTCGACCCTCGCTTCCGTTTTCCCGCGGGCGCGTGCGCGATGCACGTCCACAGTTTTTCGGCGGAGACGCTGCGTTCCCGCAGCGCGTGGACGGCGGGGCTCGTCGCGCGCGGCGCGGCGGCGACGGTCGGCAACGTCTTCGAGCCCTATCTCGGGCTGTCGCACTATCCGCATTATTTCGCGGAAGGGCTCGCCTCGGGCATGACGGCGGGCGACGCCGCGGCGTTCGCGATTCCCGCGTTCAGCTGGCAGGGCGTCTTCGTCGGCGACCCGCTTTACCGCCCATTCAAAAAAAGCCTCGACGCGCAGCTGCGCGACGCGCGCGAAGGGCGCCCGACGCGCCTCCACCAATACGCGTATCTGCGCGCCGCGCAGCTCGCGCGCGCGGACGGACTCGACGGCGACGCCAAAAAGCTGCTCGACGAAGCGCGCCTCTACGCGCCCGGGCTCGCGCTCGAATATGCGATTGCTCGCGCACGAGAAACGAAGAATCCGCGCGCGGCGTGGACGTATTTTCCGCGGAATTTTTCGGCGGAAAATCCGGGGCTCGCGCTCGAAGTCGCGCGTTTTCTCGCCGAACGCGGGAACGCCGACCGCGCGGCGGAATTTTACCGCGCGGCGCTCGACGGACGGCTCGTGCCCGAGTTCGCGCGCGCGGACGCGCTGGCGGAGGCTGTCGCCTGCGCCGAAACGCGCCGCGTCTCCTCCGCGCCCGTTGCGGAGTGGCGCCGCGAGCTGGAAGAGCTCCGCACCAAAAAGAAGTGAACGCGAACCAAAGGAAAATCATGGATCCCGAAAATCAGAAAAAAACTTCCGGGGGCGCGTTCCCGCCCTGCCGCATCGGGCTCGGCTACGACGTGCACCGGCTCGCGCCCGGGCTGCGCTGCGTGCTCGGCGGCGTCGAGATTCCCGCGGACGTCGGCTGCGTCGCGCATTCCGACGGCGACGTCGTCGCGCACGCGCTCGCGGACGCCGTGCTGGGCGCGCTCGCGCTTCCGGACATCGGACATTTCTTCCCGCCGGACGATCCCGCGTGCGCCGGCATGGATTCGCTGAAGATCGTCGAACGCGCGGCGGCGGAGGCGCGCGCGCGCGGCTACGTCGTCGGCAACGCGGACGTCGCCGTGATCGCCGAGCGGCCGAAGATCGCGAAGCACGTTCCCGCGATGCGCGAAAGGCTCGGCGCGGCGCTCGGCGTTCCCGCGGACCGCGTCGGCGTGAAGGCGACGACGAACGAAAAGCTCGGCGCGATCGGCGCGGGCGAGGGAATCGCCGTGCACGCCGTCTGCCTCCTGCTCGCGCGCTGAACGAAGTCATGAGGTCGTGAAGTCGATTGCCTTTCGCTCCGCGAAGAAAAAACTTCATGACCGCTCCTTAACCTTTTGACCTTTCAAAAAAATCATGGAACTCAAGGATTCGATTCTCGAACTGATGCGGCGCAAGGACTACGTGCCGCTGCGCCTCGACGAGCTCTACAAGGCGCTCGGCGGCGGCGGAAAAGTCTTTTCGCGCCTCAAGAAAATCGTGCCGCGCATGGTGCGCGACGGCGAAATCGCCCAGGTGAAGCGCGACCGCTACTGCCTGCCCGCGGACGCGAATCTCGTCAGCGGTAAAATCGTCTTCCGCTCCGGCGGCTCCGCGAAGGTGCTGCCCGACGCGCCCGCGGACGGCTCCGAGCCGCACCCGCCCGTGCACGTCCGCGCGGAGGACACGGGCGTCGCGCTGCCGGGCGACCGCGTCGTCGTGCGCATCGAAAAGAAGCGGCGCAAGGGCGGTTTCCGCGAAGCCTACGCCGCGGACGACGACTACGAGTTCGGCGCCGTCGTGAAGATTCTCGAACGCGCGTTCTCGACGACCACGGGAACGCTGCGACGCACGCGCTACGCGTGGGCGGTCGTTCCCGACGATCCGAAGATGAGCATGGAGATTCTCGTGCAGGATCCGGCGCGCTCGCCGCTGTTCCCGCGTCCGAAGGACGGCGAAAAGGTCGTCGTGCGCCTGAACGAATGGACGCGCCGCAACGAAAATCCGACGGGCGAAATCGAAAAGGTGCTCGGCGTCTCGCACACGCCGCTCGCGGAATACCGCGCGATTCTCTACCGCTACGATCTTTCGCCGAAATTCCCCGACGCCGTCTGCCGCGAGACCGCGGCGCTGCCCGAGAGCGTGCCCGCGCGCGACATGAAGGGGCGTCTCGACGTGCGCAGGATCTTCACCGTCACGATCGACCCCGACGACGCCAAGGACTTCGACGACGCGCTCTCGATCGAATTTCTCCCGGGCGGCGCGACGCGCGTCGGCGTGCACATCGCGGACGTCTCGCACTACGTGCGCCCGGGCACGGCGCTCGACGCCGAGGCGCGCGCGCGCGGCAATTCCACCTACCTCGTCGGCACCGTGATTCCGATGCTCCCGCACGCGCTTTCGAGCGGCCTGTGCTCGCTCATCGAAAACGAAAACCGCCTGACGAAGTCCGTTTTCTTCACGTTCTCGGACAGACAGGAAATACTCCGCACGGAGTTCGCCGGCTCCGTCATCGCGTCGCGCAAACGTCTGACCTACGGGCAGGCGTTCGCGCTGATGAACGAGGACGACAACGCCGCGCTGCGCCGCATGCCGCCCGTTCCCGAACACCAGTCGGGGCATCCCGGACGCGCGCTCGCGGACCTGAACGACGCCGAGCTCGACGAACTGCGCCGCGGCGTGCGCGCGCTCTGGCGCATCGCCGCCGTCCTGCGGGAACGCCGCATGAAGGCGGGCGCGCTCGATCTCGACATGCCCGAAGTGAAGATCTACGTGGACGCCGACGGCTTCGCCGAGCGCATCGCGCGCGTCGAGCACGACGCGTCGCACCAGCTCGTCGAGGAATTCATGCTGCTCGCGAACGAAAGCGTCGCGCGCGAATTTTCGCGGGATCATCTGCCTTACGTCTCGCGCGTGCACGACGCGCCCGACCCCGAAAAACTCGCCGACCTGCGCGAAGAGCTGCTCGATTCCGGCATCAAGGTCGGCGACCTCACGAAGCGCGCGGAAGTCGTCCGTCTGCTCAAGATTCTCGACGGGCGCGAGGACGCCTACCCGCTGCGCATCCGCTTCCTGCGCGCGCTGAAGCAGGCGTGCTACCGCCCGAAGGCGGACGGGCACTACGGTCTCGCGAAGACGTACTACGCGCACTTCACCTCGCCGATCCGGCGCTACGCCGACCTGACGGTCCATCGCGTATTCGATTTCTACTTACAGAAAAACCGCCTTCCCGGCGCGCCCGCGAAGAAGCTGCCCTCGATTTCGCTTTCCGAGCTCAAGGGCGTCTCCGAGCACATTTCCGAGACCGAGCGTTCGTCCATGGAGGCGGAACGCGAATCGACGAAGATCAAGCTGCTCGAATTCTTCGAACGCGAGTCGCTGCGTCCGAAGAAGAACGTGTTCGACGCCGTGATCACGGACGTGCGTTCCCGCGGGCTCTTCGTCGAGCTGAAGATTTCTCAGGCGTTCGGGCTGATTCCGCTTTCGTCGATGACGGACGATTTCTACCAGATCACCGGCGACGGGAGCGCCGTCGTCGGGCGGCGCACGCGCCGGACGCTGCGGCTCGGACAGACCGTTCCCGTGGAAATCGCGCGCGTGGACCGCTTCCGCCGCACGATGGATTTCCGCTTCGTTCCCGAGGCGCTCGGCAAGGACGAGGAAAAGGGGAAGCCCGCCGGCGGGAAGACGCCGCGCTTCCGCGTCGAGCGCGCCGCCCTCCGCGGGAAAAAGCGAAAGCGCTGAAAAGGTCGAGGCGAAAAAGAGTTTCAGAGTTTGACGGCTGAAAAGCTCAAGAGCTTAACGGGAGATTTTCTTTTAAGCTCTTGAACTTTCTGAACTCCTCACTCTCTCCCCAAAAAAAGAAAAGCCTTCAGGGGCTGTAAGCCGGATTCTGTGCCGCGCGCCGCTCGCGCGGAAACGCGGTCGCATTCATTCCTCTAACCGCCTCGCGGCGGCTTCGCCTCGCGGCGATGCGACAGACCCGTGAGCGTCGGACGGGCAGCCCGCTCACCTATTTTGTCTTGCACCGGATTGGGCTTGTCGTGCCTCGTTCGTCGCCGTCCGAGCGGTGAGCTCTTACCTCGCCGTTTCACCCTTACCGGACCGAAGCCCGGCGGTCTGTTTTCTGTGACGCTTTCCGTCGGCGAGCCTTGCGGCGCGCCGCCCTCGCTTTCACGAGGAATCCTGCCCTGCGGTGTCCGGACTTTCCTCTCGCGAACTCGCGTTCCCGAGCGAATGCGCACACCCTGAAGACTTGCCGCAATGCTCGCGCGGAACCGTCCTTTTTGCAAGCACGAAAGCCGCGCGTTCATGATTCGGGATTCCGCTTGCACACATGAATTTTCTTGCGCCGCAGGGCGAGAAAGGCGAGACTGTGCGTGCCGTGCGGGAACGCGGACGTTTCCGCACGGACAGATTTTCCAAAAACAAACCTAAATTCGTTCAGACTTATGTCCTCAGCAAAAGACTCCAAGTACAATATCCCCGCGATCGCGGCTCAGTTCGCCGTTTACGGCGACTTCGTGGACGCGTTCCCGTACGGAAGCGGCCACATCAACGACACGTTCTGCGCCGTGTTCGACCAGGGCGCGACGCGCGTGCGCTACATCATCCAGCGCGTCAACTCCTACATCTTCAAGAACCCGCAGGGGCTCATGGAGAACGTCGCGCGCATCTGCCGTCATTCCTTTGACAAACTCAAGGCGAACAAGGCGCCCGACGCCTCCCGCCGCACGCTGACGCTCATCCCGACCAAGACCGGCGCGGACTGGTACGTGGACGCCGAGGGCAACTACTGGCGCTGCTACATCTTCATCGAGCGCGCCCGCGGCTACGACGTCATCGAGACCACCGAACAGGCGTTCCAGGCGGCGCGCGCGTTCGGCAACTTCCAGAAGCTCCTCGTGGACATTCCCGGCGGACGCCTCGTCGAGACGATTCCGGACTTCCACAACACGCGCAAGCGCTTCGAGACGTTCCAGAAGTCTCTCGCCGCCGACGTCAAGAACCGCGCCGCCGGCGTCAAAAAGGAAATCGACTTCATCCTCGCGCGCGAAAAGGACTGCTCCGTCGTGCTCGACGCGATGGCGAAGGGCGAAATCCCCGAACGCATCGCGCACCAGGACACGAAGCTGAACAACGTGCTCATCGACGACTACACGCTCGAAGGCATCTGCGTCATCGACCTCGACACTTCGATGCCGGGCTCGGCGCTCTACGACTTCGGCGACATGGTGCGCACCTCGACCTCGCCCGCGAAGGAGGACGAAGTCGATCTCTCCAAGGTCGCGATGCAGTTCCAGTTCTTCGAAGCGCTCGCGAAGGGCTACATCAGCTCCGCCGGCGACTTCCTCAACGCGAAGGAACGCGAGCTGCTCCCGTTCTCGGGCAAGTTGCTCACGCTCGAATGCGGCATGCGCTTCCTGACGGACTACCTCGACGGCGACCTGTACTTCAAGACGACGCGCCCCGAGCACAATCTCGACCGCTGCCGCACGCAGTTCCGCCTCGTCGAATGCATCGAGGAGCAGATGGACGCGATGAACGCGCTCGTCGCCTCGCTCTGAGGCCGTTCCCGCAGAACGAAAAAAAAGCGTTCCCGCGATTCTGTCCGCGGGAACGCTTTTTTTTGCGGCGGGAACAGAAGCCGCTTTCTCGCTTTCCACAACTCCCGCAACCTCGTCATTTTCTCCGCGCGACGCGTCCGGAAAAGAAATCGCGGGGACGCGGTTTCACCTTGCGCGGGAAGGCGTTTCGTGGGAAAATTCAAGGCACTATGAGCGCAAACGAAATCCCCCACATCGACCAGGCGGACACCCTGATTGAAAATCTCGGCGAATGCAAATATCCTTCGCCCTTCAAGAAGAACCTCTACTCCGAGCAGCTTTTCAAGACGGACGACGACCGCATCCTCTTCGACATCACCTACGCCGGAACGATGAAGGCGATCCAGGAAGGGCGCACGCTGCCCTCCTTCGAATCCGCCGGTCCGCGCGAAAAGATCTTCTTCAATCCTTCGGAGACGAAGGTCGGCATCGTCACCTGCGGCGGTCTCTGCCCGGGGCTCAACGACGTCATCCGCAACCTCGTCATGGGCCTGCAGCATTCCTACGGCGTCTCGCGCATCTACGGCTTCCGCTACGGCTACGAAGGGCTCGTGACGAAGTACGGCCACTCGCCGCTGCTGCTGGACACGGAAGTCGTCTCGGACATTCACGCGCAGGGCGGCTCGATTCTCGCGAGCTCGCGCGGACAGCAGGACACGCCGACCATCGTGGACACGCTGCAGCGCATGGGCATCGACATTCTCTTCGTCGTCGGCGGCGACGGCACGCTGCGCGCCGCGAACGAAATTTCGCAGGAATGCAAGCTGCGCAACCTCAAGAAATCCATCATCGGCATCCCGAAGACGATCGACAACGACATCATTCTGCTCGACAAGAGCTTCGGCTTCGAGTCCGCCGTCACGGAGGCCGTCAAGGTCATCAACTGCGCGCACGTCGAGGCCAAGGGCGCGCCGCGCGGCATCGGCATCGTCAAGCTGATGGGCCGCGACTCGGGCTTCATCGCCGCGTACGCGTCGCTCGCGAGCTCGGAGGCGAACTTCGTCCTCATTCCGGAAGTGCCGCTCAAGCTCGAGGGCCCGAACGGCTTCCTCGAAAAGCTGCGCGAACGCATCACGACGCGCGACCACGCCGTCATCGTCGTCGCCGAGGGCGCGGGTCAGGACCTCCTGAACGCCGATCTCGGCACGGACGCGTCCGGCAACAAGCGCCACGCCGACATCGGCAAATTCCTGCGCGACCGCATCAGCGCCTACATGAAGGAGCACGACATCGAGACCTCGATCAAATACATCGACCCGAGCTACACGATCCGAAGCATTCCCGCGAACGCCTACGACAATTCCTACTGCTCGCACCTCGCACACAACGCCGTGCACGCGGGCATGGCGGGCAAGACGGGCATGATCGTCGCGATGTGCCACCGCGTGCACGTGCACCTGCCGCTCTCGCTCATCGCGAAGGGCCGCAAGAAGGTCAACGTGACGAGCGAGCTCTGGCGCGGCGTGCTCGAATGCACCGGCCAGCCGATTTCCTGGGAATGACGCTCCCGCGCGGGAACGGCGCCGCCGATCGGCGCGCGCGCCGTTCCCGTCCGCGGCGACGCCCCCGCCCTCCCCGAAACCTCTTCACCCCTTCCATCTCGTGCCGACAGATTCCCCGACAGCCAGCGGAAACAGCCTCGAACGCCTCAACCGCACGTATTTTTCCGATCCCGCACGACGGCTCAGCTTTCGACGCGGCGACGTCATCTTCCGCCAGAACGAGCCCAACAAACGCCTCTTTCTGATCCTGCGCGGCGAGATTATCGCCTACCAGCAGGACGCGGACGCGCCCGAGACGCGCTGCGAAATCTTCCGCGCCGGCCCCGGCTCCTACATCGGCGTGCAGAGCTTCTTCTCGCGCCGCTACGCGCTTTCCTCCGAAATCGTCGCGGAGACGGACGTCGAGATGGCGTTCATCGACGCGGACGTCCCCCCCGTCGAGCCGGAAAAATACGGCCCGCTCAGCGAACAGTTCATGCCGACGATTCTGCACGAGCTCGCGGAACGCAATTCGCGCGTCTTCGCCCGCACGGTGGAAAAGGAGGAGGCCGTCAAGCGCATGCACCGCGCGGAAATGTCCGCCACGCTCGGACAGCTCGCCGCCGGCATCGCGCACGAGCTCAACAACGCCGTCGGCGTCCTCGCGCGCAAGACGGACTTCGTCGTCGAATTTCTCGAAAACGCCGTCGCCGAACGCTCCGCCGACGAGCTCGATCTCTTCCGGCGCGGGCTCGAGTATTCCGCAGTCACGTCGAGCGAAGACGTGCGCCGCCTCGCGCGCGAGTTCGAGCGCGAATACGACCTGCCGCCGGACGTCGCGAAAGTCCTCGTCCGCCTCGCGGGAACGCGCGAAGGCGCCGAAAAGCTCGGCAGAAAACGCGTCGCCGCGCTCGAAAAGACCGCGCGCTACTGGGAGCTCGGACACGACCTGCACGACATGCGCGTCGCCGCCAAGCACGCGGCGAGCATCGTGCGCTCCGTGAAGCTGCTCGGCGGCGGCGGAAACATCCGGCGCGAGGACGGCGCGAGCGTCCACGAATCGCTCTGCGAGGCGATCGCCCTGCTCAAGTCCAACCTCCGCGACGTCCGCCTTGAATCGCAGATCGGCGAAGCCGCGGACTGCCCGACCATCCGCGCCGACATGACCGAGCTCGTGCAGATCTGGGTCAACATCATCAAGAACGCCTGCGACGCGCTGAAGCTCGCGGGAACGCCCGAACCGACGGTGAAGATCCGCCTGCAGGTCGTGCCGACGGGAACGCTGCGCGGCTTCATCGCCGTGAGCATCACCGACAACGGCCCCGGCGTGCCCGAAGGCTTCCACCAGAAAATCTTCCAGCCCGACTTCACGACGAAGAAAAACGGGCTCAACTTCGGGCTCGGGCTCGGGCTCGCCATCGTGCGCCGCCTCGTGGACGCCTACGAAGGCGAAATCACGCTCGACAGCGTGCCCGGAAAAACGACATTCTGTATTCACCTGCCCTACAAAAAATTCTGAGCGCCTTCCCGCGCCGAGGAATTTTTCGGGCTCAACCGCATTCAACTCAACCAAAACCGTTTATGGAAAAAATCAACATCATCTGCGTGGACGACCAAGAGGAAGTCCTGGACTCCGTGCTGCGCGACCTGCGCCCGTTGGCGAAATTCTTCCGCATCGAAGGCTGCGAATCCGCCGCCGCCGCGCAAACGCTCATGGACGAAATCGCCGCCGACGGCGACATGCTCGGCCTCGTCATCTCCGACCACGTCATGCCCGGCAAAAACGGCGTCGATCTGCTCGGCTCGATCTCGAAGGACGACCGCTTCGCCGCGACGCGCAAAATCCTGCTCACCGGCCAGGCGACGCACGCGGACACGATCCGCGCCGTCAACGAAGCCCACATCGACTCCTATTTCGAAAAACCGTGGAAGCCGCACGAGCTGCTCGCGCAGGCGAAGCACCTGCTCACGCTCTTCATCTTCGACAAAGGCGTCGAACCGGCGGACTTCCTGCCCGTGCTCGACCAGACCGTCCTGCTCGAACGCCTCCGCCGCGGCTGAGACCGCCGTCACGCGCCGCGAGAACGCCCGCCGACTCCGCTCGGCGGGCGTTCCTCGTTCCCAAGAAAAGCGATTTCCATTGAAGAAAAATCTCTACAGAAAAGATTTCAGCGCAGCGCCCGAGCGAAGCGTGGAACCATGCAAACGCATCTCTTCCGATCTGCGAAAGGGAACGAACTCAAAAGTCTGGAAATTTTCATCTCCGCTGCCCGCGAGGCGGCGGGAGGAAAACCCGCCTCATGAAGGTTTCGGAAACTTTTTTCTCGGCGCGGCGTTTGTATCGGAATAGTTTTTCGAAAAATTTACCGATGGCGACAGGCGCACAAGACAACGACGACGTTCCCGTGATCGAATTGGTCGACGCGCGGAAGACTTACCGCATGGGCGACGAAGACGTCCACGCGCTCGACGGCGTGAGCATCCGGATCCGGCGCGGCGAGTTCATCGCGATTCTCGGGCCGTCGGGCTCGGGCAAATCGACGATGATGAACATGCTCGGCTTCATGGACACGCTGACGAGCGGCAAAATGTATTTCGAGGGCAAGGACGTCTCGCGCGTCGGCGCCTCGCGGCGCGCGTGGTACCGCGCGAACCGCATCGGCTTCATCTTTCAGGCGTTCAACCTGCTCCCGCGACTGAGCGTGCTCGAGAACGTGATGCTGCCGCTCTCGTATTCGAGAGTGCCGCGGCGCGAGGCGGAACGGCGCGCGAGAGAGGCGCTTTCGCGCGTGGCGCTCGACCACCGCGTCGCCCACCTGCCCTCGCAGCTTTCCGGCGGCGAGCGCCAGCGCGTGGCGACGGCGCGCGCGCTCGTGAACAATCCCGGAGTCGTGCTCGCGGACGAGCCGACGGGCAACCTCGACAGCAAGAACGTCGCGCGCACGCTGAACCTGCTCCGCTCGCTGCGCGACGACGGGCTGCCGGTCGTCATGGTCACGCACGACCTGGAGGTCGCGAAGGCGACGAGCCGCGTGGTCTCGATGCGCGACGGCAAAATTCTGGAGGACTATCTGCAATGAACTTCTACGGCGCGTTCGTGAACGGGCTGCGCGAAATCCTCGCGCACAAGATGCGTTCCCTGCTCTCGATGTCGGGCATCATCCTCGGCGTCGCCGCGCTCGTGGCGATGGTCTCGGTCGTGCAGGGCATGGTCGGGCAGTTCAAGGGATTCATCGAAATGCAGGGCGGCATCGAAAAAATCACGATTTCGACGGAATCGCTCCCGAAGGAACAGGAGCACCTGCAGGATTCCGCGCCCGGGCTGCGCATGACGGACGTGGACGCGATCCGCAAGCTCGTGCCGAGCGTTTCGCACATTTCGCCGGAGATCTCGATCAAGTGGACGCGGATTTCGCGCAACGGCAAGGAGTTCAACGCGCGCGTCACGGGAACGATGTCCGACTGGCTCGTCATCAACAAGCGCTCCGTGGCGAAAGGCCGCTTTCTCGCGGACGCGGACGAGCTTTCCCGCGCGAAGGTCTGCGTGCTCGGCTCGCTCGTCGTCGAAGAGATCTTCGAGGCGAACGAAGACCCGATCGGCAAGCCGGTGAAGATCGGCGGCGAATGGTTCACCGTCGTCGGCGTGCTCGACACCTATTCCGTCGGCGGCGGGAACGGCGACAAAAAGGCGAACCGCGGACCCGGCCGCTGGATGAACGGCGGCTGCTACATTCCGATTCACACCGCGATGACGAACTACACGTCCACGGACAAGCTCTCCTCGCTCTACGTGCGCGTCAGCTCCGTCGAACAGCTCGACGAGACCGTCTCGCTGCTCGACCGCGTGCTGCTGCAGTCGCACGACGGTTTTCAGGATTTTTCGATCTCGACGAACGAGGAAATGCTCGACGAATTCAAGAAGACCGAGCGCTCGTTCATGATTTCGCTCGGCGGCGTCGCGTTCATTTCGCTCTTCATCGGCGGCATCGGCATCATGAACGTCATGCTCGCGGCGATCAACGAGCGCATCCGCGAAATCGGCGTGCGCAAGGCGGTCGGCGCGCGAGCGAGCGACATTTTCCTGCAGTTTCTCGTGGAGACGGCGCTGGTGAGCTCGCTCGGCGGTCTGCTCGGACTGGGGCTTTCGGTGGGGCTCGTCCAGGGCATCGGCATGGTGATGTCGGGAACGGGATCGCCGATGAGCCGCGGCATGACGGGCATGTCCGTGGAGCCCGGCGTGATGCTCGCGGGCTTCGTCTTTTCGGTCGGCATCGGCGTCGTCTCGGGCATCTTCCCCGCGCTGCGCGCCTCGCGCCTCGACCCGATTGAAGCCCTCCGCTACGAGTAAAACACGCGCCGCGAGGCGAGGAGTTTAAAAGGCAATTCCTTCTGAACTCCTCGACTCGTCGTGCCGCGCGAGGGCTTTTCCCACTAATTTGGTTGAGAATAAAAATCCGGAGTGCTACCTTGAGAAAAAAGCTCCCATGAATTTCATTTTCATTTCTCCTCAGTTCCCCCGGACGTACTGGAATTTCTGCGACCGTCTGAAAAAGAACGGCGTGAACGTGCTCGGAATCGGCGACACGCCCTACGACGCGCTCCCGCCGGAGACGCGCGGCGCCCTCAACGAATACTACCGCGTGAACGACATGGAGAACTACGACGAAGTCTTCCGCGCGGCGGCGTTCTTTTCCTTCAAATACGGGAAAATCGACTGGATCGAATCGAACAACGAACATTGGCTCGAACAGGACGCGCGCCTGCGCACGGACTTCAACGTAACGACGGGCGTCGGGCTCAGCGAAATCAACGCCTACAAGAGCAAGTCCGCGATGAAGGCGTTTTACGCGCGCGGGGGCGTGCCGACGGCGCGTTTCCGCCGCGTGACGACGCTTGAGGCAGCGGAACGCTTCGTCGCCGAGGTCGGCTTTCCCGTCGTCGTGAAGCCGGACGTCGGCGTGGGCGCGGCGGACACCTGGGCGCTGCACGACGCCGAGGAGCTGCGGAAGTTCTTCGCGGCGCCGCCGAGCGTCGAATACATCATGGAGGAGTTCGTGCGCGGGGACATTTTTTCCTTCGACGCGATCACGGACGGGAACTGCAACATTCTTTTCGAATCGATGACGGCCTGGCCGCCGTCGATCATGGACATCGTGAACTTCGACCTGGATCTCGCCTACCACGTGAGCAGGGACGTTCCCGCGGCGCTGAAGGCGCTCGGGCGCAAGACGGTCGCGGCGTTCGGCGCGCGTCGGCGCTTCGTGCACCTGGAATTTTTCCGCCTCGCGGAGACGAAGCCGGGACTCGGCGCGGCGGGCGATTTCGTCGCCCTCGAAGTCAACATGCGCCCGGCGGGCGGCTACACGCCGGACATGATGAATTTCGCGCACAGCACGGACGTCTATCAGATCTGGGCGGACATGGTGACTTACGGCGAACGGCGCGTTCCCGCGGCGGAGCGCGAGTATTTCTGCGCCTACGCGAGCCAGAAGGACGGCAAGCCCTACGCGCACACGCACGAGGAGATTCTCGCGCGCTACGAGAACGCGATCGTGATGTGCGAGCGCATGCCCGAGCTCATGGTGCGCACGATGGGCAATCAGATGTACACGGCGAAATTCGACACGCTCGAGGAAACGAACGCCTTCACGGATTTCGTCCTGAGAAAGAAACGCTGACGTGCAGTGTCCGACAATGATGAAAAGCCGATCAGTCGCTACCCGGGAACAGGAGCCTGAAGGTTCCCGGGAAGCCTGTTTTCAAAAGTTTCGCCGAGGCGACGCCCGCACTGCTCCAGCCTCCGGTCACGAGCTCCCGGCCGCTTCCCTCGCCGGAAAATGAATTTCCGCAGACCGCATTAAAAATCATTTACGATGAACAGTCAGCTCTTCAGACAACACAGCCGCTCGCTCGGGCGGGACATGGAATGCAAAATCTTCGGGAACGCAGGAAAAATCTGCCTCGCGTTCCCGCCGCAGAACGGACGCTATTTCGACTTCGAAAACTTCGGCATGGTCGAAGCGCTCCGCCCCGAAATCGAAGCCGGGAAGCTCCGCCTCGTCTGCGTGGACGGCATCGACGGCGAAACCTGGTCGGCGAAAGACCGCCCGCCGCGGGAACGCATCGAGAAGCACGAGGCGTGGTTCCGCTACGTGCTCGACGAACTCGTTCCCGCGCTCAAGGCGCAGGATCCGCGCGCGCCCGCAACGCTGATGACGACCGGCTGCAGCATGGGCGGCTTCCACGCGGCGAACTTCTTCTTCCGCGCCCCGCAGGTCTTCGACACGGTCGTCGCGCTCAGCGGGCTCTACCACGCCGGATTCTTCTTCGGCGACTACATGGACGACCTCGTCTATCTCAACTCGCCCGTGGACAGCCTGCGCAACATGCCCGCCGCGCATCCCTACATGGCGCTCTTCCGCCGCAGCCGCATGATCTTCTGCGTCGGCCGCGGCGCCTGGGAAGAGGAGCTCGTCGAAAGCACCGGCCGCCTCGACGCCGTGCTGCGCGACAAGGGCATCCCCGCGTGGGTCGATTACTGGGGCGAGGACGTCAACCACGACTGGGACTGGTGGCGCCGCCAGATCCGCTACTTCATCGAAAAAATCGTTCTCTGAGCGCGCCGCGCCGTTCCTCCCCGTCGCGAAAAAAAGTTTGACAGGGAGGAAGGTTGCGCGGAGACTCGCGCGCATCAGAAATTTCCCTTCGTCGAAAAGGGACGCGGCGTCCGCAGTGCGGATTCTCTGAAAAAAGCCGGTCCCGGGGCGCGGAAGACGTTTCCCGCCCGCCCGTTTTCTTAAGTCCGCGCGGTGACACGTCCGCAAGGCAGAAAACACTTTCTGATTCCACGAAAACGCCGAGGGAGCGCCGTCGCTCCGTCGCGCCCTTTTTTTGCGCCCGGAGCGCGCGCCGCCGCGCGTCCGCGTTTTCGTCCTTTCGTTCCCGCGGACGGCGACGCGGCGACGAGTCTCGAAAACCTGAACCGCAGAACCGCAACATGAACACGATACAAAAGACTTCCGAAGGCGAGGGAACGACCTTCCCGAAACAAGACGACGAACCGCGCTTCCGCATCCCGCAGCTGGGGCGGGAGCTCGACGGCGACGCGATGCGGCTTTTCCTCGCCGCCGCCGCGATCCTTCCCGCCAAAAGACGCACGAAGCGCGACGAAGGAGAGGCGCCCGAGACGAAGAAAATTTCGCAGGAGGCGCTTTTCGCCGCGCTGGCGGTCTTCATGCCCGACGTCGCGGAAAGCCTTTACGGATTCCGCGTCGCGCGGCTGCCGCGACGCCTACTTGAGCGTGCCCGCGCGCTTCGGCGGCTCCCGAAGGCGGCGCCGGGCGTCGAAGCGAAGCTGCCGCCGCTCGAAGACGCCCTGACCGATCTTTTCGACGAAAACGAGCCGACCGCGCCCGGCGGAGAAATCGTCGGCGCGGTTTCCGCGCACGCCGTCGCCTACGCCGTCGCCGCCGATCCGGAAGAAAGCGTGATGCGGATTCTGCGCAGAAACGGCGTGCGGGATTTCGAGCGCTTCCGCGAAGATCTGCGCGACCGCTTCCTGTCCGAAGCGTACCGCGACGCGGCGACTCGGCTCGCGAACGCCGTCCGCACGGCGAAATTCGTGGAGGAATCGCTGCTGCGCGAGCTGCCGAATCAGGCGCGCGCGATCCGGGAAATCTCGCTGCAGCTGCGGGATTTCTGGACGCGCCCGAAAAACGACAACCGCCCGCTGAGCCTGATCGTCGTCGGCGAGCACGGCTGCGGCAAGAGCCGGCTGACGGGCGCGCTGCAGCGGGCCTTCGTCGCGGCGCGTCTGCAGAAGCGCGTGCACGCGGTAATCGACGGCGCGTCCTTCAACGACCACGAAATGGGCGTCGTCACCCTTCTGGGCTCCAATCCAAGTTACAAGAACGCGGAAGAGGGACTGCTGCACCGTCTCTTCACGGAATCGCCGCGCGGCTGCGTCGTCTTCGACGACCCGACGCAGGGACACGCGTCGTTTCAGACCGTCATCAATTCCTTCGTCTGCGGAGACGCCTTCGACAAATTTCTGGACAAAGAGGTGCGCGGCGGGAACGGCGTCTGCGTCTCGACGATTTCGCTCGACGAATCCGCCTGCGCCTACCTGCGCGAGAACGCGCGCGGCGGCGCGATCACGCCGCTGCTGCTTTCGCGCGCGCTGAGCCCCGGGCTCGAAAGAAACGAAAATTCAGTCGAGCTCATTTTCCGGGACGCGCGGAAAATCGTGCTCATGGATCCGATTTCGGAATCGGTGCTGCGGGAGCTCGGCGCGCAGGAAATCGCGGCGCGAAAAAAGGAATTCGCCGCCTACGGCATCGCGCTGAGCTTTTCGTCGGAAAGCGATTTCGTCGAGCTGCACCTGCGTTCCGCGCCCGCGCTGCCGCGCATCAAGGCGTTTCTCGAAGGCATGGCGGCGGATTTTTCGAGCATCTACGACGCGCTGGCTTCGGGAACGCGCGCGGCGTTCTCCGAATTCCGCGTCGACTGCGACGCCGTTCCCGCGTATTCCTACGATGAAAAACGGCGCGCCGCGCGCGGCGATCGCCTCGTCTGCGTCTCGTCTCCGGAAGCCGCAGGAACGCGCTTCACGCTGCGCAAGACGGATATCCGCTACGAGCGCATCCGCGAGGACGTCGCCAACGAATTCGCCTGCGTCGCCATGAAGCACACGGATTTCCGCGACCTCGTCGGGCTGGACGCCGCCGTCTCGGAGCTGCGCGACGCCATCGATTTCGTGAAGAATCCGAAAGCCTACGACGATCTCGGCGTCCCGCGCCCGGAGACGACCTTCCTCTTCTACGGACCGCCGGGCACGGGCAAGACGAGTCTCGCCATCGCCGCCGCGCGCGAGGCGGATCTGCCGCTCTACGTGGCGACGAGCCGGATTCTGCTCAGACCGGCGAAGATCCGCGAGCTCTTCGCGCGCGCCAACAAGGCGGCGCCCGCGGTGGTCATCCTCGAGGAGTTCAACACCGTCGGCAACGCGGCGTACGGCGGCGACGCCTGCGTCATCAACCAGCTCAACGCGGAGCTCGACGGCGTCGAAAAGAAGAATTCGCTCATCGTCATCGCCTCGACGAACTATCCCGAACAGATTGATCCCGCCCTGCTCCGCGGCAAGCGCTTCAGCAAGAAGATCGAAGTGCCCCTGCCCGATTCCGCCTCGCGGGAAGAGCTTTTCGAACGGACGCTGCGCCGCTACGGCGTCGCGGCGACGCCGCACGCGCGGGAGGTCTTTCTCGAAAGCGCCGCCGGCAAGAGCGCCGCGGACATCGTCTGCGACGTCGAGAACGCCGTATTCAAATTCAAACGACACGAAACGCCGCTAGAGGAGACGTTCCGAAAGCTCGCCGACGCGCGGACCGGCGGCGTCCGAAAACTCGGATTCACCGCGGAACGCTGACGCGGCAGACTTCAATTCATTTCACACCATGAACGACGCCACGGGAAAAAAGACACGGCGCGCGACGCCGACGGAAATCGAACCCTACGACGACGAAGCACCGCCGCCCGCGCGGACGCATCGTCAGGCGGGGAAGCTCTCGCTCGTCGATCGTCAGCTGGCGGTCTTCCTCGCGGACGAAGGCGTTTCGCGGAACGAATTCCGCAACGCGGCGCTGCTGGTCTCGTCGCGCGTCGCGCTGCTGCGCGTGAACCGTTCGCGCGCGTTTCTCTTCGATCTGGACGATCCCGCGCTGCGCCGCGCGGCGAGGCGTTCGGGCTCGACGACCGTCTATTTCGAAAATTGGGAGACGCTCGCCGTTCCCGTGCGGCGCACCTGCGGCCTGCCGCGCGCGTGCGCCTCCGGCGGCGCGGAAGACGACGACGCGTTCGCGGATCTCTGACGCCCCGCGCGGGAACGCCGATTACGCCAGCGCGTGCAGGTTCGCCATGGAAATGCCGGAAAGAATCGCGCCCGTGATGCCGAGAAAACCCTGGTCTGTACCGCAGAGAAAAAGGTTTTCGTAGGGCGTTTCGCCCGAGCGCCGTTTGCGCGTCGCGCCGTAGATCGCGCCGCCGAGCTTGCCCGTGAAGCGCTCGACCGTGAGCGGCGTGAACATGTCCGTCGCGAGCACGGCGGCGCGGAAGCGCTCCGCGGGAACGGCGGGCAGATGCGCGAGCGCCGTTTCGCGGAGACGCGCGAAGACGTCGCGCTTGGCGGCGGCGTAGGCTTCCGTGCCGTGCCCGAGCGCCTTCCACGCGGCATGACTCGCGAGACACGTCACGCGCAGGCAGCCTTCGCGCGGCGCGTTTTCGGGAACGCTCCACGCGTAGTTGTTCGGAATGCAGACGACGCCGGAACGCGCGTCCGCGAGCGCGTCGGGCGCGCGGTAGAAAAAACGCTCCGAGTCGCAGAAGAAGATGATGGTCTCGCCCCAGCCGAAATCGCGCGCGGGCGAGGCGTCGAGCTGCGTGATCGTCTCGCAGAAGGCAAGCGCGCCGACGTCCGCCGCGCCGAAATCCGCGGGAACGCCTTCGCAGAGGCGCATCGTCTCCGTCGCGCCGGCGGAGGAAAGAATCTTGTCCGCGGAAACGACGCTCCCGTCGTCGAGCTCTGCGGCGACGGCGCGCGGACCGCGCGTGAGGATTTTTTTCACGCCGCACTTCATGCGCAGCACGGCGCCGGATTCGCGCAGCTTGCGCGTCAGCGCGCGCGTGATCTGGCGCACGCCGAGGTGCGGCCGCGCGAAGCCTTCGCGGAAAATGCTCCGCCACATGATCGCGAACTGCGGCAGCGCCATGTCGTCGGGAACGGAGCTGCCGTAGAACGAAAGCGGAATGAAGAGCGTGTCGACGAGCAGCGGGTCGGAGATGAACTCGGCGACGCGCGCGCGCGCGGACGCGCCCTCGTCGGCGTCGAGCGCGGTTTCATCGAAGCCCGCGAGAAAGGCGTCGAGCCGGCGGAAGCCGTCGATCTGCCGCGGGAACGCGCGCGCGATTTCGCTCTCGAAAAGCGCGAAGTCGTTGGAAAAGCGGATCGTGTTCCCGAAGGCGTGAATCGACGAGCCGATCTGCGGGCAGAGGTCGAGCTCCTCGCGGCGGATGCGCAGCTGGCGGAGGAGCTTCGTGAGCGGCGCGTTCTTCGTCCCCGCGGGAACGAAATTCGTCATCGCGTGCAGGCCGACGTCGTATTTCCGCCCGCCGAGAAAATAAAAGCCGTTCAGCCCGCCGACGGAGTTGTGGCGTTCGACGAGAAGCGTTTTCCTGCCGAAGTGCGCAAGGCGGATTGCGGCGGCGAGCCCGCTCATGCCCGCGCCGATGACGAGCGCGTCGAAGTGCTGTCCGTCGAGGCTTTCCATCGTCTCACTTCGCGAAGAGCCCGCGGAGCGCGGCGGCCCAGGCGTCGAAGTTTCCCGCGACGACGTTCTTGTGAATCACCGCGACCCAGACGAGAACGCCGACGAGCATCGCGCAGAAGACTGCGGCGGAACCGAGATCCTTGGCGCGCTTGGCGAGCTCGCGGTAGTCGAGCGAAATGTCGTCCACGACGGCCTCCACGGCGGAATTGAGCATCTCGAAGCCGAGAATCAGCGGCATCGGCAGCAGCAGCAGCGCCTTGGAGAAGACGTCCACGGGAAGCAGGCAGACGACGACGGCGAGCGGAACGAAGAGAAAGATCTCCTGGCGGCAGGCGTGTTCGTGGCGGAAGGCCGCGCGGAAGCCGGCGCACGTGTATTTGAAGGCGTTCCAGAGGCGCCGAAGTCCTCCCTTGGACTTGAGGCTCGACGCGAAATCTTTTTTTTCTTCGTTCATGAGTTTCGTTGGGGAAAGTGTCTGCGCGCGCGAAATCGCCGGCAAAAAAACGCCCCGTTGCGGGAACGGGGCAAAATCGCGCGCGGAAACGCGGTCAGTTTCCCGTCTCGCCGATGTAGGGCTGAGACTTGGTCAGCGTTCCCTTGTAGTCGAAAGTATAGACGCCGCCGACGGGGCTCGTGAGCTTGAAGCCCTTGTCGGTGTCGCGCTCGATCGTGAGCTTGCCGCCCTCGATTTCGTAGCCGGGCTCGATGCGGTTGCCGTTGATCATCTTGAACGCGTCGGGCGCGACGATCTTTCCGGTCTGCTTGTCGTAGGAAAGCGTGACTTCGTGCGAGAACGTCTCGGCGAAATACGCCTGGGCGGCGATGCCGAGACGGGCGCCGTCGTCCTGCATGACGGCCTGCGCGCGCGTCGCACGGTGCTGATTCACGAGCGGAACGGCGACCGCGCAGATGATGCCCGCCAGAACGACGACGATCAGAATTTCGATGAGGGTAAAACCTTTTTTCATGGAGGAGGATGGGTTTGAAATTTTCTTTTCTCAAATAATCTTTTTTGCGGCGCGCCTTGTCAATTTAAACTTCGCGCCGTCGCGCGTCAGTTCACTTTGCGGCAGAGCCACGCCGCGTAGACGAACAGCAGGACGTTCGGCGCCCACGCCGCGACCACGGGCGGAAGCCAGAGCTTCGACCCGACCGCGTTGAAGATGTTGGTGAGCAGAAAATACGCCGCGAAAAGCCCGATCGACTTCGAGACGCCCACCATCGGATTCGTGCGCACGCCCGAGACCGCGAACGGAATCGCGATGCCGACGACGATCAGACAGCAGAACGGACTCGCCAGAATCGAATTGTAATAGACGGAATACTCCGCAAGCTGCGCCTCGCTCGCGTTCCCGCCGCTGCGGTCGAGAATTTCGCCGATTTCCGGCAGCGAGAGGTCGCGCGGCGGCTTCGACGCCAGCAGCATCAGGCGCGGATTTTCCGGATATTCCCCGCGCGTGAGCAGGCGGAGCGGCTTCGCGTTCCCCGACGCGTCCGCGGGAGCGCCGGCGAGCTTGTCGAAGGTCTTCTGGCTCGACGGCGGACCGCCGGCGGCGGGTTCGCGCCATTCCATCTCGCGCCCGTCGGCGAGCGTCCACGTTCCCGTCGCCTCGTCGTACACGCCCGTCGCCGCGGCGATTTCGCGCTTCAGGCGGCTTTTCGCGTCAAACTCGTAGATGTTCACGTTGCGCGCCTCTCCCGTGGAGGACTTGAAATTGGAGATCAGCCAGATGCGGCGCGCGCCGACGTTGTTATAGAAGATGAACTCGCCGGACTTTCCGCTCCTGTCGTATTTCTGCACGATCTGCGTCGTGCGCTCCGTCGCGTAGGGAACGAAGGTCGCGTTCAGAAAAAGCATCAGCAGCGAGAGCGCCGCGCCCGCGACCCACAGCGAGCGCGTGATGCGGAAAATGCCCAGCCCCGCCGCGCGCCACGCCGTCAGCTCCTGGTTCTTGTGGAAGTGCCCGAGAATGAAGAGCAGCGAGACCAGCAGCGAAACGGGAATGACGACGGGCAGAAAGCCGACGGTCGTCATGAAGAAGAACTCGACGACCTCGAACGTCGGCACCTCCCATTGAATCATGTCCTGCAGATCGTTGTAGATCGAGGAAATCAGCAGCATTCCCGCCATCGCGCAGAGCGCCATGAGGAAGATTTTCAGCCATTCCTTGAGAATGTGTCGGTCGATGATGGGAATCATTTTTCGGGAGAAAAAATTTTCGCGGGAACGCCGGCGCGGCGCGCCCTCAGATGTTCTTCAGGATCTCCTTGGCGCGCTTCAGGCGCTCCTCCTTTTCGCGCTCTTCGCGTTCCTTCTTCTGCTTTTCGATCGCGGCGGCGCGCTCGGCGGCCTCCTTCGCGGCGCGCTCCGCCTTTTCCTCCGCGTAGTCGGGGAAGTTTCTCGGCCAGTTCTTGCAGGGAGCCCATTCCGCGTAGCGCTTCGCCTTCACTTTGCTTTTCGCCTTGTCGGAGAGGTCGATCTTCCATTTGGTGAAATAGCCCGTGAGGTCCTTCTTCGTCGCGTCGCAGAGCGCCATATAGAACCAGTCCCAGCGGTCGCGGTTCGTCGCGCCGTCCTTGAACGGCTCTTCGTCGTGGTGGCGCAGCGCGACGGCGCGGAACGAATCGTAGCCGAGCCCGCGCATCAGCTCGACGAAGAAATACAGCTTCAGGCGCGCGTCCTCCTCCTCGTCGAAGGTGGTCTTGTTGCTTTTGCGCAGAAACGCCTGCACACTTTCCTTCATGGCTTCGGGCGCGATGGAGGAGCCGTCCCACGCGCGCTCGTACTCGACGCCGATGCCCTGCGTCTGGCTGATCGTCGAAAACAGGTTGACCGTCACCTCGGTGCAGCCGTCGAAGCGGAACGGCGACCACTGGTGATTGTGCCCGATTTCGTGCCAGAGCCCCCAGCTGCCTTCCTTGACGAGCGAGCCGTTCTTGATGCAGTCGCCCCACGCCATGTAGCCCATGGCGGGATAGCCGGCATGCCCCCAGCCGACGGAAATCTGCACGTCGAGCACGAAGCGCATCGGCGTCGCGACCTGGTCCGGATGCTTGTCCCAGCCGATCAGCCAGTCCTGCACTGCCATGCCGCGCTGCAGATTCTTGCAGAGCCGGCGCGGAATCTTGAGAATGCGCAGGTGCTCGATCGGCAGCGTGAAGATCAGCCGCGGCACCGCGATTTCGCCCCACGGCGCCTTCGTCTCCGCGAGCTGCTTCTGCCATTCCTCGGTCTTGACGACGGCGATGTCCACGCCGGTCTTCTCGTCCTTCGCGCCGAGAATGTAGAGCGGCGAAGCGATTCCGCCGGAGATTTCGACCACGACCGGCTTTTCCTTCGGGAACACGCCCTTGACGTCGAGATAAATCAGTCCGCCGAAGGGATTGGCGAGCTCAATCTTCTTCTTTTCGTCCGCCTTGATGCGGATCGTGTTCGTCATGCGCGGCGGGCGCTTCAGCGTGTTGTCGTGGTGCTTTTCGAGATGATCCTTCGTGAGCGAATCCGAATGGCAGCCGATGCGCAGATCCATGTCGAACTTGCGCTTCCCTTTGACGACGACGGAAATCTTCTGCCCCGGAGGCGCGTAGAGCCCGAGGCTGTGCCAGCCGCCGATCGCGGGATCGATCTCGACCGTGCGCGTGATCAGCTCGCACTCGCCGACGGGCACGCCCGGAAACGTCTCCGCGATTGGCGCCGCCTTCGTCTTCTTCGGATCTCCGCAGAGAATCTCGTCCATTTTGGCGATGAGCGCGTCGTTCTTCGCGACGTCTTTCCAAGGTCTGTTCGGCAGCGGCAGATCCGCGAGCGCGGGATCCTTTTCCGCGATCTCCCAGCTCCATTTGCCGATGACCTTGTCCTTCGCGCTCGGAATCCTGTCGCGCGACTTCGGCGAATAAATGTTCGTTTCAACGGCCTCCTCCATCGTGATTTCGCCCTTGTCCTTCTTCGGCGCGGCGAACGCGCCCGGCGCGCTCCCGCAGAACGCGGCGGCGGCGAAAAGGGAAACGGAGAAAATCTGAAGCAACTTCATAATCCGCGGGAGCTTAGAGGCGCGCGCCCGCGAGGGCAATTTTTTTGCGCACGAAGACCTCCGCATTTTCGGGCGTTCCTTCGCTTGACCTTCACGCCTCGGGAACGCATACTCTTTCGCCACAAACATTCAACCTCAGCAACCCTTAAAAACATAATCAATGCCGAAAGTACTCCTCTCTCAAATCGACAAACGCGAACGCGCCCAGATCGAAAACGCCGAAAAGGCGCTCGCGAAAGGCAACGTCCAGCCCGCGGTCGACACCTGCTTCGCCGTCCTCTCGCGCAATCCCGAATGCACCGAAGTGCGCCGTCTGCTGCGCCGCGCGCAGAAGATCGCCACGGGCAAGCGCCCCGCCGCCGCAAGCGGCCTCGGGAAGCTCTTCGCCTCGTTCGGCGCGCCGAGCAAGGCCGCCTGCGCCAAGGATCCGAAAAAATTCATGATGGAGGCGGAGAAAAAACTTTCCTCCAACCCCTACGACCTGAACGCGAACAAGATGCTCGCCTACGCCGCGGAAGCCGCCGAGCTCTGGGACGCCGTCGCGCTCGCGTATGAGGACATCGTCGCCTCCGCGCCGCAGATCGAGAATTTCCGCGCGCTCGTTTCCGCGTATCTGAAGGACGGCGACATCGAAGGCGCCGTGAAGGCCGTGGACGGCGCGCTCAAGAGATTCCCGAACAACGGCGACCTGCAGGAGCTCGCGCGCCAGGTTTCCGTCGCGCAGACGATGGACAAGGGCAAGTGGGGCGGCGAGGGCGACTACCGCGACAAGATCGCGAACAAGGACAAGGCGATCGAGCTCGAAAAGAAGAGCCGCGTCGTCTCCGACGCCGACTCCGCGAACGAAGAAATTCCGAAGCTGCTCGCCCAGATCGAGGCGAATCCGGAAGACCTTCAGCTCTACCGCAACCTCGCGCGCAACTACAAGATTCTGGGCAAGCTCGACGAGGCGGTCGAGGCGATCCGCAAGGCGCGCGAAACGACGAACGGCAAGGTGGACGCCACGCTCGAAAAGCAGGAGCACGAGCTCACCTGCGAAGCCTACGAGCGCCGCATCAAGGAGGCCGAAGCCGTCATCGCCGAAGATCCTTCCAACGAGGAATACAAAAAGTACCTCGAAGAGCTCCGCAAGTCCTACGACGAATACACGCTGCAGGCGATTCAGACGCTCGTCGAAAAATATCCGAACGACTACAACTACCGCTACGAGCTCGGCGTCAAGCTGCTCGCCGCGGGCAACGTGGACGGCGCGATCCGCGAGCTCCAGCTCGCCCAGCGCGCGCCGAAGAACCGCCACGCCGCGATGCTCAACCTCGGCAGAGCCTTCATCGCCGGCGGCAAATACGACCTCGCCGCCGACCAGCTCGCCGTCGCCAAGGACGAAATCAAGATCATGTCCGACGTCAAGAAGGACATCGTCTACGAACTGGCGACCGCCTACGAAAAGGCGGGCAAGCACGCCGAAGCCGTCGCCGAATACAAGGCGATCTACATGGCGGACGCCTCCTACAAGGACGTTTCCGAAAAGATCAACGCCTCTTACGGAAAATAAGCGATGCACGCCCGAATCGAAGAGCTCCTCGCGCGCCGTCCCGAACTCGCCCCCTGCGGCGAGGACGTTCAGCGCGCCGTGGACGCGCTGGAAAAGACCTACCGCGCCGGCGGCAAGCTCCTGCTCTGCGGGAACGGCGGCAGTGCGGCGGACGCCGACCACATCGCCGGCGAACTGCTCAAGGGCTTCTGCTCCAAGCGTCCGCTCGACGCGGCGGCGCGGGAACGCCTCGGCGACGAACTCGCCTCGAAGCTTCAGGACGCGCTTCCGGCGATTCCGCTGCATTCGCCCGGCGCGATCAACACCGCGTGGCTCAACGACTGCGATCCGTACTACGGCTACGCGCAACTCGTCTGGGGGCTCGGCAACGCGAACGACGCCCTGCTTGGCATCTCCACCTCCGGCAATTCGAAGAACGTCCGCTTCGCCATGGAGACCGCCAAGGCGAAAGGGCTGACGACGATCGCGCTTTCCGGCGCGACGGGCGGCGCGCTCAAGGCGCTCGCCGACGTCTGCATCCGCGTTCCCGAAACCGAAACCTTCAAGATTCAGGAACTCCACCTGCCCGTCTATCACACGATCTGCCTCGCCCTCGAAGACATCTTCTTCGGCGGTCGCTGATCCGCGCGACGACGCGCCCGCATTTCACGTTCCCGTGCCCTCCCCGGCGCGGGAATTTTTGTCGGAAGCCCCCGTCGCCTTTCCGCCATCAAAAAATTCGCATTTTAGGCTCGCGCGGAGCGCGAATATGCGGAAAATCTGTCTCGCTATGAAAGCGAGCATTTTGATCGTCGACGACGAGCGCAACACGCGCGAAGGGCTGGAATCGACCCTGGAGGACAATTACGAAGTCTACACCGCGAGCAACGCGGACGAAGCGCTGCGGCTGATGGATTCGGAGAATTTCGACGTCGTGCTGACGGACCTGCGCATGGCGGGCAAATCCGGCCTGTCGGTCGTGGACCACGCGCTGGCGCTCCCGCAGAAGCCCGTCTGCATCATGATGACGGCGTACGGGAACGTCGAGACCGCGGTCGAGGCGATGCGCCGCGGCGCCTACGATTTTCTGACGAAGCCGCTGAACCTGGAGAAGCTCGAGCTCGTGATCCAGCGCGCGATCCGCTCGCGGACGACGGAAAAGGAGAACAAGGCGATGTCGTCGCGGCTGAACCGGCAGTTCAATTTCTCGCGTCTCGTCGGCGAGAGCCCCGCACTGCGGAGCGCCGTCGAAAAGGCGAAGCGCGTGGCGCTGGCGAAGACGACCGTCCTTCTGCTCGGCGAGACGGGAACGGGCAAGGAGCTCTTCGCGCAGCTGATTCACCAGAGCTCGCCGCGCGCGAAAAATCCCTTCGTCGCCGTGCACTGCGCCGCGATCGCGCCGACGCTGCTCGAAAGCGAAATCTTCGGGCACGAGAAAGGCGCGTTCACGGGCGCGAACGAGCGGCGCATCGGCCGTTTCGAGGCCGCGAACGGCGGCACGCTCTTCCTCGACGAAATCGGCGAAATCGACCTCGCGACGCAGGTGAAGCTGCTGCGCTTTCTCGAGACGCGCGCGATCGAGCGCCTCGGCGCGCAGAAGCAGATTCAGCTGGACGTGCGCCTCGTCTGCGCCACGAACCGCAACCTCGCGGAAATGGTCAAGGCGGGAACGTTCCGCGAAGACCTCTACTACCGGCTTTCCGTCGTCGCGCTGATGCTCCCGCCGCTGCGCGAACGCGTCGAGGACATCCCGATTCTCATCGACCACTACGTCTCCTTCTTCGCGCAGGAAAACGGCCTGCCGAAGGTGCGCATCTCGGCGTCGGCGATGGAGGCGCTCCGCGCCTACAGCTGGCCGGGCAACATCCGCGAGCTGCGCAATTTCTGCGAAAACCTCGTCGTCATGCACGAAGGCGTCGGCGAAGTCACGGAATACGACCTCGATCCGCGCTTCACGCTGAAGCTGCCGCTCGCGCCGCGCAGACGCGAGGAGATCATGCCCGAGACCGTCGTTCCTCCCGCCGCGGAACCGGAAAGCGCCGAAAGCGCGGACGCGGCGGAAAGCGCGCCCGAAGACGATCTGCCGCAGCGCTTCGCCGAGGCGCTCGAAGAAAAGCGCAGGACCGTCGATTCGCTCAACAGGGCGCGCAAGAAGGCGCTTTCCAAGAAAGACAACGAAAAGCGGCTGCTGCGTCAGGCGCTGATCCAGGCGAACGGCAACCGCTCCGCCGCGGCGGATTTTCTGGGCATTTCCCGCCGCACGTTCCACCGCAAGCTCCTCGAAGATCCTTCCATCGGCGCCGGGCTCGAAGCCAAACGCGGGCGCCGCTCCCAGAACTCCGCCATCTGAACAGGCCATGAAAAAACGTATCCGTCAGACGACTACGCTCGTTCTCGCGCTCGCGGGAACGCTCTTCGCGGGAACGCTCTTCGCGGGAACGCTCCGCGCCGAAACCCTCCGCTACGCCGGATCCGACTTTCTCGCAGGAAAAACGGAAACGGAACTCGCGGCGGAAGTGCGGAAGAACGCCCCAGGAACGGAGCTGCGCGGCGAGCTCATCGGCAGCATGACCGCGCTCGACGAGCTCCGCGCGGGCAAGATCGACTTCGCCCTGCTCCTGCTGAAGAATCCGTCCGACGTTCCCGAAATCGCCGCCGGGAAATGGCGCGCGCGGACCGTCGCCTATCACGTCTCCTACATCGTCGCGCCGCAGTCCAATCCCGTCGAGGAGCTTTCGCTCTTCCAGCTCCGCGGCATCTTCGCGGACTTCTCGGAAAAGCCGCTCAATTCCTGGAGCGAAGTGTCCGGAGCCGGCGCGTTCTCCGCGAAAATCGACCGCATCGTCAGCACGCAGAACGACAATTTCGCGCTCGCGACGTTCCAGAGCCTCGTCTTCCCGCGCACGCGCTTCAACGCCGCGCTGCGCAAGACGAAGACCGACGAGGACGCCCTGCGCGCCGTCGCCAATTCCGCCGGCGCGCTCGCGCTCGTCTCCGCGCCGCCGGCAGGACGCCCCGACCTGAAGACGCTCGCGGTCTCCCCCGCGGACGCCGCTGGGAAATCCGCCACCGCCTACCGTCCCATTCCCTCGAACATCTACAACCGGGACTACCCGCTCTCGGTGCAGTTCTTCATCGTCTATCCGGCGGAAAACGCCGCGAAAGTCGCTCCGGTGCTGGAAACGGCGTTCTCCGACGCTTTCGCCGAAAGCCTCGAAGAATCGAGCCTGATGCCCGTTCCGAAAAATATCCGAAAAATGTTCAAAAAAAGTGTTGACGGAAACGAAAAATAAGTGTTTCATCTATTTTCATAATTTAAATCATCTGATTTGAATTTGCGGGCGTAGCTCAATTGGTAGAGTACCACCTTGCCAAGGTGGATGTTGGCAGTTCGAACCTGCTCGCCCGCTCCACTTTCCGAAAAACCTCTTCCCCGCGAAGAGGTTTTTTCTTGCCCTCGTTTCCCGCCTCGCCGAAGCTTCGCGCGATGTCCGAGATCTTCCGGTTTTCGGGCGCCGCGATGGCGACCCGCTGGCACCTCCGTCTCTGCGGCGACGACGGGGCGGAAGCCGCGCACGCCGCCGACGAGGCCTTCGCCCGCCTCGCAGAGCTCGAAAATCTGCTCAGCCGCTTCGTCGCCTCGAGCGACGTCGCCCGCGTCAACGCGCTGCGCCGCGGCGAGAAATTCCGCCTCCGCGCGGAGACGCGCGACTGCCTCGCCGTCGCGCAGCGGATCGCGCGCGAGACCGGCCGCGCGTTCGATCCGACCGCGGGAACGCTCGTCGATTTCTGGAAGAGCCGCGCGCGGGAAAGCGCCGCCTGCGCCGGCGGATTCTGCGAGGAAATGCCCGCCTGGCGCGAAGCCTTCGAGAATTTCCGCTTCGGCACGCTCGCGCTGCGCGAAGACGGCGAAATCGAGTGCGTCGAACCGGGCGCGAAGCTCGATCTCGGCGGCATCGGCAAAGGCTTCGCCCTCGACGCGCTCGCGGAGACGCTGCGGCTGTGGGGATTCGGACGCGCCCTGCTCGCCGCGGGCGGCTCGACGATTCTCGCGCTCGACGCGCCGGAAGGCGTCGACGGCTGGAAGATCGGCGTCGGCGACGCGCGCGCGGGCAGGACGATCGCGCTCGCGAACGCCGCGCTTTCGAGCTCGGGAACGCAGTTTCAACCGACGCATCTCGTCGATCCGCGCACGGGGCTGCTCGCGGCGCCGCGCCGCGGGAACGTCCGCGTCGTCGCGCCGACTGCGGCGGAAGCGGACGCGCTTTCCACGGCGTTCTGCGTGATGAGCGACGCCGAGCGCGCCGCCTTCCTCGCCTCCCGCCCGGAAATCACCGAAAAATGACCGCGCGCTCCTCCTTTCTTCCGGTCGGCGCCGCGGTCCTCCCGTTTCTTCACGCTCTCGGGTGCGCCTTTCTGTAGGCGGCCTTCAGTCGCGCGAGCGTCACGTGCGTGTAGATCTGCGTCGTCGAAAGGCTGACGTGCCCGAGCTGCTCCTGCACGAGGCGCAGATCCGCGTCGTGGTCGAGCATGTGCGTCGCGCAGGAATGGCGCAGCTTGTGCGGCGTGATGTCCATCGGCAGCCCCGCGAGCTTCAGGTATTTCTTCAGCGCGAGCTGCACGACCTGCGGCATGATCCGCCCGCCGCTCCGCGCCGGAAAGACCCACGCGTCCGCGCGCGCGCAGCCCGCCGCCGCGATCTGTTCGCGCAGCGCCGCCGCCGCGATTTCGCCGACGGGAACGACGCGCTCCTTCGAGCCCTTGCCGAGCACGCGCACCGTTCCCGCGGCGCAGTCCACGCGCCCGGCGGTCAGCCCGCAGAGCTCGCCGACGCGCAGCCCGCCGCCGTAGAGCGTCTCCAGAATCGCCGTGTCGCGCGTGAAGACTTCCTCCGAAATCAGCTTCCGCTCGAGCGCGAGCGCGGGCATTTTCAGCAGACGCGCGACCTGCGCCTCGGTCAGGAATTTCGGGAGCGGCTTCGGAAGCTTCGGCAGCACGATCGCCGCCGTCGGCGAAGTCCCGACGATTCCGCGGGAACGCAGAAAACGGTAGAACGCGCGCAGGGCGGAAACGCGGTTGTGAATCGTGCGGCGCGCGAGCGGCGTCCCTTCGGCGTTCGCGCGCTGGCGCTCGATGATGAAGTCGCGCACGTTCCGCCGCGCAACCGTCCCGAAATCGCCCGCGAAGCCGAACGCCTCGCGCCCCCAGCGCGCGAAGTCGCGCACCGCCTCGCCGTAGTCGCGCACCGTGTTGGGCGAACAGCGGCGCTCGTGCTTCAGAAACTCGCAGAAACGCCAGATGAGCCCCTCGCCCGGCGGCGGAGACGCGGCGTCTTTTTCGCTGACGAGAACGAGAGGCATGAGGGAAGCTGATGACCGATAGTCGACAACTGACAACTATCCGCTACCCGTTCCTAATCTTTCTTCCCGTGTTCCGCGGTGACCTTGATCGCGATGCCGCCGCGCACGCCGAACTCGCCGACGACCTCGCACCAGACGGGATCGAGCGCCGCCACGAGATCGTCCAGAATCTGATTCGTCACGTGCTCGTGAAACGTGCCTTCGTTGCGGTAGGACCACAGGTAAAGCTTGAGCGACTTGGACTCGACGATCCGCTCCGCGGGAACGTAGCGGATCGTGATCGTCGCGAAATCCGGCTGCCCCGTCGCCGGGCACACGCAGGTGAATTCCTCCGTGCGGAGCTCGACGACGTAGCGGCGCCCGCGGTTGTGGTTCGGGAAAGTTTCGAGCCTGCGCTCGGGCACGTTTTTCGTCGCCCCAATCGAAAGCCCCTTCAGATCTTCCGGCCGCGTGAGCATGTCGCCTCAGCCCTGCACCTTCGCCAGCGTCTCGCGCACGCGGTCCGAAATCTGCTCCCACGCGCACGCCTCGATCAGCTCGTCCGGGCAGATCCACGACGCGCCGACGGCGACCACTTCCGGAATCGCCAGCCAGTCCGAAATGTTTTCGCTGTTGACGCCGCCCGTCGCGACGACCTTCACGCCCGTGTGGCGGAACGCCGAGAGAATCGCCTCGAGCATCTCCGTCCCGAGCACCGTCGCCGGGAAGAAGTTCACCACGCGGCAGCCGCGGCGCAGCGAGCGCGAGACGTTCGACGGCGTCATCACGCCGGGAATGATAGGCAGCCCCGCGGCGTGCGCGGCGTCCGTCACAATCGGGTCGAAGCCCGGCGTCAGCGCGAAGCGCGCGCCCGCGATGTGCGCGGCGCTGATCTCCTCCTCGTTCGTCACCGCGCCCGCGCCGACGAACATTTCCGGGAACGCCGTCGCGATCGCCTGAATCGACTCGGCGGCGTTCTGCGACTGGAACGAGAGCGAAACGACGTCGCTTCCGCCGGCGATCAGCGCCTCGGCGAGCGGAATCGCCAGTTCCGGATTGCGGATCGTCGCGAACGGAATGATTCTCAGGTTCGAAAGTTGGTCGAATACTGCTTCCATGGGAAAAAGATTAAAGCGGAAAAAAAGGAACGGAAAGAGGAAAATGGAGAGCGCTTCTCGCGGAAAGGTCACGGAAGCGACGAGGTGATGAAGTTCATTGCGCCCGGCTTCGCCGAAAGCCTCATGACTTCATCACCTCATCACTTTCCCGCGCCTCACCACGTGAAACGGAAGCCCGCGTTCGCGCGGTGCGTCACGTCGGAATTCAGCCCGAAGTCCGCCGTGTAGTTCAGGAACACGCCCGTGTTGGCGGACAGCGAGAAGTCCAGCCCCGCGCCGACCGAAATCACGTCCTCCGCGAACGCCTTTTCCGTGCGCGTCAGCGAGCCGTCTTCCGTGCGGATCTTCGCGTCCACGTCGTCGTCGAGACATTCGCGCGAATACGACACGTCGAGCGTGAAGCGCGTCGGCACCTCGCCGAAGCCGAACGCGACGTGCGCGCCCAGCCCGACGCTCGCGCGCAGACTGTCCGCCGAAATCGAATCGACGTCCATCGAGCTCGTGCCGTGTTCCTCGAAGGATTCGACGTGCGTCGTGAGGTACGCCAGACCGACGTGCGGCGTGAAGCACAGCCCCTCGACCGCCGTCGGAATCACGCCGCCGACCGTCGCGAACGCGCCCGCGCTCCACGCGTCGGCGTCGCCCTTGTTGCGGTCGTAGTCGCCCTTGCGGTCGATCTCGTTCGACGAGAAGCCGACGTGCACGCCCGCCTCCGCGTAGAGGTAGTCCGCGAACACCGTTCCCGCGTAGAGCGTCGCGCGGTAGGCGTCCGACGTGATCTCGCCCTGGTCGTCGTGAATGTCCGCCGTGCCGCGGTCATACGCGAGCGCGAGCCCGAACAGCGTCGTCTCGCCCACGCGCACGTCCGCGCCGACCAGCGCGCCGTAAGTCGAATAGTCGAACGTCGCCGAGTCGTTCTTGTCCGAACCCGCGTCCGCCGAAATCGTCTGCGCCTGCGCGAAGAACTGCCATTCGTTGCGGTCCTCGACGCCGAAGCGGCGCTGTTCCATGCGGCGGTGCAGGCTGCGCACGTCCTGCGCGAACGTCTCCGTCGGCAGCGTCACCATCGCCGCGTAGGCGAGGTTCATGCCCGTCGGCACCGCGTTCAGCGTCAGCCAGCCGTTGCGGTAGTGGTATTCCACGACCGAACCGTCCGCAAGCACGATCGTCACCGTCTCCGTCTCGCCTTCGACCACGGACTGCGGATCCGGCGCGTTCACGAGCCGGATTTCCGAAACGTCGAACGCCGAGCCGATGTCCTCGCCGAGCAGCACCTCGACCGAAACGCCGTTCAGCGTCACGCTGCCGTCGCCGGAAAGCGTGATCGGCGCGTTCTGCGCCGCCGCGGCGTTCTCCAGCGAGAAGCTCAGCAGCGCGCCCGTGCCGCCCGCGGCGGTCGTCGTCGGCGTCACCGAAAGCCCGCGCAGCACGACCGAGCCCGAATCGCCCGAGCTCGCGCGGAAGGAGCCGGAAATCAGCGTCGAGGCGATGCCGCTCACCGACGCCGTCTGCGCCATCGTCTGCACCGCCGTCGAGACCGCGCGCGAATCCATGCTACGCAGCTCGATCCAGTTGCTCTCGCCGGTCGAGAAGCCGCCGTTCGCGCGCCAGGTCGCCGCGTTCCTCAGAATCACCGTGCCGTCTTCCGCCGCGAGGAACACGTCGGACTTCGCCGTCACGCCCGAGAACGTCATGTTCCCGTGGAAGGTCTTCGAAGACAGTCTCCATTCGAAATCGCCGTCGCCGCTCACGAGCAGGTCGCCCTGCCCGGAAACCGCGCGCTCGAGCACGAACGCATCGCCTTCCGCCACGGAGATTTCAAACGTCGTGCCGCCGCTCAGGTCGATCTTCGTCACGCTCCCCAGCGCGCCCTGCCTGCGGACGAGCAGCCGGCCCTCTTCCACGCCGATCATGCCCGTGAAGTCGTTATCCGCGTTCGCGAGCTCCAGCGTCCCGTCCGTCGTCTTCGCCAGCACGCCCGAGCCCGAAAGCTTCGCCGCCAGCGTGCCCGACTCCGCGGTCAGCACGACGTTCTGCCCGACTTCGACCGTCGCGCCCGACGAACCGAGCACAGCCGCGTTCTTCGCGACCGCCGAAGCCTCGAGCTTCATCGTGCCCGTGAACGCGTCGCCCGAAGCGTCCGAAACGTTCGAAAGCGTCAGCGTCTTCGAGTCCGACACGACCTTCACCATGCCCGAACCCGCGAAAGCGCCCGCGAACTCGCCCGCTTCCGTCAGCCTGAACTCGACCGTCCTGTCCGCGTCCGCGACCCTGATCGTGCCGTTGCCGAGCGCCGTCGCGGAACGCGCCACGACAGTCTTGCCCTCGACGGCGAACGTGCCCGTGAAGTCGTCGCCGGAGCCGCTGAGAGTCAGCTTCTCGTCGTTCTTCGCGACGATCTCGCCCTGCCCCTTGAATACGCGCTTGTACGTGTCGGAGAACTGCAGTTCGAGCCTCGAGCTCCCCTGAACGCTCACGACCGTACCCGCGGTCGCGAGTCCCATGCCGTCCGCCTTAGTCAGCACGACGGTGCCGCCGCGAACCTCGAAGGTGCCGGTGAACTGCGTATTGGAGGACGAAATCGTCAGCGCGCCGGAGTCGCCCGACTTCGTGAACGTTCCGCCGCCCGTGATGCTGTTCTGCAGAACCTCATCGGCGTTCACGTCGACCTCCGCCGAAGCGCCCCCCTTGACGTTCAGTTCCGCCCCGCCGATCGAGGCGAACGCGTCAATCAGGACGGTGCCCTCAGAAACCTTGACCGTGTTGTCCGCCGTGAAGCCCGAGAGCTTGCCGTCGGAAATCGTCAGCTCGCCGGAGCCCGTCTTCTCGAGGGTCAGTCCTGCCGCGTCGGAAATTTCGCCCGAAATCAGAGTCGAAAGCGAGGCGCCCTGGACGCCGTACGCGACGTCGAGCCGCAGCGTGCCCGCGCCCGTCACGTCCTGCGCGAAGTATTCGCGGTTTCCGCCGACCGTCAGCGCCAGCGTCGAGCCGGATTCGATCGTCGTCGTGCCGTATTTCACCACGTAAGCGTCTCCGCAGTCGCAGTCCAGCGTCAGCGTGCCGTTCTTCACCGTAATCGTCTGCGGCGCGACGTTCGTGCCGAGCGTCACCGTCTCCGTGCCCGCGAACGTCACGCGGTCGGAATTCATGTAAAATTCCTGAGCTCCGTCGTCGGCGCGTTTCCAGACGGTGTTACCGTCGTCGTTTACGTTCCAAACGCCGTCACCGCCGTTCCAGACCAGATCGAAGGACTCCAGCGAAAGCGAAATCTGCCCCGCCTCGCCGCTCGTGACGACCGCCTCGCGGTGCGACGTGATTTCGACGCCGTTCACCAGGAAATTGTCCTTCGTCAGCGAGCCCCAGCCCGCGAGCGTCGCGCCGTCCGCGACCTCGATCAGCGTGTAGGTGTTGGAAATTTCCGCATCGTCGAACGGATAGCCTTCCGTCACGCTCGGGAACTCGACGTTCACGTCGATCTTCAGATCGCCGCCGACCGTTGTCGTGCCGTCCGCGATCGTCAGCTTCGTGAGCTCCGAATTTTCACCGAGGAAGCTCAGCGTTCCCGCCGTCAGCGTGTTCGTGCCGGAAAGCTTCACGTCGTCATAGCTGATCTTCAGCGTCTGCCCGGAGCCGAGATTCACGCCCGCGAGTCCGCCCGCGCGCAGATTGACGGTCTTCACCGTCGTTCCCGCCGCGAGCGAGAGCGTGCCATCGCCCGTCTTCGTCAGCGTGCCCGCGCCCGTGACCGCCGTCGAAAGCGAACCGGTCGTGTCCGTCCAAATTTCGAGCTCGGAATTTTCGAGCACCGTCGTCGCGCCCGTGAACTCGGACGTGAACTTGCTCGCATGAGCGGTGATCTTGCCCGCGATTTCGAGCGCGCCCGTTCCCGCGACGTCGTTGTTCAGCGTCCACGTGCCGTCGAGCTTCAGCGTGCCCGCCGCGATCTTCAGCGTTCCCGTGAAGGCGTCCGCGGGAGCGGCGCCGAGCGTCAGCGTGCCCGTGCCGAGCTTTTCGAGCGTGCCCGTGCCGGAAAGCGCCATGGCGAACGCCGCGTCCGCGGCGCCCGCGTCGATGCCGAGCGTCGCGCCGTCGCCGATTTCCGCCGCGTTGCGGAACAGACCGAACGCCGCGACGTCGTCGGCGTCGATGCCGAGATTCAGACTCGTTCCCGCGTCGAGATCGAAGTCGCCTCCGAAATTGGAAAGCTGAGCGCCGAAATTCATCGTCAGATTCGAGCCTCCCGTCAGCGCAAGCTTGCCGGCGCCGGCGTCGCTGTTCACCGTGTTCCCGAACGAAGCGAGACCACGCAGTTCCAAAGTCGCGTTTTCGTCAGCGAGAGAAACCTCGCCCGAACCGAGCGCGCGGGCGTCCGTCAGCGCGAGCGTTCCCGCGGAAACCGTCGTCGAGCCCGTGCGGTCGGCGGCTGCCGCCGCGCTCAGCACCAGCGTGCCGTCGCCGTGCTTTTCGAACGTGCCCGCGCCGTCGAGCTTCGCGCCGACTGTCGTCTCCGAATCCGCCGCCGCGGAAACCTGCAGCGTCGAGGCTTCGTCCGCGACGTTCAGCGTTCCCGTGAAGCCGGAAAGCTTGTCCGCCGCGACCGCGACCTTGCTCGTGTTCGTCAGCGCGAACGTTCCCGTGCCCGTCAGCGATTTCGCGAACTCAGCCGCATCGTTGCCCGCGCCCGCAACGCCGCGCAGCTCGAGCGTGCCGTCCGTCAGCGTCACCGAATCCGCCGCGCCGAGCGCGCCGACGTTCGTCGCCGCGAGCGTGCCGCCGGAAACCTCCAGCGCCGCGAACGCGTTCCCCGCGTTCGTCAGCACCTGCGTTCCCGCGCCCGTCTTCGTCAGCTCAAGATCCGCGCCGATCACGCCGCGGAAGACGTGCTCCGTGTCCGCGTGCGCCGTCGTGTCGATGACGAGCGCGCGCGTCGTGCCGTCGCCCAGCGCCGCGCCGCCTTCCGCGCCGTACGCGACCTTGCCGGAATAAACCTTGGCTCTGTCGCCGACCGCCTCGGCGGATTCCAGACCGCCGACCGTCACGGAAGCCGCGTTCACGCCGAGCGCGAGCTGCGCCCCGGGAGACGCGAGCTCCGCGAGATTGACCACGGCGTTCTTCGCTATGGTTTCATTGGAAATCACGAGCGAGGCGGAACGGTTGTCTCCGTCTTTCGTGGACGAAAGCCTGATCGTTCCCACGAAATCACCGCTGTCCGTGACGCCGGACGCGCCGAGTTCATAAACGGAAAATGTGCTCGAGTTGTGCTTCGTGGTCAGAGCCAACTCGGCAGAATCGAGTCCCTGCGCAAGGCTCAATTTTTCAATCAGCCACGACGTGTGCCACCGATTATTTTCGGTAACGCCGTTGCTGATGCCCACGGTTTCGCTCGCCAAAACGAGATTTTTCACAGTAATCGCATTCGCGCTGTTGGTCGCCTGATTGACGTTCACGACGGAATCGATAGTAAGCGAATCCGTGAACGAAAGCGCGCCGCTCGAATGCGAAATCGTCATGCCGCTCCCAAGCGTCGTCGCCCCGTTGAACGACAGCGCTGCCGAAGAAGAATGCGTCAGCGTCGCGTTGTCGCCGAACGCCGTCGCGCCGTTGAAGCTCGCGCTCCCTCTCGCGAAATTGAGCGTCGCGCCGTCCGCGAAGTCCGCAGTTCCGCCGAAAGTCGTCACGGCATTATCATTGCTGTCCTGCAGGAATCCGCCGAGAGCGACCGCGCCGTTGAAGGTCAGCGTGCCGGCTCCGCGGCGGTCATACGTTCCCGCGCCCGTCACCGAGCCGTTGAAGGTCAGATTCGCGTTGCTGTTCTGGTGCACCTGCGTCGTGCCGTCGATCACGAGATTCTTGTCCGCGCCGAGCTCCACCGTAGAGCCGCCGAAAAGTTCGAAATTCACTCCGCCCGCGAGGTGAAGCGTATCGCCGAACTTCGCGCCGTTGATTCTGAAATTCCCCGCGGCGACGTAGGTCGTTCCCGAGAAGCCGTCGAGCGAAAGCGTGTTGCCGTAAGCCGTCGTCAGTTTGAGCTTGACCGTGCCGGATCCGAGAATGTCGGAGCGGCTGACGCCCGCCTGCGCGTCGCCGCCGGAAAGGTCGAGCGTCACGTCCTCGCCGATCGTCAGCGTCTTGCCCTCGGCAATCGCGAGGTCCGTGTAATTGACGCTGATCGAAGACGCTTCCGCGTCTTCCGCCGCCGAAAACGCGACGCTTTCGGAAACCGTCATCGCGCTCACGGAAAACGCTCCGGCGAGCTGAACCGCGGCGTCCGCCGTGCGGAAAGTGACGGACGAAGCGTTCACGAACGTTCTGTTCGTCAGCCCGTCCTCCGTCCAGTTGGCGTCCGTCGTGTTCCAGACGTCGTTCACCGCGCCGTTCCAATACAAATCGCCCATGAAGGTCGAGAAATAAAGGTTGCCCGCGTCCACGAAAATGCGACCGTCGCCGACGTAATTGAAGTCGTCCACCGTTCCCGTGTAGCCGGAAAGGAGCAGCACCGTTCCGACGGCCGCAACCGCGTCCGAGAACGTGATCGTCGTGTCCGTGAACGTGGTGCCGTTCGAAATCGAAACGCCCGTCGCCGCGTCCGTCGCGAACGCGTCGCCGAAAGTGAGGGTGAGCCCGTCGAGGGTCGTGTCCGCCGCCGTCGCGCCGAAAGTCGTTCCCGTCGCCGAGAAGACGACGTTGGAGCTCGTGCCGAGCGCGCCCGCGCCCGCGATTTCGAGCGCGCCGCCCGCAAGCGTGACCGTTCCGGAGAAATTGTTGGTTCCGCCGTTCGGATCGAGCACGAGCGTTCCCGCGCCGGACTTCGTCAGATTGCCCGTCGTCGCCGTCGTCGCAGAATCGCCGTTCAGCGCGATGATTTTCGAAACGTTCAAGACCGCGTCGGCGGCGACGTCGAAATTCAGCGTCGCGCCGGCAGCGAGTCCGATGAACTGATTCGCCGCGTCATTGGAACCGTTATGAGCGATGTAGCTCGTTCCCGTGCCGGAATAGCGGTACGTGCCCGTGCCCGCCGTCACGGAAAAGCCGCGGCGCCCCGCCGTGCTTTCGTCCTGCGTCGCCGTCACCTCAAGCACGCCGCCGTTCGAGAGCGTCAGTTGGCTCTGCGCAAAACCGGCTCCGAAATTCGTGCCGTTGCCCCAAGCTCCGTTGGCGAGTTTCACCGTGCTGCCTTCACCGTCGATAGCCAGGACCGCGGATCCGCCCGTGTTGCCGCAGGAATTGCCCGTCAGATCCAAGGTCGCGCCGCCCTCGACGCGCGTCTCCGTCCCGCTGTTGAAGCTCATGTTCGAGACGCTCACCGTTCCCGCGCCCGTCACCGTCAGCGTTCCCGCAGAGGAAAGCGCGCCCGAGAGCGTGACGTCCGCGCCCTCGGGCGTCGCCGCGGCATTGCCCATTTCGGAAATGGTCCTTTTCGTCGTGTCGATCGTCAGGTCGCCCGTCGCCGCAATGTCGAGCGACGAGCTCCACGAATCCGCCAGCGAGCCGATCGTGCCGGACTTGATCTCCACCATCGTATTGCTTCGACCTTCCGTCGAGATGCCCGCGTAAGTTCCGTTTGTGCCGACATTGATCGTGCCGCCGTCGAGCACGACTTTGGCGAGCCCCCAACCTTCGTTGTTCGTGAACACGTGCAGACCGATGCCGAAGTTCGCCTCGCCGCCCGCGGCGACGGTCAGCGTTCCCCGCCCGTCGCGGTTGGACACGCTCGCGTTCGCGAGATTCAGCACGCCGCCGTCCGCGACCGTGACGAGGTGCGTGCCGCCGCTGTTCGCCATCATGAACGCGGCGGTGTTGCCGTCAATGCTCGAGACGTCTCCCGAAACGTTCATCACACCCGCGATTTCCGTCTCGTAAACAGTGTAGTCGTACGAAGAGCCGTTGATGCCGAGCCCGACGAAGCGCCCCACATTGACGCGCGCGCCCGGAGCGACGACGAGCTTCGATCCCTCCCGCATGCCGTGTTGGTGCGTCAGCAACGCGAGCGTTTCCGTGCTCTCGCCCGACAGAGTCAGCGTGCCCGCGCCTTCCTTCGCGATCGTGCCCGCGCCCGCGAGCTTAGCCGCCACCGTGCCGTCGTAGTTCGAGAAAAGGACTTTGCCTTCGTTCACGGCGAGCGTGCCCGTGAGGGCGCTCAAATCGCCCGTCAAGGTCAGCGCGCCCGCGCCCGTCTTCGCGAACGTTCCCGCGCCGGAAATCGTGTTCGCGAACGTCGCGTCCGAAGGCGCCGAGAGCGCGAGCGTTCCCGCCTCGACGACGAATTCGCCCGAGTAGCGCGAAAGTCCGACGGTGGCGAGATCGACCGTCGCCGTTCCCGCGCCGCGCTTCGTGAACGCGCCGACGCCGCGGATTTCCGCGTCGTTCGTTCCCGTGAAATTGTAGTCGTTCGCGGAATCGATCGTCAGCGAGCTGACGGCAACCGCGCCCGAAAGCGTGACCGTTCCCGCGCCCGTGTCGCCGAACGTCACGTCGTCGCCGTTTTCAAACGCGGTGACGTCGATTCCGAAGACGGAAGTGCCGGTCCAGCCTTCGCCGCCCGCGCTCCAAACGCCGCTCGCGCCGCCGTTCCAGGTCATGGAAGCGGAATCGACGAAGAGCGAGAGAGAGCCGGAAACTACCGAAAGCATCGTATATCGGGCGCTGTCCGCGCTTTTCGCGTCGAGGCCGCAGAATTTCAAAACAAGATCGGAAGCGGTCGTGCTGAGCGTCCCCGCGCAGTCGATAAGGCTCACCATACCCCCGTTTTCCGCCAGTCCGGCGTAGCTTTCGACGTCGATGATCGTGCCCGTCGCGATCGTCGCGTCTCCGGCGACGGAATACAGCGGCGCGGTCTGCCCCACGAAGGAGCCGAAGCTCAGCGTCGCGCCGTTCTCCGTCGTCAGCGCGCCGCCGATCGCCACCGTCGTTCCCGCGATGCCGTGCTCCAAAGTTGCACCCGCGCTCACGGAAACGTCGCCCGTGCCGAGCGCGCTCGCGTTCGCGGCGACGAGCGTTCCCGCGGAAACCGTCGTCGTGCCCGTATGCGTGCTCGCGCCCGAAAGCGTCTGCGTTCCCGCGCCCGATTTCGTCAGCGAAATCGCGCCGGAGAACGCGCCCGCGAAAGCCCCGTCGGCTGCCGCGTCGAGCGTCAGCGTCGAAGCGGCCGTTCCGTCGGCGAGCGCGACCGAGCCTTCACCGCTCAGTCCGTGAACCGTGACGGCTTCCGCGCCGAGCTTCAGCGCCGCGTCCGCTCCCACGGAAACGCCGCCCGCGCCGAGCGCGTCCGCGTTCGCGGCGACCAGCGCGCCGCCTTCGATCGTCGTCCCGCCGGAATACGTGTTTGCGCCTGAAAGCGTCAGCGTTCCCGCGCCGACTTTCTTCAGCGCACCGTCGCCGGAAACAATTCCGGAGAGCGTAATGTCCGCCGTCCCCGTTCCCTCGGCGATGCTCGTTCCATCCGAGCTGAAATCGTATTTCGTCGTAGAAAACGTTCCCGTGCCGACGAGCGAAATGTTTTTCGAGAACGAAATCTCGGATTCCGAAGCCGCGAACGTACTGTCGGTCAAAGTGACGTTTACGGCGTCAATCCCCGTAACGCCGCCGCTGCCGAGAATCAGCTTGCCGTCGTTTGAGACGTTCACCGTCACGGCACTTCCGGGGGACGTCTTGGCGTAAAAACCTTTCACGGCAAACGTACCGCCGGAGACGTTGATCGTAGCGGCGGAATCCCCGCGCAGCAGCTGCGCATCCTTCGCAAGCAGATTACCCTCGATTGTGGCAGTGGTCGAGTTGTACCATTCGCTCAAAACAAAAGAAGCGTTTTTGTAATCGGAGGCGTTGTTGCTTCCGGTGACCGCCAAAGTCGAACCGCTCTTGATGTTCAGAACGGAAGTCCCTCCACTGTTATCGCCAAACTCGAGCCGTGTTGTCGCCACAAGAGTCTCGGCAATGCCCTCGCCGATTTCAATGGTCGACGCCTTTCCATAAAGCACGGCAAGAGTTTTCGCCGCCGAGCCGGAAAGCTTCGTCGTTCCCGCTGTCACGTTCAGACAATCCACATTCACGTTTCCGTTGATCGTGAGCGTTCCCGCGCCGTTTTTGACGAGAACGCCGTTCCCTTCGGGCTGCCCCACTTCGGAAGATTTCAGGACCTGCCCGTTGACCGTCAGCGTCGCGTCCGCGCCGACGGTTATCGGCGCGTTGTTGCGACGGATGACGAGCTTGACGTTTTCGTCGATCAGCGCGTTCGCGCCATCGCCGACGACAATCTGAGAGCTTCCGCCATACATGTCCCAGCGCGTGTTCGCGTCCTTGCCGGAAAGCGTGCCGTTGAGATTAAGAGTCCCTAAAAACGTCTCATTCGCACTGTGATTGAGCTTGAGGACACCGCCCGCGTCGACGGTTATGGTGTGCAGATTGTTTTCCCTAGCTCCGTTATAGCCCGTGACGTCCCCGTTGTTGAGCTGCAGCGTCCCGGCGACCTCGATTTCTCCGCGCAGAAAACCGCCGCCCGCTCCTCCGGATTTCGCCAAAATCAGCGTGGCACCCGAATTGACGACACCGCCGTTCGTCATCACGAGGTGGTTGGTATCCTCCCCGGAGAAAGTATAGTCGGCGTCGATGATGAGACGCCCGACCGTCGTCGCCGCGTCGATCGCGACAGTCGAGGCGAGCCCGTCTCCCGAGCCGAAATAGGCGATTCCGTCGTCGGGAATGGTCAGCCCCGTCGTCTCGCCCTTGGTCCAGACGGCAGCGCTCCACACGGAGGAATCTCCGGAAGCCTGCCAGCGATAGACTTCGTCGGAAACACCGGCGACGAGATAGGAGACGCTGTAGCCGGAAGCGCCCTTCACGGCGTAATATTTCGAGAAATCCAGATCGAGGAACGACGCGGCGGCGGTCAGTGTGTTGTCGCTCTCGTCGGTGAAGGAATAAGTCGCGGAGTTGCTCAGCGTCGCGCCGCCGGAAAGAGCGACGAGGTTGCGCGTATAGACGGTATTGCCGCCGATGATGTTCACGATAACGTCGCTCGACCCGTTGCCGAGTTTCGCGCTGACGCTCGAGACCTTCGCGGACTGAGCGCCCGCAATGTTGACGATGCCGGTCGAGCCGAGATTGGCGAGGAGTCCATCACCATCGTAATTCCTGGAGAGATTCAGATTAAAAGTGCCTTCCGTGTTGACCGTCACTGTGCCGCCGTTGTTGCCGCCACTGACAAGCGTCATCGTGAGAACCGAAGCCGCGTCCAGATTGAGCGTGCAGCCGCTGGAACTTTGCAGCTTATTCAGATTCGTGACCGTGAGGTTCGCATTCTGAAGCGTAAGCCCGAGAGCCCAGCCTTCGAACGTGTCGACGGTGCCGGAAGCGTTCGCGACCGTCACGCCGTTCCAGGCGTTGGAGCTCGGCGTCAGCGGACCGTTCCCGCCCGTCGGCCAAGTCGTGCCGTCCGTCAGCGTCCAGGAGCTTTCCGTCTGCCACAGGTCTTGCGTGATGGTTTCTCCGCCGTTCCAGACGAATCCGGCGTGCGCGGTGGCGCCCATTGCGGCGGCGGCGAAAAGGGTGGTCAGGAAAAATTTTGAATTTTTCATAAACGGGGGTTGATTTTCGGGTGATGCTGATGGTTTAAAGGGGGAATGCCGCGGGGAGGGTTTCCCCGCAGATTGTGCGCGAGTATTCGCCTTTTTCGGCGTTCCCGCAAGCGAAATCTCTTTCCCGAGCGCGCGGCGGCGGCGCGCTTCTTTCCTGCGCGAATTTTTGCGAAAAGACGACGAAATCTTTCGGAATCCACGAATTGCACGAATTCCACGAATTTTCAGCAGGGGCTGAAAGGAGATCGACCGTCCCGGGTCGCCGGCGGAAATCCGCGAAAGGAATTTTCAGCCGCAGACGGCGCGGACGAGCGCAGGAAAGACTCTTTCGGGGAAGCGCCTTTCCAGCCGCTTTTCGGGAAAGAAGGAGGGGAAAGGCGTCATTTTCCGGCGTCGCGGCAGCGCGCGCAGACGCCGCGCACGTAAAAGTGGAATTCCTCCGCGGCGTCGCCCGCCGGGAGCTGTCTGCGGACGGCGGCTTCGTCGATCGGGAAGTCCTCGATTCCGCCGCAGCGGACGCATTTGAAATGCCCGTGAATCGACGTCAGCGCGTCGAAGCGCATTTCCTTTTCTTCGATGGTGATGAGCTTGGCGGCGCCTTTTTCCGCGAAGAGGCGCAGGGTGTTGTAGACGGTCGCGCGCGAAAGCGTCGCGAACCGGGGCGCGAGCGCGAGGTAGATCTCCTCGGCGGTGGGGTGCGTCATGTGGTCGCGCAGGTAGGCGTACACCGCCGTGCGCTGCACGGAGGGGCGAATGCCGCATTCCCGCAAAAATTCTGCCGCGGACTGCATCGTCGTTCCCTCAAAAAATTTCTCGAAAGAAAAGCCGCGACCGCGGGAACGTCTCGCGCTCCCGCGGCCGAGGCCGGAATCCGGAAAATTATTTTCCGAAGTAACGGTTCAGCAGGCCTTCGAAAGCCGCGCCGTGACGGGCTTCGTCCTTGCACATTTCGTGAACCGTGTCGTGAATCGCGTCGAGACCGAGTTCCTTGGCGCGCTTGGCGAGCATGAGCTTGCCTTCGCAGGCGCCCTGTTCGGCGTCCACGCGCATCTGCAGGTTCGTCTTCGTGCAGGGCTTGACGACGTCGCCGAGGAGTTCGGCGAACTTCGCCGCGTGTTCGGCTTCTTCGAAAGCGATGCGCTTGTAGGCTTCGGCGACTTCCGGATAGCCTTCGCGGTCGGCCTGGCGGCTCATCGCGAGGTACATTCCGACTTCGGTGCATTCGCCCATGAAGTTCATGTTGAGGCCTTCGACGATTTCCTTATCGACGCCCTGAGCGACGCCGACGCGGTGTTCGTCCGCCCAGACCTTCTTGCCGGAGGTTTCGACGACTTCCTGGAACTTGGAAGCCGGAGCTTTACATTGCGGGCACTGCGCCGGAGGCTGGTCACCTTCGTGCACATAACCGCAGATCGTGCATACGTATTTTGCCATATCTGTATTCTTTCCTTGGTTGAATTGGAATGAAGTGATTTTTGGAATTATTCCAAGAAGCGGCGCCGCGGCAAGATTTTTTTGACGGCGCTTTCCGCAAGGCAAAAAAAATGGCGCTCCCGTCGGGACTCGAACCCGAATCGCCGGCTTCGGAGGCCAGAATTCTATCCATTGAAATACGGGAACGCGGATGAAAGCGTTTAAGGAAACGCGGGAACGCCGCGCGCGTCAACGCAGAAATCGAGGCGGCGCGGCGCGCCCGCGATCATTCCGCCTGGACGATCAGGCCTTTGAGATAGCGGCTTTCGGGGAAATTCAGCAGCGCGGGATGGTCGGCGGGCTGGCCGGTGACTTCGAGCAGGCGCACGTCGCGCTTCGCGTCGCGCGCGGCGGACGAGACGACGTCGAGAAAAAGCTCGTCGCCGACGCGCTGCGAGCAGGAATACGTCGCGAGCACGCCGCCGGGCGTCAGCATCTTCAGCGCGCGCAGGTTGAGCTCCTTGTAGCCGCGCAGAGCGCCTTCGAGCGCGTCCTTCGAGCGCGCGAACGGCGGCGGATCGAGAATGACGAGGTCGAAGCGGCGGTCGCGGTTTTCGCCGAACCAGTCGAAGAGATTGGCGGTCTCGAAGACCGCGTTTTCGACGCCGTTGCGCGCGCAGTTTCTGCGGCACGCCTCGATTGCGGGTCCGGAGACGTCCACGCCGAGCACGCTCGCGGCTCCGGCGCGGGAGCACTGCATCGCGAAGCCGCCCTGATTGCAGCACGCGTCGAGCACGGCGCGCCCGTTCGCGAAGGCGCGGGCGACGTGCGAATGCTGTTCCCGCTGGTCGAGATAGAAGCCCGTCTTCTGCCCGTTCGCGAGGTCGAGAAAATATTCCAGCCCGTCGATGCGGAACCAGCGCGGCGCGTGCGGACGGTCGCGCCAGAACGAGACGCGGGAATCGAGCCCCTCGAAGCGGCGCGTCGGCGCGTCGTTGCGGAAGATGATTTCCGCGGGCGCGAATTTCGCGTCGAGCCACTCGGCGACGAAGGGCAGCTGCCTGTCCGCGCCGACGGTCAGCGCCTGCACGACGAGCGTGTCCTCGAACTTGTCCACGACGAGCCCGGGCAGCGAATCCGCCTCCGACCAGACGAGGCGGCAGCACGCGGGCGCGTTCCCGCGGCGCGCGACGGACTTTTCGAGCGCGGCGGCGAGAAAATCCGCGTCCCACTCGCGGACGACGCGCGAAAAGCGCCGCCACACGATCTGCGACTTTCCGCTCCAGATGCCCGCGCCGAGCGAGCTGCCGCGCGCGTCCAGAAGCTCGACGGCGACGCCGTCCTCGATTTTCGGCGGCGTCTCGATTTCTCCGGAAAAGACCCACGGATGGCCGCGGAGCACGCGCGCGGGGCGCTTGGCGAGTTTCAGGCGAATCTGTTTCATGATGCGGGAACGCTAAACGGAATTTCCGCGCGCGACGAGGGAAATTCGCGGAGAGCGAGAAAGCCTGAAGGTTAGAGGTTAGAGATCAGAGATCAGAGGCTGCGGGGAGGCGGCTCTCAGAGGCGCGCCTTGAGCTCGTCCGGCAGCTCCGGCATCGCGCCCGCGCGGGAACAGACGAACGCGGAAACGTCCGCCGCGAGGCGGTGCGCCTCCGCGAGCGGCTTGCCCGCGAGGAGCGCCGTCGTGAACGTCGCCGTGAACGAATCGCCCGCGCCGACGGTATCGACGACGCGCGTCGCCGCGTCCGCCGCGACGAAGGAGAATTCGCCGTCGCGCGCGGTGATGAAGCTTCCGTCGCCGCCGCAGGTCAGCACGACGAAGCGCAGGCGCGGGAACGCCGCAAAGACGTTTTCGCAGAAGCGGTCGCGGCGCGCGGCGAAGGCTTCGTCCGCGGGAACGCCGAAAAATCCGCCGAGCGCGCGCAGCTCGTCCTCGTTGATCTTGAGGACGTTCGCGAGCGCGAGCGATTCGCGCACGAGCTTTTCGGAATAGAATTCCGCGCGCAGATTCGCGTCGAAGACGCGCAGGGCGTTTTCGGGCGTCGCGCGCAGAAAGGCGCGGACGGTCTCGCGGGACGTCTCGGAACGCTGCATCAGCGTGCCGAAGCAGACCGCGTCGGCGCGCGCCGCGAGCCCGCGCAGACGGTCGGTGAAGAGGAGATGATCCCACGCCGAATCGCTCGGGAAAACGTAGCGCGCCGAGCCGGAGGCGTCGAGCGAAACCGCGACCGTGCCCGTCGGCGCCGCCGTCGTGCGCTGAAATTCCGCGCGCAGCGTCTTGCCCGCGAGTTCGGCGAAGATCGCGTCGCCGAGCGCGTCCTCGCCGACCGCCGAGACCGCGACGCCGTCCGCGCCCGTCTGCGACGCGTGGTGCGCGAAATTCGCGGGCGCGCCGCCGAGCCGCTTTTCCTCGCCGAAGACGTCCCAAAGAATCTCCCCGATGCCGATCACGATTTTTTTGCTCATGTCGCGGATTCTACGCGATTTTCGGCGCGGGCGAAACGGAAAGTTTTACCTCGCGTTCCCGCGCGCGGCGGGATTTTAATTACGGGCACCATGATGACGACCTTCGAAAAAGACGGACACACCTTCCAGCAATGGCGCGTCGGCGCCTCCACGTTCACGGCGTGCATGACGCGCGGCGCCCGGCTCATGAGCTGGGACGTCGAAGTCGCGGGAACGCGTCGAGGCGTGATCCGCTGGCCCGAAAACGCGGACTTCTCCAATTACCGCAAGATCCGCGGCGGCAACCCGATTCTGTTCCCGTTCATGGGACGCAACTACGCGGACGGCAAAAAGTTCTTCTGGAAAAATCCCGGCGACGGCGTCGTGCGTCCGATGCCGCAGCACGGTTTCGCCGTGGACGGCGCGTTCGAGATCGTCGAGGCGACGGAAAATTCCGTCCGCGCGAAATTCCTGCCGTGCGACGCCGCGCGCGAGGGCTATCCGTTCGACTACGAATTTTTCGTCACCTACCGCTTTTCGGAGCTCTCGCTCACGTGCGAGTTCGAGCTCGTCAACCGCGGCGACGTGCGCATTCCGTGGTGCGCGGGGCATCATTTCTACTTCACGCTCCCGTGGCACGCGGGGCTGACGCGCAAGGACTACGCGCTGAAGATCGACGCGAAGAAATTCTGGCATCACGACGGCGACGGCAGGCTCGTCAAGGCGGACGCGCCGAAGGAACCGATTTCGTTCGGCGATCCCGCGATCTGCGATCTCCTCTACACGAAGCTGAAGACGAACCGCGTGGCGTTCGGCCCGAAGAACGGCGAGGAAAACGTCGTCGTGCGCGTCGGCGACAACGAGGCGCCTTCGGCGTGGACGACCGTCGTCACCTGGTCCGAGAGCGAGGACGCGCCGTTCTACTGCGTCGAGCCGTGGATGGGCGCGCCGAACAGCACGGAGCATGGGAACGGCCTGCACTTCGTGGAACCCGGCGCGAGCGAGGTCTTCACGGTCTCCGTCTCGCTGGAATGAATTTTAATCCCAGACAGCCTACTTATGGAAACTCCTAAAAAGAAAAAATCCATCATCTTCCGTGCCATCAAAGGGTGCGCCATTTTCTTTCTCGCCAGCTTTGTTCTGCTGGTAATTCTCCTCGTTCTTTTTGGTGAAGCGACGGAACCCAATACATCTCTTTCCAAAGAGAATTCTGACACGACCAACACGGAACTCGTGTCCGCAAAAAAATCGGTACCAGCAATCGAATCTCCCGATTCTACAGAAGAGAGCTCGCATAAATCCTGGTCAATCAATCCGCAAGAGCTTCCCGATTTCAAAATTTTTAAAATCAATACGCTCCCGAAAGAACGTCTTGCCATAGAAGTCGAAATCTCGGGTAGACCGACAGAGGAATCTCTTATAACGCTTTCGAAATTTTTGATAAAAAAACATTTTGGGCAAAGCTGGTATGCCTACTATGTTCAGTTTCGAGCAAAAGAACTGCCAAAATCCGGTTACGTCTTTGGCTATGTCGAATACGGACCGAATGGAAGCGCTGGCTTCTCGGACTCGAACAAATCCAAGCCGCTACGCTTGAACGTAAGTTCGATTAAAATTCCCTCGGATGAAATGCTACAAGAAATGCTGAAATCCGAACAAGAAACGGCTCTCACGGAACCGAAGAAATCCGAATTGAAGAAGACAGTCTCTGAAATCTTTCAAAACGAAAAAGATTTCTCGGTGGAAAATTTCGTCATAAGCACATACGAAGAAGGTTTTTCCATTTCTTTTGATGTAAGTTATCCGAACGGGATAAAAAAAGATTTGGGCAAGATTGCAATTTCTAAAGTAAGGGAAGCAAAGCTTCCGTATCCTGTCCTCGAATACACAGTCGTCGTATTAGACCAAAGCGGAATGGCACTCGTTCGATACAACGAAGCCTCAAAAAAATTCTACGTCACGAAAGACGGCAAAACGGAGGAGTTCTAACCTGAATCTCGGGCTCTACGTCCACGTGCCGTTCTGCGGGAACGCCTGCGACTACTGCGCGTTCTACAAGGAGGCGCCGCGGCGCGAGGCGATCGAGGCCTGGCTCGCGGGCGTCGCGCGCGAGCTCGAACTCGCGCCGCTCCCGCGCGCGGCGCGGACGTTCTTCGTCGGCGGCGGCACGCCCGGCGTGCTGACGGCGCGCGATTTCGAGAGGCTCGGCGCGGCGCTGCTGCGCGCGAACGGCGGAAACGCTCCCGAAGAATGGACGGTGGAGCTCGCGCCGCCGAGCGTCCGCGCGGACAAGCTGCGCGCGCTACGCGGGCTCGGCGTGAACCGGATTTCCCTCGGCGCGCAGTCCTTCGACGCGGCGACGCTCGCCCTGCTCGGCAGACGCTGCTCCCCGAAAAAAATCTTCGAAGCCTACGACGCCGTGCGCGCGTCGGGCTTCGACAACGTGAATCTCGACCTGATCTTCGCCGTGCCCGGCGAGACGCGTTCCCGCTGGCGCGCGGATCTGGCGCAGGCGGTCGCGCTCGCGCCCGAGCACCTCTCCGCCTACTGCCTCATGCTCGAGGAGGACGCGCCGCTGCTCGCGCGGCTGAAGGATTCTCCCGCCTTCGATCCCGCGGAAAAATCGCCCGAGCGCGAGGCGGAGCTTTACCTCGAAACCTGGGAGACGCTCGCGCGCGCCGGCTACGCGCAGTACGAAGTCGCGAACCACGCGCGCGCGGGAAAAGCGTGTAAGCACAATCTGAATACGTGGCGCATGGGCGAATGGCTCGGCTACGGTCCCGCGGCGGCGTCGCAGTGCGGCGGCAGGCGCTTCGCGAATCCCGCGGATCTGCGGCTCTGGCTCGACGCGCTCGCGGACGGCGTTCCCGCGCGGACGGACGTCGTCGAGCTCGACGCCGCGACGCTCTTCGCCGACGCGCTCGTCTTCGGGCTGCGCATGAACGAGGGCGTGAACCTGCCCGCGCTCGCGCGGCGCTTCTTCGGCGACGCGGCGCGCGTTCCCGCGAAGCTTTCGGCGCTCGCGGACGCTCTGCGCGACGAAGGCTATCTCGCCGAAAATCTTCCCGCGGGAACGCTCGCGCTGAACCGGCGCGGGCTGCTCGTCGCGGACGCCGTGGGCGCGGAAATCCTCGCCGCGCTCGACGACTGAGGCGGCGGGGAAAAAGAAACGGACGTCCTCGGGAGCGAAGACGTCCGCGTCTTCATCTCGGGAACGGAGACAGGAATGTCTCCGCCCCCAAAAGCTTCGGAACGAAAGCCCGGCGCGCGCGCCTCACTCGGCGGAATCCGCTTCGGGAGCGGGCTCCGCCGTCTTTTTGCGGCGCGGACGTTTCGGCTTTTCCGCGGACGCGCCTTCCGACGCGGCGGCGGCGCTTTTGCGCGGCTTGCGCGCGCGCGGCGACGCGGATTTTCTGCGCGCGGGCGCGACGGATTCGGGCGCGCCTTCGGAGCCCGCCGTTTCCTGCGCGGGAGCGCTTTCCGGACTCGGCGCGTCCGAGACGGCTTCCGCTCGCGGCTCCGGCTTTTCTTCGGAAACGGGCTCACGCGGTTCCTGCGCGGGAACGGTCTGCGGCGGCTCCGCGGGAGCGTTTTCGCGGGCGGGAGCTTCCGCGGGCGCGGCTTCCTGCGGCGCTTCCTCGGGCGCGCGCGCGCGGCTCTCCTCCGTGCGTTCCGGCGCGGCGGACGCGTCTTCGGAGCGCGGCGCGGCGTTTCCGCCTTCGGCGAGCTGCGGCGGCTGAATCATCATCGCGCCGTTGCGGTTTTTCTTTTTGCGGCGGCGGCGGCGCTTGCGGCGGATCGGGTTGCCGTTCTCGTCGAACTGCTGCGGCGCTTCGCCCTGCCCGTTCGCGTCGGCGGCGGACGCGTCCTCGCGCGGAGGATTCGGCGCGGCGGCGGCGCGTTCGTCCGCGCGGGAACGCCGTTCGCGGTTTCCCTTTTCCTTCACGAGATAGCGCAGCTCCGGATCGACGTAGTCGTCGGAAAATTCCTCGGCGTCGAGCACGGCTTCCTCCGCCGCGTCGAGCGCCTTCTGTCCGCGCGGCGGCGCGTATTCGGGACGCCGATATTTCGGCGTGAGAATCGGCTCTTCCGCCGGCGGATAATTCTTCGACTCCGGCAGACGCACAACCTGAAGCGTGCGGATGCGCGGCTCGGCGGAAACGGGAATGTGCGGCGTCTCGCGCGTCGCCTGCGGGCGAAGCACGATCTGCGTCAGCGCGTTGTTCTCGCGCAGGCGCAGCACGGTCTCGACGGTCTCGGCGACGATGTCGGGCTGGACGCGGCTCTGCGGCGCGCGCGAAAACTGCGCCGCCGGGTCGGGCGTTCCCGTGTTGTTCTGAAGAAAGATGTGGCAGGTGCGGACGCCCGTGTCGCGGAGCTCGCCGAAGAGCGTTCCCGCGAAGACCTTCATCGCCGCGTCCACGACGTTGTTGAGCACGTGGCCGTGCGGCGTGACGGTGTTGGGCGAGACGACGATGACGCTCCCGCGCGAAGCGACGAGCGAAGGCAGCGCCAGGCGCGCGATGACGAGCGGCGTCGCGACGAGCGCGTTCACGCCGAGCGCGATCTCCTCCGTCGCCATAGCCTCGAACGCGTCGCACGCGAGATACTGCGTGCAGAAAATCACGCCGGCGACGCCGTGCTCGCGCTCGACGATCTTTTCGGTTTCGGCGGCGACCGCCTTGACGTCGGTGACGTCGCAGGCGACGGGAATGAACTCGTTGAAGGCGAAATCGGCCGCTTCGGGAAACGTTCCCGCGATGCCGTAGACCCGGGCGCCCATTTCGCACAGCCGGCGCGCGATGCTCTGCGCGGGCTCGGCGTTGGCGCCTGTGATGATGAAAGTGTCCATAAAAAGAAGTCGTCGATTTTCGCAATTCCCGCGCCCGAACGCGAGCAAAACCATTTCCGCCGCGGCGGCGCGCCGCTTCGTCCGGACACAAAAAAAACGCCAGGTTGACCGGAGCACACGAGGAACCTGACTGCCGCTGCTTCCTTCCGGATCTGACGGGGTTCGCCGGCATTCGTTGCCCGGGACCTGACTTGCCCGAAAGCTTCCGCGAAAAGAACGCCCGGCGCAAGTCTTTTTTTCCTCGCTTTGAGCTTTAAGATTCGGGCGGCGCGCTCTATCCTCGCGGACATGAAAATTTCCCGAATCGCGATAATCTGGAACTGCGCGAAGCCCGGCGCCGAAGCGTGCCTGGACGCCGTCGTCGCCGTCGCCGAAAAGCACGGCATCGCGACGCAGATCTCCAAAAACCATCCGATCGACCGGGACGTTCTCGCGGGAACGCAGCTGTGCTGCGTGATCGGCGGCGACGGCACGATTCTCGGCGTCGTCGAAAGCGCCGTGCTGAACCGCGTGCCGATCTTCGGCATCAATCTGGGCAAGCTCGGCTACCTCGCGAATTATTCGGCGAAGGACATCGAGCGCGACCTCGAGGACGTGCTCGCCGGGCGCTGCCGCCGCGTCTCGCGCTCTCTGCTCGAATGCTCGCTCGCGAACGATCCCGAGGGAACGCGCCGCCTCGCGCTCAACGACGTCGTCATCAAGGCGAGCGAAAATTTCCAGATGACGGCGCTGCGCGTCGATTCCGTGGAGCACGGCACGATCAACACCTTCCGCGCGGACGGGCTGATCTTCTCCACCGCGACGGGCTCGACCGCCTACAGCCTCGGCGCCGGCGGCCCGCTGATCCACACCGACGCGGACGTCTTCGCGCTCACGCCGCTGTGCCCGCACACGCTTTCCAACCGCGCCGTCGTGCTCCCGCGCGGCATGACGATCCGCGTGGACGACGTCTCCGCCGGCGTTCCGACGGGGATTTCCATCGACGGAAATCCGCCGCTTTCGGGCAAAAACGCGTTCCCGCTGACGATCCGCATGTCCGACGCGCGCGTGGAAATTCTCCAGCCGCCGACGCTTTCCGAATTCGAGATTCTGCGGACGAAGCTCCGCTGGGTCTGAGCGCGCGCCGCGGAAACGCGCGCCGAAAACGCGATGCGCAAGATCATCCACATCGACATGGACGCATTCTTCGCGTCGGTGGAACAGCGCGACGCGCCCGAGCTGCGCGGACAGCCCGTCGCCGTCGCGCGGGACGCGCCGCGCAGCGTCGTCTCGACCGCGAGCTACGAGGCGCGCCGCTACGGCGTCCGCTCCGCGCTTTCCGTCGCGAAGGCGAAACGGCTCTGCCCGCGCCTCGTGCTCGTGCCGCCGCGCATGGGCGTGTACAAAAAAGTCTCCGCGCGCGTCCGCGAAATCTTCGGGCGCTACACGACGCTCGTCGAGCCGCTTTCGATCGACGAGGCGTTTCTCGACGTCACGGACAATCCCGAAGGCAAGACCGCCACGCGGATCGCGAGAGAAATCAAGGCGGCGATAAAAAACGAGCTCGGGCTGACGGCGTCCGCGGGCGTCTCCTACAACAAATTTCTCGCGAAGATCGCCTCCGACCTGCGCAAGCCCGACGGGCTCTCGCGCATTCTGCCGAAGGACGCGGAGGCCTTTTTGGAACGGCTGCCGATCGAGGCGTTTTACGGCGTCGGTCCCGCGACCGCGCGGCGCATGCGCGAGCTCGGCGTGACGGACGGCGCGACGCTGAAGGCGCTTTCCCGCGAGGAGCTCGAGACGCATTTCGGCAAAGTCGGCGAATGGCTTTACGAAATCGTGCGCGGGCGCGACGACCGCCCCGTGAGACCGGACCGCGAGCGGAAATCCGTCGGCGTCGAAGACACGTTCCCGCAGGATTTCGTCGGCTTCGACGCGTGCGCGGAAGCGCTCGGACCGATCGTCGCCGAACTGAACGCGCGCCTCGAAAACGCCGCCTTTCTCGGAAGCACGCTGACGCTGAAAATCCGGTTCTCCGATTTCTCGCAGATCACGCGCTCGCGTACGCGGGAACGCGTCTTCGGGAGCGCGCCGGAAATCGCGGGAACGGCGCTCGCCCTGCTCCGCGAGCATCTGCCGCCGCGCAAGCCCGTGCGTCTGCTCGGCGTGACGATTTCCCGCGCCGCGCCCGCGCCTCCGTCGCGCGATCTCACCCAGCTCGAACTGCCGCTGGGAACTTGAGGGCCTGAAAAGGCTTAAGAGTCGAAGAGCCGAAAAGAAAAATTTTTCTTTAAGCTTTTTCTCCCCCGAAATCCTCCGTTCCCCTTCCCGGCTCCGCGCGCACGATAAATCTTGCCAAGTCCGGAAAATCCGCCATGATTGCGCATTCAATTTTTTATCAACGTGAGAGAAGAATACCTTAGACAAGCCAACAAGGTCATCAAAGACCCGAACATTCTCGTCAACGTCGTCTCGCGCCGCGTCCGCCAGCTTCAGCACGAAGGCATGCAGCCGCTCGTGGACACGCTCGAAAAGCTCGAACCCGAAGACGTCGCCCTGCGCGAGATCATCGAAGGGAAGCTTTCCTACGAGCTGCCCGACGAACTGCTCAAATAACTCGGCGATTCGACGGACATTTCGAAGGGCAGACTTCCTCTTCTTCGGGGAACGTTCTGCCCTTCTTTGTTTTTCACGGTGAGCAGGAAAAAAGACAACGGGCGGCAAAGCGAAATCCGCAACCCGAAGGCGGCGCGCGACTACGAACTCGGCGAACGCGTCGAGGCGGGGCTCGCCCTCACGGGAACGGAAGTCAAGGCGCTGCGCGCCGGACGCGCGAACATCGCGGACGCGTTCGTCCGCATCGACGCCGACCGCATCCCGACGCTCTACCACGCGCACATTTCCGAATACGATTTCGGGAACGTGAACAACCACAATCCCTACCGCCCGCGCAGACTGCTTCTGCACGCCAAGGAAATCCGCCGGCTGCTCGGCGCGATTCAGGCCGGCGGCATGACGATCGTGCCGCTGAAGATCTATTTCGCGCACGGTCTCGCGAAGCTGCAGATCGCGCTCGGCAAGGGGAAAAAGCTCTTCGACAAGCGCGCCGACCTCAAAAAACGCGACGACGAACGCTACATTCGCCGCGTTCTCGGAAAACGGCGCTGAAAAACGGTTGACTAAGCTCGACGGAAAAATCATATTGAATATTTATTTTGGATATGAAAACGAAAGCAACAAAAGCGAAACCTGCCAAGAAAGTCACGGCAAAGCCCGCCGCCGCCGCTCCGAAAGCGGCGAAGGCTCCGGCGAAAGCTGCGGCTCCCGTCGCTCCCGCCCCGAAGAAGGCGTGCGCGACGAAGAAGGTTTGCGCCACCAAAAAGCCGGAAACGGCGAAAAAGGTCGTGACGGAAGCCCCCGCGGCTCCCGTCGCCAAGAAAAAACTGACGCGCATCGTCGCGCACGTCGACGTGGGCTGGGGCAAGCAGCTCTACATCCGCGGCGAAGGCGCCGGTCTCAGCTGGGAACAGGGAATCCCGATGCTCTGCGAAAACGACACGGAATGGCATTGGGTCGCGGAAACGGACGCGGGTCCGATTTCCTTCAAGTTCCTCATCGACGACAAGACGTGGGCGCTCGGCGAAAACATCACCATCAACGCCGGCGACGTCCACATCTCGGAACCGACGTTCTGATTTTTTCGGAAACGTCACCGAACCAAGCAGAAACGCGCGACTCCTCGTCGCGCGTTTTTTTGCGCCCCTCCAAATTTTTCAGACCAAAGCGCTTATCCGGAAAAACTTCCGTCGCCCTCATCTCCAGCCTCTTCCTTCCGCTTCTCGGCGTTGGAGCCCCGCGCGCGCTTTTTTCTCGCGAAACGCGGCGAAGAGGCGCAGAATCTTTCCGCATTTCATGCAATTGAACCCGTCAAAATTTAACTCCTAAAAAATATGGCAGAAGAAACTACGTGTCCCTATTCCAAAACGAACCCCTACCTCGCGACGCTCGCCGTGCGTTCCCGCGCGAACGCGCCCGAATCGCAGAAGGAAACCGTCCATCTCGAGATCGATCTCGGCGACAGCGGTCTCGTCTATAAGTCCGGCGACTCTCTCGGCGTGTATCCGCGCAACGCGGACAAGCTCGTCGAGGCCGTGCTGAAGGCCTACAAGTTCACGGGCGACGAAAGCGTCACGCTCCCGAAGGCGACCGCCGCGACCACGCTGCGCGCCGCGCTGACGACGGAGCTCTCGCTCGGCGCGATCACCAAGAAGTTCGTGCAGTTCGTGCACGACAACGCCGCGTGCGACTGCGACAAGGCGAAGCTCGCCGAAGTGCTCGGCAACGCCGATCCCGTCGCGCAGAAGGCGTGGATCGACGCGCGCCACGTGCTCGACCTCGGCGAGGAATTTCCGTCCGTGAAGTGCGACGCGCAGGCGTTCGCGGAACAGCTCCGCAAGCTCGCGCCGCGCCTGTATTCGATCTCCTCGAGCCCGCGCTTCGTCGGCAAGGACAAGGTGCACCTGACGGTCGCCGTCGTCCGCTACGAGACGAACGGCCGCAAGCGCGACGGCGTGTGCTCGACGTTCCTCGGCGAATACGCGCCCGTGGGCGCGCCCGCCCTGCCCGTCTTCGTCGCGAACTCGCACTTCGGTCCTCCCGCGGACCTGGACGCGCCGATGATCATGGTCGGTCCGGGCACGGGCATCGCGCCGTTCCGCAGCTTCGTGCAGGACCGCGCCGCGCAGGGCGCGAAGGGCAAGAACTGGCTCTTCTTCGGCGACCAGCGCGTCAAGACCGACTTCCTCTACCAGGCGGAATGGGAAAAGGCGCTCGCCGACGGGCTGCTCACGCGCCTCGACTGCGCGTGGTCCCGCGACCAGGACTACAAGATCTACGTCCAGGACAAGATCCGCGCCGCCGGCGCCGAAGTCTGGAAATGGCTCAACGACGAAGGCGGCTATTTCTTCGTCTGCGGCGACGCCAAGCGCATGGCCAAGGACGTCGAAGCCGCGCTGCTCGACATCTTCAAGACGCACGGCGGGCTCGACGACGCGGGCGCGGCGGACAAGCTGAAGGCGCTCAAGGCGGAAGGCCGCTACCAGAAGGACGTGTACTGAACCGACGCCGCAGAAAAGAACGTTCCCGCGATCCGCTTCGCGGGAACGTTTTTTTGCGCGCGCGAAAAGGCTTCAATTCCTACGAAAAAGGTGTAGTATCGGTGGAATCATGAAAAAACAATTCGACCTGAAGCTTTATCTGGTGACGGACGAGCCGTCGAAGTGCCGGCACGGCATGCTCGAAACCGTCGAACGCGCCGTCGCGGGCGGCGTCACGATCGTGCAGTACCGCTCGACGAATCCCGACGCGGGAACGTGCTGGGCGGAAGCGAAGCCCCTCGCCGATTTTCTTCGCGCGCGCGGCGTGACTTTCATCGTGAACAACCGCATCGATCTCGCTCTCGCGCTCGACGCCGACGGCGTCCACGTCGGTCAGCGCGACCTTCCCGTTCCGCTGACGCGCCGGCTGATCGGTCCGGAAAAAATCCTCGGGCTTTCGGTCTCGAACCGCGCGCAGCTGGACGCGGTCGATCCCGCGCTCGTCGATTATCTGGGCATGGGTCCGGTGTTTCCGACGGTCTCGAAGAAAAACGCGCCGCCGGATCTCGGCGTCGAAGGCTTCGCGCGGCTCGCCGCGCTTTCGCCGCTTCCGGTCGTCGCGATCGGCGGGCTGAACGCGGAGCGCGCCCGCGCCGTCCGCGCCACGGGAACGGCCGCCGGCGTCGCGGTCGTTTCCGCGATCTGCGGCGCGGAAGATCCGGAAGCCGCCGCGCGCGCGCTGCTCTGAAAAAAGTCGAGGAGGCGAAACGGTGATTTCTTCTCCGCTCCAGAACTCCTCGACTTCTGAAAAAAAAACCGCTTCGCGCGGACGCTTTTTAACGCCATGAAAAAACTCCAAGACATCGCCGCGGAAACGCTTTCGCGGATCCGTGAACGCTCGCCGCTCGTGCTCTCGCTGACGAACAACGTCGTGCAGCCGCTCACCGCGAACCTGCTTCTCGCCGTCGGCGCGACGCCCGCCATGCTCAACGACGCCTCCGAGTGCGCGGACATGATCGAGGCGTGCGGGAACGCCCTGCTCGTCAACCTCGGCACGCTGACCCGCGAACAGGCGGACGCGATGCGCGTCGCGGCGGACGCGGCGAACGCGCGCGGCGTGCCGTGGGTTCTCGATCCCGTCGCCGTCGGGCTGCTGAAATTCCGCACGGCGTTCGCGCGCGAGCTGCTCGCGAAACGCCCGACGGTCATCCGCGGCAACGGCGCGGAAATCCTCGCGCTCGCCGGGCGCGACGCCAAGACGCGCGGTCCCGAAAGCACCTGCGGGAGCGAAGCCGCCGCGGACGCCGCGCGGGAGCTTGCCCGCGGCTGCGGCGCGGCCGTGCTCGTCACGGGAGCCGTCGATTACATGACGGACGGCGCGACGACGCTCGCCTGCGCCAACGGCCACGCGATGCTGACGCGCGTCACGGGAGCGGGCTGTTCGATGGGCGCGCTGACGGCGGCGTGCGCGGCTGTCGCGGATTCTCCGCTGGAGGCGGCGGCGTCCGCGGCGGCGCTGACGGGCATCGCCGGCGAGATCGCCTTCGAGAATTCCGGCGCGCCGGGCACCTTCGCGGTCAAGCTCCTGGACGCCTTCTACGAAATGACGCCGGATCTCGTGCGCGCGCGGACGAAGGAAGTCTGAGCGCTCACGACGCGCGCGCGGCGCTCGGGATTTCCTCCGCGGCGAGGCGGCGGGCGAGCGCGTCCACGGCGAGGACGTCGTTCAGGTCCGCGGGCTCGCGGGCGGGGATTTTCGCCAGCGCGCGCTCGATGATTTCCGGAATCGCGAGGTAGGGAATCTTCTCGTCGAGAAAGGCGGCGACGGCGATTTCGTTCGCGGCGTTGAAGACGGCGGGAGCGACGCCGCCCGCGCGGGAAGCGGCGCGCGCGAGTCGCAGGCACTTGTATTTTTCGTAGTCCGGCGCGCGGAATTCGAGCGAAAGCGCACGCGAGAAATCGAGCGACGGGCGCGTTCCCGCCGGGCGTTCCGGCCAGAAGATGCAGTGCTGGATCGGGAACGTCATCGACGGCGGCGCGAGCTGCGCGAGAATCGAGCCGTCCGTGAACTTCACCATCGAATGCACGACGCTCTGCGGGTGCACGACGATGTCGATGCGCGATTCGGGAACGTCGAAAAGCCACGTCGCCTCGATGAGCTCGAGGCCTTTGTTCGCCATGCTCGAAGAATCGACGGTGACCTTCGGTCCCATGCTCCAGTTCGGATTCGTCAGCGCGTCGGCGGGCGAGACCTTCGCCATCTGCTCGAGCGTGAAGTCGCGGAAGGCGCCGCCGCTCGCAGTGAGAATGATGCGGTCCACGCGCCGCGCGGGCTCGGAGCCGATGCACTGAAAAATCGCGTTGTGCTCGCTGTCCATCGGCAGAATCTTCACGCCGCGCTCCCGCGCCGCCGCCATGACGAAGCGCCCCGCGAGCACGAGGATTTCCTTGCTCGCGACGGCGACGTCCTTGCCCGCGCGTATCGCCGCGAGCGTCGGCTTCAGCCCGAGCGTGCCGACGACGGCGGTGACGACGAGATTCGCCTCGGCGAGCGTCGCGATTTCCTCCAGCCCGTCCGCGCCGACGAAGAAGCGCGTTCCCGCGGGAAAATCTCCGGAGGCGCGCGCTTCCGCGGCCGCGGCGGCGTCGAAGATCGCGACGTTCCTCACGCCGTATTTTTTCGCGATCGCGGCGAGCCCGCGCCAGCGCACGTTCGCGGCGACGCCGACGAGCTCGACGGCGTCGCGGTGCGCGTCGACGACTTCGAGCGTGTTTTTCCCGATGGAGCCCGTCGCGCCCAGAAGAATGATTTTTCGCATGGTGGGAAAAAGGTTGTGAGGTTACGAGGTTATGAAGGTTATGGAAGTTATGAAGGTTATGGAAGTTATGAAGGTTATGGAGGAAGGAGTTTCCGGATTTTCGGCGGGAAGGGCGCCGAAGCCGTCTCACGCCAGGCGGACCTGGCCGTCTCCGTCGATGAGGTATTTGTAGGTCGTGAGCGCCTCCAGTCCCATCGGGCCGCGCGCGTGAAGCTTCTGCGTGGAAATGCCGATTTCGGCGCCGAAGCCGAACTGCCCGCCGTCGGTGAACGCGGTCGAGGCGTTCGCGTAAACGCAGGCGGCGTCCGCCTCGCCCTGGAAGCGCGCGACCGCGGCGGCGTCTTCGGCGACGATCGCCTCGCTGTGGCGCGAGCCGTGGCGCGCGACGTGCGCGAGCGCCTCGTCGATCGAGGCGACGACGCGGACGCTCATCTTGTAGTCGAGAAATTCGGTGCCGAAGCTCTCCGGCGTCGCGCGGCGCAGCAGACGCTCCGGATACGCGCCCGCGAGCGCGTCGAACGCCGTCTCGTCGGCGAAGATCTCGACGTTCTTTTCGGCGAGCTTTCCGCAGAGTTCGGGCAGATCCGCGACGCGCGCGGCGTGGACGAGCAGACAGTCCAGCGCATTGCAGACGCCGACGCGGCGCGTCTTCGCGTTGAAGACGATTTCGCGCCCCTTCGCAACGTCTCCCGAGGCGTCGAAATACGCGTGGCAGATGCCCGCTCCGGTCTCGATGACGGGCACGCGCGCGTTGTCGCGCACGAAATCGATCAGCGCGCGCGAGCCGCGCGGAATCGCCAGATCGACGCGCCCGACCGCGCGCAGCAGCGCGAACGTCGCCTCGCGCGGCGTCGGCAGCAGCGCGCACGCCGCCGCGGGAAGCCCGCATTCTTCCAGCGTTTCGCGGACGACCGCGGCGAGCGCGGCGTTCGTCGCCTCCGCGTCGCGGGATCCCTTCAGCAGGCAGACGTTCCCGCTCTTCAGGCACAGCGAAAAGACGTCGAGCGTCACGTTCGGACGCGCTTCGTAAATCACGCCGATCACGCCGACGGGCACCGTCCATTTGCGGATGCGCAGACCGTTCGGGCGGAGGCTCTCGAAAACCACCTTGCCGAGCGGCGACGGGAGCGCGGCGACGCGGCGCATGTCTTCGGCGATCGCGGCGAGGCGCGCGCGCGTCAGCAGCAGGCGGTCGTATTTCGGATCGCTCCGCGGCATGCGCGCGCAGTCCTCGGCGTTGGCGGCGAGAACCGTCTCCGCGCGCGCCTCGACGGCGTCGGCGACGGCGCGGATCGCCGCCGAGCGCGCCGCGTCGTCCGCATGCAGGAGCTTCGCGCCCGCGGCGCGGGCTTCGTCGAAAATTTTTTCGCAGATTTCTTCGGTCGTCGGCATGGTCTTTCAGTCCAGAAAAAGGTAGTCGTAATGAATGATTTCGCGCGCTTCGGCGGGCGGATTTTCGAGCAGCGAAAGCAGTTCCGCGCCGCTGCAGAGCGCCTTGCCGTAGCCGATGACGGCGCCGTCCGCGTCGAGCACGCGCACGAGTTCGTCGCGGAAAAATTCGCCGCAGCAGCGCACGACGTCGTCGGAGCGCAGGCTGCGCGGGCGCCCGGAGCGGAGCTCGGCGAGCGCGGCGGCGGAGACGACGATTTCGCGGCGCGCGGGCGCGTCGGTTCCGCGCGGCGGCTTCGGCGCGGGCACGAAGCGCGTGCAGAGCGTTCCCGCGGGATCGTCGAGGAGGCGCAGCAGAATGTTCTCCGCCTTGCCGTCGGCGATGACGACGGGAATGCCCTCGGCGGCGACGCGGCGGGCGATGCCGCATTTCGTCAGCATTCCGCCGCGCCCGAACTGCGATCTGCCGCGCGTCACGCAGACGGAGAGGTCGGCGTCCTCGGGGCGGATTTCGCGGATCACGCGCGAGCCGGACGCCGCGGGATCGCCGTCGAAAATCCCGGCGACGTTCGAGAGAATGACGAGCATGTCGGACTCCGTCATCCGCGCGACGAGGCCGGAAAGCTCGTCGTTGTCCGTGAACATCAGCTCGGTGACGGAGATCGTGTCGTTCTCGTTCACGACGGGCACGACGCCGTTGGCGAGCATCACTTCCATGCAGCGCTTCTGGTTGTCGTAGTGCGAGCGCGTCGCGAAAAATTCCTTCGTCGTGAGCACCTGCCCGCAGGCGCTGCCGTTCCCGCGGAAAAAGTCGAAATAGCGGTTCATCAGCTTCGCCTGACCGACGGCGGAAAAGAGCTGCCGCGCGGAGACCGCGTCCAGCGAATCCGCGGGAACGCTCAGCTCGCTGCGCCCCGAGGCGACCGCGCCCGAGGAGACGACGACGACCTGCACGCCGCGCCGATTCAGCGCGACGACCTGATCGACGAGCGCGGACATGCGCGTGACGTCGAGCGTGCCGTCCGCGCGCGCGAGCACGTTGGAACCGATTTTTACCGTGATGCGTTTCATGCTGAGTGAGGTTGAGTTCTGCTGTTCCCGGCGTTCTCCTGTCACCTGCCGCCTGTCTTTCCCGCGGCGGCTCGCAGACCGGCGATCACGGCGTTCGTGAAGCCCGCCGCCTCCATCGCGTTGAGCCCGCGGATGGTCACGCCGCCGGGCGTCGTCACGCGGTCAATCTCCGCTTCGGGGTGCGCCCCGCTCCGCTCCAGGACGGCGACGGCGCCGCGCAGCGTGCGCAGCACGATCTCGCGCGCCTCGTCCGGACAGAAGCCGAGCTCGACGCCGCCCTCGCACGCGGCGCGGACGTAGCGCATCGCGAAGGCGATTCCGCACGAGGCGAGCGCGGCGGCGCCCGCCATCTTCGATTCGGGAACGACGCGCGTCTCGCCGAGCGCGCCGAGCAGAGCGCAGAGCGCGTCGAGGCGTTCCCGGGGCGCGCTTTCGCCCGCCGCGACGAAGGTCACGCTTTCGCCGCAGACGGCGGCGGTGTTGGGCATGACGCGGAAGAGCGAGCGGCGGCGCGCCGGCTCAGATCCTTCGAGGAACCGTTCGAGCTCTTCGAGCGAAACGCCGGCGGCGACGCTCGCGACGGCGGCGCCCGCGGGCAGCGCGTCGCGGATCTCGCCGCAGACGGCTTCGACGAGCCAGGGCTTCACGCAGAGAAAGACCCAGTCCGCGCCGGCGACGGCGGCCGCGTTGTCGAGCGAGACGCCGACGCCGGGCACGTCGCGCGCGAGCGCGTCGAGCGTCGCGCGCGTCCGCGCGGTGCAGGTGATTTGCGCGGCGGGAACGATTCCCTTTTCGGCGAGACCGCGGGCGATCGCTCCGCCCATGTTTCCGCTTCCGATGACGGCGATTTTCATAACGCCGCGAGGCTACCACTTCGCCCGCCTCCCCGCAAGAACTTCGCTTCGCGCGCACGCGGCGGAAAGGACGACGCGGAGAACGCGCGCCTCACCGGTTTTCGCGCAGCGCGAAAATCAGAAAAATCACGGGAACGAAGAGAAAGGCGCAGACGCACGCGACGGACGCGGCGATTCCCCCGAGCCCGAAGAAGAGGCGCGGAATCCCGCAGAGAAAAACGATCATGCAGACGCCCAGCGCGAAAGTCGCCAGGCGCCGCAGCGTTTCGGAAAGGCGCGACGGCGCAACGTTCGTGTTTTTGAACATAGGGCGCGCCATTAAATCCTTTTTCCGCGCGCGCGCAACGCGAAAGGCACGACGAAAAGACGCAGTCAAATCTCTTCAAAAAAAAGGCGTTCCCGCGAAGACGGGAACGCCGATTCGGAAAAACGGGCGCGCGCTCAGGCGACGCGTTCGATGATCAGGCTGATGTCGTTCGGGCGCTTCGGCGCGAGACGGTAGGCGCTGCGGAAGTATTCCATCGCCTTGTCGAGATTCGACTCGTCGTTGTAAAGGATTTCGACGAGCGGTTCGCCCTGCTTCACCTGCGTGCCGACCTTCTTCAGGTTGACGAGCCCGACCGCGGGATCGTAGGAGCCGTCCTTGCGGCGCGCGAGCTCCTGAACGCCGCGGGCGATCATTCCCGCGTTGATCATGTGCACGTAGCCGCGTTTCGCCGCCGGAAGCTTCTTGACGTATTTCGCCTTCGGGAACTTCGCGGGATCGTCGATCCAGTCGGTCTTGCCGCCCTGGGCGACGACCATGTCGCGGAACTTCTTGAGCGCGGAACCGTCCTTGAGCGCGCGTTCGACGGACTGCTTCGCCGAAAGCGTGGAGCCGGCGACGCCCGCGAGGCGCACCATCTCCATGCCGAGCTTGAGCAGCAGCTCCTTCAGGTCTTCCGGACCTTCGCCCTTGAGCAGCTCGACGACTTCGAGAACTTCGAGCCCCGTGCCGACGGAATTGCCGAGCGGCTGATTCGCGTCCGTCACCAGCGCGACGCAGCGGCGGGACATGCCGCGCGCGACGCGCGTGACCGTGCGCGCGAGCTGCTTCGCCTGTTCGAGGTCGCGCATGTAGGAGCCGTTGCCCCACTTGACGTCCACGACGAGACCTTCGCAGCCTTCGGCGAACTTCTTGGAAAGAATGCTGCTCGTGATGAGCGGGAGGCTGGAGACCGTCGCCGTGTGCTGGCGCAGCTCGTAGAGCATGTCGTCGATCGGCGCGATCTTCGGGCTCTGCTCGACGACGGCGCAGCCGATCTTCTGCAGGACGCGCTCGTAGTCCTTGGGCGCGAGGTCCGCCTTGAAGCCGGGAATCGCCTTCATCTTGTCCACCGAGGTGATGATGAAGTCCTCGTCCTTGGAGACCATCGTGGGCACGACGACGCCGCACGCCGCGGAGAGCGCCGCGAGCGCGATCGTCGTCTTGTCGCCGACGCCGCCGGTGGAGACCTTCGACATTTTCGGATCCGTGATGCGGTCCAGCTCGACGGTGTCGCCGGAGAACATCATCTCCTCGGAAAGCGCGGACATCTCGTTCGCGGACATGTTTCGGAAATAAATCGACATGAGGAGCGCCGCCTGTTGGGACTCGGGCATTTCGCCGTCCATGACGGCGTCCACGATCGTCCGGATCTCTTCGCGCGTGAACTCGCCGCCGTCGCGCTTTTTCTCGATGAGATACGCGTAGGTCGAGCGCATGTCTTTTTTGCTGTCGGTTTTCTTGTCTGCCATTATTTTTTGCTTCCTGTTGTGAATAAGGGATTTTTCAAAGCTTCACGTATAAGCGAAAGGATGCGCAAAAATTTTCGAAAGTCGAGAAAAAAATCCTCGACAATTCCCGCGAGGCGTTGTAAGGCGGGCGCGATTTTTTCCGAAACTTTCGCCGCTTTTCGGCGTTGCCGTCCGTATCCGAACGCAACAGGATTTATGTCACGCATGAAAAGCAAACGCCTCAACACCCCGACTTCCTCGCGGGAACGCCGCCGCGGCTTCACGCTGATGGAGGTCATCATCGTCATCGCGCTCATCGCGCTGATCGTCGGCGCCGTCTCCGGCAACCTGACGGGCATTTTTTCCGACAATCAGAAAAAAATCGCCGAGACCGACATCCAGGCGCTGGAGACGCCGCTCTTCGCCTACCAGATCAAGCACGGCGCCTACCCGACGACGGAGGAAGGCCTGCAGGCCGTCGTCGATTCCGGCGAGCTGAAGAAGCTGCCCGAAGACCCGTGGAAGCGCCCGTTCCAGTACCGCTTCCCCGCGCAGAAGAGCAAGAGCGCCTACGACCTGTGGTCGCTCGGGCCGGACGGCGTCGAAAGCGACGACGACATCGGCAACTGGCAGCCGTAAGCGCCCGCGAGGACGATGCCCGAAGCCCGACGGCACAAGCCCGCGCCGCGTTCCCGCGCGCGCGCCTTCACGATGATGGAACTGCTCGTCGTCATCGCGCTGCTCGGGCTCGTCTCCGCGTTCGTCGCCGTGCGCTTCGACGCGCTCGTTCCCGCGCTGGAGTCGCCCTCCGCCGAAACCTCCGCCCGGCGCGCGTTCGCGCTCGCGTCCCATCGCGCGCGGACGCTGCGGCGCGCGTTCTTCGTCCGCCTCGCCGCGGACGGCGGCTCGCTCTCGGTCGAGGACGCGGACGGGAACGCGGCGGAAGTCTTCCCCCTGCGCCGCGACGGGAACGCGCCCGCGCTGCGGCTCCGCGCCGACCCGCGCGACGGCTCGACGCTCTTCGCGCCCGCGGGTCTGCGCGAGATCGACGCCGCGGAATTTCACCCTTCGGGCTGCGCGACGCCGACGCTCGTCGAAATCCTCAAAAACCGGAAGACGGAAAAGCTCCTGCAGGCGGATCCGTTTTCGGGCGCGCTGACGGAAAGGAAGACGCTGTGAGACGCGCGCGTTCCCGCCGGGCGTTTTCGCTGCTCGAAGTCGTCGTCGCCGTCGCGATCTTCGCGACGACGGTCTCGGTGCTGCTCGCCGCCGTCGGCAACGTCTACGCGGCTCAGAGCGCGCTTTCGCGCCTCGACGACCGGCACGCCGACCGCCTCGAAATCCTGCGGACGCTGCTCGCCGATTCCGAAAACGCCGCCGACAATCTCGAAAACGTCGGCGACTTCCGCACGCTCGACGGCAGAAGCGTGTCCTTCCGCGCCTTCGCCGAAGAGACGCCGCAGGCGGGCCTTTTCCGCGTCGTCGCCGAAATCGAATGGCCCGGCGATCCCGAGCCCGAAACGCTCCCGTTCTTCGTCTTCCGTCCGGACTGGAAGGCGGAGTTCGACAACCAGGAAGTCCTGCTCGAAAACCTGCGCGAGGCGTTCCCGAGCGACCGCTTCGACACCTACTGACCCGCCGTGCGTTCCCGCGTCCGCAGAGCCTTCACGCTGTTCGAAGTCGTCGTCGCCGTCGCCCTCGCGGGCGTGCTGCTCACGGCGGCGGCGGGCGTCGTGATGAACGTCGTGCGCGTCTGGGAAAAATCCGGCGACGTCGCCTCGCTCGACCGCCACCTTTCCGGGCTCGGCCGCTTCCTCGGCGTGCTCGCGGACGCGCAGCGCAGCCTGCAGATCGCGCAGACGAGCGAGGGCAAAAACGTCGTCGGCTGCGCGTGGACGCAGCCGCCCGGGCTCGACGAGACGTTCCCGCGCTTCGAGATCGTCGAGACGTTCCCGCTTTTCGCTCTCGACGAAAAACCGCAGCCCGAACTCGAAGCCTGGCTCTTCTGGAACAAGACCGGGCTGTGGCTGATCTCGCAGACCGCGCGGCAGAAGAACGAAGACGAAAACGCCGCGACCTGGACCCTGCTTTCGCCGTTTCTGGAAAGCGCCTCCGTGCACGCGTGGGACGCCGAGTCCGGCGCCTGGGAAAGCGTCGATTCCGTGGACGAAAGCGTGATTCAGAGCCGCGCGATACGGCTGCGCCTGCGCTTCCGCGACGGCAGGGTCGCGCGGGAGCACGTGCTCGCGCTCTCCGGAACCGAAACGCCGGGAGGGGCTTTTTTCTGAGATGAGACGCGCCGCGCATCGCCTCACGCGAAAATTCTCGGCCGGACGCCCGGGCGCCGCGCTGCTGCTCGTGCTCGGCTTCGTCGTGCTGATTTCGTTTCTCGTCGTCGGCATCATGAAAAACGCGCAGCGGGAAATCCTCTCGCGCGCGGAAGACTACACGCGGCCGGAGCTCGAGATCGCCGCGCGCTCCGCGCTCGACGCGACGCTCGCCGTCGTCGCGAACTTCCAGGCGATCGACGGCGCCGTCCATGCGCCGTGCCAGGGCTGGGGCGACGCGCTCGCGCTCGCCGGATTCGAGCCCGTTCCCGAAAAGAACGCGTGCCGCTTCGACGCGAAGACGCTCGTCGCCGCGCGCTTCCGCGACGAGTCCGCGCGCTTCCCGCTCGACGGGCTTTCCGACGACGCGTTCCGCACGCTCATGCTCGCGATCGGCGTTCCCGAAGGCGAGATCGACGGCCTGCGCGACTGCCTCGCCGACTGGACCGACGCGGACGACGACACGCGCGCGAACGGCGCCGAAATCGACGACTACGAGGCGGAAAACGCCGCCGTCGTCCCGCCGAACCGCGCCCTGCGCGACCTGCGAGAGCTCCGCTTCGTGAAGCGTTTTTCCGAAATCTTCTTCGACGAGAACGGTGCGCCGAACGCGCTTTTCCGCCGCCTCGAAAAGACCGTGTCGCCCTACGCCTCCGCGGGGCTGCCCAACGTCAACACCGCCGACGCGGAAACGCTGAACGTGCTCGCCTACGAAACGGACTGCGACGTCGCCGCGCTGCTCGAATACCGCGAGGGCGCGGGCTTCGACGGACGCGTCGGCCGCGTCTTCCGCGAGGCGTCGGATCTTTCCCGCGTCGGCGCGGAATCGCTCGCGGGCAAAGTCTCGTTCGCCGTGCGCACGCTGCGCGTCACGGTCACGGCGTCGCGCGGCGAAGCCTCGCTCACGCTGGAGGCGCTCGTCGAGATCTCCGGCGCCGCCGCGCGCGGGAACGCGACGCCGTTCAAGATCGTCGAACGCACGCTCGATTCTCCCGCGCCGGAGACGCCGTGAAACCTTTTCCCGCATTTCGCGTTCAACATGCAATTCCCCGCCGTGAAAACCGCCTCTTCCCAACAGCCGCCTCCCGAAAAAAACGCCGCGACGCCGACGACGATTTTTCTGCTGCCCTCGTGGCTCTTCTTCGTCGAAAACGTGCCCGCGGATCCCGCGGCGACGCCGGAGGAACTCCGCGAGCAGGTCGCGCTGCGCCTTGAGGCGGCGGCGCCCGTCCCGCCGGAGCAGCTGCTCTCCGGCTTCCGCTTCGCGCCGCGCGCGAACGCCCTGCTCTGCTACGCCGCCTCGCGCGAACGCTGCCGCGCCTTTCTCGCGGAAATGCCCGCGGGCGCGCTGCACGCGCTGCCGCTCTTCGCGCTCCGCGGGAACGACGGCGGCGCGACGTGGCCGCGGCGCGAATGGTTCGCGACGGAGACGGAGCTGACCGTCCTGCGGCTTGATCCAGACAACGCGTTCCCGACGCGCGTGCGCTCCGTCCCGCTCGAACGCGGCGGGCGCGACGACGCCGCCTTCCGCGCCGCGATCTTCGCCGCGCGCGACGAGCTGCGCAGGGAAATCGGCGACGACGGCGCGGAGGAAAGCCCCGACGTCTTCACGCCCGCGGAACAAATCTTCGACGCGAAAAAAGGCGCGGGCGAAATCCGTCTGCTCCGGCTGCGCGAGGACGGAAGCGTCGCGCCCGCCGCGCGGACGCTCGCGTTCTCGACCGCCGACGAATCGCTCTGGCTCGCGGACGTGCGCGACGCGGAGACGCTCGCGCGGGAACGCCGCGAACGCCGCGCCGCCGCGCTGTGCCGCCGGGCGACGCGCGCGCTCGCCGTCTTCGCCGCCGTGCTCTGCGCCGCGCAGCTCGCCTTCCTGGGCTTCCGCGCGCACGTCGAGGCGAACGTCGAGGCGGAGGCGGCGCAGCGCCCGCAGGTGCGCGAAATCCGCGAACGCGCGACGCTGATCGAAAAAATCTCCAAGATCCAGGCGAACAAGCTGCAGGCGATGCGCGCCGTCGCCGCGCTCAACGCGCAGCGCCCCGAGGGCGTCGGGCTCGTCAGCTTCTCCGGCAACGGCACGACGGGAACGCTCGCCGCGAACGGCACGGCGGAAAGCATCGCGCTCGCCAACGAGTTCGAGAAGAATCTGCGCGCGTGCGGGCTCTTCCGCGACGTCGTCTTTTCCGCGAACATGGCGGCGAACGGCGCGAATTTCTCGCTGCAGTGCGCGCCCGTGAAGGCGGAGCTCGAAAAGCTCGATTTCTACGCGGACGCGGAAAAGCCCGCGCCCGCCGCCGAAGCGGACGAAGCGCCGCCGCCGGAAGCCGCGGAAGCGCGCGAGGACGAACCCGAAAACGGAGAAAACGCGTCATGAAGATCTCACTACACGCAAGAACGAAAATCCTGCTTGCCGCCGCGCGCGCGCGTTTCCGCGGCCGCGCGGTCAGCGTCCGCGAACGCGCGCTGCTCCTGCTGCTCGCGGCGGCTGCGCTCGTCGTCTGGGCGAGCGGGCTCGTCTCCGCGTTCCGCGCGGAAATCGAGACGAACGCCGCGGCGCTGCGCGCGTCGGAACAGAACGCGCTCGTCCTGGGCACGCGCGAAATCGTCCGCGCGCGCCTCGAGGAAAAGGCGCGCGAGCTGCGCGGGAACGCGGACGTCTCGGGCACGGACCTGCTCTCCGTCGTCGGCGAGCTCGGAGCTGATCTCGGACTGAAGCCGGAAAGCTCGCGCCCCGTCTCGAAGGACCAGGCGCCGTTCGACGTCGTCACCGTGCGCATCACGCTGCGCGCCGCGCCGCTGGAAAAGCTCGTCGAATTCGACGAGCGCATCTCCAATGAATTTCCTTCCGTCGCCGTGACCGAAGCGCGCTTTCAGCCTTCGGGCTCCGACGGGCTCGCGCTCAACGCGAACTACGAAATCACCTCGTTCCAGCTGCAACCTTCCGCTCAGAAAAACCTTCGCTGAAAAATTTCCCTCATGAAAATCTCCTCGCATTTCCTTTTCGCCGCGGCGCTCTTCGCCGCGTTTTCCGCGGGCGTTCCCGCGTCCGCGCAGCAGGCGCAGACCGTGCCGGTGCGCCGCACGATCCAGACGAACGCGGCGGCGACGACGACGGCGCGCGCGACGCCCGTCCCCGCCGGCCGCGCCGCCGAGCAGACGCCCGCGAACAACGAACCGATCGCGGTGAAGTTCGTCGAGACCGCGCCCGCGGAAACGCCCGCCGCCGGCGCGACGCCGCCGCGCCTCATCGAGCGCCTCCTCATCGTCGATTCGCCCGCGCCGCAGGTGTTCGACCTGCTCGAACGCCTCACGGGCAAGAGCGTCATCCGCAGCCAGACGCTCCCCGTGCTGCGCATCAATTTCGACTCGCGCGGCCCCATCGCGACGGACAAGGCGATCGTCGCGCTCGAGTCGCTGCTCGCGCTCAACGGCGTCTCCGTCATTCCCGAAGGCGACGATTTTCTGAAGGCGGTCGTCTCCGGCTACGCGACTTCGGAAGCGCCGCCGCTCTACGTCGATTCCGTCGCGGACCTTCCCGCGAGCGAGCGTTCCGTCGCGCGGCTGTTCCGTTTCAGAAACATCAACGTCGCGAACGTCGAGCCGCTCATGCGCGGAATGGTGACGCACCACCGCGGCGGCTCGCTGCTTTCGATGCCGGCGGCGAACTCCATCCTCGTCACGGATTCGCTCACCAACGTCCAGCGGCTTGAACGCCTCGTCGGCAGCCTCGACGTTCCCGGACAGGTGCTCTTCTACAATCTCAAAAACGTCAAGGCGTCCGAAATCGTCAAGCAGCTGCAGGCGCTGCAGCAGGGCGGCATGAAGAATCTGCTTCAGGGCGAAGTCGGCTTTTCCGCGAACGACACGACGAACCAGCTCCTCATCGTCACCAGCACGGCGAACAGGGACTTCATCGACTCGCTCGTCGAGCGGCTCGACGTCGAGACCGTCCCGCTCACGCGCAGCGCGATCTTCCCGCTGAAGCACGCGGACGCGGACGACGTCGCCGACGCGCTCAAGGGCGTCATCGAAGGCTCGCGCCCGAACGTCGCCGGGCAGAGCAAGACCGCGTCGGTGACGATCATCGGGAACGGCTCGTCCTCGACGGGCAGTTCATCGTCTTCTTCGTCTTCCTCCTCGTCGTCGTCTTCGTCGGGCGGAAGCTCGTCCGCGCGTCGCTATTCGACGGAAGGCGCGGACGCGACCGCCGCTCCCGCGGGCTCGACGTACGACGTCGTCTCCGCGCCGCGCGCCGACGACGCTCCCGCGACGACGGCGGAAAACGCCTCCGACACGCAGCGCTTTTCGGATTACCTGACGATCATCGGCGACACGCGCGCGAACTCCGTCATCGTCATCGGCACGAACAGCGACATCCGCCAGATCGCGGACGTCGTCGAAAAGATCGACATTCCGCTCCCGCAGGTGCGCATCGAGGCGATCATCGTCGAAGTGCTGCTCTCGGACTCCGACGTCAGCGGACTGAACACGCTCGGCTTCGGCTACAAGCTTTCGCCTACGGGAACGACGAACACGCTCGCGGGCAACTACCGGCTCGCGGCGGGCGCGCCCAACGGCGCGTTCTCGATGGAAGGCTCGCTGCGCGATCTCGCGTTCGAGATGGTCTTCAATCAGGCGAAGACGGATTCGCGCGTGAAGGTGCTTTCCTCGCCGACGATCATGACGATGCACAACAAGAGCGCGCAGATCGTCATCAGCGAACAGCGCCCCGTCATCACGGGCTCGACGACGGACTCGACGAGCATGAACACGTCGTCGCAGGTCACTTACAAGGACATCGGGCTCGAGCTCGAAGTCACGCCGCGCATCGGCTCGAACGGCACCGTGCAGATCGACGTCTCGCAGAAGATCGACAACATCATCGGCACGACGAGCATCGACGGGAACGAGCAGCCGCTCATCTCTTCGCGCCGCGCGACCTCCTACATCAGCATCCGGGACCGCGAGACGATCGCGCTCGCCGGCCTGCAGTCGTTCGACGAGACGACCAACAAGGGCAAAGTCTACATCCTCGGCGACATTCCGCTGATTGGCGCGCTGTTCCGCCCGAAGACGTATTCCTCGACGCGGCGCGAGCTCATCGTCTTCCTGCGCCCCTTCGTCATCACCGACGAGACCGAAGAGAAGAATCTCGGCGTGCGCGACGAGGCGCTCACCCGCGACGACGCGCGCTCCTTCATCGAGACCGGACGCTTCCCGCAGCTGGAGAATCCGGACTTCACCGCGGAAAAACGCGCGAAGGCGGAAGCCGAAGCCGCCGCGAAGGCGCAGGCGGAAAGCGACGCGAAGGCCGCCGCGGAAACGGAGGACGCGCGATGAGAACCGCCGCGCGGAAGCTCTTCTGCGTCGCGGGCGCGGCGTTCGCGCTCGGCGCCGCCGCGCGCGCGGACGAAGCCGCCGCGGGAACGCCCGCCGGCGCCGAGCCGCCCGCGCATTCCTTCGCCGCGCTCGTGAAGAATTCGCCCTTCAAGGCGACCGCGAAGAACCGCGTCGGCGGAAACGCGCCCGCCGCGTCGCGCCGTCTGCGCTTCGTCGGCATGCTGACCGTCGAAGGGCAGACCGCGTTCGGGCTTTACGACGACGCCGCGCAACGCAGCTTCTGGCTCGGCGCGCGCGAAACGAACGACGCCGGAATCTTCGTCGAAGGCTTCGACGCCGAACGCAGGACGCTCGCCGTGCGCGTCGGCGCGGAACGCCTCACGATTCCGCTCGCGAAGCCGGAGGAAAAACCGCTCGCGATTCAGGGCGCGACCTACGCCCCCGCGCAGCGCGCGACGACGCAGACGAACGCAGCCGCCGGGCCGCGCACGATGCAGTCCGCCGCGCGCGTCGCGCCCGCACAGCCCGCGCAGCCCGCGAACCAGCCGAACAACAATCAGAATCAGGCGCAGACGCAGCGCGGCGCCCGCGGAAACCGCGCGCGCTGACGCCGCGAAAGCGCGCCCGCTTCACAGCCGCACGGGAACGCCCGCCGCGCGCATCGCTTCCTTCGCCTCGCGGATCGAATACGTCCCGAAGTGGAAAATCGAAGCCGCGAGAACGGCGCTCGCCTTGCCCTTCTTCACGCCGTCCACGAGGTGTTCGAGCGTCCCCGCGCCGCCCGAGGCGATGACGGGAACGCCGACGCTCTCGCTCACGCGCCGCGTCAGCTCCAGATCGTAGCCCGTCTTCACGCCGTCGCAGTCCATGCTCGTGAGCAGAATTTCGCCCGCGCCGAGCGCGACGACTTTCTTCGCCCACTCGACGACGTCGAGCCCGCAGGGCTTCCGTCCGCCGTGCGAATAAACCTGCCACGTGTCCGTGCCGGGATTGCGCCGCGCGTCGATCGCGACGACGATGCACTGGCTGCCGAATTTTTTCGCGGCGTCCAGGACGAGCTCCGGCGCGGTGATCGCCGAGGAGTTCAGCGAAACCTTGTCCGCGCCCGCGTTCAGCATCGCGCGGATGTCCTCGAGCGTGCGCAGCCCGCCGCCCACCGTGAGCGGCATGAACACCTGGTCGGCGGTGCGTTCGACGACGTCGCGCATGATTGCGCGCCCGTCGGACGACGCCGTGATGTCGAGAAAGACCAGCTCGTCCGCGCCCTGTTTTTCGTAGGCGCGCGCGCAGTCGACGGGATCGCCCGCGTCGCGGAGCGACTCGAACTGCACGCCTTTGACGACGCGCCCGGCTTTGACGTCGAGACAAGGAATGATGCGGACGGAAAGCATTTTTCAGAAAATCGTGAGCGCGGAATCTCCGTTCTCAGTGGTCGTCGCAATTGCAGCCGCGCGCCCAGGTGCCGTTCTCGTCGAGCTCGTGCGCGTGCTTCTTCGCGAACTCGGGAACGCCTTCGTCCGCCGACGACGGCGCCGCGAGCGCGGGAGCGGTCGGCACGACGGCGGACGGCGAGCGCTCCTCCTCCGCGGGCGTGAGCGCCGGAGCCGCGGGAACGGGCGCCGCTTCTTCGCGCGCCGCCGGAGCGTTCCCGTGCGCGTGCGGATGCTCGTGCGAGTGATCGTGCCCACAGGAGCCGTCGCATTTGCCGCAGGAACCGTCGCCCTTGCAGCCCATCATTTTTTTGCGGAATTCCTCCGGATCGAGCGGACGCAGTCCGAGCTTCGCGAGCAGCGCGAAATCCTTCGACGCGGGACCGTTCGGCGTCGTGAGCAGCTTGTCGCCGAGGAAAATCGAGTTCGCGCCCGCGGCGAAGCAGAGCGCCTGACCTTCGTCCGTCATCTGCGCGCGGCCGGCGGAAATGCGGATGATCGCCTTGGGCATGAGAATGCGCGCGACCGCGATGATGCGCACGAATTCGAAGATGTCCACGCGCGGGCGGCCTTCGAGCGGTGTTCCCGGGCAGGGAATCAGCGCGTTGATCGGCACGGATTCGGGCGGCGTCTCCATGTTCGCGAGCTCGATGAGCATCTTCAGGCGGTCGTCCACGGTCTCGCCCATGCCGAGAATCCCGCCGGAGCACACGCCCATTCCCGCCGCCTGCACGTTGCGGATCGTCGTCAGACGGTCGTCGTAGGTGCGCGTCGAAATGATTTCCGGATAGTATTCGCGCGAGGTGTCGAGGTTGTGGTTGTAGATGTCGCATCCGGCTTCCTTGAGGCGCGCCGCCTGCGCTTCGGTGATGAGCCCGAGCGTGCAGCACACCTGCAGCCCGAGCGCCTTCACGCCGCGCACGGACGCGAGCACGCTCTCGAACTGCGGGCCGTCGTTCACCTTGCGCCACGCCGCGCCCATGCAGAAACGCGACGCTCCCGCCGCCTTCGCCTTCTCCGCGGCGGCGACGACCGCCTCCGGATCCATCAGCGGCTCGGGCTTCAGCCCCGTGTTCGCGCGCGCGGACTGCGGGCAGTAAGCGCAGTCCTCGGAGCACGCGCCCGTCTTGATCGACTGCAGCATGTTGATCTGCACGGCGTCGGGCACCTGCGTCTGCTGGTGAATTTCCTGCGCGTAGTAAATCAGCGTCGGAAGCGGGAGATTGTAGACTTTGCGAACGTCCTCAAGGTAGTAAATCATAATGAAGAAACAATGATAGCAAATCGCGCAAGGCGCGCGAGCGCGATCTGCTCCGCGGACAATTTTCGACGAAGAGCCCGCAGAAGAACGAAGAAACACTGTTTCGCAACGACGAAAAAAGGAGAATTCTTTTGCCGGAAACCTCGTTCCGTCTTTCGACGGGAACGGGATTTTTTGGGCAAAGCAATCGCGCGGAGCGTCAAAAAAATCTTCAATGCGCGGAGGGTTTTCTTTATGATGAGAGGATAAATTGAACAGCATGAACGAACATCCTTTTCTCTCTTACGAAACAGTCCGCGACGTCGCGAAGCGCTTCGGCACGCCGATCTACGTTTACGACGAAAATTCGCTGCGGCGCAACGCCGAGGCGTGCCTCGCGTTCCCGAACGCGTTCGGGCTCACGGTCCGTTTCGCGATGAAGGCCTGCCCGACCGCCGCCGTGCTCCGGCTCTTCGATTCGATGGGGCTGCATTTCGACGCCTCGTCGATTTATGAAGTGCGCCGCGCGATGCGCGCGGGGATCGCGCCGGAAAAGATTTCGCTCTCGACGCAGGAGCTGCCGGAGGATTTCGCCGACGAGATCAAGGCGGGCATCCGCTTCAACGCGTGTTCGCTCGACCAGCTCGACCGCTACGGCAGGGCGTTCCCGGGAACGCGCGTCGGCGTGCGCTTCAATCCGGGCATCGGCTCGGGCGCGACGGGCAAGACGAACGTCGGCGGCCCGGACTCCTCTTTCGGCATCTGGCACGAATACGCGGACGCGGTGAAATGCATTCTGGGCAAGCACGGGCTGACGCTGGAGCGCATTCACACGCACATCGGCTCGGGCAGCGATCCCGCCGTGTGGCAGCGCGCCGCGCTTTCCTCGCTCGACATGGTGCGGCGCTTCCCGACCGTGGAGACGCTGGACTTCGGCGGCGGCTACAAGGTCGCGCGCGTTCCCGGCGAAAAGACGACCGACCTGCAGGCGTGCGGCGCTCCCGTGCGCGACGCGATCGCGAAGCTCGCCGAAGAGACCGGACGCAGGCTCCACTTCGAAATCGAGCCGGGCACGTATCTCGTCGCGAACGCGGGCTCGATCGTCGCGCGCGTGCAGGACGTGACGGACACGGGCAAGACCGGCCGCCACTTCATCAAGCTCGACATGGGCATGACCGACCTGCTCCGCCCGAGCCTTTACGGCGCGCAGCATCCGACGATGCTCGTGCCGAGCCTGCTGCGCCCGAACACGCCGCCGCGCCCCGTGGTGAACTACGTGCTCGTGGGGCACTGCTGCGAGTCCGGCGACCTCGTCTCGTGCGCGCCCGGCGAGCCGGAGAAGCTCGCGACGCGCGCGTTTCACCAGGTGGAGATCGGCGATCTGTGCGTCATCGGCGGCGCGGGAGCGTACTGCGCGGGCATGTCCGCGAAGAACTACAACAGCTTCCCCGAGGCGGCGGAAGTGATGCTCGGCGCCGACGGGAACGCGCGGCTGATTCGCCGCCGTCAGACGCTCGACCAGATCGTGCAGAACGAAATTTTCTGAACCTCCGACGCGGGAACGCCATTCGCTCATGGATTCTTCCGAAATCAATCTGCGCACGCACCACACGCTCGCCTTCATCTGGGACTTCGACAAGACGCTCACGCCCGGCTACATGCAGGTGCCGCTGTTCGACGAATACGGCATCGACGAAAAGAAATTCTGGATCGAGGTGAACCGCCTGCCGGAGCTCTACGCGCGGCGCGGCATCCACGTCTCGAAGGACACGGTCTATCTGAACCACCTGCTCAGCTACGTGAAGAACGGACCGCTGCGCGGGCTCACGAACAGGAAGCTCCGCGAGCTCGGCGCGCGCATTCCGCTCTGCGCGGGCGTGCCCGAGGTGTTCGGCAAGCTCCGCGACTACGCGAAGCGGCTCGGCGAAGAGCGCAGCCTCGACATCGATCTCGAGCACTACATCGTGAGCACCGGCCTCGCGGAAATGATCCGCGGGAGCGCCGTCGCGCCGCACGTGGACGGCATCTACGGCTGCGAGTTCATCGAACAGCCGCTCCCGCCGCACTACACGGAGCAGGACGAGCTCGCGCTCGACATCCCGTCGGAGATCTCCCAGATCGGCGTCATGGTGGACAACACGATCAAGACGCGCTTCATTTTCGAAATCAACAAGGGCTCGAACAAGAATCCCGAAATCGACGTGAACGCCGTCGTGCGCCCGCAGGACCGCCGCGTGCCGTTCGAAAACATGGTGTACGTCGCGGACGGTCCGAGCGACGTTCCCGTCTTCTCCGTCGTGCGCAAGGGCGGCGGCTTCGCCTACGCCGTGTACACGAACGGCAACCGCGCCGAGCGCCGCCAGAACGACACGCTGCAGGAATGCAAGCGCGTGAACGGCTACGGCCCGAACGACTACCGCGACACGGAATTCACGTTCGACTGGCTCTGCATGCGCCTCGAAGACATGGTGAACCGCATCCGCAAGGAACGCGACTACGCGCTGCAGTCGCAGATCGCCCAGCCGCCGCGCCACCTGCACGCCGGCGCGCTCGCCGCCGGGAACGCGCACGCGCGCCCGCAGACCGGCGCCGAGCCGCCCCCGCCGCAACAACCTTCGCTCTTCTGAAAAAATGGCTGCTTCCAAAAAACGCCCGCCGCGCGCGCGCGGCGGCCGCGACGCGGACAAGGGCGGACGCCCGCCCGCGGAGGGCGGCGCCGCGCCCGCCAAGGGCAATCTCGCCGCCGAGCCGCGCCCGGCGCTCTTTCTCGTCTTTCTGCTGCTGGGCGCGTTCGCGCTCGCCGCGCTCGCGTCGTTCTCGCCGCGCCAGGAATTCTTCTTCAGCGAAAGCCTGCTCGACGGCTTCGTGCTCGAAAGCCCGCTCACGGACGGCAATCTCTGCGGCAGGCTCGGCGCGACCTTCGCCGTGCTCGCCTTCAACTTCTTCGGCGTCGGCGCGTTCATGCTGCCGTTCTTCGCCTTTCTCATCGCGTTCTGGATGCTGCGTTCCCGCGCGGACGCATCGATGTACTGGAAGTGCACGCTGATGTTCTTCCTGCTCGCCTCGGGAACGCTGCTGCTGACGCTGTCCTTCGACGCGACGACGCGCTTCGCCGCGATGCCCGAGGGCGTCGGCGGCGGCTTCGGCAGACTGCTCTTCGGCGAGCTCTGCCGCCCGCTTCTCGGCGTCGCGGGAACGGCGACGCTCGGCGCGGTCGTGTACCTGCTCTGTCTGACGGCGCTGCTCGTCGCGCCGCCGCAGCGCATTCTCGCGAAGCTCACGGACGCCGTCGCCGCCGCGCTGAGCCGCCGCCGCGAACGCGCGCGCGCGCTCCGCGAAGAACGCCGCCGCCTGATCGAGGCGCGCCGCCGCAACGCCCTCGCGCTCCGCGAGCAGATGCGCGAGGCGCAGATCGACGCCAGCAGCGCCGTGCCCATGCGCGCGGGCGCGCCCGTCGCCGTGCTTCCCGAAAAATCTTCCGAGGCGGACGACGACGAAATCGATTTTTCCGACGTTCCCGTCGGCGAAAACGCCGCGCCCGAATGCGCCGCGGGCATGCCCGAAAGCGCGCCCGAACCCGAAGAGCCCGTTCCCGTGGCCGCCGCCGACGAGCCCGAGACGCCCGCCGACGAAGACGAAGAGGAAGACGAAGAAGAACGCGCGCCCGAACCGGAAAAGATTCTCGGCACGCTGCGCCCGTTCCCGCGCGAGGAGACGCCTGCGCCCGTTCCCGCCGACGAAAACGAATCCGTCCCCGCGGAAGCGACGCCGCCGGACGAAGAGCCCGCGCCCGCCGAGGAGACCGCGCCCGAGCCGCGCGCGCGCGCCGTGCCCGCGCCCGCGCCCGCGGAATTCCGCGTCATCGAAGAGGACGCGATCGAACGCGCGGAGCTCGCCGACGAGCCGCACCGCCGCGGCGCATACAAGTTCCCGCCGATGGAGCTGCTCAAGGCGCCGCCGGAGGAAAAGACTTCCGAAGCCAGCCACGAGGAATTCCGCGAACGCGGCGAGCAGATCGTCTCCGCGCTCGCGAAGTTCAAAATTTCCTCGGAGCTCACCACCGTCCAGGTCGGCCCGACGATCACGCGCTACGAGATCACGCCGCAGGACGACGTCCGCGTCGAAAAGATTCTCAGCCTGCAGAACAACATCGCGATGAGGCTGAAGGTGCAGAGCGCGCGCCTTGCGCTCGTTCCCGAGCACGGCACGGTCGGCATCGAGGTGCCGAACCGCAAGCCGAAGCCCGTCTTCATCCGCGAAATCCTCGAATCCAGGGCGTGGCACGAAAACGAGATGGAAATCCCGATCGTGCTCGGCAAGGACGTCACCGGCAAGCCCGTGCTGATGGACCTGGCGAAGATGCCGCACGGGCTCATCGCGGGCTCCACGGGTTCGGGCAAATCCGTCTGCATCAACGGCATCGTCACCTCGATTCTTTATTCCGCGACGCCGGAGGACGTGCGCCTCGTCATGGTGGACCCGAAGGCGGTCGAGCTGCAGATGTACAACAAGGTGCCGCACATGCTCATTCCCGTCATCACCGACGCGAAGAAGGTGTCCGGCGCGCTCAAGTGGCTCATCAACGAAATGGAGCGCCGCTACCAGCTGCTGAAGGCCGCGAACGTCCGCAACATCGTCGGCTTCAACGCCAAGCTCATCAAGGACCGCGAAGAGGCCGCCGCCGCGCGGGAACGCGCCGCCGCGCTCGAAAAGGAACTTTCCGCCGAAGAGCGCGCCGCGATCGCCGAAAGCGCGGAAGCGCGCACGGAGCTTTCCGTCCCGCGCGACGAAGGCGTGCTCGACGAACTCGCCGCCAAGCGGAAGATGTCCTACATCGTCTGCATCATAGACGAGTTCGCGGACCTCATGCAGGTCGTCGGGCCCGAAATCGACTCCGCCATCCATCGCCTCACGGCGAAGGCGCGCGCGGCGGGAATCCATCTCATCCTCGCGACGCAGCGGCCGGACGCGAAGGTCGTCACCGGCGTCATCAAGGCGAACCTGCCCGTGCGCGTCGCGTTCAAGGTCACGTCCGCCGTGAACAGCAAGATCATCCTCGACGAAGTCGGCGCGGAATCGCTCATCGGCAAGGGCGACATGCTCATCGTTCCGCCGGGAACGTCCGTGCTGAGCCGCGCGCAGGGCTCCTTCGTCTCCGAAGACGAAATCGACGCCATCGTCAATTATCTGCATGACGAGAACGGCGCGCCGCAGTACGCGCAGGAAGTGCAGGAGGCCATCGACCGCGCCGCCGAAGAGGCGGAGGCGGAAAAGAACGGCGGCAAGGGCGACGACGAGGACGACGTGGACCTCAACGACGACGAGGCGCTCGCCGACAAGGCGTGGGAGATCATCCGCACGACCAAGCGCGCGTCCACGTCGTGGCTGCAGACGAAGCTGCGCATCGGCTACGGCCGCGCCACGCGCGTCATGGACGTCCTCGAGGAGCGCGGCTGGATCGGTCCGCCGCAGACCGGCTCGAAGACGCGCGACATCCTCCGCGACGACTGATCCCGCGTCCGCGGGAAAAGCGGACACGGCGAAAAAAAAAGACGGGGCACGGCGAAAATGCCGTGTCCCGCTTCGCGTTCGTTCCGCGCGCCGCGCGGACGGGCGCTCACTTCCAGGCGAAGACGAGCTGGGCGTAGTAGGTCGTGTCCAGGTTTTCCTCCGCCGTCTTGGGCGAGCGGTATTCGTTCTTCATGCCGATGCGGAAATACAGCTGCTCGACGTCCTTGAGCTGCATCTGCAGATAGGTCTCGTGCACGATGTAGTAGTGGTCGATGTCGTCGAGCCCGGGAACGTAGGAAATTTCCGTCACGATCTTGCCCCAGTTCCACGCGTAGTCGTGCGAGAGCCCGAAGTCGAGACCGACGGTGTTCGTGTCGTCCTTCGGATCCCAGGAATCGCCCACGTAGTGCTTGTAGCGTTCGTAGCGGTAGGAGAGACCGCCCCGGACCGAGAAATGCCACTCGTCCTCGTTGATGATCTTGAGCCCGAAGCCCGCCGCGCTCACGTCGAAGAACTCGATGTTCTGCACGCGGTCGAAGCCGGTGTCCGTGCGCGCGTACCAGAACCAGGGCTTGTGGAACTCGGAGGTCCAGTCGAAGCCGGCGTGCAGGTTGTCCGCGGACTTCGTCCAGAGGTCGGCGTCGTCGTCGCGCGTCTTGCCGTAATTGTATTTCAGATACAGCTTGAGGGCGTTGACGGCGTTCTTGATGACGGTCTGCGCGTAGGCGCCGCCGGTGACGCTTTCGGTGTTTCCGGTCGTTCCCGTGAGGGTCGCGCCGACTTCGTATTCGACCGTGTAGTCGAATTTTTCGGCTTCGCGCTCTTCGGGGCTTTTGCCGTCGAGAAGCCAGGAAGACGTGACGTCGGAGATCGCGACCGCCGAGCCGCCGACGACGATTTCGCCGGGCGTCTGCGAGGCGGCCACGGGGCCCTGCAGCGTCACGCCGGAGGCGGTGCGGACGTTCAGCGCGGCGTCGCGGGAAATCGAGAGCACTTCGCTCTGCCTGATCTTGGTTTCTTCCTTTTCCGTGTGGGACGTCCTGACGGTGATGAGGCCGCCGTCGATCGCGGTGATTTCGCCGACGACGAGCGCGCCGTTTCTGCAGCGGATTTCGTCCGCGGAAAGGTTCGCGGCGAGCATCAGCGTGCCCGCGGCGAGCGTAAAGGGGAGAAGAGATTTTTTCATGGTTGGTCGAGGTTCGGGTTGCGGTTTCGAAAAATCGGAGAGTCGCGGAGACGACGCGTTCCCGCGGGTGCTCCGCGGGAACGCGAGAATCGGCATGCCTTATTTGGAGGCTTTGCGTTCGAAGAGCTGGCGGATCTTCGCGCCGACGACTTCCGCCGGGTGCTTCGCGAGCTGTTCGCGCTTCTTGGCGAGCGTCGGGGCGCCCTTGTCGGCTTCCTTCATCCAGGTCTTGGCGAATTCGCCGCTTTCGATGCGCTTCAGCGATTCCTTCATGCGCTTCTTCACGTCCGGCGTGATGATCTTCGGGCCGTTGTAGTACTCGCCGAATTCAGCCGTGTTGGAGATGACGGCGTTCATCGCCGCGATGCCCTTGTTGTAGATGATGTCCACGATGAGCTTGGCTTCGTGGATGCACTCGAAGTACGCCATTTCCGGCGGGTAGCCCGCCTCGATCAGCGTCTCGAAGCCGTACTTCATCAGGTCCACGATGCCGCCGCAGAGAACGTTCTGTTCGCCGAAGAGGTCTTCGTAGGTTTCCTGCTGCATCGTGCATTCGAGCACGCCGCCGCGCGTCAGGCCTTCGCCCTTCGCGATCGCGAGCGCCGTCTGCATCGCGTTGCCGCTGGCGTCCTGGAACACCGCGACGAGACCGGGGCAGCCGAAGCCTTCCTCGAAGACGCGGCGGACTTCCGTTCCCGGGCCCTTGGGCGCGACCATGATCACGTCCACGCCTTCCGGCGGAACGATGTTCTTGAACACGTACGCGAAGCCGTGCGAGCAGCACAGCGTCTTGCCCGGCGTGACGTATTTCGCGATCTGCTCCGCGTAAACCTTCTTGTGGCTTTCGTCCGGAAGCAGAATGTGGATGATGTCCGCCTTCTTCGCGGCCTTGTCCACGGAGAGCGTCTCGAAGCCCGCGGCCTTCGCGGCCTTGAACGACTTGCCCGCGCGCACGCCGATGATGACGTTCACGCCGCTGTCGCGCAGGCAGAGCGCCTGGGCGCGGCCCTGGGCGCCGAAGCCGATGACGGCGATCGTCTTGCCCTTCAGGACCGAGTCGTCGACGTCCTTGTCGTGGTAGATCTTGACCTCCTTGGGCGCTTTTTTGGCGCAGGCTTTGCGGCAGCAGGCTTTTTTCGCCGGAGCCGCGGGAGCCTTCGCAGTTGTCTTTGCAGTAGCTTTTTTCGTAGCCATGATTTTTTTGGATGTGATGAAAAATTATTTGCACGAATTGATGCCGCGCTCGAGCGTCAGCATGCCCGTGCGCGCCATTTCGATGATCTCGTAGTTGTTCAGCAGCTTCAGCAGCGCGTTGATCTTGTTCGCGTTGCCCGTGAACTCGATGATCAGGCTTTCCAGCGAAACGTCGATGATCTGCGCGCGGAAGATGCCCGCGATCTCGAGAATCTGCGACCGCGTCGTCTGGTCCGCCTTCACCTTGACCATCACGAGCTCGCGCGCGACGAAATCGACGCCGTCGAAATTCTGCACCGTGATGACGTTGACGAGCTTTTCGAGCTGGCGGATGCAGCGGTTGAGCGAAGTCTCGTCCGCGAGAATCGTCGCGGTGATGCGCGAGATCTTCGGGTCGTGCGTCGGCGCGACGTTCAGCGTTTCGATGTTGAAGCCGCGGCCGCTGAGCATCCCGGAAACGCGGGCGAGAACGCCGAACTTGTTTTCGACCAAGGCGGAGACTGTATGCTTGTTCATATCGCAGAAAATGGATGGTAGGCGCTGAGGGACTCGAACCCCCGACCCTCTCGGTGTAAACGAGATGCTCTGACCGACTGAGCCAAACGCCCGTGAAAATGGACTTAAAGCGTTAAAATGCCGCCTTCGGCGACACTTTGCAAGAATGGAAATGCCCGCAAGGCGGGAAGAGAGCACGCGGCGGCGGGAACGGGCGGAAATTTCAATTTTCCCGCGCGGCATTATCCGTTATTGTTCGGGCATCGTTCAAAGATTTCCCATGTTCAGAAAATCCCTGTCATTCGCCGCGGGAGCCGCGGCGCTCGCGCTTTTGTCCGCGTTCCCGCCGGCGGCGGACGCGCGCGACATCGTCTTCGTCGGCGACTCCATCACGCAGGGCGGCGCCTATCTCGCCGGCCCCGTGGCGAGCTGGCGCTACGCGCTGTTCAAGCATTTCGTCGATGCCGGAGAGGAATTTTTCCCGATGGGCACGACGGTCGGCGCGCGCGGGAACACGGACGTCTCCGCGCTGTGTCCGCCGTATCGCGGCGTCGCGTTCACGAACGTCTCCGAAGCCGCCGCGAGCGCGCGCGCCTACCAGTACGCCGGGCACGTGGCCGACGGGAAATTCCGCGCCGATCCCGGCTCCGCGTTCCCGCCGGAAAACCGCGGCCCCGTGACGATCAAGCTCGGTCAGAAAAATCCCTTCACGGGAACGGACGAATTTTTCGACGGCACGGCGCGCAAGAAATACGTCGGCGAAACCTACCGCTCCCGCTACGGCGCGCGCAGGCCGGACACGCTCTGCGTTCTCATCGGCATCAACGACCTCTATGACGCGCGCGAGGGCAACGCCGCGATCGCCGAGCACGTGCACGGCATCGTGAAGGCGTTTCAGAAGCACAATCTGAAAATCCGCGTCCACGTCTTCGAGCTGCTTCCGACCGGCAGGGACAACGGCACGGGAACGACGGGAAAAAACAATTACATTCCCTACAACGAGTACCTGCGCGGCGTCGTCCGCAAATGGAGCACGGCGTCGTCGAAGGTCACGCTCGACCGGATTTCCGACGGCTTTTACGCGGAAAGCGGCGCGATGATCGACACCGCTCGCGGGGCGCATCCGAACCGGCAGGGCGAGCTGATCGTCGCCGGCAACGCCGCGCGTGCGCTCGGGCTGCCGCAGCGCAGCGCGGGGCTGGAGCGCCGCGGGAACGCCGAGCTCGCGTCCGCCGCGGAAAATCTCGCGTCGGGAAAATTCTCGCGCAAGGGCGCGGGCGTTTCGGCAAGCGGCGATCGCGCGGTCTTCGCCTCCGGCGAAGGCGAAAGCACGCTCGCCTGGGCGTGGAACAAAAAGGGCAAGGCGCGCGAGTTCACGCTCGCCTTTTCCGCGAAGCTCGACGCGACCGCGCGCGCGGACAACGCGCTGTGCGTCGTCGTCGGCAACGGCGCGGAGGCGGGCGTGCTCGCCGTGCGTGAGGAAGGCGTCTTCTGGAACGACGCGCTGCTCTACGGCGCGGACGCGCTCGGCGACAAGGCGCACAATTCCTTTTCGACGACGAAGACCGCCGCCGCGCTGCGCGTCGCGTGGCTCGACGGGAACGCCCGCGCCGGCGTTCCGGGCGGTTTCTACGTATGGCTCGGCGACGTGCTCGTCGGCGAGGCGCTGAGCGGCGACGCGCGTTTCGCGGCGCATCGCGACAAGTTCATTTTCGGCGACCTAGGCGCGTCGCAGACCGCGCGCGCGACGCTCTCCGACGTCCGCTTCCGCGCGGGAACGCCCTTCGCTCCGCCCTCGGAGAAAAAATGACGCGGCGGAAGCGGCTCGTTTCTTGGCTTCACTCCGGCGGCGGCGAAGCGTAGTCTTGGCGCAATGAATCTTTTTTCGGCATACGCGCTCACGGGCGGCGTTCTCTGCGCGGCGGGAGCGGCGCTCTTCTTCGCGGGAACGCGTCTCGCGCCCGCGTTCGCGGCGTTCGCGCGCGCGCGCACGGTCGGCAATCTGCTCTGGGCGGCGGCGCTCGCGTGGTTCTCGTATCATCTCGCGACGATCGGCGAAGTGGATCTGGCGGGGTTCCCGCGTTGGAGCTTCTTCGTGCTCTTCGGCGGCGCAGGCGTGCTCGCGTTCAGGTTTCTCGCGGATCTTCTGCCGCTGCGTGCGCTCGCGGTGCTGACGCTCTTCGTCTGCAACGAGCTGCTCAAAGCCGGCTTCGGGCAGACGCCGCGCTCGTGCGTGCTCGCGGGAACGGCGTATCTGCTGATCGTCGGCGCGCTCTGGGTCGGCGCCGCGCCCTACGCGCTGCGCGACGCGCTCGCGTTTTCGACGCGCACTTCCGGACGCGCCCGCGCGGTCGGCGGCGCGCTGCTGCTGCTCGGCGCCGCGAATCTCGCCTCTCTTCTTTTTCTGAAATGACCATGGACACATTCCGCCCCAAACCGATTCTGCTGCTGGTCTCCGGTCCCGCCGGAAGCGGGAAGACCACGCTCTGCGACCGCATGCTCGAAGCGTTCCCGCGGGAGCTTTCCCGCGCCGTCACGTGCACAACGCGCGCGCCGCGCGGAACCGAACGCCACGGCGTCGATTACTTTTTTCTTTCTCACGAGGAATTCGAAGCGGGCGTCGCGCGCGGCGATTTTCTCGAACACGCTCACGTGCATTCCAACCGCTACGGCGTGCGCCGCGCGCAGGTCGAATCCATCCTCGCCGAGGGCAAGAACGTCCTGCTCAATCTCGACGTGCAGGGCGCCGCGACCGTGCGCCGCATCGCGACGGAAAACGCGCTCGTGCGCGACGCGCTCGTCTCCGTGTTCATCATGCCGCCGAGCGTCGGAGAGCTCCGCGCGCGCCTGACGGGACGCGGCACCGACGCGCCCGACGAAATCGAACGCCGCATGCGCGTCGCGCTCGACGAAATGCCGCGCTGGCGCGAATACGACTACTGTCTCGTATCCGGCGACCGCGAAGCCGACTTCGCGCGCATCCGCGCGATCTACGCCGCGGCGAAAATGCGCGTCTGACGCGCGCGCACGGGCGCACAAAAAACGCGCGACGCCCTTCGTCGCGCGTTTTTTTTTGCGCCTCGCTCCGCCGCGCCTCACTCCGCGGCGAGGCGGTAGATCGCGACGATGTCGCGGGAATAAAGGCGGCGGAAATTGCCCTGCGGGATTTCCTTCCCGTCGCGGGAACGCCCCAGCACCGCCTTTTTCGCCATTTCCTCGAAACGCGAATCGTCGGGAACGCCGAGCGCCCGCATCGTCACGGGAAGCCCCATTTTCCGGTAGAAACCGACGAGCGCGTCGATGCCGGCGCGCGCCGTCGCCGCGTCGTCCGCGCCGACGGGAACGCCGAATACGTTTCGCGCGAACTGCGCAAGCTTCGCCGCCTTTTCCGGCAGCACGTAGCGCATCCACGCGGGCGTGACGACGGAGAGACCCGCGCCGTGCGCCACGTCGTACACGGCGCTGATTTCGTGCTCCATGCCGTGGCAGGCCCAATCCTGCTCGCGTCCGAGCCCGAGCAGATTGTTGTGCGCGATCGTTCCCGCGAAGCCGATTTCCGCCCAGGCGTCGTAGTCGCGCGGATTTTCGCGCAGCGCGGGCGCGTTGCGGACGATGGTGCGCAGCACGCTTTCGCAGAGCCCGTCGGTGATTTCGCAGTGCGGCGTGTTCGAGAAATAGCGCTCGAAGATGTGGCTCATCATGTCGCTCACGCCGTTGGCGATCTGATTCGACGGGAGCGTGAAGAAGAGCTCCGGATTCACGATGCTGAAGACGGGGCGCAGCTTTTCGTCGCCGTAGCCGAGCTTGTAGCCGCTCGCCTCGTCGGTGATCACGGTGTTCGGGCTCATCTCCGAGCCGGTCGCGGGAATCGTCAGCACGGTCGCGACGTCGAGCGCGCGCTTCAGCGGACGGCGCGTGACGAAGGTCTCCCACACGTCGCCGTTCTCCTCGGGAACGCCCGCCGCGATCGCCTTCGCGGAGTCGATGACGCTCCCGCCGCCGACGGCGAGAATGAACGTCACGCCCTCGCGCCGGCACAGCTCGATGCCCTCGCGCACGAGCGCGAGCCGCGGATTCGGCACCACGCCGCCCAGCTCGACGAACGCGACGCCGCGTTCCCGCAGCTGCGTCTTCGCGAGCTCGTAAAGCCCGCTGCGCCGGATGCTGTTCCCGCCGAAATGCAGGAGCACCTTGCCGCGCGTTCCCGCGAAGCGTTCGACGAACTCGCCGAGGCGCGCCTGCGTCCCGCGCCCGAAAATCCAAAGCGTTCTGTTCCCGTAAACGAAATTTTCCATGCCGACGACGATACCGCGAAAAAAGGAAAATGAAAAACGGAAAACGGAGAACGCCTCGGACGAAAAGGATTTTCGCCCGAGGCGCGGGAATTCTCACGTTCCGCTCTTTCCGCTGGAAAATAGTTTGTTATTGCAAACTGTTTTCGAGATGATACTGTTCGGAGGCATGGAAAGAGAACGAATAGAGACGCCGTTCGCGGCGGCGGTGTGCATGATGGAGATCTTCAACTACGTGCAGAACCGCGCGTGGAGCTCGCTTCCCGCCGCGAAGCGCCGGACGGTCGACGCGATCACGCCGCGTCAGCAGAAGACGATGATGCTCGTCTACATGAACGACGTGCGCGGGAACGCGCCGATGACGCTCGGCGAGCTCGCCCGGAGGCTCGGTCTGAAGAAAGCCGCCGCGTCGATTCTCGTTTCCGGACTCGTCGAAAAAAAACTGCTCGTCCGGAAGACGGATTCCGAAAACCGCCGCTTCGTCCGCATCTCGCTCGCGGCCAAGGGGCGCGCGACCGGCGACGCGATCGTCGGAGCCGGCGCCGAGCAGACGAAGAGCCTTTTCGCGAAACTCGGAGACACGGAGACGGCGGCGTTCTGCGCCTCCGTCGAAAAAGTCCGCGGCGCGTATCTGGAGGCGCTCCGCTCATGAAAAAGAAAGCGCTCCTGATTCTGTTCGCGCTCGCGGCGCTCGGCGCGGGAACGTTTTACGCCGTGAGGCGGCATTTTTCCGAAGGCGTGCGCGGGAACGCGATCACGCTCTACGGGAACGTGGAGGAGCGGCACGTGGACGCCGCGTTCATGGTGCCCGAGCGTCTCGCCGAGCTCTTCCCGCAGGAAGGCGCGAGCGTGCGCCGCGGCGAAACACTCGGGAGGCTCGAAACCGTGCGCGTGCGCAACGATCTCGCCGTCGCGCGCGCCGAGGCCGAGGCGACGCGGGCGGAACTCGCCGCGGCGGAAAAAATTTTCGCGCGCTACCGCGAGCTGCGCAAATCCGGCGGCGTTTCCGTGCAGGACGCAGAGACGGCGGAGGCGTCCGCGCTCTCGCTCCGGGCGAAGCTCGCCGCGGCGGAAGCGACGGTCGCGATCCGCGAGCAGACGCTGCGCGACACGGAGCTTTTCGCGCCCTGCGACGGCGTCGTCCGCGAGCGCCTGGTCGAGCCCGGCGAAACGGTTTCTCCGCAGAAGCCCGTCCTGCGCCTCGCGATCGTCTCGCCGAAATGGGTGCGTGTGTGGATTCCTGAGCCGCTGCTGACGAAGATTGTTCCCGGCTCGGAGGCCCGCGTGCGCTTCGACGGCGCAGAGACGGAATTTCTCGGGCGCGTCGGCTTCGTTTCGCCCAACGCCGAGTTCACGCCGAAGAACGTCGAGACCGCCGAGCTGCGTACGTCGCTCCTCTACGAATGCCGGATTTTCGTCGAAGATCCGGAAAACCGTCTCAAGCTCGGCGCGCCCGCGACGGCGATTTTCGGCAACGACTGAAATCCCGCGATGTCGCCGTTTCCGGTCGAGTGCGAAAATCTGACGAAGGCGTTTCGGACGCCCGCGGGAACGGTCCGCGCCGTGGACGGAATTTCCTTCGCGATGCGCGCGGGAACGCTCTGCGGGATTCTCGGCCCCGACGGCGCAGGCAAGACGACTCTGATTCGCCTGCTCTGCGGACTGCTGCGCCCGGACGCGGGAACGGCGCGCGTGCTCGGCTTCGATTCCGCGCGCGACGCCGCGAAAATCCAGGCGCGCGTCGGCTACATGCCGCAGCGCTTCGGGCTCTACGAAACGCTCAGCGTCGCCGAAAATCTCGCGCTCTACGCCGGTCTGCACGACGTCGGGCGCGACGCCTTCCGCGAACGTTCCCGCCGGCTGCTGGCGACGACGCGGCTCGAAAAATTTTCCGCGCGCCCCGCGGGAAAGCTCTCCGGCGGCATGAAACAGAAACTCGCGCTCGCGTGCGCGCTCGTCTCCGAGCCGCCGCTGCTTCTGCTGGACGAACCGACGGTCGGCGTGGACGTGCTTTCGCGTCGCGAGCTGTGGAGCATCGTCCGCGAGCTCGTCCGCGACGGAAAAACCTCCGTGCTCGCGAGCACCGCCTATATGGACGAAGCGGATTTCTTCGACCGCACGCTCACGCTTCTCGACGGGAAGCTGCTCGCCGACGCGACGCCCGCGGAAGTGCGCGCGCTCGCGGGAACGGCGAAGCGGGAACCGACGTTCGAGGACGGATTTCTCACGCTGATTTCCGGCGCGTGCCCGCCGCCGCCCGCGCGCGGGAATCCCTTTTCCGAAAGCGCGCCCGTGGCCGTGCGCGCGGAAAACGTCGTGAAGAAATTCGGGGATTTCGTCGCCGTGAACGACGTCTCGTTTTCCGTGCGGCGCGGAGAAATCTTCGGGCTTCTCGGCGCGAACGGCGCGGGCAAGACGACGATGTTCCGCATGCTCTGCGGGCTGAGCGCCGCGAGCGCGGGAAGCGTTTCCGTTGCGGGAACGGATCTGCGCCGAAACGCGGGAACGGCGCGGCGGAAACTCGGCTACATGGCGCAGAAATTTTCGCTCTACGCGGATCTGCCGCTTGAGGAAAATCTGCGGTTTTTCGGCGGCGCCTACGGGCTGCGCGGGCGCCGGCTTCGGGAACGCGTCGCGTGGGCGCTCGAAAGTTTTTCGCTCGAAAAGTTCCGGAAATCCTCCGCGGGCGCGCTCCCGCTCGGCATAAAGCAGCGGCTCGCGATGGCATGCGCGCTCCTCCACGAACCGGAGATTCTCTTTCTGGACGAAGCGACGAGCGGCTCCGACCCGCTGACGCGGCGCGAGTTCTGGCGGCTGATCATGCGGCTCGCCGACGCGGGAACGGCGGTCGTCGTCACGACGCATTTTCTCGACGAAGCGAAATACTGCGACCGCATGGTCGTGATGGAGAGCGGCGCGGTCGTCGCTTCCGGAAGCGCCGCGGAAATCCGCGCGCAGGGCGCTTCCGAAAATCTCGAAGAGGCGTTCGTGAATCTGATAAGACGGAGGCGCCCGGCATGAAGTTTTCCCGCGTTCTCGCGCTGCTCGCGAAGGAGCGGCGCCAGCTTTTCCGCGATCCGTTCAACATCGTCGTCGGAATCGGGCTCCCGCTCGTTCTGCTCGTCATCATGGGCTACGGGCTTTCGTTCGACGTGAAGAACATCCGCGTCGCCGTGGTCGTTCCCGCGGATTCGGCGCTCGCGTCGGAAGTCGTCGCGCGTCTTCACGGGAGCGCGTATTTCAGCCCGATCGTCGTGCGCGACGCGCGTTCCGGGGCGGAGCTCGTCCGCGCGCGCGAGGCGGACGCGTGCCTTTTTCTTCCGCAGAGTCCGGAACGCGGGAGCGCGGGCGGGAACGCTGATTTTCTGATTGCGACGAACGCGACGAACCCTCAGCAGGCGCGCATGAAGGAAAGCTATCTGCGCACGATTCTCGCGGGAACGCTCGAGGGAGAATCTTCGGACGCGGGCTCGGCGCGGATCGTGCCGCGCATGTGGTTCAACGAATCCGGCGAGAGCGTCTATTTCCTCGTTCCCGGGCTGATCGCGATCGTTCTGACGCTCGTCGGCACGCTGCTCACGAGCATGCTCATGGCGCAGGAATACGAGCGCGGGAATCTCGAGAGCATGTTCGTCACGCCGATGCGAAGCGCGGAAATGCTCCTCGCGAAAGTCGCGAACAATTTCGTCGTCGGCGCAGCCGGAATCGCGGTCGTGCTCTGCGCGGCGCGGCTGTTTTTCGGCATGCCCGTCGCGGGAAGCGTTCCCGTGCTGTGCGCCGGCTGCGCGCTGTATCTGCTGATGTCGCTTTCGGTCGGACTGCTGATTTCGAGCCTCGTGAAGAATCAGTTCGTCGCGAGCCAGCTCGCGATCGTCGTCACGCTGCTGCCGTCGATTCTGCTTTCCGGCTACATTTACGAAATCGGCGACCTGCCGCCGGCGATCCGGGCGATCACCTTCTTCGTTCCCGCGCGCTACTTCATCGATTTTCTGCAGACGATTCTGCTCGCCGGAAATTTTTGGGAGCCGATCGCGCGCGACCTCGGCGCCGTCGCGCTTTTCGCGCTCGCGTTCACGCTGCTCGCCGTCGCCGAAAACCCGAAAAGACTGGAGCCCTGAGATGGACGCGTTTTTCAGAATCGCCGCGATTCTGCGCAAGGAACTGATTCAGCTTTTCAGAGATCCGAAAAGCCTTTTCACGCTGCTCGTGCCGCCTCTGATGCAGATTCTCGTGCTCGGCTACGCGGCGACGCTCGACCTGAAGGAAGTGAATTTCGCCGTGACCGACCGCGACCGTTCCGCGGACTCGCGCGCGCTCGTCGCGAAATTCGAGGCAAACGGAATTTTCAGGCGCAGGGCGTCCGTCGCGTCCGACGCCGAAATGGAAGCGCGTTTCGCCTCGCGCGACCTGAAGCTCGTTCTCGTCGTGCCCGACGGTTTTTCGCGTGAGCTCGCCGCCGGGAAGACCGCATCGGTGCAGCTGCTCGTGGACGCGCGCAATTCCAACTCCGCGGGAACGGCGCTCGTGTACGCGAACGCCGTCGTCGAGGCGTTCAACGCGGAGCGCTCCGGGAACGCCGCCTCGCCGCGGAAGATTTCCGTGAGCACGCGCGCGTGGTTCAACGAAAACTTCGAAGCGCGCTTCTTCGCCGTTCCCGCGATTCTCGCCGCGCTCGCGCTGATGGATCTGCTGCTCGTCGCCTCGCTCGCGATCGCGAAGGAACGCGATGCGGGAACGCTCGACCAGCTGCTGGTGACGCCCGTACGGACGCGGGAAATTCTGCTCGGCAAAGCGGCGAGCGTCGCGCTCGTCGGCATGCTTCAGCTCACGGGCGGGCTGCTGCTGATTCTGTTCTGGTTCGAAATTCCGCTGCGCGGGAGCGTCGGGCTGCTCTACGCGATGTTCGCGTCGTTCGTCTTCACGTCGGCAGGTCTGGGCACGCTCATCTCCGTGTGTTCGAAAAATCTTCAGCGCGCGCTGATGACGGCGTTTTTCGTGATCGTTCCCGCAGTGATGCTTTCCGGGCTGATCGCGCCCGTGGAGAACATGCCGGGATTTTTCCGCGTCGTCTCCGCGGCGAATCCGGCGCGTTACGGCGTCGAGGCGTTTCAGCGCGTTTTTCTCGAAGGCGCGACGTTCTCGGACATGCTCCCGCTGCTCGTCGCGCTGTGGGTTTCCGGCGCCGCCGCATTCGCTCTCGCGGGCGCGATCTTTTCCCGCCGATCCCGCGAGTGAGATGTTCCCTTAGACGAAATTTTCCATGCCGGCGACGATACCGCGAAAAAAGGAAAATGAAAAACGGAAAACGGAGAACGCCTCGGACGAAAAGGATTTTTCGCCCGAGGCGCGGGAACGCGCGCACGGAAGCTGGGGCGCCGAGCCCCTTGCCTCGTCGCGCCGAGGCGCTTTTTCAGCGGAAGGATTTTTCGTAGATCGCGAGGCAGTCGGCGTCGGAGAGCGGCGCGGGATCGCAGGCGAAGAGCATGCCCATCGCCTCGCGCGCGTTGCGCACCATCGCCGGGAACTCGTCGCGCGAGATGCCCCAGTCGGACATCTTCAGCCCGGCGACGCCGCAGTCGCGCTGCAGCTTCGCGAGCGCGGCGAGAAAGTCTTCCGGCCTGTCCGCCTCGGGCATGCCCATGACCTGCGCCATCTTCACGAAGCGTTCCGGACGCACGCCCAGTTCGATGAAGCGCGCATAGTAGGCGAGCGAAATCATGATGAGGCCCGCGCCGTGCGGCAGCTCCTGGTGAAAGGCGGAAAGCGCGTGTTCGAGCGAGTGCTCGCTCGTGCACGAGCCGACGCACATGACGGAGCCGGAAAGCGTGTTTCCCCACGAGACGTGCAGGCGCGCCTCGGCGTCGTTCCCGTCGCGGACGGCGCGCGGGAGCCAGCGCGCGACGTGCTCGATCGCCGTGAGCGCGTACATGTCGCTCATCAGATTCGCGTGCGCGGAGATGAACGATTCCGTCGAGTGAAAAAGCGCGTCGAAGCCCTGATAGGCGGTGAATTTCGCGGGAACGGTGCGCGTGAGCTCGGGATCGACGACGGCGAGCACGGGGAAGAGCGCGGGATCAAGCAGCGCGGTCTTTTCGCGCGTGTCCGGGTTGGTGATGACGCCGCCGCAGTCCGTCTCCGAACCCGTTCCGGCGGTCGTCGTCACGGCGACGATGGGGAGCGGACGCACGGCGATCGGCCTGCCCTTGCCCGTTCCGAACACGATGTAGTCCCAGAGATCGCCGTCGTTGGTCGCGACGACGGCGACGCCCTTCGCGGCGTCCATCACGCTGCCGCCGCCGAGCGCGACGATGAAGTCGCAGCCGTTTTCGCGCGCGGCCGCGCCTCCCGCCATGACCGCGGATTTGAGCGGATTCGCGCCGACCTTGTCGAAAAGCGTCCATTCGACGCCGGCGCGGCGCAGCTGGGCTTCCGTGCGGGCGAGCGTTCCCGTCGCGCGGACGGATTTCCCGTCGGATATCATCAGCAGCGCCTTTTTTCCGGGCATCGGCTGATCGCCGAGTTTTTCGAGCGCTCCCGCGCCGAAAAGCGTGCGCGTGGGGACGTACATGTCGTAGCTTGTTCTCGTTTCCATGATTTTTCGATACTGCCCAAATGCTACGACTTCGAGCATACTCCAAGTCAAGGCGTTTTTCCGCCGGAGCGGGAAAAAACATTCGACTTAGACCGCGCTCGAAGGTTTATACTTTCGGAATCATGGAATACACGATTTCGCAGGCGGCCGAAAAATTCGGCATCACCGCGCACACGCTGCGCTTTTACGACAAGGAGGGGCTGCTGCCCTTCGTCGATCGCGGAGCGGGCGGACGGCGAATCTTCAAGGACGGAGATCTGGGCTGGCTGCGCATCATCGGCTGTCTGAAGGACACGGGCATGCCCATCCGCGAGATCCGCGACTACCTCGACCTGTGCATGATGGGCGACAAGACGCTGCAGCGCCGCCTCGAAATCATGCGCGAACACAAGGCGAAGATGCAGACGAAGCTCGCCGAAATCAAAAAATACATGAAGGTCATCGACTTCAAGCTGGACTACTACGCGAAGGCGATCGCCGCGGGAACGGAAGCGGTCCACCGCGACAAGCCCGAACCCGAAACCACCGCCGAAGCCGACAAGAAGCGCGTCTCCGCCGCCCGCCGCACACGCGCCAAGAAGTGACGCCGCGCGAGGCGGGAGTCATTCTCCGGAAATTTCCGGGGAGCCGCGGCCGGGGAGCGGCTCGAAGACGGTGAGAATCCCGCCGTCCGCGAAGGCGAAGCGGTAGTTCGTGCCCGCGACGACCTGCGTCGAAACCTTCACGGGCACGCGTCCGGCGTATGCCGTTCCCGCCGCGGCCCGGGCGAAGACCTCTAGCGCCTCCGCGGGAACGGGCGAAATCCATTCGCCGTAAGCGCCGCAGACGGCGCGCTCCGCCGCGTCGTCGTCGGCGGCGGCGTTTCCGCATTCCGCGCAGCAGCCCGCGAAGCCCGCGCACGCGGCGAAGGCAAGCGCCGCCGCAAGCGCGTTTTCCTGAAAAAATTTTCGCGTCTTCATCGCTCGCGTCTCCGTTTTTTCAGACAAGAAGGAATCCCGCCGCGCACGCGAGAACGCCGAGCACGAACGAAACGGCGAGCGAGCGGCGGCGCGCCTTGTTCTTCCACGCGAAGACGAGTCCGCTCAGATACGCGACGAGCATCGCCGCGCCCGCGCCGACCGCCAGCACGCGGAAATACGTTCCCGCCTTGCCCTTGTGAACGAGCATCAGTCTGTCGAAGAGGCCGGGCGTCACGATTTCCGCGCGCATCACGTCCTGCGCGTCGGCGGCGCGGCGCCCGCGGCCGAAACCGCCGCCGCGTTCCTCGGGGAAGCGCACGTGCGTCTCGAACGCCGAGCCGTAGCACGCGACGCCCTTGCGCACGGAAAACTCCGCGGGAACGGCGACGCCCCGCTCTTCCAGCGCCTTTTTCGCCGCCTCGTAATCGCGCGCGGCGACGCCGGGAAGTTCGACGGTCTCGACGGTCTCCGTCGTGCGCACGCCGCACAGGTAAAGCGCTCCCGTGAGCGCGAACGCGCACAGCAACGGCAGGAAAAACAGCGTCGCGTAAAGGTGCGCCGTCAGACAGATTTTCTGCAGATTCATGGTGAAGAAGGTTATGAAGGTTATGAGGTTATGGAAGTGATTTTCTGAGCTTGGGCTTCAGGCTTTGCTTTCGCGCGCGCGTGGCGGGCGAGCCTGCGCAGGAGCGCCGCGCGCAGCGGTTTCGCAACGATGAAGCCGCAGCAGTTCTTCGCGCCGCAGCGGCACGGATGCTCGAAAAATCCGGCGAGCCCGAAACCGTAGTCGAACGCAAGCTCCTCGCCCGCGGCGATCGCGCGCGTCGCGACGATCTCCATGCGGCACGCGCGCGCGTCCCAGACGGCCTCGCAGTTTTCGTCGCAGGAATGATTGATGAAGCGCGCGGGATTGTCCGCGACGACGTCCGTCGCGTCGATGAAGCGCCCGTCGCCGATTTCGAAAAAATACGTGGGCGCGTCCGCGCCGCCTTCGCGGGAACGCGCTTCGGCGCGGCGTTCCAGCGTCTCCGCGTCGATGAGCTCGCCGCGGTATTCGGCGACGCGCGTCCCCGCCGCAATCGCTTCGACGGCGAAGACGCCGCTGCCGTGAATCGGCGAACGGCGGACTTCGATGCGGGCGGGCGCGTTCACGGTCAGGCGATCTGGCGGAAGGAATTGCCGAGGCGCAGCTGCACTTCGGGCGTCACCGCGACGCCGCCGAGCGCGAGCGCCTGGATCGCCGCGCCCACGACGGGCTGCAGCTTCGGGCGCACGATCTCGCAGCGCGGAAAGCGCTTTTCCAGCGCCGTGCGGAAAATCGTCGCGCAGGGCTCGTTGAGAATCACGCCGCCCGTGACGCCCAGGCGCAGCGTCTCCGAAGGCATGTCGAGCCTGCGCGCGACGGTCTCGACCATCGTCGCCAGATCGTCCATCGCGCCTTCGAGAATCTTCTTCGCGACCGCGTCGCCGGCGAGATAAGCCTCGTCGAGAAAGACCGCGAGCGCGGCGATCTCGTCCTTGCTCATCGGTTTTCCGGGATGCTTGAGGCTGTCCTGGTGGAGGCGCTGCGAGATCTGCCCGACTTCGGAAATCTGCAGCTCGCGGAAGAACGTGTCCTTCAGCGAAGTGGGCTCGCCGCGCCCGTCCGCCGCGCGCACGGCGGCGGTCAGCCCGCGCCGCGCGAGGTCGAACGCGCCGCCTTCGTCGGAGACGTGGAAGTCGTAGCCGCCGGTCTCCCACTCGCGCCCGTCGTCGGAGCGCCCGTAGCACTTCGAGCCCGTGCCCGCGATGAGCACGATGCCGCCGCGCGTTCCGAACGTCGCCGCGCAGAGCGAGCGCGTGTCGTTTTCGACGCGGAAATTCTCGATCTTCACGTCGCAGAACGCCGCGATCTTTTCGTGGAGCGCGCGCGCGGAAACGCTGTCGTTCACGCCGGAGATGCCGAAGAAGCCCGTCTCGAAAACGGGCGGCGCTCCCGCGGACTTCGCGGCGTCGAGCACCGCGCGGTGCAGGTTTTCGAGCGCCTTTTCCGCGCCGACGCTGTTGGGATTGGAGGCGCCCGCGAGCGCGTAGCCGCGGCAGATGCCGTCTTCAGAAACGGCGAGCGCGCGCGTTTTCGTGCCGCCGCCGTCGATGCCGATGTAGTACTTCATAAAAGGAAAGTGCAGGTTTCCGGTGAGCGTTTCAGCGCTTCATCGTCAGCACCTGGCCTTCGACGACGCTTCCTTCGAGCACGCGCCCGCCGATCGTGCGGCGTTCCGCGGTCTCGACGCGCACGCGCGCCGTCGGCGTCAGATCGAAGCGGCGCACGGAAAGCTCCGCGCCGACGGCGACGCTCTCGCCCGCGTAGAGCTGCGCGACGAACAGGCGCGCCTCGGGATCGCTCATCACGACGATGCCGATCTCGCGGTTTTCGGGCAGGCCCGCGTTCTCGACCTCGGCTTCCGCGGCGGAGGCGAAGGCGGCGACCGACGCGACGGCGCGCGCGGCGTCTTCCGTTCCCGCGTCTCCGGCGGGCGCGGACGTTTCACGGGAAGACGCGCAGCCCGCGGCGAGCGCGGCGCAGAACGCGAAGGGCAGAAAACGTAAACGGTTTTTCATGATGAAAAAAAGTGACGAGGTGACGAGGTCATGGAGTCATGGAGCCATCTGCTTTCGCGGCGCAAAGATTTTTTGAAGACTTTTCGGCGAAGCCGAACGCGATGAACTTTCTCAACTTCATAAGCGCCATAACTTCATGAGTTCGAAATTCAGAACATCTTTTTGATGCGGACGAGCGCGTCCGCGAACGCGTCGATTTCCGCGAAGGTGTTGTAGAACGCGAACGAGGCGCGCACCGTTCCCGCGACGCCCAGAGCCTTCATCAGCGGCATCGCGCAGTGGTGACCGACGCGCACGGCGACGCCGAAGGTGTCGAGCATCGTGCCCAGGTCGCTCGGGTGGACGCCGTCGATTCCGAAGGAGATCACCGACGCCTTCTTCGGCGCCGTTCCGTAGATCTTCAGCCCGTCGATCGCGCTCAGCCGCTCCGTCGCGTAGGCGAGCAGCGCCTCTTCGTGCGCGGCGGCGGGAACGCGGATCGGCGAAAAATAATCCAGCGCCGCGCCGAGCCCGACGGCGCCGCAGATGTTCGGCGTTCCCGCCTCGAAGCGTTCCGGAATGCCGCGGAAAGTCGTCCCCGCGAAATCGACCTTCTCGATCATGTCGCCGCCGCCCTGATACGGGGGCATGGCTTCGAGAATCTCCGCGCGCCCGTAAAGCACGCCGATGCCCGTCGGCCCGAAGACCTTGTGCCCGGAAAAGACGAAGAAATCGCAGCCGATCTCGCGGACGTCCACGACGCCGTGCGCGGCGGACTGCGCGCCGTCCACCAGCGCGAGCGCGCCCGCCTCGTGCGCGGCGGCGACGAGCTCCTTCACGGGATTGACGGTGCCGAGGGCGTTGGAGACGTGCGCGACGCCGACGAGCTTCGTGCGCGGCGAAAGCAGATTTTTCCACGCCGCGACGTCGAGCGAGCCGTCCGGCAGAATCGGCGCGGCGACGATTTTCGCGCCCGTGCGCTCGGCGATCAGCTGCCACGGCACGATGTCGGCGTGGTGCTCCAGCGTCGTGAGCAGAATTTCGTCGCCCGCGCGCAGATTCTTCGCGCCCCAGCTCGCGGCGACGAGATTGATCGACTCCGTCGCGCCGCGCGTGAAGACGCATTCCCGCGGCTCGCGCGCGTTGATGAAGCGGGCGACGCGTTCCCGCGCGCGCTCGAAGGCGAGCGTCGCGGACGCGCTCAGGTGGTAGAGCCCGCGGTGAATGTTCGCGTTGGAGCGCGCGTAAAAATCGGCGACGGCGTCGATGACGCTCCGCGGCTTCTGCGCGGTCGCGGCGTTGTCCAGATACACGAGCGGGCGGTTTCCCGTGCGCGTCGCGAGCAGCGGAAAGTCGGCTCGAATTTTCTCTACGTCAAATGGTTCGGACACAGTGCGGGACAGTCTCTCACTCGCCCGTCCGCTTCGCAACCGAGAATTTCGCCCGCGCCCGCCCGCGTTCACTCCGAAAGGGCGATGAGGGATTCGAGCGAGGGGAAGTGGCGCGCCCAGTCGGACATGTCGGGGAGGCCGCCGACGAGAGAATCGAAGATCTCGCGCTTGCGCTGCTTGAGCCCTTCGATGCGTTCCTCGATCGTTCCCGCGGAGACCATGCGGTACACGAACACGCGCTTCTGCTGCCCGATGCGGTGCACGCGGTCGATCGCCTGTTCCTCGACGGCGGGGTTCCACCACGGATCGAGCAGAAACACGTATTCCGCGCTGTGCAGCGTGAGCCCCGTGCCGCCCGCGCGCAGACTGACGAGAAAGACCGCCGAGCCGTCCGCCGTCTGGAATTCGCGCACGGGCGTCTCGCGGTCGGGCGTCTTGCCCGTGAGCGTGAAAAGCGGCATTTCCGGAAAGCGTTCCCGCAGCGCGCCGCGGACGCGGTCGAGGAACATCACGAACTGGCTGAAGATCACGATTTTCCCGCCGTTGTCCGCGATTTCCTGAACGCGGTCGAGCAGCGCCGCGATCTTCCCCGAATCGGCGTAGGGCGAATCGGCGCCGCCCGGCAGCAGCCCCGGATCGCAGGCGGCCTGGCGCAGCCGCATCAGCAGCGCGAGCAGGTGCGTCGGGCGTCCGCGGAGGGCGTCCGCGGCGGAAACGCCTCCGCCGTTCCCGGCGCGGAACTCGTCCAGTCCCGCGCGCACGAGCGCCTCGTAGCGTTCCCGCTGGCGTTCGAGCATCGGGCAGAAGAGCACGTTCTGCGTCTTTTCGGGCAGCTCCGCGGCGACTTCGCGCTTGGTGCGGCGCAGAATGAAAGGCGCGATCTGCGTGCGCAGCTTCTCCAGGTTTTCTTCGCGCGAATCGGAATCCGGCGCGAGCGCGTCTTCGAGCTCCGCGCGCCTGCCGAGCAGCCCGGGCATCAGAAAACGGAACAGCGTCCACAGGTCGAGATGGCGGTTCTCGATCGGCGTTCCCGTCAGCGCCAGCCGGTGTTCGGCGTTGACGCCGAGGCACGCGCGCGCGATCTGCGTCCGCGGATTTTTGATGAACTGCGCCTCGTCCAGGACGGCGTAGGCGAATTTCCGCCGCGCGATCTTCGCCGCGTTGCGCCGCAGCATGCCGTAGCTCGCGAGGCAGATGCGCGCGCGTTCCCGCGCGGCGGACTTCTTTTCCGCGCCGAGCACGGAGACCGTGAACTGCGGGTAGAATCTGCGGATTTCTTCGCGCCAGACGGGCACGACCGACGCCGGACAGGCGATGAGCGCCGTCGCGCTTTTGCGCGTGTCGAGCGCGAGCGCGCCGAGCACCTGCACCGTCTTCCCGAGCCCCATCTCGTCGGCGACGAGCGGGTGCGCGCCGCGGTCGAACATGTGCCGGATCCACGCGACGCCGCGCGCCTGATACGGGCGCAGAAAATCCGGCAGCCCCGCCGGCGGCGTCGGCTCCTCGAGAAATTTTCTGCGCCACGCGAGCAGCTTCGCGTCGGGCGAAAGCCGGAACGCGTCGGCGCTGCGGAAGAGCGAAAGCAGCGTGTAGATCGGAATGCCGTGCGAGGCGACGTCGGGCCAGTCGCCGATGAACTTCCGCGCGTGCCGGCGGATGCGCACGACGCCGCGCCCGGGCAGAAAGACGGACTCGTCCGCGTGGCGCATGACGACGCCCGCCTCCTCCGGCGAAAGGCGCCGCCCGTCGAGCTCGAAGCTCCACTGCAGCGAGAAGGCGTCGGCGGAATCCGCGCTCAGCTTCGCCTCGGTCTCGAGCTCGCGCGGTTCGGCGCGGAAGGCGTCCGCGAACTCGGGATTGTCCGCGACGAAGCGTTCGCGCCACCTGTCGAAATGCGCGCCGACGAAGGAGGCGATCTGCGCGTGCCCGTGAAGCGCGTAGCGCGCGCGCGCGGAGTCGTAGGAGAAATAGGCGCGGCGGGCGAAGGCGGCGAGGCGCAGCAGCTGCTCGCGGTCGGCCTTGGAAAGGCGCGTCGCGGGAAGCGCCTTCGCGCCGAGCGCGGGAACGCGCGCGCCCGTCACGGGATCGATCCAGGCGGCTTCGAAGGAAAGGCTCGTCGCGCCGACGAAGAAGCGCAGCGCGAGCGCGCGCGCGGGAACGTCTTCGGGCGCGGCTGCGGCTTCGGCGGCGGCGTCCGGTTCCGCCTCAGCGGGAACGGCGGCGGGCTTCGGCGCGGCGGCTTCGGCGGGGACGCCGGGAAATTCCTCCGCGACGAACTCCTCGATGAAATACATCGCGGCGGCGGCGAAGGGCGCGGCGGCGGCGCGTTCCGGCATCGACGTGCGCCAATGCAGAAAACCGCGCTCGTCCGTCGAAAAGAAGACGTGCACGTCGCCGTCCTCTTCCGTGCGGAACTGGACGGACGCCGCCGAATCCTCCAGAAAAATCTCCACGGGGTGCGAAATCCCGCGGTAGAGCGCCCTGCCGCTCTCGACGAATCCGTTGACGAGAAAGTCCTCCCAGCGCGCGTTCGGCTCCGTCGCGAGGCGCTCGCCCCAGCGCGCGAGGGCGCTGAGCGAATAGCTTTTCTTCGTCGGAGGCACGTAAAACATGAGCAAAGCGGATAATTGGACAGTCTTCCCGCGCGCCCGACAAGCTTTTATTCGCGCGCGGAAGCGGCTTCGCGGAACGGAAAACGAAAAACCGCCCGCGAAGCTTTCGGCTCCGCGGGCGGCCTGATCATAAAAAGTGGTGGAGATGATCGGAATCGAACCGACGACCTTCTGCATGCCATGCAGACGCTCTACCAATTGAGCTACACCCCCGAAAAAGAAATGTGAGGTTCAATGAACCACGGAAGAGCGCGGGCGTCAACAGAAAAATCGCGGCGGGCGCTCCGCGCGTCCGCGCGAGCGCCGAAGCGATGAAGTCACGAGCTCATGAAAGTTATCGTTTCCGGCGAATCGTCGCTTGCGTTCCCGCCGCTCCGTTTCTATGCTCGCCGGCACTTATGGAAAACCTTCCGATTTTTTCACTCGCACAGCAACTCGGCATCCCCGCCGACGCGGTCGAGCCTTACGGCCGCGACAAGGGAAAAATCTCGCTCGATGAGCTCAGGCGCGGCACGAAGCGCGGCAAGCTCATCCTCGTCTCCGCGATCACGCCGACGCCGGCGGGCGAAGGCAAGACGACGACGTCCATCGGACTCGCGCAGGGCATGAAGCTCATCGGCAAGAGCGTCGCGCTCGCGCTGCGCCAGCCCTCGATGGGCCCAGTCTTCGGCCGCAAGGGCGGCGCGACGGGCGGCGGCAAGAGCACCGTCCAGCCCGCGACGGAAATCAACCTGCAGTTCACGGGCGACTTTCACGCGATCACGTCCGCGCACAACCTGCTCGCGGCGGCGATCGACAACAAGCTTTACTTCCGCAGCACGCGCCTCGACCCGCGCCGCATCACGTGGAAGCGCGTCGTGGACATGAACGACCGCGCGCTGCGCAACATCGTCGTCGGCTGCAGCGGCAACGGCGTGCCGCGCGAAAGCGGCTTCGACATCACGGTCGCGTCGGAGATCATGGCGATTCTCTGCCTCGCCGAAGACTACGACGACCTGCGCGCGCGCCTGAACCGGATGGTCGTCGGCTTCGACGCCGAGAACAAGCCGGTCTTCGCCGAGGAAATCGGCGTGACGGGCTCGCTGATGGCGATTCTGAAGGAGGCGCTCAAGCCCAATCTCGTCTCCAGCGTCGAGGGCGTTCCCGCGTTCGTGCACGGCGGGCCGTTCGCGAACATCGCGCAGGGCTGCAATTCCGTCATCGCGACGAAGATGGCGCTGACGCACGCGGACTACGCGATCACCGAGGCGGGCTTCGCGTTCGACCTCGGCGGCGAAAAATTCTTCGACATCAAATGCCGCACGGCGGGCATCGCGCCGGACGCGGTCGTCATCGTCGCGACGATCCGCGCGCTCAAGATGCACGGCGGCAAGGGGCTCAAGGAACTGACCGAGCCGGACGTCGCCGCCGTCGAGCGCGGGCTCGAAAACCTCGGCGCGCACATCGAATCCGCCAAGAAATTCGGCCGCCCGATCGTCGTCGCGCTCAACAAGTTCCCGACTGACACGGCGGAGGAATTCGCCGCGGTGGAAAAATTCTGCGCCTCGCAGGGAGTTCCCGCCGCCTACGCGGGCTCGTTCGCCGAGGGCGGCGCGGGCTGCACGGAGCTGGCGAAGCTCGTCTGCGAAGCCTGCGAAAAGCCCTCGCCGGCGTTCTCGCCGCTGTATCCGCTCGACCTTCCCGTCGCGCAGAAGCTCGAGACCATCGCGAAGGAAATCTACGGCGCGGACGGCGTCGTCATTCTCCCGAAGGCGCTGAAGAAGCTCGACGCCCTCGCGCTCGCGGGCGGCGACAAGATGATGATCTGCATGGCGAAGACGCAAAATTCGCTCTCGGACGATCCCGCGAAGCTCGGCCGTCCGCGCGGCTTCAAGATCACCGTGCGCGATTTCGAAATCGCCGCGGGCGCGGGCTTCCTGGTCGCGCTCACGGGCGACATCATGCGCATGCCGGCGCTGCCGAAGGCGCCCTGCGCGGAAACGATCGACCTCGACGCCGCCGGCAACATCACCGGCATGCTCGGCGTGTGAAGGCGCTCGGAGCTCGAAAAGCCAAAGGTCGGAGGGCGGAAATTTCCCCTCCGACCTTTGTTTTGGAAATGCGGCCTCCCCGCCGCGTCGCCGAAATCCGCAGCAGCAGACTTTCGTTTCCCGTTCGTGAATTCCCCTTTCCCGGAAAAACGCGGCTTGCCGTGGGCGCGGGCTTTTTCATAATTCCCGCACTCATGTCACGCGTTCTTCTTCACACCTGCTGCGGCGTCTGCGCCGGGCGATGCGTTGAGCTCCTGCTCGAGCAGGGGCACGAAGTCGCGATTTTTTATTCCAACGCCAACATCGCGCCCGCGGCGGAATTCGCGAAGCGGCTCGACGCCGTCCGCACGCTCGCGGCGCATTTCGGCGTTCCCGTGATCGTCGACGAGCCCGACCACCGCGACTGGCTCGACAAGGTCGCGCGCGGCTTCGAGCACGAGCCCGAGCGCGGCGCCCGCTGCCCGCGCTGTTTCCGCTATTCTCTCGAACGCGCCGCCCGCGCCGCGCGGGAACGAGACTTCGATTTCTTCACGACCACGCTCAGCGTCTCCCCGCACAAATCCTCGAAGACGCTTTTCGCGATCGGCGCGGAAATCGACGCCGCGCGCTTTCTCGCGATCGATTTCAAAAAACAGGACGGCTTCAAAAAAACGAACGCGATTTCGCGCGAGCTCCGACTTTACCGCCAGCGCTACTGCGGCTGCGAATTCAGCCTGCGCGACGCGCTCGCGCGGGAACGCGAAACCGGCGACGCCCGCGCGGAAAGGCTGACGGACGCGCCCGCGGACGTCGAGCGCGCCGGCGCCCTGCTCCGCGCGGGAGCGCTCGTCGCGATTCCCACGGAAACCGTGTACGGCCTCGCCGCGAACGCGTTCGACGAAACCGCCGTGCGCCGCATTTTCTCGGCGAAAGGCCGCCCGTTCATCGACCCGCTCATCGTGCACGTGCATTCGCTCGAACAGGCGGCGGAGCTCGCGGACGTCTCGCATCCCGCGGTCGCGCGGCTCGCGGCGGCGTTCTGGCCGGGACCGCTCACGCTCGTGCTGCCGAAAAAGCCGCGCGTTCCCGCGGTCGTCACGGCGGGCGAGCCGACCGTCGCCGTGCGCATGCCGGCGCATCCGCTCGCGCGAAAGATTCTCCGCGCCGCCGGCGTGCCGCTCGCCGCGCCCAGCGCCAACCCGTTCGGCTACGTCAGCCCGACGACGGCGGAGCACGTGCTGAACTCGCTCGGTGCGCGCATCGAAGCGGTCGCGGACGGCGGCGCGTGCGCCTGCGGCATCGAATCGACCATCGTCCTCGTCGGCGAAAAAATCCGCATTCTGCGCCTCGGCGTCGTGACGCGGGAACGTCTCGTCGAGGCGCTCGGCGGCGCCTTCGAAGTCGAAATCGGCAAAGGCCTGCTCGAAAAGAAATCCGAAGAAACGCCCGCCGCGGGAACGCCGGAGGAAGGCGCGCAGCTCGCGCCCGGCATGCTGAAGAAGCATTACAGCCCGCGCGCCGCCGTTTCGCTTTGGGAAGGCGAGCCGCCGACGCCCGGGCCCGGCGCGAAGACGGCGCTCGTCTTTCAGGCGCGCCCGCGCGGCGGCGTTCCCGCGGCGGAAGGCGACGCCAAAATCTTCTGGCTTTCCGAAAACGGCGACCAGCGCGACGTCGCGCGCGCGGTCTTCGCCCTGCTCCGGCGCCTGGACGAAAGCGGCTTCGAGCGCATTCTGATCGAACGCTCGCCGGACTTCGGCGTCGGCGCCGCCGTGAACGACCGCCTCTCCCGCGCCGCCGCGAAATGAAAGTCATGAAGGGACGGCGGTCATGGTTCATCGCTTCATAACCTTCCTCTCGTTCGCGCTCGCGGCGCTCCCGTTTTTCCGCTTTCCTTTTCTTTTTTCATGCTGCAATTTCTGAAGATACGAAACCTCGCGCTGATGGACGCCGTCGAACTCGAATTCGAAGGCGGGTTCAACGTCGTCACCGGCGAAACCGGCGCGGGGAAAAGCGTGCTGCTCGGCGCGCTCGCGATTCTCGCGGGCAACCGCGTCGCCAAGACCGTCATCCGCAAGGGCGCGGACGCGTGCGAGATCGAGGCCGTCGTCGCGCTCGCCGATTCCGCGCGCGCGGACGCCGTACTCGACGCGCTCGCGCTCCCGCGCTGCGAGGACGGCCAGCTGATTCTGCGCCGCGCGATCCACGCGACGAAGCCCGGGCGCGTCACGATCAACGGCGCGCTCGCCACGCTCGCCCAGCTTTCCGCTCTCGGAGAAACCTGGATCGACTTCCACGGTCCCGGCGAGCCGCAGAAACTTTTTCACGAGCATCACCAGCTCGAAATTCTCGACCTCTTCGCCGGGAACGCCGCCGCGCTCGCGGACTTCGCCGCACGTTTCCGCGAGTGGAAAAAGGCGCTCGCCGAAATCGAGGAAATCCGCTCGCAGGAAAAAATGTCGCCCGACGAAATCGCGTTCGCGCAGTCGCAGCTCGACGCGATGAACCGCCTCGACCTCGCCGACGAGGCGGTCGAACGGCTCGAGAGCGACTTCGCGAAAATCTCCCACGCGCAGGAGCTCGAATCGATGCTCGGCGGCATCGACGCGGCGTTCGGCGACGACGGGCTCGCCGCCGCGTTCCCGCAGATTCTGCGGCTTTCCGGCGAGATCTCCGAAATCGTTCCCGCCGCGGGCGCGCTCGCCCAACGCGCCGCTTCGCTCGCGATCGAAGCGGAGGATCTGCGCTCGGAATACGCCGCGCTGCTCGGCGAAATCGACGCCGACCCCGAAGCCGCCGCCGAAGTCTCCGAACGCATGAACGCGTGGCTCGAACTGCGCCGCAAATACGGCCCCGACGCCGCGAGCGTCCGCGCCAAACGCGACGCGCTCGCGCTGCGGATCGCCCGCCAGAGCGACGTCGCGGGAACGCTCGAACGCGCCGCCGCGGCCGCCGCCGCGCTCGAGAAAGACCTGCGCGCACGCGCCGCGGCGCTCCACGCCGCGCGCCTCGCCGCCGCGAAAAAACTCGCCGCGGGAACGCGCAGAATCCTCGTCGAGCTCGGCTTCAAGAAGGCAGACGTCGCCGTGCGCCTCGCGGAGACGCCCGCGATTTCCGAGACGGGAACGACCGCGTGCTCGTTTCTCTTTTCGCCGAACGCGGGGCAGGACCTGCTCCCGCTCAACAAAATCGCCTCCGCCGGCGAGACCGCGCGCGTCATGCTCGCGCTCAAGGCGATGCTCGCCGACGTGGACGCGACGCCCGTGCTCGTGTTCGACGAAGCGGACGCGAACGTCGGCGGCGAAATCGCCGTGCACGTCGCGCGCAAGCTCGCGGACGTCGCGCGCGCGCATCAGGTCTTCTGCATCACGCACCTGCCGCAGGTCGCCGCGCTCGGCGACCACCATTTCCGCGTGACCAAGACGCAGACCGACGACGCGACGACGGTCTCCATCGAACGGCTCGACGGCGACGCGCCCGCCCGCGAGGACGAGCTCGCGCGCATGCTCGGCGACCGCAATTCTCCCTCCGCCCGCGCCCACGCCCGCGAACTCCTCGGCGGCAAGTGACGCGGACGCGCTGCGGCGCTTCGCGAGCTTTCCGCGCAGAAAAAAGCGTTCCCGCGAACGAATCGCGGGAACGCTTTTTTCTGCGCTCGCGGAGGCTTATTCCGCGGGAACGGCGGCGGCGGTCTCGTCGTCGCCTTCGATGACTTTGCAGATGCCGATGACCTCTTCGCCGGACTTGACGTCGATGTCCATCAGCTTGACGCCCTGCGCGGCGCGGCCCGTGCGGCGGATGCCCTTGACCGGCATGCGGATCGCCTGCCCGCCCTTCGTCAGCAGCATGATCTGATCCGTCTCGAGGACGCTGAGCGCGCCCGCGACGCCGGACTTGTTCTTGATGCCGATCACGCCGACGCCGCCGCGGTTCTGCTTGCGGAAGACTTCGCCTTCCTCGTCGTCGTACTGCGTGCGCTTGCCGATGCCGTTCTTGCCCGCGATGAGCAGCGTGCAGGAGGAATCGACGACCTCCATCGCGACGACGGAATCGCCTTCGCGCAGGCGCATGCCCGTCACGCCCGCGGCGGAGCGGCCGAGATTGCGCGCGTCGGTCTCGTCGAAGCGGATCGTCATGCCGTTCTCGGAAATGAGAATGACCTGATCGTTCCCGTTCGTGAGCTTGACGGAGATGAGCGCGTCGCCCTCGCGCAGGTTGATCGCGATGATGCCGCGGCGGTTGCAGTTCCTGTATTCCGAGAGGGTCGTCTTCTTCACGACGCCGTTCTTCGTGCAGAAGAAGACGTTCTTCGTGTCCGTGAAGTCGGGAATGCACAGAAGCGTCGCGAGCTTTTCGCCTTCCTGCATCTCGATGACGTTGGCGATGGAGCGCCCCTTCGACGTGCGCGAGCCTTCTGGAATTTCGTACGCCTTCTGCACATACACGCGCCCCTTGTTCGTGAAGAACATGATGGTGTCGTGCGTCTTCGCGGAGAAGAGATATTCGATGAAGTCCTCGCTGTGCGTCTCCGAGCCGATGAGCCCCTTGCCGCCGCGCTTCTGCGTGCGGTAGAGATCGATCGGCGTGCGCTTGATGAACCCTTCGTGCGAGACGGAGATCATGCAGCCTTCGTTCGGAATCACGTCTTCGGGGCGGAACTCGCCCTCCGCCGCCTGAATCTGCGTCTTGCGCGGCGAGTCGTATTTCTTCGCGGTCTCGCGCAGCTCGGATTTGACGAGCCCGAGGAGCTTCTTCTCGTTGGAAAGGATGAGGCGGCATTCCTCGATGAAGCCCATCAGCTGGACGTATTCCTCCTCGATCTTGTCAATTTCGAGTCCGGTGAGCTGGTACAGGCGCATGTCGAGCACGGCGTTGCACTGGCGCTCCGAAATCCCGTACTTTTCCATGAGGCGGGAACGCGCTTCGTCGCGGTCCTTCGAGGAACGGATGATGTGCACGAAATCGTCGAGGAAACGGTAGGCGATCTTGAAGCCCTCGAGAATGTGCGCGCGGTCCTCCGCCTTGCGCAGACGGAATTTCGTGCGGCGCGTGACGACTTCGCGGCGGTGCTCGATGAAGCATTCGATCATCTCCTTGATGTTCATCTGCTTCGGGCGGTTTTTGTCGAGCGCGAGCAGAATGACGCCGAAGGAGGATTCGAGCTCCGTGTGCTTGAAGAGCTTGTTGACGACGACGCGCTCGGCGACGTCGCGCTTGAGCTCGAGCACGATGCGCGTGTTCGCGTCGGACTCGTCGCGCACGTCGGAGATTTCCGTGAAGATCTTGTCCTTCACCAGGTCGGCGATGCGCGTGACGAGGTTGGCGCGGTTGACGTTGTAGGGGATTTCGGTGATGACGATCTGCTCGCGCCCGTTCTTCATCTCCTCGATGTGAGCGACGCCGCGCACGCGGACGATGCCGCGGCCGGTGCGCAGATACTGGCGGATGCCCTCGGTGCCGTTGATGACGCCGCCGGTCGGGAAGTCCGGTCCCTTCAGAATCTCTTCGATCTCTTCGAAGCTCGTGTTCGGATCGTCGATGAGGCGGCAGGTGACTTCGACGAGCTCGCCGAGGTTGTGCGGCGGAATGTTCGTCGTCATGCCGACGGCGATGCCGGTCGAGCCGTTCATCAGCAGGTGCGGGAGCGCGCACGGGAGCACGGTCGGCTCCGTGGTCGATTCCTTGTAGTTGGGCATGAAATCGACGGTGTCTTCGTCGATGTCCCTGAGAAGCTCTTCGGCGAGTTCGGCGAGCTTACATTCCGTGTATCGGTAGGCGGCGGGAGAGTCGCCGTCGATGGAACCGAAGTTCCCCTGCGGAATGACGAGCGGATAGCGCATCACCCAGTCCTGCGCGAGGCGCACGAGCGTGTCGTACACCGACGCGTCGCCGTGCGGGTGGTAATTCTTCAGCACTTCGCCGACGACGCCCGCGCATTTGTCGAACGCGGAATTGTGCCGGAGCCCTTCCCGCAGCATCGCGTAAACGACGCGGCGCTGCACGGGCTTGAGCCCGTCGCGCACGTCCGGGAGCGCGCGGGAGACGATGACCGACATCGAGTAGTCGATGTAGGCCGTCTGCATGATTTCGGAGATGTTCGTCGTGGCAAGACGTTCTTTGGTCTGTTCCATGGGAAAAATTTCCTTTCTTCCGTGTCTGTGTCTTTACACGTCGAGATAGGACGTGTTGAGCGCGTTGTCCTCGATGAACTGGCGGCGCGGCGGAACGTCGTCGCCCATCAGCATCGTGAACACGCGGTTGGCCTCTGCGGCGTCCTCGATCGTGACGCGCAGGAAGCTGCGCTTCGCGGGATCCATCGTCGTCTCGAAGAGCTGTTCCGGGTTCATTTCGCCCAGCCCTTTGTATCGGGAAATCGTCAGGCCGCGGCGGCCGAGTTCGCGGATCTTCCCGACGAGTTCGAGCATCGAATGCAGCGGATGGCGCTTCTTGTCGTCGAGCTCGCCCGAGGCGGCGTCCTCTTCGCGATGCTCGCCTTCGATGAGCTCGTAGCGCGGTTCCTCCGTCGCCGCGAAGCGGTTGATGTCGAGCCCGAGCGCGGACATCTCCTTCAGAATCTTCGCCAGCTGGGCGGCCTCGTAGATTTCATAGACGCTGATGCGCTGCTGCACCTTCACGCCGTCCACTTCGACTTCGGAAATGTTCTGCGGCGCCGTGACGTCGTCCACCTGGTAGCGGATGAAGAAGCTGATCTTCTCCTCTTCGGTGAAAAGGTATTCGTAGGTCTCGACGTTCCCGCGGCGGACGCGCGCGAGGAAGCGCGGGAGCTCCTGCGTCTCCGGCTTGTGCTGGTCGAGGAAGTCGGCGAGCGTGCAGCCGTAGCGCGTGACGCCGTTGCCGAGGCGCTCGAGGCGCGCCATGCATTCGACGATCTTGTCCACCTTGTCCGGCTCGAACATGTGGCTGTCGCGCTTGCGGAAGAGCGAGATGTCCTCCGAGCCGAGCTTGAGGAGCATGCGGTTCATGTCCGCGTCGCTCTGCACGTACTGCTCCTTCTTCTTGCGCTTCACCTTGTAGAGCGGCGGCTGCGCGATGTAGACGTAGCCCGCGTCGATGAGCCCGCGCATCTGGCGGAAGAAGAACGTGAGGAGCAGCGTGCGGATGTGCGCGCCGTCCACATCGGCGTCCGTCATGATGACGATCTTGTGATAGCGGCACTTCGCGAGATTGAACTTGCCGTCGTCCTTGCCCTCCTCGTGCCCGGTGCCGATGCCGGTGCCGATCGCGGTGATCATGTTGCGGATCATTTCGCTGTTGAGCATCTTGTCGATGCGCGCCTTTTCGACGTTCAGGATCTTGCCGCGCAGCGGGAGAATCGCCTGGTACTTGCGGTCGCGTCCCTGCTTGGCGGAACCGCCTGCGGAATCGCCCTCGACGATGTAGAGCTCGCACAGCGCGGGATCCTTTTCCGAGCAGTCCGCGAGCTTGCCGGGAAGCCCGCCGCCGGAAAGCACGCTCTTGCGCACGGTCTCGCGCGCCTTGCGGGCCGCCTCGCGCGCCTTCGCCGCGTTGCACGCCGCCTCGATGACGGACTTCGCCATCTTCGGATCCTTCTCGAACGCGTACTGCAGCCCTTCGCCGACGACCTTCTGCACGACGCCCTCGACTTCCGGATTCGTCAGGCGCGTCTTGTTCTGCGACTGGAATTTCGGGTCCGGGTGCTTCACGGAAATGATCGCCACGAGCCCTTCGCGCATGTCGTCGCCCGTGAGCTTCGGATCCTTGTCCTTGATGAGATTGTTCGCCTTCGCGTAGTTGTTGACGACGCGCGTCAGCGCCGAGCGGAAGCCGGAAAGATGCGTGCCGCCTTCGGGATTCGTGATGAGGTTCGTGTACGCGAAGACGAGCTCCGTGTACTTCTTGTTGTACTGGATCGCGACGTCCACCGTCATCTTCACCGGATGCGTGCGGCCCGGAGGCGGCGCGTATTTGTCGTTCATGACGAGCGGCGCGCTCGGGTCCGTGATGTCCACCTCGTTGGAGATGAGAATCGGCTTCGCCATGAGCAGCTCCTCGTTCTGATTGAGGAAGCGCGCGTACTCGGCGAGCCCTTCGCGGAAGTGGAAGCGGTCGGAATGCCCCGTGCGCTCGTCCGCGACGGAAATCGTGATGCCGGGAACGAGGAACGCGAGCTCGCGCATGCGGCGCAGCAGCGTCTCGTATTTGAACTCGAGCACGGTGAAGATTTCCGGATCCGGGTGAAACGTGATTTTCGTGCCCGTCTTCTTCGTCTTGCCGAGAACGTGAATCGGCACGGTCACTTCGCCGCGGCAGAACTCCATGCTGTGCACTTCGCCCTCGCGGCAGACCTCCGCCACGAAATGATCCGACAGCGCGTTCACGCACTTCGCGCCCACGCCGTTGAGACCGCCGGAAACCTGGTAGGCGCCCTTCTCGAACTTGCCGCCCGCGTGAAGATTCGTCAGCACGAGCTCGAGCGTCGGGATTTTTTCCTCCGGGTGAATCGCGACCGGAATGCCGCGCCCGTTGTCCTCGACGGAGACGCTGCCGTCGCCGTGGATCGTCACGGCGATTTCGGAGCAGAAGCCCGCGAGAGCCTCGTCGATGGAATTGTCCACGATTTCATAGACGCAGTGATGAAGCCCCGTCTCGTTCGTGTCGCCGATGTACATGCCCGGGCGTTCCCGCACGGCTTTGAGGCCTTTCAGGCGTTTGATGTCCGCCGCGCCGTAGGAGGCCTTGCCGGCGTTTTTCTGGCTGATCTTGTCTGTGTTTTCGCTGTCGCTCGTCATAATTTTTCAAAAGGTTTTCCGCGCGTCCGAAAACGCGCATTTTTAAGGGTTTATCATGCTCCGAAACAGGCGGGAACGCAAACGATTTTTTGCCCTCCGCCCCGCCTCCGCATCAGCATTCATAAGGGGAGACGCCCTTTTCCGCACCGCGGACATTTTCCCTTTGCGCGCCCGGAGGGAATGCGCGAAAATGCGCCGCATGATCGCCGAAAAACACCTCGAAGAACTCCGCGCCTTCGCGGAAACGCTCGCCGACGCCGCCCGCGAAATCGTCGCCGGCTACCACGCGAAGACTTCCACCGAAATCGAAATCAAGCCCGACGGCTCGCCCGTCACCGTCGCCGACAAGGAATGCGAACGCGCCCTGCGCGCGATGATCAAGGCGAAATACCCGAACCACGGCATCATCGGCGAGGAATTCGGCAACGAAAATCTCGACGCGGAATTCGTCTGGTCGCTCGACCCGATCGACGGCACCAAGTCCTTCGTCTCGCGCGTCGCGCTCTACGGCGTCCTCTTCGGGCTGCTCCACGAAGGGCGCCCGCTCATCGGCGTCATCGACCAGCCGGTCGTGCGGGAACGCATCGTCGGCGACTGCCGCGAGACGCGCCTCAACGGCGTTCCCGTGCGCGTCTCCGGGACACGGCGCATCGCCGACGCCCTGCTGCTCACGACCGACCTCATCGACTGCGAGACCAAGCATCCGGACGAAAACTGGAACGCCCTGCTCCACCGCGCGCGTCTCTTCCGCACCTGGGGCGACTGCTGCGGCTACCTGCTCGTCGCCTCCGGGCGCGCGGACGTCATGGCGGATCCGGAACTCTCGCCCTGGGATCTTTACCCGCTGCTGCCGATCCTGCAGGGCGCGGGCGCGACCGTCACCGACTGGCGCGGGAACGACCCGCTCCGCGCCACCTCGATCCTCGCCGCGAATCCGCGCCTCCACGCCGAAGCCCTGGAAATCCTCGCCTCCCGCCCCGCCTGACTTCTTCCCCGAAAAAGGCGCCAAGGCGCAAAGATTTTCTTTACCCGGAAATCGAATCTTTTCTTGCTTTCTGCGGGCAAAAACGTGAAAATTCTGCCGATTTCGGTCGAAGTCCGGAAACGCGAAAAACGCCCGACTTCGGACGATTCTGCTCTTTCCCAGTCAGATAAAGGCTTGGAAGGCGAACGGGACTTTCGAAAAAGAGCTCCGGAACCTTCAAAAATCACTCCAAAACGGGACTTCGGACAAAAGCCACCTTCTGACCCGCATAAATAAAGGGCCGGAAGAGGCCGCTGTCGAAAGGCACGTTCTCGCCGAAAGGCAATTGTGACCATCCGTCACCTGGAAGGAGACTGATCCACCAATACCTGCATGTCGAAAGGCACGTTCTCGCCGAAAGGCAATTGTGACACCAGTGAACACGACCTTATAAAGATCGTAATAGAAGTAGTCGAAAGGCACGTTCTCGCCGAAAGGCAATTGTGACCGATGCTCCACTTCACGCTGCCTCCGATCCCTGCATAAGTCGAAAGGCACGTTCTCGCCGAAAGGCAATTGTGACTTATTCATAATATTTATTATTTATATTATTTAATTATTTAGGAGTGACTGTTGATTGGATGTCGAAAGGCCCGTTCTCGCCGAAAGGCAATTGTGACTTCTGCCATTCTTGCACCGCCTCGAAATAGGCTTCCCGTCGAAAGGCCCGTTCTCGCCGAAAAAGTATGTGAAAACCTTGAAAGTCCCGCCCCGTCTAAAGAGGAGGGCGGGATTTTTTGCGTTCGCCGCACGCATTGCGCGCTTCACTATTCCGCGGGGGGAGGCTATGCTTCCGCGCCATGCTCACGGGACCTTACAATCTGAACACGACGCGCGAACTGCTCGCGGCGCTCTCGCACTCGCCGAAAAAATGGCTCGGACAGAATTTCCTCGTGGACGGCAACATCGTGCGCAAGTCGCTCGAACTCGCCGACGTGCGCGCGGGCGACGTCGTCGTCGAAGTCGGCCCCGGGCTCGGCACGCTCACCACGACGCTGCTGCAGGCGGGAGCGCGCGTCTTCGCCGTCGAGCGCGATCCCGTTCTCGCCGCTCATCTGCGGGAACGCGTCGCGCCGCATTACGCGGAAACGTTCAGTCTGCTCGAAGCCGACGCGATGGATTTCCCTCTCGCCGAATTTCCCGAAAAAACGTCCGCGGGAACGCCCTTCAAGATCGTCGCCAACCTGCCCTACGCGATTTCCACGCCGTGGATGGACGCCGTGCTCGAAAGCGGCGCGCTCCCGCGGACGCTCGTGCTCATGCTCCAGCAGGAGGCCGCGGACCGCTTCACCGCTTCGCCGGGAACGAAAAACTACGGCGCGCTCTCCGTCTTTCTCGAAGCCGCCTACGAGCGCGCGCCCGGGCACCGCGTTCCCGCGCGCTGCTTCTTCCCGCCGCCGAAAGTCGATTCGTATCTGCTCCACCTGCGCCGCCGCGAAAAGCCCGTGATCTTCGGCAGGGCGGCGAGGCGGCTCATCCGGGAAATCTTCATCTACCGCCGCAAGCAGCTCGGTTCCGTGCTGAAAAAAATTCTCGCCGCGCCCGACGCCGGCGTTCCCGCGGACGCGGTCGCCGCCTGGCTCGACGCGCTCCCGAACTTCGGAGCCGACGCGCTCGCCCGTCCCGAATGCGTTCCCGCCGCCGCCTGGCTCGATCTGAACGAAAGGTTAGGAAGCGACGACGTCGCGGCGATCGTGAAGTGATGACGTTCTTTGCGCCCGGCTCCGCCGAAAGGATTTTCCGAGAAACATCTTCGCGCAGCGAAACGCGATCGCACCTCATAACCTCCTTCACCATGCCTCACATTTTCAAGACCGAAAAACGCTGGCGCTCGCCGCACGGACACGCGCTCCCGCAGGATTTCTGCGAACGCACGCTGCTCATGGGCATCGTCAACGCCACCCCCGACTCCTTTTCCGACGGCGGCGAATTTCTCGCCCCCGAAGCCGCCGCCGCGCACGCGCGCGCGCTCGTCGAGGCGGGCGCGGACGTCATCGACCTCGGCGCGGAATCGACGCGCCCGGGCTCCCGCGAAATCGACGCCGCGGAGGAAGCCGCGCGCCTCCTGCCCGCGTTGAAGGCGATCCGCGACGCGCTGCCCGACGTGCCCGTCAGCGTGGACACCTACCGCGCGGAAGTCGCCGAAAAAGCGCTCGCCGCGGGCGCGGACATCCTCAACGACGTCCGCGCGATCGGCGCGCGCGCGGACACGGCGGGAAAGCCCTACGCGATGGGCGAGCTCGCCGCCGCCGCGGGCGCGCCGCTCATCGCGATGCACAACCGCTTCGGGCGCGAGGACTACGGCGATTTCTGGACGGAATTCACGGACGACCTGCGCGCGGGCGCGGAGCGGATTCTCGCCTGCGGCGTTCCCGCGGAGCAGCTTTGGCTCGATCCGGGCTTCGGTTTCGGGAAGACGCCCGCGCAGAATCTGCTCATCGTCGCGCGCCTGCGCGAAATCGCTGCACAGGGGTTTCCCGTGCTGCTCGGCACGTCGCGCAAAAGCACGCTCGGCGTCGTGCTCGGCGGCAAACCGCCGAAGGAACGCGCGGGCGGCGACGCGGCCTGCTGCGCGCTCGGCGCGTTCCACGGCGCGGCGTGCCTGCGCCTGCACGACGTCGCCGCGCATCGGGACGCCGTGACGACCGCGGACGCGATTTTCGCCGCGGACGAAGCGGCGCGGGCGGGAGCGGCTTCCGGCGCGTGAACGTCGCACGCCCGCGCGCGATGCGGCGCCGCGCACGCATTTTAGGCTTTCCTTTTCGGAAATTCCGGATATCCTCGGTACTCGCTTATGAGAGTTATACCCTACGGCGCTGCCGGTGGCGTAACCGGCTCCTGTTATCTCGTTGAAACAAAACGGGCGAAAATCCTGATCGACTGCGGGATTTTCCAAGGATTCACGCTCAGTGAATCCGCCAACCGCGTTCCCGGAGGACTCGATCCGAGCCGCCTGGACGCCGTCGTGCTCACGCACGCGCATCTCGATCACTGCGGCCGTCTGCCGCTGTTCGTCAAGGCCGGATTCTCGAATCCCATCTACGCGACGGAGGCGACGATCGAAGTCGCGAAGCTGATTCTGCTGGACTCGGCGCACATTCAGGAGGCGGACGCGATCCGCGCGAACCGCAAACGCGCGCGCGCGCTCCGCAAGCCCAAGCCGCCGCTCTACACGACGGAGGACGTCAAAAAAGTCTTTCCGCTGTTCAGGGCGGTCGATTACGAAGCGCCGACGGAGATCGCGCCCGGCATGGAGTTCCGCTTCGTCGAGGCGGGGCATCTGCTCGGCTCGACCTGCGTGGAGCTTTTCGTGAACGACGTCGGCGTGAAGAAGGCGCTGATGTTCTCCGGCGATCTCGGCGGCGCGGACATGCCGATTCTGCGCGACAGCAAGAAGGTCGCGGACGTCGATTTCGACGTCGTGTTCGTCGAATCCACTTACGGCGACCGCGACCACCGTCCGCTGGACGCGACGGTCAACGAGTTCCGCCAGCTGCTCGAAGAGGCGATCGCGCGCAGGGGCAAGGTGCTGATTCCGACCTTCGCCGTCGGCCGCGCGCAGCAGCTGCTGTATTACCTCGGCGGCTTCTTCTCGAGCGGCGAGCTGCCGAAGATTCCGGTCTACCTCGACAGCCCGATGGCGATCAAGGCGAGCCGGCTCTATCAGCGGCACACGGAACTCTACGACGAGGAGGCCTCCGACGTCGAAAAGATGAACCGGCTCAAATCCGGGCTTTCGACGCTGAAGATCTGCGAGACGGGCGAGGAATCGCGCGCGCTCAACGACATCGAAGGGCCCTGCGTCATCATGGCGGGAGCGGGCATGTGCAACGGCGGACGCATTCTGCACCACTTCAAGAACAACCTGTGGAAGCCGACGACGACCGTCCTCATCTGCGGCTATCAGGCGGAAGGCTCGCTCGGTCGCCTGATCGCAGAAGGGCGCAAGCGCGTCCGCATCTACGGCGAGGAAATCGGCGTCGCGGCGAAAGTCTATACGCTGGGCGGATTCTCCGCGCACGCGGGGCAGACGGATCTGCTGAAATGGCTCGCGCCGCTCTGCGAGAAAAAGAAGAAGCGTCCGCGCGTCGTCGTGATGCACGGCGAAACCCGCCAGCGCATCGCGCTCGCGGAAAAGATTCACGTCCGTTTCGGAATCCGCGCCGCGATTCCGAGCCTCGGCGAGGCGATCATGCTCTGAGAGGCGAGTCCGCCTTTCCCGTTTTCGCGGGGCGCGCGTCAATCCGCCGCCCCGCGTTTTTGCGTTCGCGCGCAAAAAAACTCCGCCTGTGCCGTCTCGCGCCAAATCTCTTGCACCATTTTCGGCAAGGTGGGCTTCAGGTGCGGGAAAAATTGCTTCCGCCGAGGGCGGCGTGCGCCTTGTTCCCGCAGAGCGAATCCCGTAATTTACTCATAGGAAAAGAGCGTTTTAACGGAGGGTCGAACACTGCAGAGTGACGCCAATCATGCGCGCGCGCCGCGTTCCCGCAAGGAAAATTTCTCCCGGGGCGCGCCGCGCTGTGCGCAAAAAAAACATTGAGGCGCGGCGGACGGACGGCGTATGCTCGCGCGACATGAGTATTCTGGAAACTTTGCGCCGCGGCAGAAAAGCCGTCTACGTCGTTATTCTCGCGCTGCTGTGCGCGTGTCTGCTCGCGGATTACGTGCCGCCGATTTCCGCGCTCGCGAAGGGCGTCACGCCGCCGGTCGCGCTTTCCCTCGGGCTCGTGTTCGCGCTCGTCTGCGGTCAGGCGTATCCGAATTTCAACCGCAAGGTTTCGAAATATCTGCTGCAGTACTCGGTCGTCGGGCTCGGCTTCGGGATGAACCTGGAGGCGTCGCTCGCGTCGGGCAAGGAAGGCATGGGCTTCACGATCGTCTCGGTCGCGGGAACGATGCTGCTGGGCATGCTCGTCGGGCGCAAGCTGCTCGGCGTGGACCGCGACACGGCGTACCTGATCAGCTCGGGCACGGCGATCTGCGGCGGGAGCGCCATCGCGGCGGTCGGTCCCGTGCTCAAGGCGAAGGACGAGTCGATGTCCGTTTCGCTGGCGACGATCTTCGTGCTGAACGCGATCGCGCTGTTCATCTTCCCGCCGATCGGACAGGCGCTCGGGCTCACCCAGCAGCAGTTCGGCACCTGGGCGGCGATCGCGATTCACGACACGAGCTCGGTCGTCGGCTCCGGTGCGGCGTTCGGCGAAGAGGCGCTGGCGGTCGCGACGACGATCAAGCTGACGCGCGCGCTGTGGATCATTCCGCTCGCGCTCGTCACGTCCGTGATCTTCAAGACGGAAGGCAAAAAAATCTCGATTCCGTGGTTCATCCTTTTCTTCATCGCGGCGATCGTGCTGAACACCTACGCGCTCGACGGCGTGCCCCAGCTCGGCCAGGCGATCGCGGGACTCGCGCGCAAGGGGCTCATCGTGACGATGTTCTTCATCGGCGCGGCGCTTTCGCTCGACACGCTGAAGGCGGTGGGCGTGCGCCCGCTGCTGCAGGGCGTGCTGCTCTGGATCGTCATCAGCCTCGGCTCGCTCGCGTACATTCTGAATTTCTGAGCGGCCGCCGACGAGATTTTCCCGGAGCGGTCCTCCAAAAATTCCGAAAGCGCGGACGCGTCCGTCACGGCTCGTCGGGGAACATGTCGCGGCGGGCTCTGCTGCGCGTCACCATGTGGACGCCGAGGAAGATGACGAGCGCGGCAAGCAGTTTTCCCCATGAAAATTCGTCCTGCGCAAGCGCAATCGCCAGCGCGCACGCGACGACGGGCTGCACGTAGTTGTACATGCTCGCGGTCGTCGGGCGGATGCGCCGCACCGCCATCGGAATGAGCAGGTAGGCGAGGAAGGTGGCGCCGAAAAGCACGTAGGCGAGCGCCGCGAAGACCTGCACGTCAGGCTCGCGCAGGAACGCGCCGTGCGGGCGGAGCACCGCGGGAACGGTCAGCGGAGCAACTTCGAGCACGGCGAAAAGGAACATCCACTTCATCATCGTCACCGCCTGATATCTGACCGAAAGCGGTTTGGAAAATACGAAATACACCGCGTAGACGAGGCTGCTGCCGACGATGCAGAGATTGCCCGCGAGACTCGACGCCGCGTTCCCGCCGCTCTGCGCCGCGCCGGACTGCAGCACGAGCCAGACCGCGCCCGCGGCGCCCGCGAGCACTCCCGCGCATTTCAGCCGCGTGATCGGCTCGCGCAGAAAAACCGCCGCGAGCAGCATGACGATGACGGGCGTTCCCGTGGTGATGACGGACGCGTCCACGGGCGAAGTCATGCTCAGCCCGAAGACGAACAGCGTCTGATTGCCCGCGACGCCGCAGGTCGAGCACAGAAAGAGGACGGCGATTTCCTTGAGCGAAAGTTTTTCGCGCGGCAGAAAAAACGAGATGCCCCAGAACAGCGCGCACGCGGCGGCCATGCGCGCGAGCGTCTGAAATTCCGGCGTCACGCGGCCGGCGAGCAGCCATTTTGAGACGGCGTAGTTGACGCCGAAGATGAAGTTCGCCGCGAAGATGAGCAGATGCCCGTGGATGCGTTCGCGAGTCATTGCGGAGGCGGAAAGGTCACGGACGCGCGGAGCGCCAGTCGATGAGTTCCGCCTGCTGGTATCTGCGTCCGTTGTAGTTGTTCCACGAAAGCTTCAGCGCGAGATCGACGCGCGCGCCCGCCTCGGGAATGCGGTCCGCCTTGTGCCAGGCGACGACGCCGAGCCGCGCCAGCGTCGGCAGCACGATCTGAAAGCGGAAATTGGACTCGCCGAAGCAGACCGTTCCCGCGGGCATTTCGATGCCGCGCAGCCCGAAGATCGGCTCCGGATTGCCCTCGCCGAACGGCGACAGGCGCGCGATCTGGTCGAAGAGCTCCGGCGTGAGATCCGCGACGTCGAGCCATTCCGCGATTTCGAGCACGATTTCGGGAAATTCGCCGTAATTCTTTTCCTGATATTCGCCGACGGCGCGGTCGAAGACTTCGCGGAAAGCGCTGACCTTCGCGACGTCCACCGTGATGCCGACCGCCATCGGGTGCCCGCCCCAGGCTTCGAGCATCGCGTCGCCGTAAGGCTTGAGCACCTCGATCAGGTTCACGCCGTCCACGCTTCTGCCGGAGCCCTTGGCGAAATCGCCTTCGATGCCGAGCACGATGCAGGGACGGTTGAAGCGCCGCGCGAGCTTGCCCGCGACGATGCCGACGACGCCCGGATGCCAGTCGCCGCACGCGAGCAGCGCGTTGCGGTCCGTTCCCGCGGCCTCGACCTGCGCGAGCGCTTCCTCGAAAATGACGCGCTCGATTTCCTGGCGGTCGCGGTTCATCTCGTTGAGCTGGGCGGCGAACGCGGCGCAGCGCTTCGGATTGCGGCAAAGGAACATTTCGACGGGCAGCGCGGCGTCGGCGAGGCGCCCGCTCGCGTTGATGCGCGGCCCGATGCGGTGCGAAACGTCCACGGGCAGAATGTCCGCCGTGTCGGCGATGTTGCTCGCGGAAATCAGCGCCTTGAGACCTTCGCGCTTCGTGTTGCGCATCTGCTTGAGCCCGAACCACGTCATCGTGCGGTTCTCGCCCTGAAGCGGCGAAATGTCCGTGATCGTGCCCATCGCGACGAGGTCGAGATATTCGCGCAGGATGATGTTGAACGCGCGCGCGTCGTTGCGGGAACGCAGCAGCTTGAGAAAGCCGTGAATGACCTTGAAGATGAGCCCCGCCGTGCACAGCGCGGAAAATTCCGGCGCCGCGGAAAAGGAGGAATTGGGGTTGACGAGCACGGCGCGCGGCGGCTCCGGCGTCTTGCTGCGGTGGTGATCGACGATGACGACGTCGCAGCCCAGCTCGGCGAGGCGCTCGACCTCCTCCGTCGCGTTCGTGCCGCAGTCCAGCGCGAAGAAGAGGTCGGGTCTCCCTTCGGAAAGCGCGCGGTTCACGATTTCCGGACTCATGCCGTAGCCCTCCTCCTTGCGCCGCGGAATGAAATAATGCGGGCGCAGGCCGAACTCGCGCAGAATGCTCACGAGCAGCGTCGTCGAAGTGACGCCGTCCACGTCGTAGTCGCCGCAGATGGCGATTTTTTCGCCGCGGTCGATCGCGCGGACGATGCGGTGGGCGGCGCGCTCGAGATTGGGAATGCGGAACGGGTCCGTGATGTGCGAAAGCTTCGGGGAAAGAAATTTTTCCGCGTCGGGAATGCGCCCGTAACCGGACTTCACGAGCACGGCGGCGACCGCCGGAAGCAGCCCAAGCTCCTCCTGGATGTCGTGAAGCGCGGATGCGTCCGCCTCTGTATGAACCCATTTCATCGCGGCGCGGGGAAAAATTGAAGAATAATTAGAACACAATCGCCGCCTTCCCGCCAATCGAAATTTCGTCTTCCGCCGTCCGCGCGGCGAAAGTGGTGAGCTTCATTGCGCTCCGCGAAAAGGTTTTTGAAAAATCCTTTCGGCGGAGGCGGGCGCGGTCAAATGACTCCCCGGACTCGTCAGCGGACGAACGTCCACGCGAGCACGCAGGCGGCGAGCGCGAAACGGTACCACGCGAACGCCGAAAGCCCGTGCCGGGAAATCCATTCGACCATCCACTTCACCGAAGCGAACGCCGCGACGAACGCCACCGCGAGTCCCAGAGCGGAAACGCCCGCGCCGAACGAATCGAGCATCTGCTCCGCGCATTTCAGCGTCTTGTAGATCGATGCCGCCGAGAGCGTGATCAGCCCGAGCAGGAACGAAAACTCCGTCGCGCGGCGCGGCGAAAGCCCGGCGACGTAGCCGCCGACGATCGTCGCCATCGAGCGGCTCATGCCCGGCCAGAGCGCCAGGCACTGCATCGCGCCGATCGTCAGAGACTGCCGCACGGAAAGCTCCTGCAGATCCGGCCCCGTCTCCGCCGCGCCGGGCGACGTTCCCGCGGCACGCCTCTTCTGTCGGCGATCGACGACGAGCATCAGCACGCCGCCGACCACGAGCGCCACCGCCACCGTCGCGGGATTGAACAGGAACTCCTCGATCTTGTCGGAAAAAAGAAAGCCCAGCCCCGCCGCGGGAACGAACGCGACGATCAGATTGCGCGACAGCCGCCAGCTTGCCGCGTCGCCGCGCAGCACGCCGACGAGCGTTCCCGTGCAGCGCCCCCAATACGCGAAAAGCACGGCGACGATGGCGCCGAACTGAATGATGATGGAATACGCGTCCGCGGCCTCCTTGACGGAAAACTCCGAGCCGTCGCGGTCGCGCACGAGCCCGTTACCGTCGCGGCTCACGAGCGGCGCGTCCGAGTCCAGCCCGAGCGCGCTGTTGGCGAGAATGAGGTGCCCCGTCGAAGACACGGGCAGATATTCCGTGAGCCCTTCGACGACGCCGAGCACGGCGGCGTTCTTCGCGTCGAAGACTTCCCGCGCGGGAACGGCCTCTTCGGGAATCACCTCCGCGGCGGAAAGCGTCGCGGAAACGCACGCGGCGAGCGCGCAGATCAGAAGCGGAAAAATCTTTTTCATGAGGACAAAAACTGAAGCGAATTTCGCCGAGATTCCTATAAATCGCCCCGCCCCGCAAGCGGAAATCTCGGAGCCCCCGCGCGCGCGGCAAAAATCGGATTTAAAAAGGCGCGGCGAAGTGTCAGAATACGTGATTATGTTACAAGCAGGTATCGTCGGTTTGCCGAACGTCGGCAAGAGCACGCTTTTCAACGCGCTGACGCGTTCCCGAAACGCCGAGGCCGCCAATTATCCTTTCTGCACGATCGAGCCCAACGTCGGCATCGTCGAAGTGCCGGACGAACGGCTCGCGCCTCTCGCCAGGCTCGCGAAGACGAACAAGATCGTGCCCGCCGCGATCGAGTTCGTGGACATCGCGGGGCTCGTCGCGGGCGCGTCCAAGGGAGAAGGGCTCGGCAACAAGTTTCTCGCCAACATCCGCGAGGTGGACGCCGTCGTCCACGTCGTGCGCTGCTTCGACGACGACGACGTCGTCCACAACATGGGCTCGGTCGATCCCGTGCGCGACATCGAGGTCATCACGACGGAGCTCGTGCTCGCGGACCTGCAGTCATGCGAGTCGCAGCTCGACAAGAACGTGAAGAAGATGCGCGGCCAGGACAAGGAGGCCGCCGCGTGCGTCGCGCTGCTGAACCGCATCATTCCGCACCTCAACGAAGGAAAGACCGCCGCGTCGCTGCCGATGAACGACGAAGAGCGCGCGCGCGCGAAGCAGTTCTCGCTGCTCACGACGAAGCCCGTGCTCTACGCGTGCAACGTCGCCGAGGCGGATCTCGCCGACCCGTCCGCGAACGAATACGTCGCGCGCGTGAGGAAATACGTCGCAGACAATCACGACGCGCGCGTGTGCGTCATCTGCGCGCAGGTCGAGGCGGAGCTGTGCGACCTCTCGCCGGAGGAAGGCCGGGAATTTCTGCAGAGCCTCGGCGTCGCGGACTCGGGCGTCTCGCAGCTCATCCGGCAGTCCTACGACCTGCTCGGGCTCGCGTCCTACTTCACCGCCGGCGAAAAGGAAGCCAAGGCGTGGACGTTCAAGAAAGGCATGACGGCGCCGCAGTGCGCGGGCGTCATTCACACCGATTTCGAGAAGGGCTTCATCAAGGCGGACGTCGTCTCCTACGACGATCTCATCGCCGCAGGAAGCTTCGCCGCCGCGCGCGAAGCGGGCAAATACCGTCTCGAAGGCAAGGAATATCTCTTCCGCGACGGCGACGTCGCCGTCTTCCGCTTCGCCAACTGATTTTTCTCAACCCCAACGTTTCATCATCATGGAAAATTCCGACATCGAAGCCCGCCTGAACGCGATCGAAGCCAAGCTCGACGCGCTTCTCGAAAAAAAGACCGCGAAGGTCGCCCCCGTCAATCCCTTCGGCAAAGCCTACGAATGGACGCCGGGCGCCGACGCGAAGACGCCCGAGGAAATCGAGGCGTTCTTCCATTCTCCCGAAATCAGCCGGATCAAGTCGCAGATGTGCGACATCGGCCGCCGCATCTGGGCGAAGGATTTCGTGGACGGCAACGGCGGCAACATCACCGTGCGCGTCGGCGACGACCGCGTCCTGTGCACGCCGACGCTCGTCTCCAAGGGCTTCATGAAGCCCGAGGACATCTGCCTGATCGACTTCGCGGGCAATCAGCTCGCGGGAACGCAGCGCCGCACGAGCGAGGCGATGACGCACCTCGAAGTGCTCAAGCGCGTCCCGAACGCGCGCGCCTGCGTCCACGCGCACCCGCCGCACGCGACCGCGTTCGCGATCTCCAACGAAGTTCCCGCGAAGGGCATCATCCCCGAGGCGGAAATCTTTCTCGGCAGCATCGGCATCGCGGAATACCAGACGCCGGGCGCGCCCGAGCTCGCCGACACCGTCGCCGAATGCGCGCGCGGGCACCAGGCCGTCATCATGAAGAATCACGGCGTGATCTGCTGGGGCAAGAACGCGGAAGACGCCTACTGGCGCGTGGAGATTCTCGACGCGTACTGCCACACGCTCGCGATCGCGCTTCAGCTCGGACGCGGTCTCTGCGAAATCAGCCCGGAAAAGGTGCGCGAGCTCGAGCGCATCCGCGCCGCGCTGATCAAGTGACGACGCGGCCGCGCGACGGCGGAAAGGCGCGCGTTCACGCGTCTTTTCCGTCGCGGCGGAGGTCGGCGCGGAAGGCTGCGGCGAGCACGGCGACCGAGAAAAGCAGCGCGAGATTGAACGAGACGAACTCCACGCAGGCGTGCGCGCAGAAAATCAGCGTTCCCGCCAGCAGCGCGACGGACGACGCGCGCCAGCGGCGCACGTTCAGCAGCGCCCAGCCGAAAAACCACGCGACGCCCGCGAAGAAGATTCCCGCGCCGACCGAGCCCCATTCCACGAGAAAATTCCACGGGTCGCAGTGCGCGTATTCCGTGCGCGAAATCAGGCGCTTCTTTCCCGTGCGGCGATCGACGCGCGTGAACTCGTCCATCGAAAGCTGAAACACGGGAGCGACCCAGCGGTACGCGCCCGCGCCCCAGCCGAAGACCGCGACGCGGTCGTCGTAGCGGAACATTTTTTCCGAAAGCCGCCGCAGCTCCGCGCGGGAGCCCTTGTCCAGCGAAAAGGTGTCGAAGGGATTTTCCTCGCGCGCGACGGCGCCTTCGACGTCGGGCAGCTCGCCGACGGCGACTTTCTGATCGACGCGCGAAAAGAACACTGACGTGTCCGCCGTCAGCCACCACGTTCCCGCGACGCCGGCCAGCATCAGCAGAAAGACGCCGAAAGTGACCCAGGCGTCACGGCTCATCAGTCCGGAAAACGCGATGAGCAGCGGCGCGAGCGGCAGCCAGCACACGGCGAGAAAGACGCCGCCGACCGATTTCGTCGCGAAGACCGTCCCCAAAAAAATCAGCCCGAAGACGAGCAGAATCAGATGCGGCCCGCCGCGTCGGAACGCGCGGACGGACTCGCGCCATTGGCTCAGCCCGAGCCCGGCGCAGACCGCAATCGCGAGCGTGAAGAACGCGCCCGCGTGATTCTTGTAGGAAAACGCGGAGAAGAACTGGAATCCCTTGACTCCGAGATACGTCGAGCCCGCGCCCACGGCGATGCGGTAAAGCCCGAAAGCCGCGAGCGCGAGCGCGTTGAGGACGAACGCCCACAGCAGCGCTTTCCACAGCCGGCGGGAACGCACGCCGCACCAGAGCGCGCAGAGCATCAGCCACGCGCTCCCGAAATGGCAGAGCTCGCGCCACGCGTTCGCGCCGATGCTCGTCTCGAAACCGAAGGGAGCGTCGATGCCCGTCGGGAACCACCGCGGCGCGTCCTTCACGAATTTCAGGCTCCACGACGTCTCCTTCCAGATGACGGAAATCCCCGGCACGCAGCCCTGCGCGACGAGGTAGAGCCCGAGCAGAAGCCCGATCCAGAAGAGCGGAAAGCGCAGCAGGCGCGACAGATTACGCTTCGCCGAGGCGGCGGAATCTTCGCCGCCGACGGGCACGAAAAGCAGCGCGAAGGTCAGCGCCGAAAGCGCCGTCGCGACGACGAGCGTGCGCGCGGTCGAAGCCGTCAGCGCCCAGGTGGACCAGAGCAGCGTCGCCGACGCGGCGAACGCGACGCATTTCTGCCGACGCGGAATCGGCTCGGTGCGGGAACGCGCGCCGGCGAATTTCCGGAAAGACGCGGAAACCATGACGCGGGAACGTCAGACGAGATTCGCCTGATAGACGTCGTGAATGCGCAGCACGCCGACGAGGTTTCCGCCGGGCGCGTCCAGCACGGGAAGCACGGAGATCTGCGACGGGCGGTCCTCCATCACGCGCGCGGCGTCGCCGAGGCTCATGTCCGCGAAGGCGCAGATCGGATTCTTGACCATGATTTCGCCCGCCGTGATGCCGCCGAGGTTTTCGTATTTGTGAAGCGCGCGGCGCAGGTCGCCGTCCGTGATGATGCCGACGAGCGTTCCCGCGCCGTCCGTCACGCACGCCGCGCCGTTCGGAAATTCGGTCATGGCGATGACGGTGTCGCGGATCGTCGTCTCCGCGGAAACGACGGCGATTTTTCCCTGCGGGCGCATCACGTCCTTGACGGTGAGAAGAAGGTTGCGGCCGAGCTGCCCCGCCGGGTGGAATCTGGCGAAGTCCTTTTCCCCGAAGCGGCGCTTGAGCATGAGCGCGGCGGCGAGCGCGTCGCCCATCGCGAGCGTGAGCGTCGTGCTCGTCGTGGGCACGATGCCGAGCGGGTCTGCCTCGCTCTTCACGCCGATGTCGAGCACGACGTCCGCCTGCTCCGCCAGCGGCGAATTTCTGTTCGCGACGATGGCGATGATCTTCGCGCCCATGCGCTGCAGAATCGGCAGCAGACGCACGGTCTCCGCCGTCGTCCCGCTCTTGGAAATCAGCACGACGGGATCGCCCGGCAGACAGATGCCCAGGTCGCCGTGAACGGCGTCCGCGCTGTGCAGAAAAATCGCCGGCGTTCCCGTGGAACACAGCGTCGCGACGATCTTCTGCCCGATGAGCCCGGACTTGCCGACGCCCGAGATGACGACCTTGCGGTCGCTCGCGTAAAGGATTTCTACCGCCTTGGCGAAGTTCTCGTCGAGCCCGGCCTCCATGACGCGCAGCGCGTCGGCCTCCGCCCTCAAAACGTGTTTGCCTGCTTCTACAATTTCGGGGATTTCCATGCGCGCCATTAAAGCACGTTCCCGCGCGAAAATGAATCTTTTATTACCGGCGCTTCGAAGCGGCCCGCGCGCCTTCTGAGGATTCAGCCTGAGCGCGAAGGCGAAACGCACGGCGGTGCGCCTGCCGACCGCGTGCGTTTCGTCGCTGATGATCTGGGAATACGCCTGACGCGTCAGCTTCGCCGTCGCGTCAAATTTTTTCGTCCATGCGCGCGAGCGTAGAGCGCCGTGCGCCAAATTTCAATTTGCCAAAGCGTTCCCGCGGGGATTTAATGGCGGAACTTTTTGGTCAGATCACTCTTTTGAACAACTACAAAAACTATGGCAGCTAAAACAATTCGAGACATCGATGTTAACGGCAAACGCGTTTTCATCCGCGTTGACTTCAACGTTCCGCAGGACAAGGCGACGGGCGCGATCACGAATCCGCAGCGCATCGTCGCGGCGCTCCCGACGATTCAGTACGCGCTCGATCACGGCGCGGCGGTCGTTCTCGCTTCGCACCTCGGCCGCCCGAACGGCCAGGTCACCCCGAAATTTTCGCTCAAGCCCGTCGCGGAAGAGCTTTCCAGGCAGATCGGCAAGCCGGTGAAGTTCGTCGAGGACTGCGTCGGTCCCGTCGCCGAAGAGGCGAAGGCGGCGCTGAAGCCGGGCGAAATCCTGCTTCTTGAAAATCTGCGCTTCCACATCGAGGAAGAAGGCAAGGCGAAGGACGCCGAAGGCAACAAGATCAAGGCCGATCCCGCGAAGGTCGCCGAGTTCCGCGCGAGCCTTTCGAAGAACGTGGACGTGTACGTGAACGACGCGTTCGGCACGGCGCACCGCGCGCACTCCTCGATGGTCGGCGTCGATCTTCCCGCGAAGGTCGCCGGCTTCCTCATGGAAAAGGAACTCAAGGCGTTCGCGGCGGTGCTCGAAAATCCGGCGCGTCCGCTCCTCGCGATTCTCGGCGGCGCCAAGATCGCCGACAAGATTCCGCTGATCAAGAACCTCATCGACAAGGCGAACGAGATTATCATCGGCGGCGGTATGGCGTTCACGTTCAAGAAGGTCATGCAGAACATGGAAATCGGCGCCTCGCTCTTCGACGAAGAAGGCGCGAAGCTCGTTCCCGAGCTCATCGCCAAGGCGCAGGAAAAGGGCGTGAAGATCACGCTCCCGGTCGATTACGTGTGCGCGGACAAGTTCGCGGCCGACGCGGCGACGCAGGCGGCGACGGACGAGACCGGCGTTCCCGCCGGCTGGATGGGCCTCGACGTCGGCCCGAAGACGAACGAAATCTTCACGAAGTCCATTCTCGCCTCCAAGACGATTGTCTGGAACGGCCCCGCGGGCGTGTTCGAATTCGACGCCTTCGCGGCGGGAACGAAGGCGATGGCGGACGCGATCGCCAAGGCGACGGAAGCCGGCGCGACCACGGTCGTCGGCGGCGGCGACACGGCGACGGCGGCGAAGAAGTTCGGCGTCGCGAAGACCGTCTCGCACTGCTCCACGGGCGGCGGCGCTTCGCTCGAGCTCCTCGAAGGCAAAATTCTCCCCGGCGTGGACGCGCTGGACAAGGCGTAAAATTCAACAACCTCAAATTTCAATCAACAAAAAATCATGTCACGCAAAATCCTCATCGCAGGTAACTGGAAAATGAACAAGACGGCGACGGAAGCCGTCGAACTCGCCAAGCCGATCATCGCGGCGGTCAGCAACCGCAACGAAATCGACGTGCTGATGTGCCCGACGTTCACGTCGATTCCGGCCGTCAGCGCCCTCATCGGCAACTCCACCGTCAAGCTCGGCGCGCAGAACGTCAGCGACAAGGCCTCGGGCGCCTACACGGGCGAAATCTCCGCGGCGATGCTCCGCGACCTGCACGTCTCGCACGTCATTCTCGGACACAGCGAACGCCGCAGCTACTACGGCGAAACGGACGCGTTCATCAACAAGAAGGTCGTCACCTGCCTCGAAAGCAATCTGATCCCGATTCTCTGCGTCGGCGAAACGCTCGAAGAACGCGAAGCCGGCAAGGTCGAAGAAGTCATCAAGACGCAGCTCGTCGGAGGCCTCGCGAACGTTCCCGCGGACAAGGCGGAAAACATCGTCATCGCCTACGAACCCGTCTGGGCGATCGGCACCGGCAAGACCGCGACGCCCGACCAGGCGCAGGAAGTGCACGCGTTCATCCGCAAGACGCTCACCGAAATCCTCGGCACCGTCTCCGACAAGATCCGCATCCTCTACGGCGGCTCGATGAAGCCGGCGAACGCGGACGAACTCCTCGCCAAGCCGGACATCGACGGCGGCCTCATCGGCGGCGCGGCGCTCGTCGCGAAGGACTTCCTCGCCCTCGTCGAAAGCGGCGTCAAGGCGCAGGCGTGAAGAGAGCTTAAAGTTTAAGGCTTAACGCTTAAAGAAGAGCGTTCCCGCGGTTCGTTTCGCGGGAACGCTTTTTTGTCTCTCCCGCGCGCGAAATTTCTCCATTTTCAAATTGTCCGAAGAGGCGTTTTCGTGTAGAAAAGAATCGAAGGCGCGAGCGCGCCGATTCTAAAATCAAAAAAAAGAATACTTCACTTAAAAAATGAACGCATCCCTGATTGCAAAACAGTTCGACGTCTCCGGGCGTCTCGTTTCCGTCGAGCCTTTCGGTTCCGGCAACATCAACGACACCTACCGCGTCATCTTCCGCACGACGTTTTCGGAAGAACGCTTCATCCTGCAGCGCATCCGCCGCGCGGTTTTCCCCAAGCCGGAAAACATCATGCACAACATGCGCATCGTGACGGACGTCTGCCACCGCAAGCTTGAAGAAATCAACGAGACTTCCGACCGCATCTGGCAGCTGCCGAAAATCATCCGCACGCGCGACGGCAAGGATTTCTACGTGGACGGAAACGGTGAAGTCTGGCGCGCGATCTCCAACATCGCCTCCGCGGTCTCCTACGAGAAAGTGCAGAGCCCCGACCACGCCTTCGAGGCGGGAACGGTGCTCGGCTGCTTCCAGAACCTCATTTCCGACATTCCCTGCGAAAACCTCGAATACGTCATCGAAAGCTTCCACATCACGCCGACGTATCTCGCCGCGATGGACGCCGCGCTGAAGACGCCCGAAGCGCAGGATCTGCTCGCGCACTCCCGCGAAGCGCGCAACTGCCTCGCGCTGATCGAGGAGCGCCGCGACTTCTGCTCCGTCTTCGAGAACGCCAAGAAAAGCGGCGAGCTCAAGCTGCGCCCGACGCACGGCGACCCGAAGGTCGCGAACATCCTCATCGACGAGACGACGGGCAAAGGCACCTGCATCGTCGATCTGGACACGATTCAGCCCGGGCTCGTCCACGCCGACATCGGCGACGCCGTACGCTCCGCCTGCAATCCCGCGGGCGAAGACGCGATGGACCTCCACACGGTCTTTTTCGACACGGACCTCTTCTCCGCGTTCTACCGCGGCTACATGCGCCACGCCAAAAAATTCTTCACGCAGGCGGATCACGACCACCTGTTCGACGCCGTGCGCATTCTGCCGCTCGAGCTCGGTCTGCGCTTCTTCGCGGACTATCTCGCCGGCGACGTCTATTTCAAGACGCGCTACAAGGAACACAACCTCAAGCGCGCGCTCGTGCAGCTGCGTCTCATGGAAAGCATCGAGTCCCGCGAGTCGCAGATCCGCAAGATCATCGGCTGAGGAAGCCCGACGGCAATGCCGATTTCCGCGACGGAAAACCTTTCCGCTTCTCCCGCGAGCCACGTGCTGGCGGGAGTCTTCGCGCTCGCGTTCCTGGCGATTCTCTTCGTCTGTTCGCTGCGCGGTTACCGTCGCGGACCGATCCGCAGCCTCGCGCCGCTGATCGCGTTCGCGCTCGCGGGAACGTTCGCCTGGCTCTTCGGCGCGGACCTGGGCTTCGCCCTGCTCGGCGACGTCGGCATTCCGTGGATCCTGCGCGGCGTCGCCGGAATCGCGCTCACGGCGACGCTCGTCTGGCTGCCCGTGTTCAGCCTGTTGTGGTGGCGCGGGCGCTCGCAGATTTCGGAACAGACCGGCGAGCCGGAATACCCCGTCTTCGGCGCGGTCGTCGGCTGCTGGATCGGTTTTTTCTGGGCGGGCGCGTGCGTGCTCGCCCTCGCCGCGGCGGGAACGCTCGGCGAAGCGCTGAACGGCGGCGCGCGCGCGCAGTCCCGAGGCCTCCGCGGAGACGTCTGCCGGGCGGCGATCCGCGCGCGCGCGTCGGTCGCGCTGATTCCCGGGCTGCACTTCGTTGAAAACTGGAATCCGCTCCCGGAAAGCTTCGTGCGGAAGATCGACAAGCTCGTCGCCGTGCTCTCCGATCCCGCGGTCGCGCGCAAATTCATCTACGCCGACGAAGTCCAGTCGGTGCTCACGCTCCCTGCGGCCTATCCGATCGTGAACTCGCCGAAAATCCAGCGCATGCTCGCCGCCCGCGACGTGGACGGCATCCTTTCCGATCCGGACGTGAACCGCATGCTCGACGACCCGGACCTGCGCCGCGCCGTCGCGGAAATCGATTTCGAATCCCTGCTCGACTCCGTCCTCGCCGCGAAGACGCCGCCCCCGACGCCGTCCGAAGAAGACTGACCCGCGCTCCCGCCCGTCAAGCAAACGGCTTTCCCCTCACCGCCCGCGCAAGTCCGCATATGCGGACTTCAACGAGACGGCGGCTCGCAACATCTCCCGAATTTTCCAAAGAACAAAAAAGGCGGCATTTTCTGCCGCCTTTCGTCCGGGAGAACCCCGCCTCACTTCGTCTGCTTCATGATCTCGTCGGTGATTTCCTTGACGAGCGCCTCGACGTCCGCCGGGGCTTCCGCCTTCGCCTTGCATTCGCAGGGCTTCGCGGGCGTGCTGAGCTTGCACGTGGCGTTGCCGGCGAGAATTTCCCACGGATCCGCGTCGCAGAGATTCGCGACCTTCAGCCCGAAGCGGTCGTCCGGCAGATTCATCTGTTTCTTCAGATCGAGAATTTCCGCCATGCCTTCGTTCGAAATCGCGGGACCGCGCTTCGGCAGCTGGTTCGCGAGCAGAATCGTGCGGCAGAGCGCGTCGGCGATCTCCATCTTGTAATACGCGTCTTCGACGCCCGTTCCCCAAGTGATGACGCCGTGCGACGCCATCATAATCGCCTGGTGCGTCGGCGCGAGCTCCGCGCAGAACTTCGCCACGTCCGGGCTGCCCGGCGTCGCGTATTTCGCGATCGGAATGCGGCCGAGGAAAATTTCGGATTCGGTGAGCAGGCAGGTCGGCGGTTCCACGCCCGCGACCGCGAACGCCGTCGCGTGCACCGGGTGCGCGTGAATGACGGACATCGCCGTCGGGCACACCTTCATGATCGCGATGTGCGTGTTCACCTCGCTCGTGCGCTTCCACGTGCCCGCGAGCTGCTTGCCCTTCGCGTCCACCATGCCGAGCATGTCGGGCGTGAGGAAGCCCTTGCTGACGCCTGTCGGCGTGCACAGGTAACGGTCGCCGTCCACGCGGACGGAAATGTTGCCGCCGTTGCCGTCCACGAACTCGCGCAGCCAGATGCGGCGCCCCATGTCGCACATCTGGTATTTGAGCGCTTCGCACTCGGGCGAGTTGAAGTAATCGACGTCCTCCTTCTTGTAGCCGGACTGATCGGCGGGCGTCGGGCAGAAATTGCGCGTCGAGGGACCGCTCGCCGTGAGGCGCGCGAGCGCGGGATCGCCGACGAAGGCGGAAGCCGCCGCACCGGCCTTGGGCGCCGCGGGAACGGCGTTCGTCGCGGCGGGAGCCGTGCCCGCCATCGCGGGATCGAAGACGAGGCGGACGCCCGCTTCCGTGAGCACGTCGCGCGCGATCGGCGTCACGCGCATTTCCGGTCCGTGGCGGAACACCTTGGCACCTGTCTTCACGAAGGCTTCCGCTTCTGCTTGGTTAAAAAGTTTCATGGGAAAATATGATGAAATTTCGGGGTTGATTGTTATGGCAGTTTGAACGTTTCCCGCGTCCCGCGCAAGAATTTATCGTCCGCGAGCCGCGGAAGTGATGAAGTGGCGGAAGCCATGAAGGCTGATTGCGTTTCGCTCCGCGAAGAAAGTCCTCAAAAATTCTTTCGGGCGTCGCGCGGCGAATCCACGCCGCGGGAGCGCAAAAAAACGCGTTCCCGCACATCGTCGCGCGGGAACGCGTCTTCTTTAAGCCTCAGCCTTCAGGCGCTTCTCATTTCTTGTCGTCGTCCACGACTTCGAAGTCGGCGTCCACCGCGCCGTCGCCGCCCTTCTTGGAGGAGGCGCCGGAGGAGGAAGCGGCGTCGTTCTGCGGAGGCGGAGGAGGCGTTCCCGCCGCGCCGCCCTGCTGCTGGGCGAACTGCTGCGCCGCCTGCATGAGGCTTTCGATCTTCGTCACCTGCGCGTTGATCGCGTCGAGCGTCGAGGACTTGTCGTCGAGCACCTTTTTCGCTTCGGCGAGCAGGTTTTCCATTTCGGTCTTCTGCTGCGCGGGGATCTTGTCGCCGGCTTCCTTGACCTGCTTTTCGATCTGGAAGACGTAGGCGTCGAGCTTGTTGCGCGCTTCGGCGGTCTCACGCAGGACTTTGTCCTCCGCGGCGTGCATTTCGGCTTCCTTGCGGAGTTTTTCGACTTCGTCCTTGCTCAGACCGGACGAGCCCGTGATGGAGATTTCCTGGCTCTTGCCGGTGCCCTTGTCGATCGCGGAGACGTGCAGAATGCCGTTCGCGTCGATGTCGAACGTGACTTCGATCTGCGGCGTGCCGCGCGGCGCGGGATTGATTCCGTCGAGGCGGAAGAGCCCGAGCTGCTTGTTGTCCTTCGCCATCGGGCGCTCGCCCTGCAGCACGCGGATGTCCACGGCCGTCTGGTTGTCGGCGTAGGTGGAGAAAATCTGCGACTTCTTCGTCGGAATGGTCGAGTTGCGCTCGATCATCGGCGTGGAGACGCCGCCCGCGGTCTCGATGGAGAGCGTCAGCGGAGTGACGTCGAGCAGGAGCACGTCGCGCACGTCGCCCTTGAGGACGCCGCCCTGAATCGAGGCGCCGATCGCGACGACTTCGTCCGGATTCACGCCCTTGTGCGGTTCCTTGCCGGCGAGGCTGCGCGCCACTTCGACGACCTTCGGCATGCGCGTCATGCCGCCGACGAGCACGAGCTCGTTGATTTCGCTCATCGAGAGCTCGGCGTCCTTGAGGCAGCGCTCGAACGGAACGCGCGTGCGCTCCAGAAGGTCGTCGCAGATCTGCTCGAGCTTGGCGCGCGTGAGCGTGACGTTGAGGTGCTTCGGGCCGGACGCGTCCGCCGTGATGAACGGCAGGTTGATGTCCGTCGAATTGGTGGACGAAAGCGCGATCTTCGCCTTTTCGGCTTCTTCCTTCAGGCGCTGCAGCGCGATCGGATCATTGCGCAGGTCGATGCCGTTTTCGGCCTTGAAGCCGTCCACGAGCCAGGAGATGACGCGTTCGTCGAAATTGTCGCCGCCGAGGTGCGTGTCGCCGTTCGTCGCCTTGACTTCGAAGACGCCGTCGCCGATTTCGAGAATCGAAACGTCGAACGTGCCGCCGCCGAGGTCATAGACCGCGATTTTTTCGTCGGACTTCTTGTCGAGCCCGTACGCGAGCGAGGCCGCCGTCGGCTCGTTGATGATGCGGAGCACTTCGAGACCCGCGATCGTTCCCGCGTCCTTCGTCGCCTGGCGCTGCGCGTCGTTGAAATACGCGGGAACGGTGATGACCGCCTGCGTGATCTTTTCGCCGAGATAGGCCTCGGCGTCGGCCTTCATCTTCGCGAGGACCATCGCGGAAATCTGTTCCGGCGCGAAGGTCTCGGTCTTGCCGTTGACGGTCGCCTGAATCGCGGCGTCGCCGTTTTTGCCTTCGACGACGGTGAACGGGAAGGACTTGATTTCTTCCTGAACTTCCGCGAACTTGCGGCCGATCAGGCGCTTCGCCGAAAAGATCGTGTTTTTCGGGTTGGTGACGGCTTGGCGCTTCGCGGCCTGGCCGACGAGGCGTTCGCCGTTCTTCGCGAACGCGACGACGGAGGGCGTCGTGCGCGCGCCTTCGCTGTTGGGGATGACGACGGGCTCGCCGCCTTCCATGACAGCCATGCAGGAATTGGTGGTTCCAAGGTCGATTCCAAGAATTTTACTCATAGTGCCCTTGATTTATGCAAACCCCGTGCCAAGATTCCTTTTGTCTCAATTGTCGCATTTTAAGGCGATGAGGTGATGAAGTCATGGCGGTGATCAAGTTCAGTGAGTTTCTGTCACTTTCCGCGCCGCCGCGCGGCGCGCGAATCGCCTTCTTGACTTCCGCCTCGGGAACGCGGGAAAATCGCGCCATGAGACTTCGGAGAAAATTCCTCCCGGCGGGAGCGGCGGCGCTCGGCGCCCTCGCGCTGCTCTGCGCCTGCGGCGAAACGGAGCGGGAACGCGCGGGCGCGGAGACGCGTTTCCCGCTGCGCTTCGACAACGGCGCGCGCGCGGAAGTCCGCCTCGCGATCACGGAGATCGAGCGCACGCGCGGGCTGATGGGCTGCCGCGGGCTCGCCGCCGACGAAGGCATGCTCTTCGTCTATCCCGTCGCGGAGACGCGCGCGTTCTGGATGAAGAACGTTCCCGTGAATCTCGACATCGGCTTCTTCGATTCCGCGGGACGCCTGCTCGAAGTCCGCGCGCTCTACGCGGGCGACCTGCGCACGACGTATTCAAATTCCGACGACGTTCAGTATTGCCTCGAAATGAGCGAAGGCTGGTTCGAGGCGAACGGCGTCCTGCCCGAAAACGAATCCGCGCTGAGCCTCGACGACCTGCACGCCGCCGCGCGCGCCCGCGGCTTCCGCCCGTGAACGCCGCCGCACGGACAAAACCACGCCGCAGAGACGCTTCCCTCACATGAAAAAAGAATCCGCCGCCCCGTTTCCCCGAAAATTCCTCGCCCCGTTCGCGCTCGTGCTCGCGGGCGCGGCGCTCGTCGCCTGCTCCTGCGGGAACGCGCCCGAAGAAAAAACCGCCCCCGAAGCGCCCGCGAAGCCGACGCGCACGGCGGAGCTTCTCGCGCGCCACGACACGGACGCCGTCTTCGAGGGAACGCGCGAACACGTCTGCCGCGGGCTGACGACGCTCTGCCCCGACCGCTGCGGGCACTCGGGAACGCTCGCCGTCTTTCGCGTCGAAAAATACAACGCCTACGAAAAACCCGGACAATACGGCGACCCGCAGGCTGACGAATTCGCGTTCATGCTGCTCTCGACGACGGGAGCGAGCGACGTTTCCGCCGAAATCGCCGAACGCGTCCGCGCGCTCTCGCCCGGCGACGAGGTGCGCCTCGTGTGGGAACACCTTTACGTGACCGACGAAAACGGCTCGCGCTTCCCCGTGCGCGTCGTGCGCGAGCTCTCCGCGCGGCGATGACGACTTTCGAAGAACTCAGGCCGCGCCTCGCCGCTTCGCCGTTCCGTTCGCGGTTCCGGCTCACGGAAAAAGACCGCGCCTACATCGCGGAAAAAGGCTGGGAGACGATTGCGGCGCAGGCGCGGAAAATCGTGCGGGAACGCCTCGCGCCCGCGATTCCGCGCAACGACGGCAGACAGACGCCCATGCGCGGGCACGTCGTCTTTCTCGCGCAGCACGCCACGGGAACGTGCTGCCGCGGCTGTCTGAGCAAATGGCACGGCATCGCGCCGGGACGCGAGCTTTCCGAGGCGGAGCGGGAATACGTCGTCGGCATCCTCCTCGCGTGGCTGCGCGACCGCGCGGGCGACCTCTCCGCGTTCCCGCCGCCGCGACGGCGGGAGGACGAAACGCCGACGCTCCCGGGTCTCTTCTGACGCCCCGCTCTCAGCGCGGATTCCTTTCGGCGAACGCGCGGCGCAGAAGGCGCGCGAGGGCGGAGAGCGCGAAGAACGCCGCGCCGACGAGGACGAGCCAGTCGCCGTGCAGCGCGTAGAACGTCGGCGACGCCGCGCGGCGCCCGTAGACGTCGAAGCGCCCGACGCCGCGGAAATAAATGCTTCCGTCCGCGTCGGTCATCGGCTGAATCTGCCCTATCGGCGAAATCACGCCGCTCCAGCCCGCGTTCCCGCAGCGCACGACGGGCACGCCGAGCGAAACCGCCTGCATCACGGAATGCGCCATGTGCTGATGCGCGCCCGCCTCACGGCCGTACCACGCGTCGTTCGTAACGACGACGAGCGCCTCCGCGCCCGCCGCGACGCAGTCGCGCCCGAGCTCCGGAAAGACGTCCTCGTAGCACACGAGCGCCCCCAGCCGCAGCACGCGGTTTTCGCGGGAGCGCACGAGAAGCGGTTCCGCCGACGCGCCCGGCACGCAGTCGCTCGCCACGGGAACGACCTTGCGCAGCGGCAGCACGTCCGCGAGCGGCACGTATTCGCCGAACGGCACGAGATGGCGCTTCGCCGCGAACGCGTCCGCGAGCCCGAAGCGCGGATCGACGACGTGCACGGAATTGTGATACGACGCGTCCGCCGCGGCGCCATCGGCCGTTTCCGCGGGCGCGACTGCGCCGATGACGAGCGCCGTTCCCGTCTCGCGCGCGAGTCCTTTCAGAAACGCCGCGAAACCGTTCGCGTCGCTTTTTTCCAGAGGGAAGACGGGCATAGCCGCCTCGGGCCAAAGCACGAAGTCCAGATCCGTCGCGAGGCGCTTTCCGCCCTCGGCGCGGCGTTTCCGTTCCGCCGCGAGCGCGGTTTCCGCCTGCGGGAACGTCGCGACGGGGCGTTCCCGCGAAAGCGTCGTCGCGGCGAGCGTCAGCGTTTCGAGCACGCGCAGATTTTCGGCGACGCGGCGCGCGTCCCATTTCGCGTTCGGATCGAAATCCGTCTGCACGGCGGCGAAGGAAAACTTCTTCTCCGCGCCGCGGTCGTATTCGACGCACGAACACGCGAACACGACGACGGAGGCGAACACGGGCGCGAGCGCGAGATAAAACTCCGGGCAGAACGTCCGCAGAAATCCGAAGGGCGACGGCGCCGCGGGCGCGACGCGCGCCTCGACGAACTGCCGCCGCAGATAGCGCGCCAGCCCGAGATTGAAGAAGATCACCGTCGCGCTCGCGGCCGGCGTTCCCGCGAAACGGCACAGCGCCAGCGCCGCCGGGAAATCCCACTGCGTCGCGCCGAGCGGCATCCACGGGAAACCCGTCAGAAACCACGTCAGCATCCATTCGAGCACGAGCCACAGCCCCGCGAGCCCGAGCAGATCGAGCGCGCGCGACGCGAACGCGCGCTCGCCCGTGCAGCGCGGCATCACCCAGCGCAGCGCGACGAACCACAGCCACGGGAACGCCGTGTAGGCGAGCGGCAGCAGCAGCAGCGCGACCCAGCCCAGCGGCGGATACAGGTGCCGCAGCCAGACCAGATTCACGACGCCCGCGAGAAAGCACGCCGCCCAGCTCGCGGCGAGCCACGTCCTCCACGCCGGACGGCGCGCCGCCCACAGCGCGAACGGCACGGCAAAGAACCACGCCGCGCCGGAAAGATTCGGCCCCGGCATCGAAAGCGTCCAGAGCGCGACCGTCAGCGCGACCAGCGCGGGAACGCGCAGCGCGCGCGGAAAAAATTTCGTCGGATTCATCGCGGGAACGCTACACGAGCCGCGCCGTTTTTCCGAGGCGAAATTCCGCGCGCCCGCGCGGAGGCGGCGCGGCGCTCTCGGCGCGTTCGCGCTTGCGCCGAGGGGAAGCCGGGGCTAACTTGGAACGCATGAACGACTCGCCCGAAAAAACCGAATACTGTCTCCAGGGCATCGGATGCGCCCCCGGAGTCGCCCGCGGCAAAGCCTTCGTCTTCCTGCAGAAAAACGAGGACATTCCCTGCTACAAGGTCGAAGACACGGAGGCGGAAATCCGCCGTTTCGAAGGGGCGATCGCCAAGACGCGGGAGCAGATCGCGAAGCTTTCGGACGAAATGCGCCAGCGCGCCGGGAACGCCGGCGGCGAGATCTTCGACGCGCATCTGCTCGTGCTCGAGGACCCCGCCGTCATCGACGAGACCAAGAAGGCGATGCAGAGCTCGAAGCTCAACGCCGAGCACTGCGTCAACTCCGTCGCCTCGCGCTACATCGAATTTTTCTCCGGGCTCGACGACAGCTATCTGAAGGAGCGCGTCGCCGACATCCGCGACGTCGCGCAGCGCATTCTCAAGAATCTGCTCGGCGCCGCGCAGGACAATTCGCCGGAGCGCTTCCGCGACCGCGTCGTCGTCGCCGAGGAGCTCACGCCTTCGGAGACGATCGCGTTCGACCGCTCGCACGTGCTCGCCGTCCTCACGGACACGGGCAACCACACGTCGCACGCCGCGATCATGGCGCGCTCGCTCGGCATTCCCGCGGTGGTCGGCCTGCGCAACGCCTCGCTGCGCATCGCGCAGGACGACGAGGTGCTCGTGGACGGCGACCGCGGGCTCGTCTACGTCAATCCGAGCCCGAAGACGCTCGACATCTACGAGCAGATTTCGCTGCGCCGTTCCCGCCTGGAGGCGCTCATCGCGGAAGAGAACGTCAAGCCCGACACGACCGCCGACGGGAGCTTCTTCCGCATCGAGGCGAACATCTCCGGCAAGGAGAATCTGGACACGATGCGGAAGATGCACGTGCGCGACGTCGGGCTGTTCCGCTCCGAAGGCATCTTCCTGCGCTCGGGAGATTTCCCGCCCGAAGAGGCGCAGTACGAGGAGTACCGGCGCGTCGTCGAGGCGCTCCCGCCGGACGCCGAAATCGTCATCCGCACGCTCGACATCGGCGGCGACAAGCACATCGCCAGCGGGCTGATGCCGGCGGAGGAAAATCCCTTCATGGGCTTCCGCGCGATACGCTTCTGCCTCGAGTTCCGAGACATCTTCAAGGAGCAGCTCCGCGCGATTCTCCGCACGAGCGCGCGCGGGAACGTCCGCATCATGTTCCCGATGATCAGCTCGCTCTCCGAGCTCGTGAACGCCAAGGAGGTGCTCGAGGAGGCGAAGTCCGAGCTGCGCGCCGCCGGCGTCCCCTTCGACGAGAACGTGCCCGTCGGATCGATGATCGAAGTGCCCGCCGCCGTCGCCATCGCCGAAGACCTCGCCGAGGAGGCGGACTTCTTCAGCATCGGCACGAACGACCTCACCCAGTACATGCTCGCGGTGGACCGCGGGAACGAAAAGATTTCGCACCTCTACGATTCGTTCCACCCGGCGGTGATCCGCGCGATCGCGAGCACGATCGAGGCTGCGCACAAGGCGAAGATTCCCTGCACCGTCTGCGGCGAGATCGCGGGCGACTCCGTCTTCGCGCCGCTCCTCGTCGGACTCGGCGCGGACTCGCTGAGCATGACGGCGAACTCCGCGCCGCGCATCCGCTACATTCTGCGCCACAGCACGCTCGCGGACATGCGCAAGCTCGCGCGCTCCGTGCTCGCCGATCCGAATCCGCGCAACATTCAAGAGCGCATGACGCTCTTCATCAACGCGATTCTCCCCGCCCGCTGACGCGCGCGGTTCACGCGCGGCGCTTTCTGCGCGCGGGGCGGGCGTAAGGCTTCGATGGGGCCGGTTTCGTCGCCGCGCCTTTTTTGAGCAGGGAAATCTGGTCGCGCAGGAGAGCCGCCTTTTCGAATTCGAGACGGTCGGCGGCGGCGAGCATTTCCTCTTCGAGCTCGGCGAGCACGGCGGCGACGTCTTCGTCCTTCGCGCCTTCCGCCGCCATGAGAGCCGTCGCGCCCGCGTCGTCCTCAGGCGGCGGGAGAAGGCTTTCCTGCACGGCGCGGCGCACTCCGCGCGGCGTGATGCCGTGCGCGGCGTTGTATTCCATCTGGCGTTCCCGGCGCAGACGCGAAATCGCGATCGCGCGCGCGAGCGACTGCGTCATCACGTCGGCGTAGAGAATCACGCGGCCGTTCTCGTGGCGCGCGGCGCGGCCGGCGGTCTGGACGATCGAGGTCTCGCTGCGCAGGAAGCCTTCCTTGTCCGCGTCGAGAATGACGACGAGCGCCGCCTCGGGAATGTCGAGTCCTTCGCGCAGCAGATTCACGCCGATGAGCACGTCGAACGCGCCGCGCCGAAGCCGCCGCAGAATCTCGACGCGCTCGATCGCGTCGATGTCGGAATGCAGATACTCGGCGCGCATGCCGCGTTCGCGCATGAACTCGCAGAGATCCTCGCTCATGCGCTTCGTGAGCGTGGTGACGAGCACGCGTTCGCCGCGCTCGACGGCGAGCGTCGCCTCGTGAATCGCGTCCTCGACCTGCCCTTTGATCGGACGCACCTCCATCACGGGATCGAGCAGCCCCGTCGGACGGATGATCTGCTCGGCGACGACGGCGGAATGCTCAAGCTCGAACGCCGCCGGCGTCGCGGAGACGAAGACCGTCTGCTTCACGAGCGTCTGAAATTCCTCCGGACGCAGCGGGCGGTTTTCCACCGCGCTCGGCAGGCGGAAGCCGAACTCGACGAGGCGCTCCTTGCGGGAACGGTCGCCGTTGGACATGCCGTAGATCTGCGGGAGCGTGACGTGCGACTCGTCGATGAAGACGAGAAAATCCTTCGGGAAAAAGTCGATGAGGCACCACGGACGCTGCTCGGGCGTGCGCCCGCCGAGGTGCATGGAATAATTTTCGATGCCGAAGCAGAAGCCCGTCTCGCGCAGCATCTCGATGTCGTTTTCCGTACGCATGCGGATGCGCTGCGCCTCAAGCAGCTTGCCCGCGCGCTCGAACTTCGCGACCTGCTCTTCCAGTTCCGCCTGAATTTTTCCGATCGCCGCCTCGATGCGGTCCTGCGGCGTGACGTATTGATTCGACGGATACAGATCGTATTTTTCCAGACGCGCGCCCGCGCTCCCCGTAAGCGGATCGAGGCGGCGGATGGATTCGATTTCGTCGTCGAAAAGCGAAATGCGGATCGCCGTCTCCCGGTCGGCGGGAAAGACGTCGATCGTGTCCCCGCGCACGCGGAACGTGCCGCGCTCGAACGCGACGTCGTCGCGGCGGTAGAGCGAGCGGACGAATTTTTCCAGCAGCTCGTCGCGGCGCGTCTTCATGCCGACTTCGAGCGGAATCATCATCTCGTTGAAGTCGTCCGGCGAGCTCGAACCGTAGATGCACGAGACGGAGGCGATCACGATGACGTCGCGGCGCGACAGCAGCGCGCTCGCGGCGGCGATGCGCAGGCGCTCGAGGTCGTCGTTCACGGCGGAGTCCTTCTCGATGTAGGTGTCCGTCGCGGGAACATAGGCCTCGGGCTGGTAGTAATCGTAGTAGCTGATGAAGTATTCGACCGCGTTCTCGGGAAAGAAATGCTTGAACTCGGAGTAGAGCTGCGCGGCGAGCGTCTTGTTGTGCGAAATGATGAGCGTCGGGCGCTGCACGCGCGCGATGACGTTCGCCATCGTGAACGTCTTTCCCGAGCCGGTGACTCCGAGCAGCGTCTGCCAGCGGTTCCCGGCCTGCACGCTTCGCGCGAGCAGGTCGATCGCCTGCGGCTGGTCTCCCGTCGGCGGGAACTCCGAAACGAGCCTGAACGGCTTGCTGCTGCGGTCGTGCTCCATGACTGCTCAGGAATTTTCGATTTTCGGGCTCCGGTTTCAAGCTTCGAGTTTCGCCGGAGATTTCGCGTCCGCAGAAAGCCGAAAGTTCAGAACGGCGCCGCGCGCGGGAAAAAGCTTTGCCCGGCGGGAGCGCGCGGCGTAGAAAGCTTGCCATGAACACCGAAAAGCCGAAACGCGTCTTCGTATCCGGGCACCGCAATCCGGACACGGACAGCATCGCCAGCGCCTACGCGCTCGCCGCGCTGCGCGGTCTCCGCGACCCGGAGACGCGCTACGTCCCGATCTGCCCGGGCGTCCTGCCCGAGCGCGCGGATTTTCTTTTCCGCCGCTTCGGCGTCGAGCCGCCCGCCGTGCATCACGACGTCTTTCTGCGCATGCGCGACCTGCTCGAACCCGCGACGGCGATCGTCGAGGGCACGACGCTTTTCGCCGCCGTGGAGACGCTGCGGCGCGAACGCGCGGCGCGGCTGCCCGTCGTCTCCGCGTCGGGGAAATACCTCGGCATGCTCAGCGCGGCGACGCTGCTTTCGCAGCTGCTCAACATCGGCAACGACAACGCGGAAGACCTGACGGGGCGGCACATCTTCAGCTCGCTCGCGCTGATCCGCGACGTGCTCGAAGCCGAGGCGGAAACGCTCGCGCGGGCGGACGCGCTCGAGGATTTCGAAGTCTACGTCGCGGCGATGCGCCCGGAAAGCTTCGCCGTCCACGTGCCCGTCGCGGAGCGGAAAAACCTCGTCATCGTCGTCGGCGACCGTCCGGAGATTCACCGCTGCGCGCTCGAGCACGCCGTGCGGCTGCTAATCGTCACGGGCACGTCTCCCGTCGCGCCGGAGATTCTTTCCGCGGCTCGGGAACGCGGCGTTTCCGTGATGCGCACGCGTCTGGATTCGGCGACCGTCGCGCGCCGTCTCAAATTCAGCATGCCCGTGGAGCACGCGCCGCTCGCGGCGGAAGAGACGCTCGCGCTCGCGCCCGACGACCGCCTGCGCGACTTCCGCAAAAAAATGCTGCGCGACGCATCCGACCTCTTCCCCGTCACGGACGCCGCGGGAACGCTGCTCGGCGTCGTCCGCAAGAAACAGCTTTCCGAGCCGCCGCCGCACCGGATGATTCTCGTCGATCACAACGAGCCGACGCAGTATCTGCCGGGCGCGGACGAGCTGCCCGTCGTCGAGGTCGTCGATCATCACCGCATCGGCACGTTCTCCTCGGAAACGCCGATCCGCTTCACGGGCGACGTCGTCGGGAGCACCTGCACGCTCGTCGCGCGCGAGTTCTTTTCGCTGGGCGAGACGCCGACGCCCGCGGTCGCGGGGCTGCTGCTCGGCGGGCTCGTTTCCGACACGCTGATGCTGAAGTCGCCGACCACGGCGCCGCTCGACCGCGAAATCTGCGCGAAGCTCGAAAAGCTCTGCGGCATCTCCGCCGAAACGCTGATGTCGGAAATGACGCGCATCGGCTCGGCGCTGACGACGAAATCCGCCAACGCCGTCATTTCCGGCGACCGCAAGGACTACACGGAAGGCGACGTGAAGTTCGCGCTCGCGCAGGTCGAAGAAACCGAGCTCGAACTGCTCCACGCGCGCAAACGCGAGCTCTCCGCGCAGATGCGCTTCCGCGTCGAAGTCGAAAATCTGCTCTTCTTCGGGCTGCTCGTCACGGACGCGATTCACGAAATTTCGGAACTCCTCATCGTCGGCGACGAGGACGTGCTGCGCGCCCTGCCCTACGAAAAGATCGAAGACAACGTTTATTCTCTTCCCGGCGTGCTCTCGCGCAAAAAGCAGCTGCTCCCGCAGATGCTCTCGATCTGCGCCGCCCTCCGCCGCGAGTGAAGCGGCCCCGGATTCAAAAACCGCCGCTTGAGGTTTGCCGCGCTCCCGCGGGCGTGCATAATGCGTCCGCATGAATTCGTTTTTCCGAAAGCTGTTTTTCTGCGCGGCGTTCGCGGCCTGCGTTCCCGCGGCTCTTTTCGCGCAGGAGAAAGTCACCGCCGAAGCGGCGGTCGTCCGCAATCCCGTGGGCGTGGACCTGAGCGCGCCGCTCGTCGAAGTTCCCGCCGCGGAGACGCCAGCGACGCCCGAGCCCGTCGTCGCCGTTCCCGCTCCGAAAGAGACTTTCCCCGAAGCGCGGCGCGCCTTCGTCTTCGAATGCGAGCCGAAGGATTTTTCCGAAATTTCTTACGCCACCGCCGTCGAAAACCTCATCGCGGCCTACGAGAAAAACACCGGGCGCCGGCTCGTTCCCGGCGAAAAGAAGAAGGCGGCGCTGAAGCTCTACACGGCTTCCGGACGCGGACTTGCGACGCCGAAGGGGCTCGTCCGCGCCGTCCGCGCGGCGCTGGAGAAACGCGGCTTCGCGCGCGACGCGATTCTGCTCGTCGATCTGAGCGAAAGGAATCTGCGTCTCGCCGGCTACCTGCCGCCGTTCCGCAAAAAAAACGATTTCTTCTGGGAAGGCTCGCCCGTCCTCGCGCTCGACACCGAGAGCTTCTACAACAAAAAGTGGTTCTACGAAAACAGCCTGCCCTCGCGCGAAGCCTCGACGGAAACGGCGACCGACTGGGACGCCATCGCCGACGAGCGCAAGAGCTTCCTGCCCGTGCCGCTGCTCTTCGACGTCGATTTCTGGATCAACCTGCCCGTCGCGTGCGACAGCCAGGCGCTCGGCGTCTCCGCCGCGATTGGCAACGCGACGCTGTGGAACGCAAGCAACCAGAAACGCTTTTTGGACAGCCCCGCCAACGCCGTACACATGGCGGTTTCGGTCGCGACGATTCCAGAGTTCCGCAGGACGTTCGAGCTGACGATTCTCTCGCTCGAAAAATACCAGTTCATCGGCGGTCCCGTCTTCAACGAGAACTACACGCTCTCCGAAAACCGGCTCTGGCTGAGCGCGAATCCCGTCGTGCTGGACTTCCTGATGTGGCGCCGCATGAACGAGGCGCGCTCCCGCCGCGGCTACGAGCTGATTCTGCCGGAGCCGCCGCTGTTCGCGAGCGCCTCGCGCGGCAGCCACTCGCTCGGTTCCTGCGTGTTCGGCGACCTCAAGCTCATCCGCGTCGACGCCCGCTGACGGATTTTCAGGGAGAGTAGCGTCCGCAAAGCAACAGAAGTCGAAGAAATTTTTTCTGCGGAAGCGAATTTTGAAACAAAGCAAAAAAGCGTTCCCGTGCGGGAACGCTTTTTCTCTAAACTTTATTAAGCCTTGCCTTTAAGCCTGTTCTTACTCCTTGCCGAACTCGGAGACGAGCGAGGAGATCGTCGCCTTCGCGTCGCCGTAGATCATGCGCGTGTTCGGGAGCGTGAAGAGCTCGTTCTCGATGCCCGAGAAGCCCTTGCCCTTGCCGCGCTTGAGCACGAAAACCGTGCGCGCTTCGTTCGCCTTGATGATCGGCATGCCGTAGATCGGCGAAGACTTGTCGGACGCGGCCGCCGGGTTCACGACGTCGTTCGCGCCGATGACGATCGCGACGTCCTGCATCGGCATCATCGGATTGATTTCGTCCATCGTCTTGAGCTGTTCGTAGGGCACATCCGCTTCCGCGAGGAGCACGTTCATGTGACCGGGCATGCGGCCCGCCACCGGGTGAATCGCGAAGGAGACTTCCGCGCCGTTGTCCTCGAGCTTCGCCGCGAGTTCCTTCACGACGTGCTGCGCCTGCGCGACCGCCATGCCGTAGCCGGGAATGAACACGACCGAGCGCGCCGCCTCGAGCACGAGGTACGCGTCCTCGACGGAGACCGCCTTCGGCTCGGCGCCCGTGCCAGCTTTCTTCGACGAGCCGGAATCCGCCGCGCCGAAGCCGCTGAACAGCAGGTTGCCGATCGAGCGGTTCATCGCCTTGCACATGATGACCGTGAGAATCACGCCCGACGCGCCGACCAAGCAGCCCGCGACCACGAGCACGTTGTTGTTGATGACGAAGCCCGCCATCGCCGCCGCCAAGCCGGACAGGCTGTTCAACAGCGAGATGACGACCGGCATGTCGCCGCCGCCGATCGGGAGCACAATCGTGATGCCCATCAGCAGCGAGACCGCGATGCCCGCATAGAGCGCGACCGACTGAACCGTCGCCGCGTCGCCCGCGGAAACAAGACCCGGGAACAGATAGACGACCATCGCCGCGAGCGCGACGAGCACGATCAGCGCGTTGACGACCTGCTGCCCCGCGAAGAGCACCGGGCGTCCGGAGATCTTTTCGGAGAGCTTGCCCCACGCGAGCAGCGAACCCGTGAACGTGATCGCGCCGATGAGGATCGTCAGATAAAGCGAAACTTCGCTGACGGGATTCGCCGCGACGTCGTGCACGGCGGGAGCGCCGTTTTCGAGCTTCGCGAATTCCGACCACGCGACGAGCAGCGACGCCAGACCGCCGAAGCCGTTGAACAGCGCGACGAGCTCGGGCATTCCGGTCATCTTAACCTTCTTCGCCCAGACCGCGCCGATGACCGCGCCGACGGCGATGCCGCCGAAGCACCACAGGTAGCCGTTCTGAATCCAGTCGGTCGTCCAGGACTTCATCACGTTCGCGTCGAGGAAGACGGCGACGACGGCGATGAGCATGCCGAGGGAGGAAATCGCGTTGCCGCTGCGCGCGGTTTCGGTCTTTCCGAGGCGCTTGATGCCGAAAATGAACAGCACGCACGCCACGATGTAAGCGAGGTTGATCACCGTCGCGGGAACGGCGGGAGCGGATTCCGCGGCCGCCTGAGCCAAAATCAGGGTATTCATCGGATTATTTTCCTTTCTTCTTGAACATGCCGAGCATGCGGTCCGTCACGAGATAGCCGCCGACCACGTTGATCGTGGCGAAGACGATCGCGAGGAACGCGAGAATCATGCCGAGCGTTCCCGTCGCCTGAATTGCGCAGACGGCGAGCGCGCCGACGATCGTGATGCCCGAGATGGCATTCGTGCCCGACATCAGCGGCGTGTGCAGCTGCGACGGCACTTTCGCGATGAGCTCGAACCCGAGGAACGCGGCCATCACGAAAACGAAAAACAACATTATCATTTCCATGGTAACAAGTATTGACTGTTAGTTGTTAACTTTTAGGTGAAAAACTCTGAACGCTTAACCGTCAAAAGTTAAGAGTTTCGACTTATTTGAACCTTTCGTGGACGATCGCGCCGCCGTGCGTGAGCAGGCAGCCCTTCATGATCGGCTCTTCGAGGTCGATCTTCAGCGTCTTGTTTTCCGCGTCCCAGAAGTGCTGCAGGAACGCCGAAATGTTGCCGGAGAACATCTTCGAGGCGTCCGCGGGAACGCGGCGCTCGAGGTTGTCCCCGCCGATGATGAGCACGCCGTTTTCCGTCACGACGTCCTTCGTCGGGTCGGAACCTTCGACGTTTCCGCCCGTCGAGACCGCCATGTCCACGATGACGCTGCCCGGCTTCATGCCCGCGATCATGTCCTTCGTGAGCAGGCGCGGCGCCTTGCGGCCGAAGACCTTCGCCGTCGTGATGACGACGTCGCTCTGCGCGCAGACTTTCGCCTGACCTTTTTTCTGCAGTTCGAGCTGCTCGGACGTGAGCTCCTTCGCGTAGCCCTGCGCCGTCTGCCCCATTTCGCCGAGGTCGATCTTGACGAACTTCGCGCCGAGCGACTTCACCTGCTCCTCGACGACCGGACGCGTGTCGAACGCCTCGACGCGCGCGCCGAGGCGCTTCGCCGTCGCGATCGCCTGCAGCCCCGCGACGCCGACGCCGATGATGAACACGCGCGCCGGGGAAATCGTTCCCGCAGGCGTCATCATCATCGGGAAAATCTTCGGCAGCTTCGTCGCCGCGAGCATCACGGCATAGTAGCCCGCGAGCGAAGTCTGCGAGCTCTGCACGTCCATCTTCTGGGCGAGCGTCGTGCGCGGAATCATTTCGAGCGAAACGGCGTTGAGGTCCGCCGCGGCGAACTCGTTGAGCAGCTCCTTCTCGTTGAACGGATCGAGGAAGCTCAGGTGCAGCGCGCCGGGCTTCATGCCCTTCGCGTTCTCGGGCTTGAGCACGCGTACGACGATGTCCGCCTCGGCGAGCGCCTTCGCGGGATCGTCCGCGAGCGTCGCGCCCGCCTTGACGTAGGCTTCGTCAGCGAAGCCAGACTTTTTGCCGAGCCCTTTCTCGACAACGATTTCGAAACCGAGGCGCGTCAGAATCGAGACGTCCTGCGGAATGAGAGCCACGCGCGTTTCTTCTTCGCGCTTCTCACGGGAAACGAATACGGTTTTCATAATTTAAAAGTTTGGGTTGAATCTCCGCACAGGCGGATTTTGAGAATCTATGCCTTCCCCGCCCCCGCGACAAACAAAAAAAGCGCGGAAACGCGCCGCGCGCCCTCGCCTCCATGCGCGGACTTCTTTCTCCCGCGAAGACGCACAAGAAAAACCGCGAGCTCAAAGGGCGCCACGAAAAAATGCCGCATCGCCGGGGCGCTGGCCGCAAATAAAAAAGGGAGCAGGCGGGAAACTTTCCGCCCAGCGGCGAAAGGGATTCCGAGGCGGGGCAAAAGCGCCCCCGCGGATTTCTCCGCGAGGGCGCGAACCTCATGACCTTATGAAAAAGTCTTTCGCAGACGTTTCAGGAAATGCCGACGCATGACGTGCAGCCGCGCGAGCGCCCAGCCCCAGTCGCGGACATCGTTCGGAATGCCCCATTCCTTTTCCATCCGGATGCGGTCCGTCGCCTTCTGAATCGCGGTCGGCATCTTTCCGCCCGCGTCGATGACCTTCAGTCGCCCGCTCTCTTCGTCGAGAATGAAGTTGCCCGGATGCGCGTCCCCGTGCGTCACGCCGAAGGCGTGCAACGTCCGCACGATGCGCTTCGCCTCGTCCCTGCGCGCCTCGAGGACCTCCGGCGGCACGTCGAACATCGTCCTTCCGGCGACGTATTCGCGCAGGAAAAACGAGTGCAGCGTGCAGCCGAAACGCCGCGAATCCGCGACGAGAAAAAGCTCCGGCGCGCCCCGGAATCCGCGGCTGAACGCCTCGTTCAGCGCCCGCATCAGCCGAAAGGAATTGCTGCCGAAAAAGAACGACTGCGCGAGATAGTCGAAGCGGTGGCGGTCGCGCTTGTCCAGTTTCAGCACGTATTTCTTGCCGCGATACACGACGAGCCAGCAGCGGCAGCGCCCGTCGTGAAACAGCTTCACGTCGCAGAAATCGTCGGCGTTCCCGTCCGCGCTCACGCGAATCGGCACGAAAGGCAGCAGCATTTCGCCTTCCCGCGGCGACGGCTCGGGAACGTTGTCCGGCGACAGACGCCGAATCAGCGCGCGACAGATCGGAACGAGATCCGCCGCCGACGCCTTGCGCAAGACCCGATAGCCGAAGAAGGATTCTTCGACGGGGGCGTCCGAACGTGAATCGCGAGAGCTCATGGAACGGGGAAAAGGAATTAGAACGGTCGTTCTGTTTTCCGGCAATATTATATCGAACGTTTGTTCTGTAAAGCGAAAAATGATTTTCCTCCGCGCCCTGCTCCGCCGCGCGGCGCGCCGCCGTTTTCGCTTTTTCGGGAAGCGGGAACGCGCTAAGCTCCGCGGCATGAAAAACCGAAACGAAGGCGCGGACGAGACGCGCGCGAACGAACAGCCCGCCGCGCTCACGATCGCGGGCTCGGATTCCGGCGGCGGCGCCGGAATTCAGGCGGATCTGCTCACGTTCGCCGCGCACGGCGTCTTCGGGACGACGGCGGTCGCCGCGCTCACCGCGCAGAATCCCGGCGGCGTCTCCGCCGTGAGCGCCGTTCCCGCCGTCTTCGTGCGCGAACAGGCCGAGCAGGTCGCGCGCTTCTTCCGGATCGGCGCGGCGAAGACGGGCATGCTCGCGAACGCGGAAATCATCGCCGCCGTCGCGGATTTCTTCGCCTCGCGGCGCGAAATCGGACTCGTCGTCGATCCCGTGATGATCGCGACGAGCGGCGCCGCGCTGATTGACGCCGCCGCCGTCGCCGTGCTGCGGGAACGCCTGATTCCGCGCGCGGCGCTCGTCACGCCCAATCTCGACGAGGCGGAAACGCTGCTCGGCGAAAAATTTTCGTGGCGCGGACGCGCGGACGCGACGACCGGGGAAATCGAGGCGTCCGCCGAAAAGCTCGCCGACGCGCTCGGCGTTCCCGTGCTGCTCAAGGGCGGGCACGGCGTCGGCGACGACGTGCGCGACGCGCTCGCGTTTCCGGAAAAATCGGGGCTCCGCGCCGACGGCTGCCGCCGCGTCCGGAGCTTCGCCCACGCGCGCGTCGCGGGAACGAACACGCACGGGAGCGGCTGCACGCTTTCCGCGGCGATCGCGGCGAATCTCGCGCTCGCGTCGGGCGCTCCGAAAAGCGACGCCGCAGGAACGCTCGTCCGCGCGGTCTCGCGCGCGATCGACTACGTCGCCGACGGCATCGCGCGCCCGCTCCGCGTCTCCGGCGACCGCTTCATCGCGCACCTGCGCTGAGCGCATTTCCGAGAAGCCGCGACGAGCGCCGCGCGGGCGGACGCTTTTCAATTTGATTCGGCGGAGGGTCGCGGATAAAATCCGGAGCTTTATTTCAGCCATGGATTATCTGTACGAATACGCCATACGCCCGCTCTTCTTCCGTTTCGGGAAAGACGCGGAAAAGGCTCACGACCGTTCCCTGCTCGCGCTGCGCGCCTTCGGCGCCGTGCGGCCGCTCGTCGCGCTCATGGAGCGCTTCAACATGAAGAACCCGCACCTGCCGCCGCAGAAGCCCATCGAGCTTTTCGGGCTGAAGTTCCCGAACGTCGTCGGCGTCGCCGCGGGCTACGACAAGCAGGCGCGCGTCTGGGCGGCGCTGGGCGCGCTCGGCTTCGGGCACGTCGAAATCGGCACCGTCACGCACCTGGCGCAGAGCGGCAACGAAAAGCCGCGCCTGTTCCGCTACCCGAAATTCGAGGCGGCGGTGAACAGCTTCGGCTTCCCGAACGACGGCGCGGACGAGATCGCCAAGCGCATCGCGAAGGGTCCGAAGAAGGGCAAGCGCGCGTTCCCGCTCGGCATCAACATCGGCAAGTCCAAGGTCTGCCCGATCGAGAACGCCGTCGAGGACTACCTCGGCTCGTTCCGCGCGCTCGCCGATCACGCCGACTACGTCTCGGTGAACATCAGCTCGCCGAACACGCCGAACCTGCGCGAGCTGCACGACCGCAGGCGCCTCGTCACGCTCCTTTCCGAGCTGCAGAAGGAAAACCGCGCGCGCGCGCTGCGGCTCAAGGAAAAGCCGCTCCCGATGCTGCTCAAGATCGCGCCGGACCTTTCCTACGCGCAGGCGGACGACGTGATTTCCGTCGTCGAGGAGACCGAGTTCAACGGCATCATCGCGACGAACACGACCGTCTCGCGCCCCGCGTTCATGGGCCCCGACGTCGTGACGAAGGGCGGGCTCTCGGGCGCGCCGCTCATGCGCAAGGCCGTGGACATGGTGCGCTACATCGTGCGCGCGACGGACGGCAAGCTGCCCGTCATCGGCTCGGGCGGCATCTGCAGGGCGGAGGACGCTGACCGTTTCCTCGCCGTCGGCGCGTCGCTGATCCAGATCTACACGGGCATGGTCTATCGCGGGCCGTTCTTCGCGCGCGAGCTCGCGCAGGGCTTCGCGTGGAACCAGACCGGCTGGCCCGGGGCGTAAGCGGCGAAGCGCCATGGACCGCGCGTCCCCGCAGCAATCCTCGTCTTCGCCCGGCGGCGCGTTCCGCTGGGCGATTTACGATCTGGGGCACACCGGCTACACGATGATCGTGATGGCGGTGCTGTTCCCGATTCTCTTCCAGAATTTCTGGGCGGGAACGGCGCCGGAGCACCTGAAGACCTCGCGCTACGGGCTCACGCTCGGCGTCGCGAGCGTCGGCGTCGCGCTGCTTTCGCCGCTGCTGGCGACGGTCGCGCAGACGGGCGGGCTGCGCATGAAGCTCTTCCGCGCGCTCTGCGGGCTCGGCATCGTCGGCACGGCGGCGCTCAGCTTCGTCGGACAGGACTGCTGGCGGCTCGCGTCCGCGGTCTACGTCGTCTCCGCGCTCGGCTTTTTCGGCGCGAATCTTTTTTACGACTCGCTGCTGCTCGACGTCACGACGGAGCGGACGCGGCACGCCGTCAGCGGCGTCGCGTTTTCCGTGGGCTACGTCGGGGGCGTGCTGCTGCTCGCGCTGATCGCGCTCTGGACGCAGCGCTGGGATCTGCTCGGCTTCGCGGAAGCGCCGGACCCGCGCGGGCTCTTCGTCGTCGGCGCGCTGTGGTGGCTCGCGTTCGGGCTGCCGCTGCTGCTGCGCCGGGAACGCGCGAAGACGGGAACGGGCTTCGACGCCCGCGCCGCCTTCCGCGCGCTGGGCGAAACCTGCGCCGCCTTCTGGCGGGAACGCCGCGTGCGCTGGTTCATGCTCGCGTATTTCTGCTACATCGACGGCGTGCACACGATCATCACGAGCGCCGTGCGCTACGGGAACGCGCTCGGCTTTTCGAGCGACGATCTTTTCCTCGCGCTCTTCATCGTGCAGCTCTTCGGCATTCCCTGCGCCCTGCTCTTCGGCGTGTTCGGCAGAATCTTCGGCGCGCGTCCGGTGCTCTTCGCCGCGCTCGCGATCTACGTGGGCGTCGCCTTCTACGGCGCGCTGATGCCGACGGAGCCGCTCGTGCTCTTCGGCTTCGCGGTCTCGCCGATGTTCCTGCTCGCCGCGCTCATCGGCATGGTGCAGGGCGGCGTCCAGGCGCTCTCGCGCTCCTATTTCGCGACGATCGTTCCCGCCGGGCGCGAAGTCTCCTTCTTCGGCTTCTACAGCATGATCGGCCGCTGCTCGACGATTCTCGGACCGTTCCTGCTGAGCGCGGTCGCGCTCGCGCTGCACCGCGAGGACGCGCCGCTGTTCTCCACGCGCGCGGGCATCGCGGGCATTTCCCTGCTCTTTCTCGTCGGCGCGGGCTTCCTCGCCCTCGCGGGAAGACGCTCGAAGTGACGAATGAAGAGGTTATGGAGTTATGAGGTTATGAAGTTCATTGCTTTTCGCTTCGCGAAACAGGTTTTAAAAACCCTTTCGGCGAAGCCGAACGCGAACGACTTCCGGACCTCACACCTTCGTCACTTCATCGCCTCGCAAAAAAACGCGTCCCCGCCGACGGGCGACGGGAACGCGTCTTCGCGTATGCGGAAAAACTTACGCCGGGATTTCCGCAAACTCGGAAATCGCCGTTCCCGCGACTTCGGGAGCGATCTTCTTGACCATGCCCGTAAGGATGCCGCCCGGACCGCATTCCAGCGTTTCCGTGACGCCGAGCGCGACCGCGCCGCGCACGCAGTCTTCCCAAAGCACGGAGGAGACGACCTGCTTCGCGAGCGCCTCGCGCATCGCCGCGGGATCGTCGATGAGCTCGCCCGTCGTGTTCGTGAACACCGGGATTTCCGGCTTCCTGAACTCGACGCCGGCGAGGAACTTCGCGAAGTCCGCGCGCGCCGGCTCCATCAGGCGGGAGTGATACGCGCCCGCGACGACGAGCGGAATCGCGCGCTTGAACTGCTTCGTCTCCGCGTTCTTCGCGACGGCGGCGGCGATCTTGTCCGCGTCGCCGGAAATCACGATCTGCCCCGGCGTGTTGAAGTTCGCCGCATCGACGTCGAATTCCTTGCAGAACGCGAGCACGTCTTCGCGCGAGCCGCCGATGATCGCGGCCATGCCGCCCTTGGTCTTGTCGCAGGCTTCCTGCATGAGGCGGCCGCGTTCGGCGACGACCTTCAGCCCCGTCTCGAAATCCCACACGCCGGCGACCGCGTAGGCGGTGAGCTCGCCGATGCTGAGCCCGAGCACGCACTTGAGGTCGGCGAGCTTGCCCTGCTCCTTCAGAATCTGCGCGATGACGTAGCCCTGCGTGAAAAGCGCCGGCTGGCAGACGCGCGTTTCCGTCAGCGTCTCCTGCGGACCTTCGAAGCAGACCTGCTTCAGGTCGAACGGAAGCACGGCGTTCGCGCGGTCGTAGAGGTCGCGCGCGATCGCGGAATTTTCGTAAAGCGATTTGCCCATACCGACTTTCTGGGCGCCTTGTCCGGAGAACAGTAATGCTTTCATGAATTCTTTTTAGGTTGAAGGTTGAGCCTGCGATTATCCCGCTTTCCCCTCCCCGCGTAAAGCGCAAACGCGCAGGGAAAAAGGGAGCGAAGGAGGCGGGAAGGTCGGGAGCGGTCGCCTTTTCGGCGCCCCGTCTCTCGACTCTCATCTCCCGTCAAGAGGGGAGAATCCGCTTTTCTTTCGGGCGTGGCGGGAGTAGGCTTGGAGCAATCAACGGAAATGGCATCTTCACGAAAGCAACGTACGGCGGGCGACGCCGAAGGCGGGTCGGGAACGGCGGCGCCCCTCCTGAAATTCTCCCGCGGGAAAGCCTCCGCGGAACCCGAATGCGACCGCAGATTCCGCCTCGCCTACGACGAGCTTTTCCGGCGCGTCTCGCGCTGGCTCGCCTCCCGGGGCGCGGACGAGGATTCCGCGCGCGACCTCGCGCAGGACGTCTTCCTCCGGGCCTGGGAACGCCGCGCCGATTTTCCCGACGAGGCCGCCCTTTCCGGCTTCGTCTTCGCCTGCGCGAAAAATCTCCGCATCGACCGCGCGCGGCGTTCCCGCGCTCTGACGTTCGTCGAGTTCGACGCGGACGACGACTCGGCGGCGGGCGTCGAAACCCCGCACGCCGGGCTCGACGCGCACGACCTCGCCTACCTGCGCGGACGCATCCTCGACGCGCTCGACGCGCTTCCCGAGGATCAGCGCGAATGCTTCACGCTCTCGCGCGTCGCGGAGCGCGCCGCGGACGAAATCGCCGCCGCTCTCGGCATTTCCGAAAATCTCGTCTATGCGCGGACGCTGCTCGCGCGCAAGAAACTCGCCCTCGCCCTCGACGATCTGCGCGAGCTCGCCGAAGCGTGGTGAGCGCGCAGGAGTGTCGCCTTTACAAGGCTTTTTGTGGCAGTGCCCTGCCCCAGGCTTCCGCCTGGGGTTTCTAAGAGGGACGCCCCCTACGGGGGCTTTGCCGTGCGGAAGAAATTTTCACCCGAAAAAGCGCTGCGTCGTTATGCGGGCGCGCTTCCTTGGGTTTCCGCCCGAGGGGCAAAGAGGGACGCCCCTGCGGGGCTTTGCCGTGCGGAAGGAGTTTTCCAGAAAAAGCGCTGCGCCATCAGTGCCGAAGAAGTTTTTCAAAAAAAGCACTGATCCAGTCACCAGTTACCAGCTACGAGCCACCTGCAAAAAAAATTTCGCGTTTCTTCGTGTTCATTCGTGGTTCCGTTTCTCCGCGCCTCCGTCCCTCCGCGTTCCGCCCGCCGACGGAGCTTTTCGTTTTTCATTTGGCGGCAATCGTGATTTCATAGAGCGCATCGACTCATGAACGACAAGATCCAGTTTTCCCAAAAGGCGCTCGAAAACCTCGAGAACGGGTCGCGAACGCACACGCTCACGACCGTGAAGACGCGTTGGACGTGGTTTCTGTTCGGCTCGATCACGCTGTTCTTCGCGGCGCTCATCGCGTGGGGCTTTTACGGGAGCATGGTCGAAAGCGTTTCGGGAACGGGCATCACGCTGCTCGAAAACGGCGTGCACCCCGTCACGGCGAAAAGCACGGGGCAGCTCACTCACCTGAACATCCGCCCGGGCGCGGTCGTTCACGCGGAGCAGCCCGTCGGGCAGGTCTATGACGCGGAGACGCTCTTCAACATCCGCAAGCTCGAAACGGAATACAATCTGCTCTCCTCGGAAGTGCAGTTTCTCAAGGAAGGGCTGGAGCGGCTCACGGCGCGCAAGCTCGACGCCGACAAGGACAAGGCGAAGGTGCTCGACGCTCTCACGCGGCTGCAGGAAGACAGCCGTTCCCGCGCGAAGGACGTCGCGGAAATCTATTCGCGCCTGCTCCAGAAGGAGGCGGCGACGAAGATCGAATACTACCAGGCGCTCGACCAGAAGGCGCAGGCGGAAAGCTCTTTCGCCTCGACGCTGTTTCAGGCGATGGACAACGACGTCACGCAGGAGGATCTCATCTGGCAGCAGGAGCAGCGTCTGCTCGAACTGCGCCAGCAGCTGGAACAGAAGAAGCGCGACCTCGACCTCGCGCACAAGCTCTACCGCGAGGCGGCGCTCGTGACGGCGGACTTCGACGGCACGGTGCTCGAAGTGTTCAAGGAGGAAGGCGCGTACGTGCAGAAGGGGGAACGGCTCGCGCTCGTCGCGTCGGACGGGAGCCGGGGGATCTACCTCGTGGGCTTCATTCCCGCGACGCGGGGGAAGGAGATCCGCAACGGCATGAGCGCGTATTTCGCGCCCGCGGCGGCTCCGGCGGCGCAGTTCGGCTACCTGAAATGCGTGGTGCGCGAAGTGACTTCCGCGCCCGTGAACTCCGAGGCGGTGCAGGCGGAGCTGATGAACTCGACGCTGACGAAGATGATCTCCGGGCAGGAGGCGGTGATCCGCGTCGTGCTCGAGATCATGCCGGACTCGAAGTCGGAATCGGGTTTCCGGTGGACGACGCGCAACGGGTATCCGGGGAAGATCCGGAACGGCATGCTCGGCACGGTGATCGTGAACACGTCGTACCGGTCGCCGGCGTCGTACGTGATTCCCGCGATCCGCGAATGGCTCTTCGAGACGAACACGGAAGAGTGAAGAAAACGGACGACGGACGACGAAAAACGGAAACGCGAATGAACACGAAGAAACGCGAATATTTTTTGGGGAGAAACCGGAAGCCGGCGGCTTGGAACTGGAGATCACCGGAGTTCTGCCTCCGGCAGAACTTCATTGAAAGCGCTTTTCCCGCACTGCTCCGGTCACCAGTCACCAGCCACGAGCCACTTCTGCCCTTTCCCGCTTCCCGATGAGCTTCTTCAGCCGCAGAAAAAAAACGCCGACCGTGCTTCAGATGGAAGCCACGGAATGCGGCGCCGCGAGCCTCGCGATGATCCTTGCCTACTACGGCCGCTGGGTGCCGCTGGAGAAACTGCGCACGGAATGCGGCGTCTCGCGCAACGGCAGCAAGGCGAGCCGCGTGCTCGCCGCCGCGCGCGCGTACGGGCTCGAGGCGCGCGGCTTCCGCGTGCTCACGGACGCGCTCGACAAGCTGAACGCTCCGCTGATCCTGTTCTGGAACTTCGAGCATTTTCTCGTCTATGAAGGGCGTTCCCGCGACGGAAAATATTTTTACCTGAACGATCCCGGCGTGGGTCCGCGCACGGTCGAGCGCGAGCTTTTCGAAAAGTCCTACACGGGCGTCGCGCTCGAGTTCAAAAAGACGCCGGAGTTCCGCAAGGGCGGGAAGCCGATGAGCGTCCTGCGCTCGCTGCTGCCGATGCTCTCGGGCACGAAGAGCGTGACGGCGGCCGTCGTCTGGGGCGGGCTGCTGCTCGTGATTCCGGGCGTGACCGTTCCCGCGCTGCTGCAGATCTTCGTGGACAAGGTGCTGCCCGAGCGCGGCGAATGGCTCGTGCCGCTGCTGCTGTTCTCCCTGCTCACCATCGCGCTGCAGGCGCTGATCACGGGGCTGACGGATCTCGCGCTGCGCCGCGGCGAGCTCCAGCTCGCCGTGAACAAGACGATGCACATGATGGACTGGCTTTTCCGCCTGCCGACGTCGTTCTTCCTGCAGCGTTCCGCAGGCGACCTGCAGACGCGCGTGGGACTGAACTCCTCCGTCGCGAACACGGCGTTCAGCACGGTCGCGGACAACGTCGTGAAGTTCCTCACGGCGCTGTTCTTCCTCGCGCTGATGTTCCGTTTCAGCGTGCTGCTCTCGTGCGTCTCCGCGGCGTTCATTCTCGCGGACATGCTTTTCCTGCGGCTCGTGAACAGGAAGCGCCAGGTGCTCAGCCAGAGCCTGCTGATGCTGCGCACGAAGATGCTCTCGTCCGTGATGGGCGGCGTCTCGAACATCGAGAACATGCGCGCCGCCGGCAGAGAGAACACGATGTTCGGGCAGTGGGCGGACCAGCTCGCCGAGCTCAACGCCAAGCAGCTCCAGTTCCAGACGACGGTCACCTGCTTCAACCTGCTGCCGACGTTTTCCCAGGCGATCGGGAACGTCCTCGTGCTCTGCGTCGGCGCGTGGCTCGTGATGAACGGCGAGCTCACCATCGGCGCGCTCTTCGCGTTTCAGACGCTGACGACGAGCTTCACCACGCCCTTCACCGCCCTGCTCATGGCGGGCGCGGAACTGCAGACGCTCAAGGCGGACATCGAGCGCCTCGACGACGTGTACAAATACGAGCCCGAGAGCGTCTTCCGCGCCGAGAGCGACGGCACGCCGAAGATCCTCGACCGCGCGTTCTTCGAGATGCGCGACGTGACGTTCGGGTACAGCCGGCAGGATCCGCCGCTGCTGCGGAATTTCTCGCTGAAGGTCTCGCCGGGGCGGCGCGTCGCGCTCGTCGGCGCTTCGGGCTCGGGCAAATCGACGCTCGCGAAGCTCGCCAACGGCACGCTCGTCCCGTGGAGCGGAGAGATTCTGCTCAACGGCAGAAAAATGAGCGAGTACACGCGCGAAGAATACTACTCGGCGGTCGGCACCGTGGACCAGAGCATCATGCTCTTCTCGGGAACGGTCGGCGAAAACCTCACGCTCTTCGCGCCGACCTGCGACGCCGAGGCGCTGCAGCAGGCGGTGCGCGACGCGGCGATCGAGCGCGAGCTCACGGCGCGCGGCGACATGCTCGAACAGCGCGTCGAGGAGAACGGAAAAAACTTCTCCGGCGGGCAGTGCCAGCGGCTCGAAATCGCGCGCACGCTCACGCACCGCACGCCGCTGCTGATTCTGGACGAGGCGACGAGCGCGCTCGATCCCGTGACCGAAGTCGAAATCGACCGCGCGATCCGCCGCAGCGGCTGCGCGTGCATCGTCGTCGCGCACCGCCTGAGCACGATCCGAGACTGCGACGAGATCATCATGCTCGACCGCGGGAACGTCGTCGAGCGCGGCACGCACGAGGAGCTGATGCGGCTCGGCGGCGCGTACGCGAAGCTGATGAAAGGAGGCGAGTGAAAATGGAAAACGGAAAAGACCTTTCGGCGGATCCGCGAAGCGCCGTTCCCGCGGGAACGGCCGTGCCCGTGCGCGTCGTTTCGGGCGAGGCGAATCTTTTTCTGATCCGCCGCGAGGCGGACGGGATCGAAGGCGAACGCGCGTTCGTCGCGACGCTCGCGCCCGGCGACGCCTTTTTCCCCGAAGCCCCGCTGACGCCCGAAGGCGGAGACGGATCCGCGGAAACGTGGAGGCTCGGGCTCGTTCCCGCCGCCGCGAACGCGCTCGAGACCGCGCCGCTCGAAACCGGATCTCCCGAAAAACTCGCCGAAGCCCGCGACGGCTGGCGCGCGCGCGTACGCGCCGGATGCGGGCTCGCCGCGCGCGAGCTGCCCGACGACGCGGACGTTCCCGCCCTGCTCGGCGCCCTGCTCCGCTTCCGCAGAAACGCGCGCGACGCCCGGCGCCTCCGCGACGCGCAGAACCGCGGCCTCACCGAGCTCGCGCTCGAACGCAAGCTCGAAGCGCTCGGCGCGACCGCCGGCATTTCCCTGCGCGACGACGACGCGCGCGAACACGCCGCTTCCGGCTCCGCGTTCGACCCGCTTCTGCCCGCCCTGCGCGAAATCGCCGAGCAGTACGGGCTCGACGCCTCGCACGCCGAGGCGCTTCTCGAAGAAAGCGCAGGCAAGCCGACGCGCCGCCGCCTCGCCGAGTTCGCCGACGCCGCCGGCTGGCGCATGCGCGAAATCGAGCTCGCGGACGATTTCAGCGACGCGTCCGCGCTCCCGATTCTCGCCTTCCGCAGGAGCGACGGCGCGCCGCTCGTGCTCTTTCTCGACGGCGAGGCGAGCGCCTTCAAGGATCCCGCGCGCGGCGCGAAAAAACGCCCGCTCACGCGCGAAGCCGCCGCCTCGCTCGAAGCGCGCGCGTTCCGTTTCTACGAGCCGTTCCCGCGCGAAGGGCGCACGCGCGCGGGGCTGCTGCGCTTCCTGCTGCGGCGTTCCCGCTCCGTGATCGCGATCGCCGCCTCCGCCGGGCTCATTTCCGGGCTGATCGGCCTCGTGCTGCCGCTCGCGACGCAATACGTGACGGGCGAGATCATTCCCGCGGGCAACGTCTCCGAGCTCGCGCAGGTGACGGCGCTGCTCGTCGTGCTCACGACGTGCCGCGTCGCCGTCGGCGTCGTGCCCTCGCTCGTGGCGATGCTCTTCAGCGCGCGGCAGTTCGAGCGCTTCCAGGCGGCGACCTACGACCACATTCTGCGCATTCCCGTGAACGCGTTCCGCCGCGCGGACTCGGGCGACATGACGCAGCGCGTGCTCGGCGCGTCGCAGGTGCTGACCGCCGTGTTCGGCGTGATTTCGCAGCAGTTCGTGAGCTCGCTCTTCTCGCTCGTGAGCCTCGGCATGATGTGCTGGTACAGCTGGAAGCTCGCGCTCGCGGGCCTGGCGATGGCGCTCCTGTACGCGTTCGTGTTCTTCCGGCTCTCGCGCGCCAACCTCGTGCCGCTCGCCGAGCACGCCGCCGCCGCCGGGCGCATGAGCGGCCTGCTCAAACAGTTCTTCGACGGCATCGGAAAAATCCGCGCCGCCGGAGCCGAGCGCCGCGTGCTCTCGCGCTTCACGGACGATTTCGGCGAGATGACGCGCCGCCAGTACGCCGTCTCGCGCAACGCCTCCTGGCAGAAGCTCGCCGCCGAGATTTTCCCGATGCTCGTCTCCGTCGCCTTCTACGCGCTCGCGGGAGGCTTCCTCGACGAGACGCTTTCCCTGCCCGTCTTCCTCGCGTTCATGGCGGCGTTTCAGACGTTCCAGACCGGGCTCATGGAATTTTCCGGCGGGCTGTGGTCGCTCTTCGCCGTCAAGCCCGAGATCGACCGCATCATGCCGATTCTCGAAACCGATCCCGAGGACGACGCCAAGCGGCAGAAGCCGGGAACGCTCACGGGCAAGGTCGAAGTCTCGCACGTGAATTTCCGCTACGCGCCGGAATCCGAGCTCGTGCTGCGCGACGTCTCGTTCCGCGCGGATCCGGGCGAGTTCGTCGCGATCGTCGGGCCTTCCGGCGCGGGAAAGAGCTCGCTCGTGCGCCTGCTGCTCGGCTTCGAGACGCCCGAGGCCGGCGCCGTGTACTACTCCGACAAGGACCTCGCGCGGCTCGACCTCGGCGCCGTGCGGCGGCAGATGGGCGTCATTCTCCAGAACAACCGCATCCTGCCCGCGTCGATTCTCGAAAACGTCGTCACGGGAACGGACTGCACGCCCGCGGACGCGTGGCGCGCGCTCGAGCTCGCCGCCTTCCGCCGCGAAGTCGAGGAAATGCCGATGGGCATTCACACGATGGTGACGCCCGAGACGATTTCCGGCGGGCAGCAGCAGCGCATTCTCATCGCGCGCGCGCTCGTCGGCGCCCCGCCCGTCGTCGTCATGGACGAATCGACGAGCGCGCTCGACAACGTGTCGCAGGAAATCGTGAAGTCGAACATGGAGAAGCTGCGCATGACGCGCATCGTCATCGCGCACCGCCTTTCCACCATCGTCAACGCGGACCGCATCTACGTGCTCGACAAGGGGCGCGTCGTGCAGGTCGGCACTTACCGCGAGCTCGCCGCCCGCGACGGCGTGTTCCGCCGCCTCGTCGAACGCCAGATCGCATGAAGGAGAACGCGAATGAGAGCTCCGCGCTTAGAGATCAGAAAAAACAGCCTTCCCGGCTCCCCGACCTTTTAAACTCCCCGACTCCCCCTCACACCCTGCACCTTAACGCCTTTTTATGAAGAATTCTTTCATCGCGCTTTTCGCCTGCACCTCGTTGTTCTTCCTGCTCAACGCGCTCGGGCTCTTCGAATTCCGCTCGTTCATCGACCGCAACCACCGCGCGCGCTTCGTGCGGGAACGCGTCGAGAGCGTCCGCGCCGAGTCCGGCGTCGTCCGCCTCGCCTTCGCCTACGACGCCGCGGACATTCCCACGCGCGAGGCCGCCGAGGGCATCATGCTCGCCGCCGACCTCGTCAACGCCGCCCGAGCCGAACGCGGGAACGCCCTGCCGCGCATCGAGCTCATCGTCCGCGACGACGCCTCGACGCGCCCCGCCCTCGCCTCCGCGATTCAGGACTTCTGCGACGACGCGTCCGTCGCCGCCGTCATCGGTCCCTTCGTTTCCGGGGAGATTCCGACGGCGCGCGCGCTCACGCAGTTTCACGGCATGCCGCTCGTGTCGCCGATCACGGTGCGCTCCGAAAAGCTCCCGCCGCTCGTGCCGGACAACTTCGTCACCTTCTTCCCGCGGCTCGAACAGTGGAGCGCCGCGATTCTCGACCGCATGGAGGCGTCCGGACACAAGAGCGTCCTCATCATCAGCCCCGAGCCCGGCACCTACGGCGACATCTTCAGCACGGCGCTCGAGCGCGAAATCCGTCTGCGCGGCGGCCAGCTCTTCCGGCTGAACTACCAGGTGCCCTTCCGCCGCAAAAAGATCTCGCAGACCATCGGCAACTACATCGGCGGGAAATTCGCCGACACGATCTTCTTCGGCGGCATCTACAACGATTTTCCCGAGCTCGAAACGCTCCTCGCCGAACGCGAGATCGACGTTCCCGTGTACGGCTCCGACGCGCTTTTCGTGCCGCAGATCTTCGCCGCGAAAAAGCGCAACCCGCTTTTCCTGCCCGAGGCGAACATCGAGGCGACGCTCCCGGACTTCGCGGAAATCTTCCGCGAACGCTACGGGAACGCCCCGAGCTACCAGGCCGTGCTCGGCGCGGAAACGCTTTTCGCGCTCGCCGACGCGCTCGCCGCTCCCGCCGACTACGATCCCGACGCGCTCGTCGAAACCCTCCGCGCCGCCTCCGACGAACTCCAGAAGCGCGTCAGCATCCGCATTCTGGAGCTCCCCCAAGAAAATTGAATTTTTTTTTAAGATTTTTCGCTCAAATTCGTTATCATAGACAAAAGACTGAACCTTTATGAAAAACGACGAACATTACGACGAAGAAGAAGAGCTCAAGAAGCTCGACCCGCGCGAGCTTGAAGAGCTCAAATCGGGCAAATACGATTTTGTGGACAAACTGATGAAGGCCGCTTTTTCGGAGATCGCCGACGTGCCGCCGCTCGAAGAAATCATCAGGCGCGCGAAGGAGCGCGAACGCGTCGCCGCCGAAAATCTTTTCGAGTTCGACTTCGAGGAGCTCACCGAAGACTCTCTCGACGCCCTTTCCGCCGCCGGCGAAAAATCCCCCGACTCCGACGACGACCCCGCCTCCGGGAACCGCCGCCGCAAAAAATAGCGCCGCGCGCGTTCCCGCGGGAAGGCGTCAGAGCTCGGCGAGGACGGACATTTCGTCGGCGATGACGCCGCGGGAACGCGTGACGCGCAGGATCTCGTCCTCGATTTCGGCGGGCGGGAAAAGCAGCCCGGGCGGGAGCGCGCCCGCGCGCTCGGCGAGAAAAAGCGCGCCCGCGTTGTGCAGCGCGAGCGTCGCGTCGATGTAGCGCAGGTGCGTCGGCTCGTCCAAAAAGAAATTCAGCGATTTTTTTCCGCCCAGCACGCGCTCGGCGGGAACGCGCGGGCCGAACTCGTCCTCGACGCCCATGTTCGCGAGCAGCGCGCGCGAACGCGTCAGCGCGTCGGGCAGGTTCCCGCGGTCGTGCGCGCCGCGGACGCCCGTCGCGGAAACGACGGCGAAGGCGTCGCCGAGCGCGGCGGCGGTCCGCGCCTCGTCGCGGAAATCGACGATCGCGTCCGCGAGCCGGCGCACGAGCGGCGTCGCCGTCGCGGGATCGGTGACGACGGTGACGCGCGCGCCTTTTTTCTTCGCGTAGAAGACGAGGCCGGAGCCGACCTTGCCGCTGCCGAAGACGATCAGGCTTTTCCCGTTCCAGTCGTCGAAGCCGCGCGCCGCCATCGCGCGGAAATAGCCCTCGCCCGTGCCGAGGCAGGTCTCGATGCGCTTGATTCTGCCGCCGTCGGCGAAGAAGACGGGCTCGGCGGCGCGCGCGTATTTTTCGGCGCCGGAGCGCGTCAGCTCGACGCGGCCGAGGCGCGCGCGCCACGCGGCGAACGCGCCCGCGTTGTCGAGCACGAGATCCGCGTCGAACTTCGCACCGTCGTCGCGCACGACGGGAACGCCCTCGGATTCGAGATATTTTCTGACGTCGGGCGCGTGCGGGAACAGCTCCGTGACGCCGACGGAGAGCTCGGCTCCGGCGGCGATCAGCGCGCGCCATTTCGTGAGCGTGTTGCGGAAGACGGGCGTGGCGTCCACGATCTTCAGTCCGGCGAGCGGGCGCGTCTTCGCCCAGGTTTCGCATTGGGCGTTCAGCGCGGGAAAATCGCTCGGAGAGTAATGAGCGGCGATGACGGAATCGAAAAGCATTTTTGGGAAAAGGTTAAGGGGCGAGAATCAAAGAAACTGAAAGGTTAAAGGAAAGATGAGGGATGAAAGGCGAGAGCTTAGAGGCAGGCGGTCTTCGCGTCGCGAAAGAACGTTTTTCAAAATCCTTTCGGCGAAGCCGAGCGCAATCCCCTCTGAGCCGCAAGCTCTCATCTCCAAACTTTCCGCCTTACTGCCAGGCCTGAAGATTGAGGAGCGCGCGGTCGGCGGAGCCTTCGTTCTCCGCGAAATAGACGGCGAGGCGCAGCGCGGGCAGCGCGACGGCGGGCTCGGCGGCGAAATCAATCCTGCGGATTTCCGCGAAAAGCGAATCCGCGGAGCGCCCGCGCAGCTGGAAGACGTCGGAATAGCCGGCGTCGATCAGCCAGCGCGCGACGGCGACGGGCATGTGCGGAATGCGCATGAACGGGCTGCCGAGCGCGACGGGATCGGTCTTTTTCTTTTTGCCTTTGCCGCGCATGGTTCAGTTTTCCTCGAGGAAGCGCGCCGTCGTCTCGTAGAGGTGCGGCGAGTTGAGCAGGAAGGAGTCGTGCCCGGCGACGGCCTCGATCTCGACGTAGCGCGCGTCCTTGCCCGCGCGCTTCAGCGCGATGACGATTTCGCGGTTCTGCCACGGCGGGTAAAGCCAGTCCGTCGAGAAGCCGACGACGAGCGTGCGCGCCTTCACGCACGCGAACGTCTGGTCCAGCGAATGCTCCTTCGCGAGGTTGAAGAAATCGCTCGCCGCCGTGATGTAGAGGTACGAATTCGCGTCGAAGCGGTCGAGGAATTTTTCGCCCTGGTGGTGCAGATAGCTCTCGATCGGGAACGTGATCTTGCGGAGAAATTCGCCGGTCTTGATGCGCCCGCCGGGCAGCTCGGGCGATTTTTCGCGGCGGATCTTCGCCGTCAGGCTGAAGTCGGAAAGGTAGGTGATGTGCGCCATCATGCGCGCGACGGCGAGCCCGCTGCGCGGCCCCGTGCCTTCGAGCTCGCCGTAGTAGCCGCCGAGCCAGTTCGGGTCCTGCGTGATCGCGGCGCGCGCGACGGAATTGAACGCCGTCGCCTGCGTGTTCTGCTTCGCCGCGCACGCCATGGCGATGACGTTCTTCACCATGTCGGGAAATTCGATTTCCCAGATCAGCGCCTGCATGCCGCCCATCGAGCCGCCGATGACGGCGTGGAGCCGCCGGATGCCGAGCGAGTCGATCAGCAGCTTCTGCGCGCGCACCATGTCGCGGAACGTCAGCACCGGAAAGTCGATGCCGTAGGGGTCGCCCGTCTCGGGATTCACGGACGTCGGTCCCGTGGAACCGCTGCAGCCGCCGAGACAGTTCGAGCAGATGACGAAATACCTGCGCGTGTCCACCGCCTTGCCCGGCCCGATGAAATGGTCCCACCAGCCGGGGCGCTTGTCCTCGGGGCGGTGGCGCCCGGCGACGTGGTGGTCGCCCGTGAGCGCGTGGCAGATCAGAATCGCGTTGGACCTGTCGGCGTTGAGCTCGCCGTAAGTCTCGTAGCGCAGCGTGAAGTTCGGGATCGAGCCGCCGAGCTCGAACTCGAAGGGGTGTTCGTACACGAAATCCTGCGGAGAAACGAGGTCGGAAGCGCCTTCTCCGTTGATTTCCTGCGTCAGTTCGTCGTCGTCCGTCATGCGGTCTTCGCCTCCGGGAGGGTTCGCAGAAATTCGATGAGCCGCGGGAACGCCGCGCGTATGGCGTCGCGCGCGGCGCGGTAGCCGTCGAGCGTCGCGCCGAAGGGATCGGGTACGTTCACGACGAGCACGTGCGGCGGCAGTTCGGAAAAGAGCTCTTCGACCGCCTCGACGTGCCCGCGCGTGAGCCCGACGAGCACGAGCGCGCGCGCCAGAATCGCCTCGGAAATGCGGCGGGAACGGTGCGCCGAAAGATCCGCGCCGCATTCGGCGACCGCGCGCGCGGCGTTCACGGAAGCCGTCTCGCCGTCCATCGCGGAAACGCCGCACGAGGCGACGTCGAACGCGCCCGCGAGCCCGACGCGCGCGAGCTCCGCACGGAAAAGCGCCTCCGCCATCGGGCTTCGGCAGGTGTTCCCGGTGCAGACGAAAAGAATGGTTTTTCGCGGTTCGTTGGGCATAAAATCAGGCGAAGATGAAACGACTTTCCTGCGGTTTTCGCAATGTTTTAAGGGAAAAAAGAGGGCATGAAGCGATGACGTCATGAGGCGATGAAGTTCATTGCGCCCGGCTTCGCCGGAAGGATTCGGCAGACGACCTTCATGACCTCGTCACCTCGTCGCTTCTCCGTTCACTTCGTGCGGAGAATCTCGAAGACCGTCACGCTCTTGCCCTTCGGCGGCGTGATCTTGATCGAACCGTCCGCCTCGATCTTCACGCTCGCGGGATCGCTCGAAAGCACGACGGTCTTGCGCGCGCTCCTTTCCGCCGGAATCGTCGCCGCCGACGAAAACGCGTAGCCGGAGAACGGGTCGCCGTCCGTCATGCTCGCGCGCGAAGTCGCCTTCGCGTCCGCGGGAACGTCGAACTTGAACTCCTCGAGCTTGATGTTCAGCGGCTTGCCGGACGTGTTCACGTAGCGGAAGAAACGGATCTTCCGCCCCGCGTCGAGACGGCTTTCGAGCTCGGCGCCCTTGTTTTCCGTCTTGAGCTTTTCCCACTTCACGCCGTCCTTGGAGACTTCGACGACGCCGCTCTTCGACGCGTCCTTGTTCTCGAGGCGCAGGTGGACGTATTCGCCGAAGATGCCTTCCGGCAGCCCGATGCCGACGAACTGCTTCGGCGCGAGCGTGAAGGGCTCGAACTTCTTCAGCCGCACGTATTTGTTCTCCTCGCGCACGGGCGCGGCGTTCTTCAGCGCGGGAACGTCCGTCACGACGACGAAGCCCGAACCTTCGCCGCCCGTGCCGCCGCCGCCCGCCGCCACGCCGAGCTGGCGGCACAGCTTCGTCCACTCGCTCTGAAACGTCGCGCGCACGAACGGCGTCACGTGCAGCCCGGCGACCTTCAGCGCGTTGGAATCCTTGCGCCCGATGACGGTCTCCTCGTTGCTGCGCTTCATGCGCGCCGCGGAATACTGCTCGATCCTGTCGAACGCCCTGACGACGTGCGCGGCGGCGGCGAGCTTCGTCTCAGGCGTTCCCGCGCCCGCCATTTCGACGGTCGCCGAGCCCGCCTCGCCGAGCATCGCGAAGCCCTTGATCCAGTATTCGAGCTCGTGCCACAGCCGCGGGTTCGCCTTCGGCATATCCTTCGCGAGCCTGCGCCCGGCTTCGCTCATCTTTTCGAATTCGCCGACGAGCGCCTTCTTCGTTCCCGAGGAAAGCTTGCCGCCCTCCAGCTCCTTTTTCGCCGCGTTGAGCGTCGGCAGAAATTCGACGGATTCCTCCTTGCGGTAGCCGTGTCCGTTCGGTCCGAGGTCGGAATTGTGTTTGGAAAATTCATACATCGCCTTCGCGGGAACGCCCGGATAGACGAGCGCGAAGCCCTCCTTCCACGCGCGCTGCGAGTCGAACGCGTCCATGTTCCACGCCCAGCAGCCCGTGCCGAAAATGCCGATCTTCGACGCCTCCGGCTTGTCCATCGGGTTCGCCGTCATGCCGACGATCTTGCCCTTCGTCTTCGGGTCGAGCCCGTAGGTGCGCCCCATGCACAGCGCGGCGCTGCGCGCGTAGTCGATGACCGGCCAGTTCCACCAGATGTAGGGCGCGCGGCGGATGCGCCTGCTCACCCAGTCGACCGTGCCCTCGGTGATGTCCGTGCAGACGGAATCGCCCGTCCACATGACGTTGATGCTCGGGTGCAGCTTTTCGCCGAGCACGTCGAGATAGTCGCCGCCCGACCAGCCTTTGTTGTACTGGCTCGGGCACATGACGAGCGGCGCGACGTCGTTCTTCTTCGCGATGAAGTTTTCCTGCACGTAGTTGCAGACCCTCGCCTGCAGCTCGCCGTTGTGCGTGAAGATGTCGTCGAAGAACACGCCGAACGCGCGCACGCCTAGCCCGTACATCAGCTCGAATTTTTCGACGAGCTTCCGCATGTCCGCATCCGCGTTCCCGGGATTGTTGATGATGCTGCCGACGTGCGCCGCCCAGACGAAGCGGACGTGGTTGTCCGTCGCCGCCTTGATCTGCTTTCTGAGCAGCTCCGCCTGTTCCTTCGGATACGGCGCCCACCATTGCGCGTGGTGGAACTTGTCGTCCTTCGGGCCGTAGATGTAGGTGTTCATCTTGAACTTCCCGTAAAGCTCGTACTGCGAGATGCGCGCCTCCGGCTGCCACGGATCGCCGTAATAGCCCTCGACGACGCCGCGGAACGGCACGTCCGGCCAGTCGAGCACCTCGCCGCACGCGATTTCGCCGTCGATGTCGATCATGCGCGCGACCGTCTGCACGGCGTAGAATTCGCCGTCCGCGTCCGCGGCGCTAATCTTGATCTCCTTCGGCGTCACGCTCAGCCAATACGCGCCTTCGCGGGGCTTCACCTTCGCCGCGGCGAGGCGATTCTTCAGCGTCGCGCCGTCCTTTTCGACGACGACGTTCACCGCGCCCGCGGGAGCGATCTTCTTGCCCTTGAAGTTCCTGCACGCGGCGGCGAGCGAGGGATACTTGCGCGCGGCGGCGGCGGAAAGCGCGCTCGCGGGAATCTTCTGGCTGCCGGCGGGCTTCACCTGCTGCGGCGTCGGGAAAACGTCTTTCGCAGGGGCGGCGGAAACGCACGGCGCGAGAAACGCGGCGAGCGCAAAGGGGAAAATCGCGGGGAAAAAGGCGGATTTCTTCATGGCGGAGATTCAATCCCGCCCGCGCCGCAAGGTCAAAAGGAAAAGCCGCCCGCGCGCGCGGCCGCGCGGAAAAAATGCGTTGCGGGAACGCGCGCGGGAACGCATAGTTTCCGCATCAATTCCGTTACCGCCATGAACTTTTCGAACATCATTTTCGCCCTGCCCACGGGCGTCACCATTCTCGTCGTTCTCGTCGTGCTGCTGCTGCTTTTCGGCGGGAAGAAGCTGCCGGAGCTCGCGCGCGGGCTCGGCAGGGCACGCCGCGAATTCAAGAAGGCGAGCGAGGAGATCGAGGACGAAGTGAAGTCCGCCATCGAGGACGAGGAACGCGCCGACGTCCGCCGCAAGCTCATCGAGGAAGAGGAGCGCGCGAAGATCCGCGCCCGCATCGAAGCGGAAGAACGCGCGAAGCTCGACGCGGAAAAGAACAAGAACTGAACCGGCAAGGTACAGAAGAGAAAGAAGAACTTTTGTGGACGACGAACAGCTGTTCAAAGAGATTCTGAACGCCGCGTTCGCCGTGCATTCCGCGTTGGGACCCGGCCTGCTCGAATCCGCCTATGAACGCTGCATGCGCATCGAGCTCGAAGACCGCGGCATCGCCGCCGAGACGGAAGTCTGTCTGCCCATCGACTACAACGGGCGCAAGGTCGAATCCGCGTTCCGCGTCGATCTGCTCGTGGAAAAGCGCATCGTCGTCGAGCTGAAGGCTGTCTCCGAAATCGCGCCCGTGCACATCGCCCAGATTCTGACTTATCTCAAAATTCTGAAACGTCCTTCCGGGCTTATCATCAATTTCAACGTGCCGCGTCTGCGCGACGGCATCCGCAGAATCTACAACAACGCCAAGGTCTGATTTTTCCTTCTTTCCCTTCTGTTCCTTTCCGGTTCAAAATTTTTACGTTTTTTTTATGAAGAAGCTGTTTTTCGTCTGTTTCGCGTTTTTCGCCGCGTGCGCGGGAGCGTCCGCGCAGGAGAGCCCCGCGCCGTTCCCGTTCTTCTCCGATGAGGGCGCGCCGTTCGCCGCCGCCGAAACCGCCGGGCCTGCGACGACCGTCGCGCTCGCCGCGGACGCCGAACGCGTTCCCGCGGGCGGCTCTTTTTCCCTGCTCGTCAGGATTTCCATGCGCCCGCATTGGCACGTCTATTGGAAAAATCCCGGCGAGGCGGGCATGCCGCTTTCCGTCGAGTGGCGCGACGTTCCCGCCGGAGTCGAGTTCGGCGAATGGCGCTGGTCCGCGCCGAAGTTCTACGAGCTCATGGGCATCGGCAGCTACGTGCACGAGGACGCCGCCTACGTCGAAATTCCCGTGAAGCTCGCGCCGGACGTTCCCGCGGGAACCGCGCTGAGGCTCGCGGGCACGGCGTCGTGGCTCGCCTGCGACGACAACGGCTGCTATCCGCAGGACGCGGAAATCGCGGCGTCGGTCATCGTCGCGCCCGCGGGCGAAGCCGCCGTTCCCGCGAACGCCGGGCTTTTCGCCGAGGCGGAAAAGACTTTTCCGAAGCGCGGCGAGGCGCACGCGGAATTCCGCGTCGGAGCGGACGGCGCGCCCGAGCTCGTCGTCGCGAAGAAAAACGGCGGGACGCTCGACGCGCGCGCGCGCTTTTTTCCCGAGAACGCGAAATTTTCGGTCGCCGCGGCGGGCGTCGTTCCCGCGCTCGAAGCGGACGGTGCGGTGCGGTTCGCGCTCCCGCTCAACGAAGGCGAAGCGGTCGCGGACGCGCGCGAACTCGCGGGCGTGCTCGCGGACGGCGACGGGAACGCGTTTGAAATTTCTCCCGACGAAATCTCCGCGACGTCCGGCGTTCCCGCGGCGGCGCCGAACGCGTCCGCGGAATTTTTCTTCGGTCCCGCGTTTCTCGGCGCGCTCGCGGCGGCGTTCGCGGGCGGGCTGATTCTGAACCTGATGCCGTGCGTGTTTCCCGTGCTCGGGCTGAAGATCATGCATTTCGTCGGCAAGGCGGGCGCGGAAAAAAGCAAGGTCGCGCGTCACGGCTTCGTGTTCGGCGCGGGCGTGCTGGCGTCGTTCTGGGCGCTCGCGGGCGTGCTCGTCGCGCTGCGCGGCGGCGGCGAACAGCTCGGCTGGGGCTTCCAGCTGCAGGAGCCGGCGTTCGTGTACGGCATGATCGTGCTGCTTTTCGTGTTCGGGCTGTCGATGTCGGGCGTGTTCGAGTTCGGCGTCGGCGCGACTTCCGTCGGCGGCAGACTGCAGGAAAAATCCGGCTACGCGGGCTCGTTCTTTTCCGGCGTGCTCGCCGTGATCGTGGCGACGCCGTGCGCCGCGCCGTTTCTCGCGCCCGCGCTCGGGAGCGCGCTGACGCTGCCCGCCGTGCCGTCGTTCGCGCTTTTCACGGCGATCGCGCTCGGGCTCGCCGCGCCGTACGTGCTGCTGTCGTGCGCTCCGTCGCTGCTGAAATTTCTGCCCAGGCCCGGCGCATGGATGGAGACGTTCAAGCAGGCGATGGCGTTTCTGCTCTACGCGCCCGCGCTGTATTTCGTCTGGGTGCTGATGGGGCAGATCGAGGACGCGTCTGCGCAGTGCGACCTGCTGATTTCGCTGGCGTTCGTCGCGCTCGCGTGCTGGATCTACGGCAGGTGGGCGGTCGCCTGGCGGCCGCGCGCGACGCGCGTCGCGGGAACGCTCACGGCGCTCGCCGTCTTCGCGGGAACACTGATTTACGCGGGAACGCTGCTCGGCGCGAAGAAAAGCGAGGAGTGGATTCCGTGGACGCCCGAGGCGCAGGCGCGCGCGCTCGACGAGGGCAGAATCGTGTACGTGGATTTCACCGCGCGCTGGTGCACGACCTGCCAGGTGAACAAGCGCGTCTATTCCGACGAGACGCTTCGCGCGGCGTTCCGCGACGCGGGCGTCGTGACAATGCGCGCCGACTGGACGAACCGCAATCCTCTCATCGCCGCCGAGCTGCGGAAATACGGCCGCGCCGCCGTTCCCGTGAACGTCTTTCTGAAAAAAGGCGCCGAGCCCGTGATTCTCGGCGAGCTCTTTTCCGGACCCGGCTCCGTCCTCGACGGACTCGCCGAAACGGCCGGGGAGTGACGCCGCGGGCGCTCAGCCGGCGCGCGCGGCGACGAGGCGGCGGGCGGCGCGGACGGCGCAGGCGAACGAGCGCGCGCTCGCGACGCCGCGGCCGGCGATGTCGTAGGCGGTGCCGTGGTCGGGCGAAGTGCGGACGTGCTTCAGCCCGAGCGAGACGTTGACGGCGCTGTCGAACTCCAGCGTCTTCAGCGGCGCGAGCGCCTGATCGTGGTAAAGCGCGACGACGACGTCGAATTCGCCGAGCAGCTGACGACGGAAAATCGTGTCGGCGGGAACGCAGTCCGAAAGCCCCGGAAAATCCGCCCGCAGCGCGGCGAGCGTCGGGTCGAGGCTGTCGCGCTCTTCGGAGCCGATGGCGCCGCGTTCGCCCGCGTGCGGATTGAGCCCGCAGACGCCGATGCGCGGGCACGCCGCCGCGCCGGGTTCCGCGAACGCGCGCGCGAGAAAGTCCGCCGCCGCCGCCGCGCGGCACAGCGTCTCCGCCGTCAGCGCCGCGGGAACGTCGCGGAACGGAATGTGCCAGGTGGCGAGCGCGACGCGCATTTTTTCGCCGACGAACGCCATTACGGGAACGCCGCCCCAGCGCGCCGCGAAAAATTCCGTCTGTCCGGGAAAAGCGTAGCCGATTTCGTGCAGCCCCGCCTTGTTCACAGGCGCGGTGACGACGCCCGCGAATTCGCCCGCGAGCGTTCCCGCCGCCGCGCGCTCCATCGCCGCGAGCGCGACGCGCTGCCCCGCCTCTCCCGGCGCGCCGGGCGTGAGACGGAAGTCCCGAGGCCCGACGGCGACGCCCGCGCACGGCAGCGAATCGAGCCACGAGCGCGGCCCGACGGCGACGACGCCCGCCGCTTCCCGCGGATTTTCCCGCAGCCAGCGCGCGATGATTTCCGGCCCGACGCCGGCGGGATCGCCGCAGGTCAGCGCGAGCGGCGGAGATTTTTCGGGAAGGTTCATGGGCGCATTATCCGGCGCGGACGCGGAGAAATACAATCTCAAAAAAACTCAATGAAGCAAAAGTTTTTCGTTCCCGCGCACGGCGAAGCGGATTTTCGGGCTCCGTCGGGTTTTCCGAAAGGCATAAATCCGAGCAATGCAAAAAAAGTTCGTTTCGTTTTTTTGGAAAAACGAAAACGGCGGGAGCATTTCGCGCTCCCGCCGTTTTCCGTCTGACCCGTTTTCGTTTTCAGGCGTTCGGGGTTTCGAGAACCGCCTTCTTGATTCCGTAAACCGTGTTCACGGAAATGTTGAACTTCGCGGCGAGCTCCTTCGTGGAAGCGCCTTCCGCGCGCAGTTTCGCGATTTCGGCGCGCTCTTCGTCCGAAAGCCCGTTTCCGGGGCCGCGGCGCGAGCACTTTTTGCCTTCCGGCTTCTTTTCGTCGAGGAAAAGCTTGGCGCGCTTCTGCGGCGAAACCAGCTTTCCGAGATCGCGGATCAGATCGACCATGCTCGCGTAACCGAGTTCTTCGGGGAGCTTGGCGAGCTTTTCGCGGAGGGCGGAGACGGCCTGTTCGCGCTCGCGCTTCGCTTCCATTTCTTTTTCGAGACGGGCGCGGATGGCGGCCTTTTTACGCTCGATTTTTTCCTGCGCTTTCGCGAGTTCGGCGGCTTCGAACGCCGCGATCTGTTCGTTGATTTTGGAGTCGATTTCGTTGTTTTCCATAACTGATTAAAATAAAAATACCTTTACCGCCGCGCTTGCAATTTCAATTTTCGGCGCGGGCGAGTTTTTTTTTGCGCGGCCGGCGCGTCGTTCTCCATTTTCGTATGGCGCTTTCGGCGGGAACGCGGTTTCATTGGGGCATGATGAAAACGCAAGCCCTCGTTTACGAAGAAACCGGAAAACCCCTCGAAGTGCTCAAGCTGCGCGAGATCGACGTTCCCGCGCCGCTGGCCGACGAAATCACGATCGAGCTCGAGGCCGCAGTCGTCCATCCGTCCGACATGGGCATGATCGGCGGCACTTACGGCCGTCTGCGCGAGCTGCCCGCCGTCGCCGGGCGCGAGGGCGTCGGGCGCGTCGCCGCCGTCGGCGCGGGCGTGAAGGATTTCGCCGTCGGCGACCGCGTGCGCATGCCCGAGGACGCCGGCGCGTGGCGCGGCGCGATCACCGTTCCCGCGGCGGAGGCGGAGCGCGTTCCCGCGGACGTTCCCGCGGAGCTCGCGGCGATGGCGTTCATCAACCCGCAGACGGTGTGGCGCATTCTGCACGATTTCGTCGAGCTCCGTCCCGGCGACTGGGTGCTGCAGAACGCGGGCAGTTCGGCGCTTGGGCAATGCCTCGTGCAGATCGCGCGCGCGCTCGGGCTGCGCACGGTTTCGCTCGTGCGCAACGTCGAAAAATGGGAGCCGATTCTGAAAAATCTCGGCGCGGACGCGGTGCTGCCCGAAGAAAAGGATTCAATCAAAAAAATCGTCGAAATCGTCGGCGGCAAGGCGAACCTGCCGAAGCTCGCGCTGAACTCGATCGGCGGCGAGAGCGCGGCGCGCCTCACGCGCATGGTCGGCTTCGCGGGAACAATCGTCACGTTCGGCGGCATGACGGGCGACCTCATCCGCTTTCCCACGCGCGAATTCATCTTCAACGACCTGCGTCTGCGCGGTTTCTGGATGGACCGTTGGAACCGCTCCGCCTCGCCCGAGGCGCGCGCGGAGACGTCCGCGAAGATTTTCGAAATGATGCGCGCGGGCAAGCTCACGATGGCGGTGGACGCGACGTATCCGCTTTCCGAATACGCCGCCGCAATCGCCCGCGCCCTCGAAGGCGGCCGAAACGGCAAGGTGCTCTTCGTCGCCGACAGGTGACCGGCAGGAACGCGCCCTCGTCCGCCCGCGTTCCGCCGAAAATCCTTTGATTTACTCTTCGGGTGCACGCGCGTTCCCGCGAGCGGATTTTTCGCGCGCGGGAACGGACGGAACGACAGAGGAAACCACGAATGGGCACGAACGAACGCGAAACACTGCTTTCCGATTCGGCGCGGACGCGCAGGAACGAACAAGAAAATCTCCCGAAAAGACCACGAAGGGGCGCGGATTTTCGTCCACGAATTGCCCGAATTTCACGAATTTTCGCGAAAGCGCCATTTGTTTTCATTCGTCGGCACCAAATTTTAGCCACGAAATGAAGCAGATCTGGACGTATTTAAAGCTACACGTCCTCTGTGAAAAAATCAGAATCAATGCGCTTAATCTCGTATGGAACGCCATCAGTAGCGACACCGAGATTATATTCAATCATCAATTTCATCAGCTTATCCCCATCAACGAGAACAAGCTTACAATTCAAAGGTTTTTGCGCACAAGCGACCGCCTCCTTTGAAAACTTTGCCGTCGTGATAAACAACCCTTTGGTTGCCCCTTGACTCGCCAACGCACCGACAAACCGTTGGATTTCCGGACGTCCGACTGTCTGATCTTGAGCCCAAAGTTTGGCCTGTATATAGATGGAGTCAAAACCGAACTTGTCCGCGGCAACAATGCCGTCAATCCCCTCATCTCCGGATTTCTTTGTCACAGAAGATTCATTGAGGTCGCCATAGCCCATCTTTACTAAAAGCTTAACGACTAAATCTTCAAATGCATATGGAGACATTTTTAAGGTTTTTGCCATCAATTCATCCGCTAAAACCGAATTAAGTTCATTGAAAGCAGAATCCATCCGCTCACGCGGACTTTCCCCATGCTCTACCGAGCACTTTTTTTCTTTTGAAGTCTCCAAAGAATTTACGCTTTTCTCGTGCCACGCCGAAAAAGCCTTTCTTTTTCGAAGATACTCCAAATCCACATTTTCGCTCCCATGTTTCAGAGCCTCCTTTCCTGCATCTGTAAGCAAAAAATTTCCTCTCGACGGACTCTCTACCAAGTTCGCCTTTTTTAAATAAGTTCCTGCCCAACCGACGCGATTGTAAAAAATCGACTGCGTCCCGCTAGGCAACTTTCTCTGTCGGTCTTCGTCCGTAAGTTTAAAAGCTTGGGCGCAATAGTCCAGAATTTCCCGCAAAGAATGTATTTCACCGTCTTTGAGAGATTCTATGAAGGGCGGAAAAAAATCAACGAATTGAGGAATATCCATGGATTTTTGTGCAAAGTTGGGAGGTTCCTCTTAGGCCAGCTTCACGAGTTCGGCGGTTTCGGGGACGTCCTTGATGATCTGGGAGGGGAGCGGTCCGACGCCGATGTAGCGCAGGTTCGGGAGCGCGGGCGCGTCGGCGAGCTCGACGATCGTCTTCATCACGAAGGCGACGTAGCGCTTGGCGTTCGCGGGAAGATCGGCGAACGAGCGCACGCCGGAAATGTCCTCCGTCCAGCCCGGGAGCGATTCGTACACGGGAACGAGCGTCTGGCGCAGCGCGTCGTTGCGCGGCACGTGGCGGTAGATTTTTCCGTCCGGTCCCTTGTAGGCGACGCACACGAGCAGGTCGCCGCCCTGCCATTCGTCCGCGGGCGAAAGCGCGTCGAGCTTGTTGATGACGAGATCCTGATAGCCGCCGTAGCGGAGCGCGTCCGCCTTTTCGACGCAGTCGCACCAGCCGACCATGCGCTGGCGCCCGGAGACGACGCCGAACTCGAGCTTCTTCAGGCGGCGGCACAGCGGGTGCTCGTCGTCCATCTGCGTGAGAAACACGTGCGTGCCGACCTTCGTGTCGTACGCCTTGCAGCAGCCCATCGTGTGCACGAGCTGGGCGGGAATGCCCGCGGACTGGAAAAATTCCGGCGTGAACGTGTGCGAGGCGGTGACGTTCGGCGGGAAGCCGTGGCGCTTGTCGAGCCAGTAGGCCTGCCCGAACTCGCCGATGACGTATTCGCCGCGCTTCATCGTGTCGAGCACGAGATCGCGCACGTCGCAGATCGCGGGAACGAGCTCCTGCCCCGCCGCCCAATAGACCTCGACGACCTTTTCGCGATTGAACTTGAACGGCGTTCCCGCGTCGAACTGCGTGAAGTCGAAATCCGCCTCGGCGAAGACGCCGTCCTTGATCGCGGGAGCGTTCCCGCGGACTTCCGCCGCCGTGAGTTTTCTGAAAAATTCGCTCCACAGCTCCGGCGCGACGCGGCAGACGTGCTCGATCGTGCGCTCGGCGCGGTCCAGGCGCGCGTTCATCTTTTCGACGAAAATCTCCTTCGGTCCGAGAAAATCCGCGTAGGTGATCTGCCACTGCCCCACCTCGTCGCAGTACGCGGGCGTGATGCCGCGCCCCGTCGAGCCGCGCGGCAGGTGCCTGAGCACGTTCACGCGGTAGTCCTCGAACGCGAGGTCGAGCATGCGGTGCGACACGTCGCTGAGCATCGTGCGCTCGTCGATGCGCAGGCGCGGATAAATCGGAATGCCCATTTTTTCGAGCGGGCGCGCCTCCCAGTGAAATTTGCGCGGGTCGGCGACGACTCCGGCGCCGATCGCGAGCACGGCGACGTCCTTCTCGATCACGCCCGCGGGCAGCAGGTTCAGCTTGAGCCCGCCGACGGTGTGCCCCGAGTTCGCGCCGCCGTTCACCTTCATCACGACGGAGACGACGCCGCGCTTTCCGGTCTCGGCCTGAAGCTCGCGGATGACTTCGGGAATGAGCCGTCCCTTGCCTTCGTCTCCGGTGCTGATTCCGGTGTCCGCGATGAGTTGGCTGCGAAATTTTGTGAGTGCCATGGCGATTCAAAAAATGGTTTGTTCGGAGAAAATAAACGTGTTTTCGCAAAGATAGATGAAAACCCCCGCCGTGTGAATTCTATTTTCGCGCGGACGCGCAGTTTTGGATTCAAAAACGCGACGGAACGCGGCATTATGACGCGCCATGCCGCAAACCACGCAAGCAGGAAGCGCCGCCGCCTCCGTTCTCAACCCGCTCTGGCCCGACGCCGAATGGGACGTCTCGGGCGCGTTCTCGAACGACCGCGAGCTGCTGCTCTTTCACGATTTCTTCCGCCAGGTCTTCGGCGTGCGCGTCCCCTCGCTCGTCCACGGCGCGCCGCTCTGTCTCTGGAACAGCGGGCGCGTGCTGCCCAAGCTCGTCTGCACCGCCGAGCAGATCCGCGACGCCGGGCTCGCCTACACGCGCCGCGGCATTTCCGTGGACCTCACCTTCTCCAACCACCTGCTGACGGAAAAGCATCTCGCCGACGAGACCGGCAACGCGATTCTGAAATTCTTCGAGCGCAACAATCCCGCCCGCGGGAACGGCGTCATCATGGCGTCGGACGCGCTTTACGAGCACGTGAAGAAGAACTACCCGACGCTGCGCACGGTCTCCTCCATCATCAAGGTCACGGTGGAGCACGGGCGCGGCAAGCCCGACTACTACCGCCGCCTCGCCGAGCGCTACGACAAGGTGATGATACACCCCGACGACGCGTGGAACTTCGACCTGCTCGAAAAGCTCGAGGACAAGGCGCGCTACGAGATCCTCGTCAACGAATACTGCGTGCGCAACTGCTGCATCCGCCACCTGCACTACCGCTCGCTGTCCAATTCCGCGCTGGACTACTTCGGCGCGAAGGACGCGGAGTTCGACAAGCTTTTCCCGAACAACGGCTGCTCGGACATGCGCGGGCTCATGTGCGACCCGGAGCACGGGAGCGCCGCCCTCGCGCTCGACGAAATCCGCCGCCTGCACGAGCTCGGCTTCCGCAAATTCAAGGTGCAGGGGCGCGGCATGGCGAACGCCGGCGGCTCGCTCTTCGACCTGCTCCGCCTCACGCTGCGCGACGACGCGCCCGGCGAAAACTTCATGCGCCGCGTCAAGCTGCAGTTCCTCGAAGCGCTCGCGACGCTGAACCCGCAGATCTGAAATCCCTTTTCCGAAAGCCCCCGCCATGAGCCAGCCCACGTCCTTCGTTCTCGCGCCGAATCTGCTCTCGCCGAGCGCGCCCATCGCGCCCGACGCGCCGCAGGCGAAATCCGCGCTCCCGCCGCCGAATTTTCTCGCGGACGCCGCGTTCCCGCAGGCGCGCTGGTCGCTCGGCGGCGCCCTGCTCTACGATTCCGCGCTCGTCGAGTTCCTGAAGTTTCTCCGCACGGAAGTCCCCTGCGTCGCCGTGCGCGACGTCTCCGGCGCGCCGCCCTGCGCGTGGACGCTCGACTGGTATTCGACGCGCCCGCTCGTGCCGCCGGGAGCGTTCACCGAACGCGTCAAAAAATTTTCCGAGCTCGGCGTCGGCTTCGCGCTCGATTTCGACAACCCGAACGTCGGCGCGGACGCGCTCGAGGACGTGATCGGCAACACGCTGCTGCGCAGCTGCGCGACGCTCGCGACGATGCGCGTGCGCGTCGCCTCCGAAGCGCTCGCGGAGCGCGTCCGCGCCGCGTTCCCGCAGGCGAAGCTCCACGCGGGCGCGAACCTGGCGGTCATGGCGGACGCGCGCGGGAACGCCGACTTCTACCGCCGCGCCGCCGAGAAATTCGAGACCGTGACGCTGCACCCGCTCGACGCCGCGGACGCGGATTTTCTCGAAAAGCTCCTCGCGGACGTTCCCGCGGACAGGCTCGAAATCGAAATCAACGACACCTGCCTGCGCGCCTGTCCCGTGCGCAGGGAACACCTGGACGCGCTGGCGCGGATGCGTCTCGCGCCCTGGGACGCCTCGCTGCTGCAGCGGCGCCACGCCCTGCTCGCGCAGGCGGCGTGCGAAAACGTCTGCGCCGATCCCGGGAACGCCGCCGCGCGCGCCGCGCTGCTCACCCGCGACGAACGGCTCCGCGCCTACGCGCTGGGCGTACGCAATTTCCGGATACAGGCGGAAAAGCTCCGCAGCGAGCTCGCGTTCTTCTGGGAGCTGGGCTCGCTCATGCTCACGGACGCGCCGGAGTTCTGGCACAAGAAGGCGGCGTTCATGGCGTCCGCCGTCAACAACGTGAACGCGCCCGTTCCCGTCTTCAAAAGCGGCACGGGCGCCTTCGTGATGCGGAAATACGAGTGAGCGCGACGAAGCCGCTCCGCGCGCTTTTCCGGCTTGCCGAGGCGGGAGGGCGGGAGTGTAATGACGTGCCTATGTTACAAGGAATCTCCCCGCTTCTTTCCCCGGAACTGCTCGCCGTCCTCTGCCGCATGGGCCACGGCGACGAAATCGTCCTCTCCGACGCGCATTTCCCGGCCGAAACCTTCAACTCGCGCGTGCTGCGCGCCGACGGCATCCGCGTTCCCGCCCTGCTCGACGCGATTCTGCCGCTCTTCGTGCTCGACCCGTACGTGAAGTCGCCCGTCATCATGATGCAGGCCGTTCCCGGCGACACGCTCGACCCGGCGGTCGGCGCGGCCTACCGCGAAGTCATCGACCGGCGCCGCCCGGGCACGCCCGACTTCGAGCTGATGGAGCGCTTCGCGTTCTACGAGCGCGCGAAAAAAGCGTTCGCGGTCGTAGTCACGGGCGAAACCGCGAAGTACGGCAATATCATTCTGAAGAAGGGCGTCACGCCGATCGAGTAAGCGCATGAACATTTCGGCGTTCGACGTCATCGGTCCGGCGATGGTCGGCCCTTCGAGTTCGCACACGGCGGGCGCCGTGCGGCTGGGTCTGCTCGCGCACCACGTCGCGGGCGGCTTTCCGCCGTTCGGCCGCGTCAGAATCGAGCTTCACGGCTCCTTCGCGGCGACGGGCAAAGGCCACGCGACGGACCGCGGCATCGTCGCCGGACTGCTGGGATTCTTCCCGGACGACGAACGCATCCGCGATTCGCTCGACCACGCGCGCAGGCGCGGCATCGGCGTGGAGTTCCGCGACGCCGATTTCGGCGCGGACGCGCACCCGAATTCCGCGCGCGTCACGTTCTATTTTTCGGACGGCACGACGCTCGAAACCCTCGGCGCGAGCGTCGGCGGCGGGAACGTCGAAATCCGCGAAATCGACGGCTTCCGCACGAACCTGACGGGAACGCTCGACGCGCTGCTGTGCTGGCATCTCGACCGCCCGGGCTTTCTCGCGCACGTGACGGGGCTGCTCGCCTGCGTCAGCGCGAACATCGCGACGATCCTCACCGCGCGGCGCATGCGCGGGAACGAGGCGTTCACCGTCATCAAGACGGACTCGCCGATTCCCGACGACTGCCTGAGCGTGCTGAACAAGATTCCCTTCGTCAGCCGCAGCGTCCGCATTCCCAAAATCAGCTGAAAATTTTTCTCTCATGAATCCCGAAGACCCGACCCGATACGATTACTCGACGGCGGAAGAACTGCTCGCCGTCTGCGAGCGCGAAGGCATTTCCGTGGGCGAGCTCGCCCAGCGGCGCGAAGAGCTGCTCACGGGCACGCCGCGCGAAAAGAATTTCGAAAAGATGCGGGAGCACTTCCGCACGATGCGCGCGTCCGTGAAGCGCGGGCTCGCGATCGCGACGCCCTCGCCGAGCGGGCTTTCCGGCGGCGACGCGGGCAGGATTCTGCGGCGCGCGGAAAGCGGGAACGCCCTGCTCGGCGCCGCGCTGACGCGCCTCGTCGCCTACGGCTTCGCGGTGCTGGAGACGAACGCGCAGTTCGGCAAGATCGTCGCGACGCCCACGGCGGGCTCGGCGGGAATCGTCCCCGCGTGCCTGACGCTGCTCGAAGAGACGCGCGGCGTCGGCGAAGACGCGCTGACGAACGCGCTCTTCACGGCGAGCGGCGTCGGCGTGCTCATCGCCGGGAACGCCTTCATCGCGGGCGCGCAGGGCGGCTGCCAGGCGGAAGTCGGGAGCGCGTCGGCGATCGCCGCGGCGGCAGTCGTCGAGGCGCTGGGCGGCACGCCGCGCCAGGCGTGCGCGGCGGGAACGTTCGCGCTGATCAACACGCTCGGGCTCGTCTGCGATCCGATCGGCGGCTTCGTCGAAGTGCCCTGCGTCGCGCGCAACGGCATGTTCGCCGTGCATTCCTATCTCGCGGCGGAACTCGCGCTCGCGGACATCTCGCCGCGCGTGACGCTCGACGACGCGATTTTCGCGATGCGCGACGTCGGCCGCCGCATGCCGCCGGAACTGCGCGAAACCTCGCGCGGCGGCCTCGCGATCTGCCCGAGCGCGACCTGCGCCGGAAGAAAGCTCAAAGCTTAAAAAATCCGCGTCTCCCGAGGCCGCCCGCGTTCGGGGATTTCGGGAAGCGGCCCGGAAGCCGCTTCTCGGAAACCGTCATTCGAAGCGGATGCCGACGGAGTGGCCGTGGACCTGGAGGTGTTCCATCTTCGAGAACATTTCCACGACCGGACGCGCGAGCTTCAGCGACGCCTCGTCGTAGCGGACGTAGCTCGTGCGGCGCATGAAGTCGGAGACCTGAAGGCCGCTGAAGAAGCGCCCCGTGCGCGAAGTCGGCAGCGTGTGCGACGGCCCCGCGACGAAATCGCCGAGCGCCGCGGGCGAGTAGTGCCCGACGAGCATCGCGCCCGCCGTCGTGATGCGCGCGGAAAGCTCCTTGCAGCGCTTCTGCGTCGTCTGAATCTCAAGGTGTTCGGGCGCGACGAAATTCGCGACGGCGACGGCGGCGTCGGTGGAATCCGCGAGAATCCTGCAGAATCCCGTCTCCATGATTTCGCGGAGACGCGGACCTTTTTCGTAGCGCGTGAGCAGGGATTCGATCGCGACGTCCACGGCGCGGTCCGTGCGTTCGTCGAAGCAGACCAGATAGACTTTTTCCTTGCCGCTGCCGTGTTCCGCCTGAGTGATGAGGTCGGCGGCGACCCATTCGGGGTTCGCCTTGGAGTCGGCGATGACCATGACTTCGCTCGGTCCGGGCAGCAGATCGATGCCGACCTTGCCGAAGAGCTGGCGCTTCGCCTCGACGACGAAGGCGTTGCCGGGGCCCGCGATCTTGTCCACGGCGGGAATCGTCCGCGTGCCGTACGCCATCGCGGCGATCGCCTGGACGCCGCCGACGCAGTAAATTTCGGAGACGCCGCAGAGCTTCGCCGCGGCGAGGATTTCCGGCGCGACGGAACCGTCCCGGCGCGGCGGCGTGCAGAGCACGAGCTCGGGCACGCCCGCGATCTTCGCCGGGAGCGCCGTCATCAGCACGGTCGAGCACAGCGGCACCTGTCCGCCGGGAATGTAGAGACCGACGCGGCGGATCGGGAAAAAGAGTTCGCCGACGGCGGCGCCGTGCGGGTTGCGCGTCTTCCAGTTCTTCGGGAGCGTGCGCTTGTGAAAGGCGGAAATCGCCGCGGCGGACGCCTTCAGCGCGTCGAGCTTTTCCGAATCGATGGACGCGAACGCTTCGTCGATCGCTTCGGCGGGAACGCGGAGCTGCTTCTGCAGGAGCTTGGCGTGGTCGAACTTCGCCGTATAGTAGAGCACGGCCTCGTCGCCGCGCCCGCGCACGTCCGCGATCACTTCGGAAACGGTGCGGGCGATGTCGCCGGAAAGCGCGGCGGGTTCGCCGAACGCGCGCAGCTTGTCGAAACAGTCTTCGTCTCTCGTGGAAACTTTCAGCATAGTGCGCCTTTTCTAAATCAAAAATTCCCGCACTTCAAGGGTATTGCCAGAGCGGCGTTCCCGCGCAATAATGAGCGCTTTCACTTTTTCAGAGCATGAGCATACGTTTATTCGACACGCTTTCACGGGAACGCCGCGCGCTCGCGCCGAGCGCGCCCGAAAAGGAATTCGGCATGTACTGCTGCGGGCCGACGGTTTACGGCCCCGCGCACATCGGCAACTTCCGCACCTTCCTGCTGCAGGACGTGCTGCGCCGCACGCTCGAGACGGACGGAATCCGCGTCCGCCACGTCCGCAACATCACCGACGTGGACGACAAGACTATCCGCCGCTCCCAGGAGGAAGGCAAGACGCTCGCCGAGTTCACCGCCGCGTGGACGAAGAAATTTCACGACGACTGCGCCGCGCTCAACATGCTCCCGCCGCAGGTCGAGCCGAGCGCCGTCGAGCACATTCCGCTGCAGATCGCGATGATCGAGAAGCTCGTCGCGCACGGGAACGCCTACGTCGCCTCCGACGGCAGCGTTTACTTCAAGGTCTCGAGCGATCCCGAATACGGCAAGCTCGCGCACCTCGACCGCGACGCGCTCCGCACGCAGTCCACGAACTCCGCGGGAACGGCGAATCTCGCCGACGAATACGCGCGCGACGACGTCGCCGACTTCGCGCTGTGGAAGGCGCGCAAGCCCGAGGACGGACCGAATTTCTGGCAGAGTCCCTGGGGCGAAGGCCGTCCGGGCTGGCACATCGAGTGCTCGGCGATGAGCACGCGCTACCTCGGCGAAACCTTCGACCTGCACGGCGGCGGCGTCGATCTGTGCTTCCCGCACCACGAGAACGAAATCGCCCAGGCGGAATGCTCGTGCGGACGCCACGGCACGTTCGCGCGGCACTGGTTCCACTCCGCGCACCTGATGGTGGACGGCGCGAAAATGTCCAAGTCGCTCGGCAATCTCTACACGCTCGCCGATCTCGTCGGCAAAGGGTTTTCGCCGGCGGCGGTGCGCTACGCGCTCATTTCCGGGCACTACCGCTCGCAGCTGAACTTCACGCTGAAATCGCTCGAGGACGCGACCGCCGCGCTCGAAAAAATCGAAAAAGGCGCGCGCCGCCTGCTCGAAAAGGCGGGAATCTCCGCCGAGGAATTTTCGCAGGAGATCTCCGTCCACGAAAAGAACACGGCGTGGGGCGCGTTCGAGCCCGCGTGGACGGCGCTCTGCGACGATCTGAACGTTCCCGGCGCGATCGGGAAGATCTTTTCCGCGCTCGGCGAGCTCGGCAGAAAGGAACTCACGAAGGCGGAGGCGGGAACGCAGCTGTGCGGGCTCGCGAAGATTCTCTTCGCGCTCGGTCTGAAGCTCTTTTCCGACGAAAAGAAATCCGCCGACGTTCCCGCGGACGTCGCCGCGCTCGGCGAAAAACGCTGGGCAGCGAAGACCGCGAAGAACTGGGCGGAGGCCGACCGTCTGCGCGACGAACTCGCCGCGCTCGGTTGGAAATCCCTCGACCGCAAGGACGGCTACGAGCTCCGCAAAATCTGAGGGGAACGCCATGCCGCAGAAAGCGCCGCGAGAGAAACAGCCCGTCCGTCCGATGACGGACGACGAATTGGAACGCCAGCGCCGCGTGCGGGAAATCCCGCTGTGGCAGATGGCGCTGCTCTTTCCGCTGAGCCTGCTGCTGCGCGCGTGGCTGTGGACGCTGCGCATCACGATTTCGCCCGAGGCTGCGAAGCAGATCGCCGAGCAGCGGCATTCGCTGATCGTCGTGTTCTGGCACAACCGGCTCTTCATTTCGGCGGATCTGCGGCGGCGATTCCGCCCGTTCGGCAAGATGAACGGGCTCGTCTCGCCGTCGAAGGACGGCGCGTGGCTCGCGGCGTTCTTCCGCTTTCTCGACATCGGCGCCGTGCGCGGCTCGACGTCGCGCCGCGGCGGACAGGCGATGCTCGAAATCTACCGCAAGCTCTCGCGCGGCGAGGACGTCGCGATCACGCCGGACGGCCCCCGAGGACCGCGCTACAAGTTCAATCCCGGCGCCGCGCTCATCGCGCAGAAGACGCATTGTCCGGTCGCGATGATCGGTTCGGAATACCGCCGTGCGATTCGCCTCAAATCCTGGGACGGCTTCATTCTTCCGCTTCCGTTCTCGAAGGTCGAGCTGACGCCGAAATTTTATCCCTACGAAAAGATGTGGGACCACATTTCCGCGAAGGCGCTCGCGGAATACTTCGAGGCGGAACTGCGTGCGATCACGAAGGATTGAGCGCCGTTCCGCTTTAGTCGAGAAACGACGTTCGCGCGAAATCTCGCCGCGTTTCTGCAGATAAAAAACGCCGCCGCAGGCGAGCTCTTCAGGAGCGCGATTGCGAAGGCGTTTCGTGCGCGCGTTCCCGCCGAGAAAAGCGGAATCAGCCGACGAGCTCTTCCTTGATTTCCTCGAGCGCGAGATTCGCCTCGGAGAGCGCCTGGGGAGCGCGGGAAGAGACGCCGCTCGCGAGCGCGTTGCGCGCCATCAGAATCGCGGCGCAGGTGCCGTAGCGGTTGCTGGAACCGTGCGCCTTGATCACCATGCCGTTGAGACCGAGCAGAGGCGCGCCGCCGAATTTTTCCGGACGCAGCTGAGTCTTGACCGCCTTCAGCAGCGGGTAAAGCATGAGCATCGCGACGATGTAGAGCGGATTGCGCTTCACCTTCGCGGAAAGAATGTCCTTGAGCATGTGGACGAGCCCTTCGACGGACTTGAGCACGATGTTGCCCGTGAAGCCGTCCGTGACGATGACGTCCACGTCGCCCTGAAACACGTCGAAGCCTTCCACCGGGCCCGCGTACTCGAACCAGTCGAGCCGCTTCGTCAGCTCCTTCAGATAGGCGTTGGTCTTGTTGATGCGCTCGCCGCCCTTGCCTTCCTCCGTGCCGACGGTCAGCAGACCGACGCGCGGCTTCTTCGTCGAAAGCATGGCGATGGAATAGAGCGAGCCGAGAATCGTGTTGTGGACGAGCTGTTCGGGCGTCGTCTCCGGATTCGCGCCGACGTCCACCATGATGGTGAAGCCCGCCTTGCGCGGCATGATCGCCGTCAGCGCAGGGCGCTGGCAGCCCGGCATCATGCGGACCTTGATCGTTCCCGCGCCGACGAGCACCTTCGTGTTGCCCGTCGAGACGACGGCGTCCACTTCGCCCGCCTTCAGCATCTCGAATGCGACGATCATCGAAGCGTTCTTCTTCGATTTCAGCGCCTGCATCGGCTTGTCCGTCATCTGGATTTCGTCGGGAGCGTGACGCACTTCGATATGCGGATCGCGGTTGAGACCGAGGCGGCGCAGATGCGGCGCGAGCGTCGGCTCGCGGCCGACGAGGACGAGCTTGTCGTTCTCGCCCACGTCGCGCAACGCCAACGCGACCGCATGGACGACTTCTTCGGGACCTTTGTCCCCACCCATGCAGTCTACGGCAATCCGATATGAATGTGTCTCAGCGTCCATCGGCGAAAAGACTAACGCTTTTGCGGGAACTAAGACAGACAAAAATCGCCGGAAACGGCGACCTCAGATTTCGACGTCGATGACCTTGCGGCCGCGATACATTCCCGTGGCGGGATTGACGCGGTGCGGCAGGCACGCGGTTCCGTCCGCCGGATCCTTGGAAAGAAGCGGCGCTTTGTACTGATTGGCTCCGCGGCGAAGAGCGCTGCGGCGTTTGGACTGTTTGCGTTTCGGTTGGCCCATGGCTTGTGATGAAAAAGGTTGTTAAAAAATGTAAGGTGAAACAATAAACGCGCGCCCCTGCCCCGTCAAGCGGAAACCTCAGTTCACGTCGGCGGGATCGACGTCGAGGAGGTCGATGACTTCGGCGTCGCGCGGGAACGCCGCGCGCAGACGGGAAATCGCGCCGACGACCGCGGGAACGCGCGCGCAGAAATACCACAGATGGAAGCGGAAATTGTCCTGGATCTTTTCCGTCGGGCAAGGCGCGGGACCGCGGATTTCGACGAGCCCGGGCGCGTTTTTCTCGAAAAATTCCGTCCACGCCTGAGCCGCCGCCTCGACGCGGCCGCGGTCGGTCCCGCGGAAGACGTGGCGGATGAGATGGCGCTCCGGCGGATAGTGAAATTCGCGGCGGCGCTCCAGCTCGTCCTCGAGAAATTCGTCGAACTCGGCGCGCTTCGCGAACTGAATCGGCGGCGCGCTCGGCGTGAAGGTCTGCACGAGCACTTCGCCGTCGAGCTGCCCGCGTCCGGCGCGTCCGGCGACCTGGACGAGCAGCTGGAACGTGCGCTCGGCGGCGCGGAAGTCGGGCACGTGCAGCGAGAGATCCGCGTCGAGAATGCCCGCGAGCGTGACGCGCGGAAAGTCCAGCCCCTTCGCGATCATCTGCGTGCCGAGCAGCACGTCGATTTCGCCCGCGCGGAAGCGGTCGAGAATCGCGCGGAACTCGTTTTTCTTCGCCATCGTGTCGGCGTCGAGCCGGACGACGCGCGCTTCCGGAAACCGCTGCGCGAGAATCTCCTCCGCGCGCTGCGTGCCGAAGCCGCGTCTGCGGACGTTTTCGGAGCCGCACGCGGGGCAGCGCGACGGCGCGGACTCCGTGTGGTCGCAGAGGTGGCAGCGCAGCGTGTTGTTCTCGCGGTGAAAGGTGAGCGCGCTCGAACAGTGCGGACATTCGACGACGTTCCCGCAGTCCGGGCAGATCAGCGCGCGGGAATAGCCGCGGCGGTTGAGAAAGAGGATGCACTGCTCGTGCCCGGCGAGGCGCTCGGCGATCGCGTCGAGCATCGGCCGCGAGAATGTCGTCTGCCCCTGCATGTGCAGGATTTCGCGGCGCATGTCGATGACGCGCATCGGCGGGAACGGACGGTCGTCCACGCGCTTCAGAATGCGGTTCAGCACGTATTTGCCGACGCGCGCGTTGTAGAAGCTTTCCAGCGAGGGCGTCGCCGAGCCGAGCACGCAGACGGCGCCGAGCAGATGCGCGCGATAAACGGCGACGTCGCGCCCGTGGTAGAAAGGCGTTTCTCCCTGCTTGAACGAAGGCTCGTGCTCCTCGTCCACGACGATGAGGCGCAGATCGCGCAGCGGCGCGAAGATCGCCGAGCGCGCGCCGACGAGCACGCGTGCGTTCCCGCGCGCCATGTCCATCCACGCGTCGAAGCGCTCGCCCGCGGAAAGATTGCTGTGCCAGACGACGATCTGCGTGCCGCAGTCGGCAAGGCGCGAACGCAGCCGCTCCACCGTCTGCGGCGTCAGCGCGACTTCGGGGACGAGAAAAATCGCGCTTCCTCCGGCCGCGAGCGTCTTGCGGATCGCGCCGACGTAAACCTCCGTCTTGCCCGAGCCCGTCACGCCGTGCAGCAGGTGCGCGCGGAATTTTCCCGCGTCGAGGCTCGCGGAAATCGAATCGAGCGCCGCGCGCTGCTCCGCGTTGAGCACGACGTCGCGCCGCGCGGCGGGCGCGCCCGCGCCGATGTCCGCATAGGCGAGCCGCGACACGGGAACGGCGCTCTCCCGCGCGACGCCGGAAAGCAGCAGCGCGTTCACGACCGCGGCGGAAAACGGGAGCGCCCCGCGCGGCGCGGCGCCGCGTTCCCGCAGAAATTCGTAGAGCTCCGCCTGCTTTTTCGCGCGCTTTTTCAGCGCCGCGAACGCGTCCGCGTCGAGCTCGCGCGCGAGCGCGACCGTGCGCTCGAGCACCGGCCGCACGCCCTGGCGCACCGCGGCGGGAAGCATCGTGAGCAGCACGGAATTGAGCGGCGCCGCATAGTAGCCGGCGATCCATTCGCAGAGCTTCATCGCGTCGGGCGCAAGCACGGGAATGTCGTAGAGCAGCGCCGAGACCGCGCGGATTTTTTTCGCGAAGGCGGAATCCGGCGCGACGTCGGTCTCCCAGACGATGCCGAGCGTCGTGCGCGCGCCGAGCGGAATCCGCACGAGCGAGCCGGGCGCCGTCCTGTCCGCGAGCTCCGCGGGAACGGCGTAGGCGTAGGCGCGCCCGCCGCCGTCGAACGGCATCACGCGGACGCAGCGCGGCGCGTCCGCCGCGGGCTTTTCCTTCGCGGGAACGTCCTTCCGAAACGCGTCCGCGGGAAAGAGCTCGTCCATGCCCGCGAACGCTAAAAACTTCCCCGCGGAAAGTAAAAATCAAAATCTCCGCGCGCGGAACGAAATCGGGGACCTCGCGAAACCGCCCTTCCACCGGAAAATTTTTGCAAAAACGGCGGAGGAAGCTCACAATGCGCCGCATGATAGTTCATTGCCCCAAATGCAAGGCGGAATACGACGCCGGTCCCGATTATTTCGGCAAGATTTTCCGCTGCCGCTGCGGCGAGGAAGTTTCCGTCCCCGTGCCGCCAGCGCCCGCGAAGACGCCGGCGGCGCCCGCGCCCGCAAAAGCGCCGATTCCCGCGAAAGCGCCGACTTTCACAAAAGCGCCGACGGCCGCCAAACCGGCGTTCACGCCGCGTCCCGCGACGCCGAAGCCCGCCGTCGCGACGGGAGCCGTGAAGCGTCCCGCGGTCTCCAAGCCGTCGGTCGCGGCGCCCGCGAAGCCCGAAGCGGCGAAGCCCCATGCCGAGAAAACGCCGGGCGCTCCCGCGAAGGAAGAAAAAGCGGCGAAGCCCGCCGCCGCGCAGAACGGCGCCACCGTCTACGCCGTCTGGGCAAAGGTCGCCTGCGTCGTGGGAATCGTGTTCGAGGTCTTCAACACGCTCGTCTGGATCGGCGTCTTCTGGCTGATGCCGGCGCCGGATCTCGCGCCGCTCTCGCTCGGCGCGTCGGGCGCCTCCTGCGTCTTCTTCCTGCTCGCGTGGAGCGTGACGACGGCGCTGATTCTGCTCGCCTTCGCCGCGCTCGCCGCGATTTTCCGCACGGCGGACGCCGCGTGCCGCTCTTCGGGCGCCCGGCCTCTGCTGATGTGAGCGCGCGAGTCAAAAAAAGTTTGCGGGAACGGCGCGAGTCGGCACGATTGAAGCAACCCCCGCCATCAGCATGATTCCCGAAAAACAAAACGGCGCGTCCCGCCGCTCGTCCTCCATCGAGCGGATTCTGGGGCGCCTTGACGATCTGGACTCCACGAACCTGACGATTCTCGTGCAGCGGCTCGCGCGCGAACGCGCGCTGCTCGAGACGGTCTTCGACGCCGTCGAAGAGGGCATTCTCGTCATCGACGCGGCGGGGACGATCGATTACGCGAACCGCGCGGGCGCGGCGATCATCAGGCTGAACCCGAAGGACGTCGGCTCCGCCGTGCTGTGGAAGCTCGTGCCGGATCTGGCGCGCTCGCTCGATTTCCTGCGCGAGGACGGCCCCGCGCCGAACGTCGCGCGCGACGTCGAAATCTTTTACCCCGAGCACCGCTGGGTGCGCCTGCAGATTTCCCGGCTGATGCTCGGCGGGGACACGGCGCGCTTCGGCGTGATCGTGCGCGACGTCACGGACGAGCGCGAGAACACGGAGGCGATGCTCGAGAGCGAGCGCATCAATTCGGTCTTCACGCTCGCGGCGAGCGTCGCGCACGAGATCGGCAACCCGCTGAACTCGATGAAGATTCATCTGGAACTGATGAAGCGCAAGCTCGCGAAGCTCGACGTTCCCGCGGAAAAGACGAAGCGGCTCAAGGATTCCGTCGGCGTCTGCCTCGAAGAAATCGGGAGGCTGGACGAGATTCTGAAGAATTTTCTCGGCGCGATCCGCCCGCAGAAGCCGATGCTCGCGAAGACGAATCTCATGGAAATCGTCTTCGACGTGCTCGCGGTGCAGAAGGCGGAGCTGGAGAATCGGAACATCCGCTGTTCGGTGCGCCAGGGCAAGGAAGTGCCGGTCGTGCTCGGCGACGAGTCGCAGCTGCGTCAGCTCGTCTTCAACGTGACGAAGAACGCGATGGAGGCGATGCAGGACGGCGGCTCGCTCGACATCGCGGCGGACTGCGACGACGCGTTCGTCTATCTGCGCGTGCGCGACACGGGCTGCGGCATCGAGCGCGACGCGATTTCGCGGATCTACGAGCCGTTCTTCACGACGAAGAAAGGCGGACACGGGCTCGGCATGATGATCGTGATGCGCATCATGCGGGAACACGGCGGGCAGGTCGGCATCGACAGCACGCCGGGCGAAGGCACGCTCGTGACGCTGCAGTTCCCGCGTCCCGGACGCCGCGCCCCGATGCTGAACGTGATCTGAGCGCGCGCTGCGGGAACGCGGCTCAATGCCGGTGATGACCGTGGCGGTGTCCGCCGCGGCAGCGGGAGCAGGTGCAGCCGTCGCCGTGGAGCAGATCCGCTTCGTGCGGGAGCAGCTCGTCGCCACGCGGCTTCGCGAAGGATTCCGGCGCGTTCGGATCCGTTCCCGCCGTCTTGAAGTAGCGCCCGGAGGCGGGATCGCGCTCGTAACGCGTGAAGCCGAGCCGTTCGAGCTCGCGCGAATCGTTCACCTTGCGGCGGATTTCGCCTTCGCCGTAGCGCGTCACCAGCCCCGCGGGCGTGAGGACGCGGCGCAGCGGCTCGCCCGTGAGCGGGTGGCGCGTGAGCGGCGCGTCGCCGAAGGGCTGTTCGATCTCGAGGGTCGCGCCGTCGCTCCCGTCGGGATTCACGATGCAGTAAACGAAAACAGGCATTGGAAGGTGTAATGTGGAAGGTGCAAGGAGGAAAAGGCGGCGTCATTCCGCCGCGGGTTCCGGTTTCGCCTTGGCGTAGATGCTCACGCGCGCCTCCTTGCCGCCGAGCAGCTTGTACGCGTGGCGAATCGCGCGCGACGCCGAAAGCGTCAGGTTGCTCGGCACGTCGCGGAAGATGTTTTCGCGGCCGATCACGGAGACGAGCTTCGCGGCGCGGAACACGCGATAGACCTCCGCGCGCACTTCGCAGATGATGATGCCGCGCCCCGCGGCGTGCGCCGAGCGGACGAGCTCCTCGAGCAGCATGGCGCTCGTCGCGTCGAGATGGTGCGCGTTGCGGAACTTCAGAATCAGCACGCGCAGGTTCGGCGTCGCGAGCATGCGGCGAAGCTGGTCGCGGAAGATTTCCGCCGAGCCGAAATAAAGATTGCCGTCGATGTGGACGATGGAGACTTCGGGCGTTCCCGAGACGTCGCCGCGCGTCTTTTCCGCGAGCTCGCCGCGGTCGTTGTAGGCGTATTCGACGATTTCGGGCGTGGACGTCTTGCGCAGGAAAAGAATGATCGAGAGCCCCACGCCGAAGTAGATCGCGACGTCGAGCGGCGCCACCAGCCCGCAGACGAGCGTGAGCAGAAACACCGCGCGGTCGCCGAGCGTCGCCGACGTCACGAGGCGGATCGCCTTCAGGTTGATGAGACGCGTTCCCGCGAACATGACGAGCGCCGCGAGCGCCGGCTTCGGAATGAAGTGCATGAGATCGCCCGTGCCGAAAAGCGCGCCGAAGAGAATCAGCCCGGAGAAGATGCCCGAGAACGCCGTCCGCGCGCCGCTCGCGAACGTCAGCGCCGAACGCGTGAGCGAGCCGCTCGCCTGCATGCCGCCGAAGAGGCCGCAGGCGAGATTCGCCGCGCCGAGTCCGAAGAGCTCTTGGTTGCAGTCGAAACGCTCGCCCGCGCGCGCCGCGACGGATTTGCCGATCGAGCTCGCCTCGATCATGCCGAGAATCGCGATCGCCATCGCCGCGGAAAACGCGGAATTGAGCGCGCTCAGGCTCATGTCCGGAAACGCGAAGCGGAATTCCTCGAGCCCGAAGTCCGCGAGCGTCGCCACCGCCTGCGACGCGCCGCCGTGGAAATAATCGTTCCACCAGTTCACGGCGAACATCAGCCCGCACGAGGCGACGAGCGCGATCGACATGTCCGGCAGCTTCGGCAGAAATCTGCGCACGAGCAGATAGACGACGAGCGTTCCCGCCGCCAGCGCGAGCGACGCCGGATGCGCCTCGCGCCACTGCCGGAACGTGCACATCGCGACCGAGGAGAACGTGCCCTCCGAGCCGCGCAGCGTGATGCCGAGCAGATTCGGCAGCTGGTTCGCCATGATCAGCACCGCCGCCGCCGTGATGTAGCCCGTCACCACCGTGCGCGAAATGTACTGCACGAGATTCGCCACGCGGAAGACCGCCGCCAGCACCATGAAGACGCCGACGAGAAAGACGATCGTCGGCAGCAGCGCCATGCGCGCGTCCGCCGTCTCCGCGCCAGCCGCCGCGAGCGCGCTCAGAAGCATCACCGCCGTCGCGTTCGACGGACCGAACGCCAGAAAGCGCGTTCCCGAAAAAATCGGTCCGACGACCGCCGAGACCGCGCAGCCGATGATGCCGATCTGCACCGGCAGCCCCGCCATCAGCGCGAACGCCATGCCCATCGGGAACGTCAGCAGCGCGACGTTGACGGACGCCTTCAGATCCGCGCCCGCGTCCGCCCGCGTGTACCGCGCCGCCACCGCGCGGATGGGGAACAGATTCAGATGTTCCAAGAGCGCGTTCCGGGGTGCGGCGGGTCGAGAGTTTTTCATGAAATTCAGTTACCACTTCCCCCGCTCGAACGCGAGCGCAAAGAACGTGCCATGATTTCATGAGCGCCGCCGACCGCCGCGCCCGCGAAGAGAAATTGCTTTGCGCTCGGGCACGGAAACTGCAACGCTTTCGGGAGCTATGAACAGTTATACGTCAAATCCCTTCACCGTCGCGGCGGCGTCTCCCGCCGACCGCGCGAGTTTTTACCGCCGCACCTACGGGCTCGTGGCGGCGTCCTGCGCCGCGTTCGGGCTGATTCTCGCCGGGCTGCTCGCCTCGCCGCTCGCGGACGTGCTGACGGCGCTGCTTTTCGGAAACGGCATGTTCGGCTGGCTTCTCGTGCTCGGGGCGCTCTGGGCGGTCTCGATGCTCGCGAACCGTCTCGCCTTCGGCGGCGCGTCGCAGTCGGCGCAGCTCGCGGGGCTCGGGATCTACGTCGTCGCCGAAGCGGTGATCTTCACGCCGCTGCTGAACGTCTGCCTGGCGATTTTCGGACCGGAAATCGCGCTCTCCGAAATCGTCGCTCCCGCGGCGCTTTCGACGCTGCTGCTCGCGGGCGGGCTGACGGCGACGGTCTTCATGACGCGGACGGATTTTTCGTTCCTGCGCGCGGTCGTCTCGATCGGCTTCTTCGTCGCGCTCGCGGCGATTCTCGTCTTCGCGCTCGCGGGCGTCAATCCGGGCACGTGGTTCATCGTCGCGATGATCGGCTTCATGGCGGCGGTGATTCTCTATTACACGTGGGCGGTGAAGACGCAGTTCCGCACGGATCAGCACGTCGGCGCGGCGCTGGTGATCTTCGCCGGCATCGCGACGCTGTTCTGGTACCTGCTTCAGCTCTTCATTTCCCGCCGGGAATGAGACGCTTCGCAATTTTCTTTTGACAAAAGCGGGGAAACTCGTAAAGTGATTTCAAAATTCAACCCCTCCAATCCAACCATGATCAAGAAGATTTCTCTCATTGCATCGGCCGCCGCTCTCGCGCTCGCGTTCGCGGGCTGCCACGCCTACGACACCGATTACCACGGAAGCAACGTCTCCGCGGAAGCCTCCCACAACTTCCTCGGCATCGTGAAGACCAATCCGGATTCCTACCGATATCTCGACGAAGCCTCGACGATCGTCATCAACACGGACGATCTCTGGTGCCGCCGCGACTTCAGCGGCTCGGACACCTCGCTCTTCTGGGGTCTGATCAACATCCGCGATTATTGATTCGAAAATCTTTTCCGCGCCGAAAACCCTCGAGAGCATCGAGGGTTTTTGTTTATCCGGAAAACGTTCCCGCCGAACCCGAAAAATGCCGAACTCCGAAAAAGCCTCCTTCAACGTCGCGCGCTTTCTCCGCGAATCCGCCGAGCGCGTGCCCGACGTCTGCGCCGTGCGCCGCCCGAACGGCGAAGCCGAGCTCACGTTCGCGCAGCTCGACCGCGTCACGGCGGCGACGGCGGCGCTCTTCGCCGAGCGCGGCATCCGCGCGGGAACGCGCACGCTGCTCATGGCGCGCCCGGGGCTCGACCTCATCCTGTGCGCGTTCGCGCTGTTCCGCCTCGGCGCCGTTCCCGTCGCGATCGATCCCGGCATGGGGCTGCGGAGCTTCCTGCGCTGCGTGCGCAAAACGGAGCCGCAGGCGCTCGTCGGCATTCCGCTCGCGCAGTGGGTGCGCCGCGTCTTTTTCCGCAAATTCGCCTCGGTGAAGACCGCCGTCACCGTCGGCACGCGCGCGTTCGCCCGCGAAGTCGAAAAGCGTTCCCGCGACGCCGCGACGCCGACCGAAATCGCGCGCGCCGAGGCCGGGCAGCTCGCCGCGATTCTCTTCACGAGCGGCTCCACGGGGGCCCCGAAAGGCGTCTGCTACACGCACGGCATGTTCGACGCGCAGCGCGAAATCGTGCGCGACTTCTACAAAATTTCTCCGGGCGAAATCGACCTGCCGCTGCTCGCGATCTTCGCGCTGTTCAATCCCGCGCTGGGCATGACGACCGTCACGCCCCCGATGAACGCCGCGAAGCCCGCCGCGCTCGATCCGGAAAAAATCGTCCGCGCCGTGCGCGAAAACGGCGTCACCAATTCATTCGGTTCGCCGATTCTGTGGCGCAAAATCGCTGAACACTGCGCCGCGCGCGGCGAGACGCTGCCGAGCGTGCGCCGCGTGCTCTGCGCGGGAACGGCCGTGCCGCCCGCCGTCATGGCGCTGCTGAAAAAAGTGCTCCCGAACGCCGAAATCCATTCGCCCTACGGCGCCACGGAAAACCTGCCCGTCTCCGACGTCACGGCGGACGACGTGCTCGCCCGCACGGGCGCGCTCACCGAGCACGGCAGCGGCACCTGCACAGGAACGCCGCTTCCGTGCAACCGCGTGCGCATCGTCCCGATATGCGACGGCGCGATCGCGAGCTTCGACGAAATTTCCCCGCTCCCGAAAAACGTTCCCGGCGAAATCTGCGTCTGCGGCCCGACGACCACGCGCGAATATTTCAACGACCCCGAGGCGACACGCGCCGCGAAGATTCTCGACCGCGCCGACGGCTCCGTCTGGCACCGCATGGGCGACGTCGGCTACCTCGACGACGCCGGGCGGCTCTGGTTCCTCGGACGCAAGGCGGAACGCGTCGAAACCGCCGCGGGAACGCTCTTCACCGAGGCGGTCGAGCCGATCTTCAACACGCATCCGGACGTCTTCCGCTGCGCGCTCATCGGTCTGGGCGAACGCGGGAACGCGCTCCCGGCGGTCGTCATCGAGCCCCGCGCGGGAACGCCGAAAGCGCGCCTCGACGCGCTCCCCGGCGAACTGCTCGCGCTCGCCGCGCGACACGAAGCGACACGCGCCGTGCGCCGCGTCTTCGTCCACCCGAAAAAGTTCCCCGTGGACGTCCGCCACAACGCGAAGATCCACCGCCTCACGCTGAAAAAATTCTACGAAAAGCGCCTGCCGCGGGAAGTCTTCGCCGCGCCGGGAAAATCCGCCGCGTGAACGCGTTCCCGCGTTGCCAGACGCCTCCCGAAATGATTTTTTGAAAGAACTGCAAAAATGAATACCATCAAAACCGACGACACCCGCATCCAGCGACGAAAGCCGCTGCTGACGCCTGCCCTGCTCATCGACGAAATCTGCCCGAGCTCCGCCGCCGTCAAAACCGTCGAATCCGCGCGCGCGCAGATCGGCGACATCCTCAACGGCAGGGACGACCGCCTGCTCTGCATCACCGGACCGTGCTCGATCCACGACATCGCCGCCGCCAAGGAATACGCGGGACGCCTCAAAAAACTCGCCGAAAAGCACGCGCGCGATCTCTTCGTCGTCATGCGCACCTATTTCGAAAAGCCGCGCACCGTCGTCGGCTGGAAGGGGCTCATCAACGACCCGTTCATCGACGGCACGTTCCGCATCAACGAAGGGCTGCGCATCGCGCGGCGGCTGCTCTGCGATCTCGCGGAAGCCGGCGTTCCCGCGGCGACGGAATTTCTCGACCCGATCACGCCGCAGTTCCTCGCCGATCTCGTCTCCTACGGCGCCATCGGCGCGCGCACGACGGAATCGCAGATTCACCGCGAGCTCGCGTCGGGGCTTTCCATGCCCATCGGCTTCAAGAACGGAACCGACGGCACGATTCAGGTCGCCATCGACGCCGTGCGCGCCGCGCACCATTCGCACTGGTTCCCGTCCGTCACGAAGGACGGCGTCGTCGCGATCTTCGAGACGCAGGGCAACAAGGACTCGCACATCATCCTGCGCGGCGGCTCGCGCACGGGTCCGAACTACGCGCCCGAGTTCATCGCCGAATGCGTCGAAAAGCTCACGAAGGTGAAGCTGCCCGCGTGCGTCGTCGTGGACTGCTCGCACGGAAACAGCAAAAAGGACTATTCGCGCCAGCCGATCGTCGCCGCGGAGCTCGGCGAACAGATCACCGCGGGAACGCGCGCGATCGCCGGCGTGATGATCGAGAGCAACCTCGTCGAAGGGCGCCAGGACTACGACTGCAACAGCAAGGGCTCCTGCGTTTACGGACAGAGCATCACCGACGCCTGCATCGACTTCGCCGCGACGGAGAAAGTCTGCGAAAATCTCGCCGCCGCCGTCCGCGCGCGGCGCGAAAAACTCGCGCGCGGCTGAGAGCCGGCGTCCGCGCGCGACGCAAAAAAGCGTTCCCGAAGATTCTCGGGAACGCTTTTTTCGTGCAGAACGACGTCGGTCGTCTGCGCGGCGCTTACTCGGCGACGGCTTCTTCGGCCGGCGGCGGGAGCGCTTCGCCTTCGGCGGGACCTTTGCCCTTCGGGCCGCGCATGCCCTTGGCGGGACGGTCGCCGCGGGGCGCGTGTGCGTGAGGACCGTGCGCTTCCTTGCCCGGCTTGTCGCCGCAGGATTCGCACTTCTCGCGGCGCGGAGCGTCGGAGCGGCCGCAGTCCGGACGTTCGCCGCGCGGAGCGCCGCGGAATTCCGGCTTCGGGAGCTTGGCGAGCGCTTCGGCGCGCTGCTCGGGCGTCATCGCGCGGACGGCGGCGATTTCGTCGGCGAGCTTGGCGAGCGCCTCGTCGTCGAGCGAAAGCAGCATGTGCTTCACGAGGAAGCGCGGACGCGCCTGCGGGCCCTTCGCGCATTTCGATTCCTTGTCGCAGGATTTCTTGTCACATTTGTCCTGCTTCGCGCACTTGCCGCCCTTGTCGCAGCATTGCGTACGGCAGCATTTCGCTTTTTCGGGAGCGGCGTTTTCGGCGGGAGCTTCGGCGAACGCGAAAAGGGACGCGGACGCGAGAGCGAGGACGGCGATGAGTTTGTTCTTCATGATGTCTTTTCTGTTTGGATTTGTAATTGGTTTTTGTTGACGAACGGCACCGATGAATTTCGTTTCCGTTTGCGCTCTTAAACCCCTCCCGCCGAAAAAAGTTTCACGATTTTTCGAAAATCAAAAAAACGGTTTGACAGCGGAAAAGCGGGAGAAATAGAGTGCGGACGATTCCAGTTGCGCTGGAAGTTTTTCTTTTGCCCTTTTTCTCATGTCCGAAACGTCTCAATCCTCGTCCGCCGTGCTGATTTTTCAGGCGGGCCCCGTCCAAACCTTCATCGCCGCCGCGCGCTCCACGCGCGATCTGTGGAGCGGCTCCTACATGCTCTCGTGGCTGGTCGCCGCCGCCGCGAAAGCCGCGCTCGAAACGGCGGGAGCGTGCGCCGACGCCGTCGTCTTCCCGCGTCTCGACGCGCTCGGCGTCTACAGGACTCAGACAAGGGATTTTTCCCTGCCGCTCGAAACGCTGCTCACGCCCGCGATGCCGAACCGCTTCGCCGTGCGCGTTCCCGCGGACAGAGCGGAAGCCGCCTCGAGCGCTGCGGAAAAAGCCTTCCGCGACGAGCTGAAGCGAATCGCGGACGCGGTCTGGGCGCACCTTCCCGCGGACGACGCGTGGAAAACGCGCTGGGACGCGCAGATCGCGCTCTTCCCGGAAATCACCCGGCAGACCGTTCCCGAAAACGGCGGCTACGAAAACGCCTTCAGGCGCTGCCAGAAACTCCTCGCCGCGCGGCGCAACACGCGAGATTTCGCGCAGTTCGTCACCGACGCCGGTCAGGAAGACGCGCCCAAGGACGCGCTCACGGGCAAGGAAGAGGTCATCGGCACGGAAGACTTTCAGAAAATGCATTTCGAAGGCGAAGGTCCCTACGGCGCGATTTCGCTCTGCAAACGCTTCTGGCACGAAGCGTATCTGCAGAAAAAGTTTTTCGCGGACCGTCCGCAAGATTTCCGGGAAGCCGTCTCCTACAAATCCGTTCCGGAAATCGCGAAGAAAAACGCGGACGCGTCCAATCCCTACGTCGCCGTCGTCGCGATGGACGGCGACCATATGGGCAAATGGATGGACGGCAAACGCCGTCTCGCGGAAACGAAAAACGCCGCTCTCGAAGCGCACCACAAAGAATTTTCTAAGCGTCTCGCGAGATTCTCGAACGACGATGCGGAACGAATCGTCCGCGATCACGACGGTCGGCTCATTTATGCGGGCGGAGACGACGTGCTCGCCATGCTTCCCGCGACGCGCGCTTTCGCATGCGTCGCCGAACTCCGCAAAGCCTTCAACGAGAAAATCGGCCGCGACGCGGACGGCGCGATCGCCGATGTCTCCTGCGGCGTCGCCGTCGCGCACAAGAAGTATCCGCTGCAGCGCATGGTCAGGGAAGCGCAGCGCGCCGAACACCGCGCGAAAAACGATTACGGGCGCGGCGCGTTCGCGTTCTCGCTGCTCAAGCGCGGTGGAGAAATCGTCCACTGGGGCGCGAAATGGGACGGAGCCGCACGCAACTTGTTCGAACGCTATTGCAAAGAAATGAACGAAGGCGACAAGTCCCCCGTCTCCGCCCGCTTCCCCTACGCGCTCGCGGGACTGCTCGCGCCTTACGACCTGGAAAAGCCCGTGAAGACCGCCGGGCTCGGCGTTTCCGCGCTGCTCAAGGCGGAGCTCGCCGTCACCTGCGAACGCCAGATTGAGGATGCGGCGACCCGCGCGGAAATCCGCGAACTCGCCGAAAAGTACGCCGACGCGCTCGCCGCCCGTCCGGGCGATTTCGTCAAGCTCTTCCTCACGGCGGCGTTCATCTTCCGCAAACGCTGATCTTCACGACCACCTTAATCTCCGATTCACGCCATGAAACACTTTCTGGAAATTTCTCCCCGCGACGTGCTTTACTTCCGCGACGGACGCCCGCTCGGCGGCGCCGCCGACGGCGGCGGAGCGCAGTGGCCGCTCCCGTCCGTACTGCATTCCGCCGTGCTCTCCGCGTTTCACCGCGGCTTCACCGACGACGAAATCCACACGTACGCGAAAATGCATCGGCACTCCCGCCGCCCGGGAAAAGACCGCAATTTCGAAACGCTGAAACGCACGAAGGCGGTCTTCGGCGGCGTGAAGACGCTCGGGCCCTTCCCGTGCAGGGACGGGCAAATCTGGTTTCCCGTTCCCGCCGACCTGATTCTCGACGAGGGGAACGGCGACGCGCCCGCGCAGCTGCTCCCGACCGCCCTGCCCGACGACGCGCACGGCGACCTGCCGCCGCCGCTCAGATACGCGCTGTGGAAGGAGAAGGAAGTCAGACCGAGCAAAAAGGAACTCGGGCAATGGATTTCCGCCGAAGGACTCGCGCGCTGCCTGCGCGGCGAAATCGCCGGACTCGGCGAACATCTGGCGAAAAACGACGCCTTCTTCGACACCGAGGCGCGCCCCGGAATCGGCATCGACGCCGGCACGGGAACGACGCGCGAAGGCGCTTTCTACACCGCCGAATATCTGCGTCTCAAGCCCGGCGTGAGCATGGTCGCCTCGCTCGACGCGCTTTCCGTCGGCGGGAACGGAACGACCGACCTCTGGGAAAAATTCCTCGCGAAAAACGCCGACGCCGCCTTCATCTTCGGCGGGCAGCGCGGCGTCGTCCGCGCGGACACGACCGCAAAGGCGCTCGCCCTTCCCGCCGCGCCCGCGGACTTTCCCGACAACCGCGTGAAGTGGACGCTGCTCTCGCCCGCGCTTTTCGGCGCCGGCTGGCTTCCCGGATTTCTCGATGAGGACGGGAACGTCATGCTCAAAGCCGTTCCCGAGCGGAACGCGGACGAATCCCGCGAGGCCTGGCGGGAACGCGGCAAAAACGCGCCGCGCATCCGCGCCCGCCTCGTCGCCGCGCGCGTCGGCAAGGCGATTCCGACTTCCGGCTGGAAAATCAACAGCGACGAAAACGCGAAGAATTCCGGCGACGACGGCGGCGGCGCGCCCAAGGCGACGCGCCTGCTCGTTCCCGCCGGCAGCGTCTATTACTTCGAATGCGGTTCGGCGGACGACGCGCGCGCGCTCGCCGCCGCGCTCCACGGCAGAGTCAAATCCGACCTGCTCGGCGAGCAGGGCTTCGGCCTCGGCGTCTGCTCCGCCTGGGAGCCCAATCCGGAAAAACTTTAACAAGACACGAACAAAAAACGACAAAACCGAAAAAATCATGAAATTCAAAACTCTCGTTCTCTTCACGCGCACGCCGCTCCACGTCGGCGCCGGCAACTCCGTCGGCGTGGTCGATTCTCCCGTCATGCGGGAACGCCACACGCGCACCCCGATCATTCCCGGCTCCTCGCTCAAGGGCGTTCTCGCCGACCTCTGGAACGGCGACGCCGCCTCCTTTACGGAAAGAAAAAAGCGCGACGGCGAGCTGAAGGCGCTCTTCGGCAGCGACAACGAGGACGCGGCGGCGTCCGGCGCGCTCCTCGTCGGCGAAGCGCGCGCGCTCGCGTTCCCGCTGCGTTCCGCCAAAGGCGGCTTCGCGTGGATCACCTGCCCGCACGCCCTCAGAAAATTCGCGCGCGATACGGGCAAAACCCTGCCCGCTCTTCCCGAAATCGCCGACGGCAAATGCCTCGCGACCAAGGAATCCGACGTCGTCGTCGCCGGCAAAAACGCCGTCGTGCTTGAAGAATACAAGCTCGACAAGGCGGGCGACGTTCCCGCCGACGTTCTCTCCGCGCTGACGGAACTTCACGACGACGCCGTCTGGCGGGAAGTCGCTCGGCGCCTCGTCGTCGTCAACGACGAACTGTTTTCCTACTTCGTCGAAAACGCCTGCGAAGTCGTCACCCGCATCGGCGTGAACGACGAAACGGGAACGGTCGACGGAGGCGCGCTCTTCAATCAGGAGCAGGTGCCCTCGGAAACGCTCTTCTACGCCCTCGTCGGCGACGCGGAAAAGAAGAACGCGCCGGACGCGCTCACGAAACTCGGCGGCAAGCTCGACTCCGTCGGGAACGTGGTTCAGGTCGGCGGCGACGCCACGATCGGACTCGGCTTCTGCGCCGTCAAACTCATCGGCTGAAGGAAAACGCGACCATGAAGAACTTCGAACAGATCCGCGCGAAAAACGCGCTCGACGCTGCACATACCGTCGTAGCCGAAATCGAACGCGAACATTCAGACGGAAAAAGGCAGGAAGAAGAGAAAAAAAGTTTTTCCTCCGCCTGCAAGAAGGTGCCCACGATGATTCTCGACAACGGCATCCTCGCCGCCGCCGCCTTCGCCTTGGAAAAAGATAAAGACAAAAGCAAAGGCAAAGGCTACGCCGACGTGTTCGACGCCGTCATCGCCTTGGAAAAAGATAAAGACAAAAGCAAAGGCAAAGGCTACGCCGACGTGTTCGACGCCGTCGTCGCCCACCTCGCGGACCCGGAAATCGGGCTGCTCGACAAGCAGCTGAAACCTGAGGATTTCATCGGCCATCTCGCCGCCGTTCCCTCCGACGAGCTCCGCCGCATCACCGCGGAAACGATGGCGTACCTCAACTATCTGCGCCGCTTCGCCTGAGAAAGGAAAATCGCCTATGCCTCACATCTGCGCCCCCCGAGATTCGCTCGGCATGGTTCAAGCTCTCGGCGGTCTGAATCAATGCGAGTCCGCGTCGCTTCGGTTTTCCAAGCTGCTCCGCGTCCCGAAAGCGGGCGAACAGACCGCGAAAAGCGACGAGATCCGCGACTTCGTCTCCTGCTTCAACCGGAAGCGGCGCGACGACACGCCTGCGGCCTTCCGCATTCCCGAACCGTTTCTTCCGAAAAACTCCCGCGCCTTCGCGCTGCGCCTCGGCGGACGGCTCATCGTCGATCACGCGGGCGGCGTGCTCGAAAACGTCGGCATCTGTCTGCACCGCAATTTCAGTTGTCCCATGATTCCCGGTTCCGCGCTCAAAGGCGTCGCCCGCCATTACGCATGGGAACTGTGGCGCGCGGAGACGGATTCCGGAAAAAAACGGAACGCGGCGGAAAAGCTCGCAGAAACCTTCGGCTTCCCGACGGGCGACGATAAGCTCGACGATTTTCTGCGCACCGGAGCCCCCGAAAAATACGGAGAAAAAAACGCCGCCTTCGCGGGAACGGTCGCCTTTCTCGACGCGTTCCCCTTCCCGCAGACGCGCCCCGAGCTGGACATCGACGTCTGCACCTGTCACCACCCCGACTACTACAAACCGAAAGATTCGCGTCATCCGAGAGCGCTCGACGACGAAGACCCGAACCCGCAACCCTTTCCCGTCGTCGATGCGGGCGTCGGCTTCTGCTTCCGTCTCGTGCCGCTGAAGCCCGACGCGGATCTCGATTTCGCCGAATCCGCGTTGCGGAACGCGCTCACGCTCAACGGCGTCGGCGCGAAAACCGCCGCCGGCTACGGCTGGTTCGAGGAAGACGACAGGATTTCCAGAATGCTTTCGCGTGCGGAAACGCTCGCCTCATCCGGCAATTCCGCACTCGTCGCGGAAATCCTCGCCATGAAAAACTCCGAACTCGGAGATTTTCTGAAAAAGGAAGCGCTTTCCGACGAGGAAAAGGACGCCTTCAGAATCGCCCTGCCTGAACTGAAGGGCGGACAAAAGAACAGGCTCAACGAGCTCTGGAAAAAAGGCAAAGGCGCCGCCCGGAAAAATCTCTCCGCGATCTTCGGCGCCGAAGCCGAAAAACTGTTCACCTGAAATTCTGCGGCCATGAAACGATACGACATCAGACTCACATTGGTCACGCCCTGCATCTCCCGCGGCGGCGACGACGGGAACGCGGAGTTCCGCGCACCGTCGATTCGCGGCGTCCTGCGCCATTGGTTCCGTGCGCTCGGAGGCACAAAGGATCGCGAAAAAGAAATTTTCGGAGGTCTCGGAAAAAAACAAGGCGAAGAGCGCGCCTCGAAAATCCTCGTCCGCGTCAAAAAAGAACCTGCGGAAAAATCGACCGGAACTCCGAGCGAAATCGCCGGAGCGCAGTACGACTATTTCCTTGGACTTTGGAGAAGCGCCGACGAAAAAGCCTACTTCCCCGCAGATCAGGAAGCGGAGATTCAGATCATCGACAAGACCGAAAGCCCCGACTTCGAAGCCGCGCTCAAGGCGTTTCTCTTCCTAGGCGCGATCGGTTCGCGTTCCCGCAGAACCTACGGTTCGATTTACCCGAAAAGCGTCTCCTGCGACGGGAACCCATGGACCGAAATTCCGAAGACGCAAGCCGAGTTCCAAGAATACCTGAAAAATTCCGGGCTCAAGAACGCCGTCGTACTCGCGCTCGGAGACGCCGTCGCAAGCGCACCCGCCGCCGTCGGTCGCGCCAAAGAATTTCTCCGGGGATTCCGTTGCGGAAGCCCGAAATCCGGACAGCCTTCCCGTTGGGGAAAAATCGAGCACGATCTGATTTTCAGATCCGCGACGAACGTTTATCGCCCCGCGTTGGGACTGCCGCTGATTCAACGCTATTCGCAGCCCCCCAGAGGAACTTTTCAATTTTCTTTTGGGCAAAGCTCCCGTTGGGCGAGTCCGCTCTTCCTCAAAATCGTGCCGCTCGACGGCAAATTCCTTCCCGTCGCGATTTTCCTCAAGGACTTCATTCCTCCCGCGAAAACGCGAGTCGCTCGCGGACGAGACGAGCTCCCTCTTTCGCACGAGCTCATCGACACGATGATGAATCCGGATCAGACCGACGTGGAGCTGAGCTTCAAGCCCGTGCTTCTGCACTCCGCATGATTTCCGGCCGAAGTCCGGAAACGCGAAAAAACCCGGACTTCGGCCGACTTCGCTTCTTTCCCAGTAAAATAAAGGCTTTCGCGACGACTGAAACGCTCCAAAACGACCTTCTTTTTCTTCGAAAAACACCCGCAGACGAATGAAAGGAAATCGCCGGAATATCGCCGGACCAGAGTCGAAAGGGAGGACCTTCCGTCATGCGTCCTCTTTACACCACACACCGCACACGACGCATGCGACTGAACAACGGCGGCATCGTCGTCCGATTCGGCACACAATCTAAGCCGCATCCTTAAGTATGTGAAAACTGCATACAATATCGGAATATCCCCTGGAAAACCCCAAGAGAGAAGCTCGCGCACACAAAAGGCAAGGTCTGCATTTTTGCTTCGCGAAGACGCGCGGAAAGAGCAGAATGAAACTCATGGAAGGAAATCAAAACGCCGTCGAAATCGAAAAAAGCATCCGGAACACGCTGACGCCGGAGGACTACCGATTAATCGGGCTTTCCGAGGAAGAACGGACGAGAATCTCCGGAAAAGACGTCATAATCCGCGGCAGAATGCCTATGGCGTGCTACATGCGCTTCTCGGTGGAGGCGCTCGCATGCTCGCCCCGAAGCATCTGTGTACGGCAACCGCAGTCTCCGGAAGCCTTCCGCGTGTATCCGCTTTCGAACGAAAGCGTCTCGGCAGACTCGGACGTCGCGCACCACGAAAGCATACGACGCGGTGATGCTCTCTTTCTCCGCTGGCACAAACCCTCGCGCAGCCTTTTTCGGGAAGACATGCCCGCGTTCGCGAAGTGCGTCCCGAAAGCATCCGACATCACCGGCGTCTCTGAAATCGTTTTCTCGGGACCGCTTCCCAACTGGATTTACGCGTTATTCGCCGTCGTCGCGCGGCAGCAGGGCTGGCGGAAAATCGCCTACTGCTCTCCGCGCGAACGCTATGTACTGAGGATTTTTCCGCGACTGGAACCGACGAAGACGGATACTCCTTACGAAGGGCACGACGGAGTCGTCGTCGGCATCGTAGGCGATCCACATTCGGGGAAATCCGTCTTTTCCGGGCTTCTCTACGAAGGCGCATGCGTATCCGAACACGACGTATGGATCGCAGACTGCGACTACAGTTCGCCGACTCCTCCGTGGTACGCGGAAACAATCCTCCGGAAAGGGCTCGACGTCGCAAACGACTTCCGCGAAAAAATCAAGCGGGACGGATGGACGCCCGGCGCAGAAGAAGAACTCGCGGCACAAATAACTTTGGAACGAAGGCGCCTGGACTGGCTCGTAGCCGACCTCCCGGGCGGAAAAGGAAAAGATGTAAGGACTAGGGAACGCATCCCCGAACGACGCGACGTGCTGCTGAAAGCGATTGACCGTTTCGTCGTGCTCGCGAAAAAAATCGACGGAGAAGATACCGGCAGGCTTTGGCGGGAAGCCTTGGCGAAGCACGGACTCGAAGAAAGAATCGCGCTGACCGCCTATTCGACCGACTTCGAAGCTCTGCCTGAAATCCTCCTTGGAGAGGACGGAATCTTGAAAGTTTCGGGACTCGATCGTGAAAAGGCACATCTTTTTACCCGGGAGCAAAAAAATCTCCTTTGGCAAGCGGTGAAAAAGGCAATCGCAAACAAAAATCTTGACAAAACGATTTAATTTAAACTCACAGGCTCAAAAGAACCGCCGGGCAAATTCCCGAGACGTCCACGACGCCCTCGAAAAAAAACTTTCCTTTATTTAAGCGGACTGCAGGACGATTTTTAAAATTTTCCTTGCAAAAAAAGCCTTGTTCGGGAAAATGCTCTCATCTTCCTTAGAGGAAGGGTAATTTTTTTATTAATTGATTTTCTCTATCTGCCGCCCGGGATTCCGGAAACGGTCTGTTCTTTAAGACGGACGAAGCTGACACAGAACTGTTCCGCTTCATTCAACCTTCAAACAGAAAACCGCAACACTGACGACACACACAATGTTCATCACGAATCCAGACTTCTTTTATTATGCTCCGATTCATCATCATCCTCATCACGGTCGGGATGCTCTCCTGATCGGCGACCTCGACCTCCACCTCCGCTCAATTCTCGATTATGCCTATTCCGCTAATCATATGGGCGGCGACGGCAATCACCGTCGCCTACCTCAACAGCAGACGCTGACCGGCGTCTGCCTTCGTCCGAGCCCGACGGGCGCGGAAGCGCTCCGCGCGTCTTCCGCCCCGACGCGGCTCGTTTT
>JBJEVQ010000019.1:0-7786 GCA_051884495.1 Candidatus Spyradosoma sp.
CCTTGAAAATCGACATGGTTTTGAAAGCCCGAAGCATACCGAATTTCCCATTCGGGGGACTTTCTGCCGAAAACGCGTTAAATTAGCGGATCTATGAATATCGAAGACTTCAAAATTCGCGTTCCCGAAGACCTTCTCGCGCGGGCGCTCTGCGCCGAACAGACGCTGCGGGAATGCGGCGACGCCGACGTGCTCGACGCCGCGCGGTTCGTGCGCGAACTCTGCCGGACCGGACGCACGCGCAAATTCAGCCGACTGCGAAAAATTTTCGAGGCCGGGCTCGACGCGCTCGCGCAGCGGAGGCGCACGCCGACCTTCGCCGTCGCCTTCGAGCGCTACCTCCTCGCGAAATCCCACCTGCGGGAACGCACGCGCTACGACTACCTCTGCGTGTTCCGCAAGCTCGTCCGCCGCGATCCCTCGCTGCGCGCGAAGAAAATGCACTCCTTCGGCCCGAAGTTCGGCGAGCTCGTGTTCCCGCGCGCCTTCCGCACGCCGCGCCAGCGCCTCAACGCCTATTCCGTGCTGCACGCGTTTTTCGGCTACTGCGTCCGCCACGGCTGGATGGACGAAAACCCGCTCGCGAAAACCGACGTCCCCTGCGTGCGCGAACGCGAAATCGCCCCGCTGACGCCGCCGGAAATCTCCGCGCTGTTCCGCTCGGCGACTCGGCTCGGGCTCGACGACTGCGTTCCCGCGATCGCGCTGATGCTCTTCGCCGGAATCCGTCCGCGCGAGGTCGAGCGCCTGCGCTGGCGCGACGTCGATTGGGAGGAAAACGTCGTCTCAATCGCGCCCACGCACAGCAAGACCGGCGGCTGCCGCCACGTGAACCTTCTGCCGATTCTGAAAAAAATCCTCCTCCTGCGCCGCGGCTCCGAGCGCACCGGGCTGATCTGCCCGCCGAACTGGCGCCGCAAATGGAAGCACATCCGCCGAAACGCCGGCTGGCTCACGTCGAAAAACCCTTGGCGGCAGGACGTGCTGCGGCACACGTTCGCGAGCTACCATCTGAAATTTTTCCGCAATCTCACGCGGCTCCAATGCGAAATGGGGCACGGCTCGCTGCGCCTGCTGCGCACGCGCTACCTGTCCATGCGCGGCGTCACGCACGAGGCCGCCGCGCGTTTCTGGAGCGGGGAATGCGTCTGCGGCGTGCTTTTCGCGCCCGAGAAAACGCCGCCGCCCGCCGCGCCCGCGCCGGCGGAAGACGCGGGAACGCGCCCGGCGGAGGGCGCGCCTCTCGCCGATCCGCGGGAACGCCCCGCGCCCGAGCCGCCTCCGCCGAATCTCGCGGGAACGCCGTCCGCGCCTCCGGGCTCGACCGCGCTCGTCCCCCTAAGCCGCTGCAGACTCGGCGTCACGTAAGGGAATTTTCCTCGGAAAACGAACGCTTTCCCGCGGGCGGATTTTCGCCGCGCGCGCTCCCGCGACTGATGATAAATCTGCAGTGACGGTGCAGATTTATCATCAGTCCGATTGCGTCAGATGCACCGAATCGGAGCCGCGATCACGTCGCGGCACAGCGGAATCGCTTCGTCGCGCAGACAGACGACGGCGCCCGCGCCCGTCTTGACGCCGATTTTCCGCAGAACGGAAAAATGCCGCGCGTCTTCCGCCGACGGGGTCGCCGAGAGCTTCACTTCCACCGGATGCAGTTCGCCGTCACGTTCGATCAGCAGGTCGATTTCCCGCCCGGTCGTGTCCCGGTAACAATAAAAATTCGCCGTGACGCCCGCGTGCATGTAGCTTTTCAGAATTTCGGAAATCACGTAGGTCTCGAAAATCGCGCCGCGCATCGGTCCGTCCATCAGCGCTTCGGGCGTGCTCTGCCCTGTCAGATAGGCCACCAGCCCCGTATCGAAAAAATAAACTTTCGGCGTCTTCACGGCGCGCTTCGTCAGATTGCTGAAATACGGCTCGAGCAGGAAGATCAGCCCCGACGTCCGCAGCACGGAAACCCATTCTTTGACGGTATTGAGCGAAACGCCGACGTCGCGCGCCATTTCCGAAAAATTGAGCATCTGTCCGCAGCGCGCCGCCAGAACGCGCAGAAACGTGCTGAAGCTGAGCTCTTTCGTGAGCGAAATGATCTGCCGCACGTCGCGTTCGAGATAAGTGTTCACGTACGAGGAGTAAAACCGAGCCCACGACGTCTTTTTTTCCGCCCACATCTGCGGGAACGCTCCGCGGTGAATTTCGGAAAAAAGCTGCGCCGCCGTCGGCGCTTCCGCATACGGACGCAACGCCGCCGACGGAAGGAACTCGCCGCGCGCGGGAACGCCGAGCCGCTCCGCCTGCGACAAACCCTGCATCGGCAGAACGCAGACGCGTCCCGCGAGGCTTTCCGAAACGTGCTTCATCAGCGGAAACGCCTGAGAGCCCGTCAGCCAAAACTGTCCGTTCGTCTTCGCGCGATCGACCGCCATTTTCAGGTGCGGGAAAAGCTCGGGAGCGTTCTGCACTTCGTCGATCAGCAGCGGCGGCGGAAACGTCTGCAGGAAAAGAGCCGGATCGTTTTTCGCGAGCGCGCGCGCGGCCGGTTCGTCCAACGTGACGCGGCGGCGCGACGTTCCCGCGCAGCAGCGCTCGAAAACGCTCGTTTTCCCGACTTGTCGCGGTCCCGTGACGAGGACGATGCGAAACGCGCCCGAGGTCTCGGCGATGACTTTCTCCAAACTTCTCTCGTAATACTGCGGCATGAAAACTCCTTCGACTGATGATAAATATGCAGTACGACTGCAGATTTATCAATAGTATAACTGCATAAAAATCGTTGCTCTTTTGATGATTTTCTTCGGCTTCACGCCAACGCTCCTTTTATTTATGAGCCCTAAAACGCCAACTGCAAAAATTTGCAGAAACTTGCAGCAACTTGCACTTCGCCCGCGGGAACGCGCGAAAGGAGGACGTCAGCCCCGGCAGTCCGCGGTCGGAAAAGCGCTTACGCGTTCGCCGGCTTGTTTTCGTTGAACAGCGCCGCGCCTTTGACCGTCAACTGATATTTTTGCCCGGGATGGTTCAACTTGTCCGGATAAATCGGGCAGACGATTCCGCATTTCAGCGCCGGTCCCAAAGTGTATTCTCTGAAATTTTTTCGGTCTTTCAGTCCGAGCGCGGCCATCGCCTCCTTCGCCGAAAGGGCGCTTTCGCCCAGTGCCGCGACGAGCCTTCTCGTGGTTTCGCCGAGATTCGCCCATACGGCTTCCGAGCTTGAGGGGGAACTTGAGGGGGTACTTGTGGGGGTACTCCATTCCGCGGGCGCGTCGATGAGCATCGCCCGGTTTCTCAAATCGTTTTGCTCGCCCAAAAGTAGATTTCGGAAAAACCGAATCAGAAAATCCGGATTCGGCGAGACGCCTTTTTTTACGTTCCGATAATTGGCGCGCACGAGCGCGTTTCGAAAATACCACGAATGCCGCTCGAACAGCACGTTGTCCGCCTCGAAGCCGACGGATCGCAGATATTTTATGAGAAATATCGCCGTCGTCCGCGTGTTGCCTTCAAGAAAAGGATGAATCTGCCACAGTCCCGCGACGAACTTCGCGATGTGGGCGATCGTTTCGCCCATATTCAGCCCCGAATACGAAAAACCGCGTTCCCGCGCGATGTCGTATTCCAAAGTCCGTTCCAGCTCGTCGTAGGCGACGTAAAGCACCGTGTCGCCGCGCAGCACCCATTCCTTTTTCGTGATGTCGCAGCGGCGAATCATTCCGGCGTGTTCGAACACGCCTTCAAAAATGCGTCGGTGCGTCGCGAGGAAGCCGGGAACGCTGAACGAAAACGAGCGCTCTCCGAGCAGTTTCGCGATGTTGACCGAGACTTTGTCCGCCTCCTGCGCGTCCGCTTCGTCCGGGAGACGCGCCGAGCGCGTTTCATAATAATTCCGAACCAGATTCTGCGCTTCGTCGATGGAGATTTCGCCCTCGATGTGACGCTGCGCCGTCTCCACAAGATAATCGGAGACGCGAAGCCCGTCCACGGCCTGAAGCCCGATCGCCGTTTTCCACGCGGAAGCGCGTTCCCGCGTCCGCGGCTCGCTCACGCGGACGTATTCGTCGAAATCGGAAAAGCGCGCTTCGCCTTCCGGCGGCTGTTCTTCGAAAAGCATCTGCGCTCAGTCTGCAGAACCCGTCCCGCGAACGCGACAGCAAATTTCCCCCGCGAAGACGCCCAGCCGCAAAGATTTTTACTGGAAGTCTCGGAAGTCGATGGAAGTTTTCTTTCGGGGAAGCGGAGGGCGCGAAGTTTTTTGAGCGAAATTTCGGCGTTTCGCCCGAAAATCCGCGTCATGAACTCAGGCGCGCCTCGAAGTCCGGCGCGGGAACGAAGACGAACGCCCGCCCGTCGCGCCTGCGCACGGCGAGGCCGCGTTTCACGAGATCGCCGAGATCCTGTCGCGCGGACTCCCTGGAAACTCCGTGTTCGGCCTGATACGCGCGAGCGTCCGTTTCCCTGTTGCGGTGCGGATGGCGCAGCCACGATTCCAGCAGCGTTTTCTGCCGCGAATTCAGGGCGTCGAGCCTGCGGAATTCCTCCGAAAGCGTCGTGCGTTCCCGCCGCCGCTTTTCGACGTAGTCCAGGAACTCCGCGACCGCGCGACGCAGGATTTCCAGATGAAACTTGATGAAGTAATTCAGGTCGTTCCCGTTGTTTTCCACGTCCAGAAACGCCCGATAGTAGCGCAGACCCGCCTTCCGGATCGCGGTCGAAATCGAAATGTATTCGCAGACCCAATACCCTTTTTTCATCAGAAACCAATAAAACAGCGCGCGCGCGGTGCGGCCGTTCCCGTCGCAGAACGGATGCTCGTAGGCGAGCCAAAAATGCAGGACGATCGCCTTGACCACGGGGTGGAGAAAACGGCCTTCTCCCGCGTCGCCGGCAAAAGCGCAGAGCGCCGCCATGCGTTCCGGCAAAAGCTCCGCCGCCGGCGGAACGTAAAATTCGTTCCCGAAGTCGTCGCCCACGGAAATTTTTTCGTCCGTCGTGCGAAAGCGCCCCTCCGCGCCCGGCTTCATCGTTCCCGCGCTGATTTCCGCGTGAATGCGGCAGATCAGTTCGGGCGTGAGCGGCTCGTCTTTCCAGGTCTTGAGCTTCAGCATGGTGTTGTAGTTGTTCAGCACCATGCGTTCGCCTTCGTCGCGCGGCGCGCGGTTGCGGCGCAGCATCTCCTTGGCTTTTTCCCGCGTGGTCGGCGCGCCTTCCAGCAGGCTCGACGCGATGGATTCTTCCATGAGCGACGAAACGAGATAACGGGCGCTTTCCCGCGGATTGGGCAAAGTTTCGGCGCATTCGATGATTCCGCCGCCGCGAAAATCCAATTCGTGCAGAACGGCGCTGTCCGCGTCGTCGACGAAATACCGAAACGGAGCGCCGGCCGTGTCTCGGAGGGGCAGCTCGCGAAATTTCCCCTGGCGCGCAATCTGTATTTTCAGCCACCATTCGTCCGCGTCGCGGGCGAACGACGGAAGCGGCCTCCGTTTCAGATCTTCGTAGGAAAAATAACGATCGTCCGAATACGGCGCGGCGAGAAATTCGGCGAAGCTCCGCGAATCGCCCCCGGAAAAACGGGCGAGCAATGCGTCGAGGCTCGGAGACTTTTCGGGAATTTTCATGGCGGAATTTTCCGTGTCCTCCACTGAAATTTCAAGCCAAAACGAATTGAAATCCCTTTATTTATGCGCCCTAAAACGCCAACTGCAAAAATTTGCAGAAACTTGCAGCAACTTGCACTTCGCCGCGGGAACGCGCGAAAGGAGGGCGACCGTCCCGGTTGCCCGCGGGAACGCGCGAAAGGAATTTTTCTCCCGCCGAGCCGCAAAGATTTTTACTGGAAGTCTCGGAAGTCGATGGAAGTTTTCTTTCGGGGAAGCGATTTTTTCGGTCGCTTCCTAAAAACCGCGAACGCGATCTTCAGACGCGAAGGACGCGAAGAGCGTTTTTTCTGAGATTTGCCCAAGCGGTTTTCAAGCTTGAGGGGGGGGTACTTGAGGGGGTACTTGTGGGGGCGCTCCATCCCGCGGGCGCGTCGATCAGCATCGCCCGGACTCTCAAGTCGTTTTTTCGATTTTCGATAAAAACTTTCGATTTTTTCAAGTTTTTACAAATTTTTGAAAAAATCTCGGATTTTCACCCGAGAACGCGCCGTTGGACAGCCCGGAATCCCGCTTAGATAAAGGCTTGCAGGCGTTTTATGAAAATCGCCGATTTAATCGACGATTTTCATATTTCCGCAGAGCGCGCCCGCCGGCGGAAGACTTTTTCAATGCTCCAAGAGCCAGCTGACGACGTTCGCGCGACGAATGCCGTCGAAATCCGCCTCGGGGTCATCGTCGAGCGTCAGCAACATGCATGGATACTTGCTTTTGAGCTTCTGCAGCGGGCGCAGCTCCCGCGCCAAGGTTTCCGGATCCCGTACGGAAAGCGACACTTGGATATAGACGCGTTCGTTCCCGCGGATCGCGACGAAATCAATCTCAAGCTCTCCGACCTTCCCGATGAAAACGTCGTAGCCTCTCCGCAGGAGCTCCAGGTAAACGACGTTTTCGAGCAAAAATCCCTCGTCGCCGCCTTTGTTTCCCAAGAGGAAATTCCGCAGACCCGGATCCGCGATGTAATATTTGTCGCCCGTCTTCAGGTACTGCTTCCCCTTCACGTCGTAGCGTTTCACGCGATAAAAGATGAACGCGTCCGTCAACGCCGCAAGGTAGGACTCCAGCTTCAGGACGGAAATTTTCCGCCCGGCGCTCGTGAGCGCGTCCGCGATTTTTTTCGTGGAAAAAATCTTTCCGACGTTGTCCGCCAAAAAACGGATTACCGATTCGAGCAGCAGCGTGTCGTTGATCTGATGGCGCGACGCAACGTCCTTGAGCACGACCGTCGAATAAACGCCTTCAAAATATGTGCGGACGAATTCCGGGTCCGGATTCGAGATCGCGGAAAAGAACGGAAACCCGCCGCGATCGCGGTATTCGGCGAACGCGCGCGTGACCGATTTCGCCTCGCCCTCCGCGGAGAAATATTCCGAGAACGACAGCGGCAACAGGGGAATCGTCACGTAACGTCCGGAAAGCAGCGTCGCCAGTTCACCGGAAAGCATCCACGCGTTCGAGCCCGTAAGATACAGATCCACGCCCTTTTTCAGCAAAAGCGAATCGACGACCCGCTGAAATCCGACGACGTTCTGCACTTCGTCCAAAAAAATGTAGGTCCGTTTCCCCGCGACGAGTTTCCTGCAGACGAAATCGTAAAGCGCTTCCGCCGCAAGCAGCCCGCGGTTCTCAAGATCGTCGAAATTCAGCGAAACGATTTGCGCTTTTTCGACGTCCCCGCGCGCGAGCAGCACCGCCTGGAACTGCTCCAAAAGCGTTGATTTGCCGCAACGGCGAATTCCCGTGACGACTTTCGCGACGGGCAGGCCTTCAAACTTCAACAGGCGCTTCAGATACAGTTCCCTTTGAATCATTTTCAAATTTTTGCAAAAACTTTCGATTTTTTCAAGTTTTTACAAAATTTTGAAAAAACTTTCAGCCCCGTCCGCCCGCGGGAACGCTTTCGCGCGACGGGCGTTCCCGCGCCTTCCCTTGCGCTTCCGCCGGGAAATTCGCGTCCGTTCGCGGGAAATTCGCGGTTCCGCCCCCGCTTTCCTCCGCGCCCCGCACCCTTTCCCGCCCCCGCGTTTCCGCGCCTCGCTTCGCGCATTTTTTGCGCAAATAATAACCTTGCTCACCGAATGGGAAATTCGGTATGCTTCGGGCTTTCAAAACCATGTCGATTTTCAAGG
>JBJEVQ010000020.1:0-33919 GCA_051884495.1 Candidatus Spyradosoma sp.
TTCCTTCCACGGGAACGAGGGCTTCCTTCGTTTCGAAACTAATCAAAATGAAGGCACGTATAAAAATGAAATTTGAGGCGCTCTCCGAAAATCTTACAGCACCTTCGCAAGAAACTCCCGAATGCGGGGATGAGCCGACGCGCTGAAAAACTCGCTCGGCGGACAGTCCGCAAGCAGTCTTCCCGCGTCCATGAAAAGAATCCGCGACGCCACTTCCCGAGCGAACGCGATTTCGTGCGTGACGACGAGCATAGTCATCCCGCCTTCGGCGAGATCTTTCATCAGCGAAAGCACTTCGCCGACCATTTCCGGGTCGAGCGCCGACGTCGGTTCGTCGAACAAGATTACGTCCGGCTTCATTGCGAGCGCGCGCACGATGGCGATGCGTTGCTTCTGGCCGCCGGAAAGCTGTTGCGGGAACGCGTCGCGTTTTTCGAAAAGTCCGATGCGCCGCAGCAGGCGTTCCGCCTCCGTGACGGCCTCCGCTTTCGTGCTGCGGCCGGTCTTCACGGGCGCGAGCGTGATGTTGTCGAGCACGCTCAAGTGCGGGAACAGATTGAAATGCTGGAACACCATGCCGACGTGTTCGCGGTAGGCGTTGATGTTCCCGCCGCGCTCGCCGACGCGTTCGCCGCGAAAAAGGATTTCGCCGCCGTCGGGCGTTTCGAGCAGGTTCAGACAACGCAGAAAGGTGCTTTTCCCGGAACCGCTGGGGCCGAGCACGAAAACGGCTTCTCCTCGGCGGATTTCGGCGGAAACACTGTTCACGGCGACGTGATCGCCGAAAATCTTCTTCAGGCTGCGGATGCGGAAAAGCGGTTCGCTGTCCGCGGCGGGAACGGCATCGGGTGTCGTGTTCATGACGTAAGTCTTTTTCATCGTTCGTTGCGTTTCAGGCGTTTTTCCAGGCGAGAGAGCAGGGCAGAGAAGAGCATCACGATGGCGAGATAAATCGCCGCGACCGCGAGCAGCGGCAGAAACGCCGTATAAGTCTGGCTGCGGATGACGTCGCCCGCCTTCGTCAGATCCTGCAGCGCGATGTAGCCGGCGACGCTCGTCTCCTTGAGCAGAACGACGAACTCGTTGCCGAGCGCGGGCAGCACGTTCTTCAGCGCCTGCGGGAGCACGATGTGCACCATCGTTTTTGTGTGACTCAGGCCGAGGCTGCGTCCGGCTTCGAATTGTCCCTCGTCGATCGACATGATTCCGCCGCGGATGATTTCTGCGACGTAGGCGCCCGAATTCACGCCGAACGCGACGATTGCGACCAGCGTCTTGCTCACGTCCACGCTCCCGAAAATCACGAAGTAAATGATGAGCAGCTGCACGACTACCGGCGTGCCGCGGATGACGGTGAGATAAATTCTGCAGAGAAAATCCGCGAATTTCAGCGAGCCGTTTTTGTCGTGCGTCGCGCGTATCACGGCGACCGCGAAGCCGAAAACCAGCCCCAGAATCACCGCGAAAAACGAGACTTCGAGCGTGACGAGCAGACCGTCCGCGAGGTAGCGCCAGCGCCCGCCCTCGATGAAATTCGTGTAAAACGCTCCCGGCGTTTCCGTGCGTGTTGCCGCGCCCGCTTCCTCCGCGTCCCATGCCGGAAGCGCGCTCGTGCCGTCCGCGGTGTATTTTTTCAGAATCGCTTCGAGTCGTCCGTCCGCGCGCATCTCGCGCAGCGCGGCGTCGATGCCCGCGAGCAGTTCCGTGTTTCCTTTGGCGACGGCGAACGCATAGCTTTCGCTTGCGAGCGGTTCGGGCAGAATCCGCAGCTCGTCGGAATGTTTTTTTTCAAAAACCTTCGCAGGCTGGTCGTCGAGCACGAGCACGTCGATTTTCCCCGCGAGCAGCGCGGAAACGCCGAGCGCTCCGTTCTGAAAACGCTCCGGTTCGGCGATGTTTTTCGCGACGTAAAGATCGCCTGTCGTGCCGTGCTGCACGCCGAGGCGTTTGCCGCGCAGTTCCGCCGGACTCGAGATGCCGCTGCGCGCGGGAACGATGACGACCTGCCGCGCCTCGACATAAGGCAACGAAAAATTCACCTGGCGCCGTCGTTCCTCCGTCACCGTGATGCCGGAGGCGGCGACGTCCGCTTTGCCCGTGCTCACAGCGGAAATGACGGAATCGAAGCTCATGTCCTCGATGACCAATCGCCGCCCGAGCGACTTCGCGACGGCGTGCATGATTTCGGGATCGATCCCGACGATGCGCTCGCCCTCCCGAAATTCGTAGGGCGGGAATGTCGCTTCCGTCGCGATGATGAGCGTTTCCTCTCTCGAAGAATCGCCGCACGCGGCGCAGAGCAGCGCGCATGTCGCCGCCGCGAAAATTTTCAGAAAATTCATGGCGCGCCATTCAACCTTCCTTCCTCGCCGGAGACAAATTCTTTTCCCGCAAAGGAGCGTACTCGTCCCGGTTGCCCTCGAAGCCCTCTTTCATAAATTTCTTCATGCCAAGCAGAAAGCGCCAAGTCCTTATTGCCGCGCGAATTCTTTGTGATTTCCCGGAGCGGCGAACGCGGCGGAAACGCCGAGCCTCGCGTTTCCGCGGCTCAGCGGAGGGCGGCTTCGAGCGCGTCGATGTCGGCGGAGGAAAAATCGCCCATGGTCGCGACTTCGAAAAGCCCGCGTTTGCGGAGGTATTTCGGACGCTCGTAGATTTCGATTCCCGCGCGCGCCAGAGACGCGGCGAGCGCTTCGTCCGCGTGCGCGTCGCGGGAACGGCGGAACGCGGTGATCATCGGGCTGTCCGAACCCGGGAACGCCTCGAACCCGCGCCGCGCGAAAATTCCGACGATGCGCGATTTCAGCGCCGCGAGACGTTCGCGGTAACGCTCCTGCCCGAGCGTGAGAATTTCTTCGACGGAGGCGTTCAGAATCGCGACGGGATTCGAGCCGATCGTGTTCAGCGGCTCGCCCGCCGCCGTCGCCGCTTCGTGCGCGGCGAGGTCGAGCGAAACGGGCATCCTCTTTCCGCGCGTCGCGGGAACGGCGTTCCCGCGCACGAAGAGCAGGGCGAGGCCGGGAACGCCCGCCAGCCCTTTTCCGCTCGAAGCGGAAATCGCGCGGACCGACGGGAAGGCGAAGATTTCCGGGGAAAATCCGACGGCGCTCATCGCGTCGAGCACGATTTCCGCGCCGTGTTCTCGCGCCGCGCGGTCGAGCGCCGCGAGATTGGTCACGCCGCCCCACGACGTTTCGCAGGCGACGCAGAAAATCCGGCTCACGCGCGGCGTCGCGCGGAGCCGTTCCCGCAGTTTTTCCTCCGAAATCGTTTCGCCCCAGCCGAAATCCGCCCGCAGCGCCCGCCCTCCGGACGCGCGGGCGACCTGCGCGAAAAGCCTTTCGCCGAACTCTCCGTTGACGAGCACGAGCGGCGGATTTTCCGCCTCGGCGAAATTCCACGCCGCGAGCTCGTTCGCCCATGTGCCGCTTCCCGCCGCGACGACGGCGCGATATCGCCCGCCGGAAAGCCGCCGCAGGTTTTCGTGCAGACGCGTGAAAATCTCCGCGAAGCGGGCTCCGCGGTGCGACGTGAACACGGGCGCGGACGCCGCGCGCCGCGCCGCCGGAAAAAATTTCGCGACGGTCGGCACGAACTCGATCGCGGGAACGTCAGTCATGGAGAAAACGGTCGATGATTTTCCGCAGCCGCGCGCGGATTGCGCCCGGCGTTCCCGTCATGGGAAAAAACTCGGCGTCGCCGTCGCGGACGGAAGGCCCGACGACGCGGAAGCCCAGCGATTCGTAAAGTCTCCGCTGCGCGGCGATTCCGGTGATGACGAGTTTTTCGGCGCCGCGGCGTTCCAGCTCCGCGAAAAGCGAATCGAAAAGCCGCACGGGAACGGCGGCGTTCCCGCGGCATTCCGGACGCAGCGCGAGCAGACGAATCTCCGCCGTGACGCCGGGAACGATTTCGCGCGCCGCCGTCTCGCCGAAATGCCCGACGACGGAAAACGGCGGCGTCATGTGCGCGCAGACCATGCCGAGCACGCGCGCGCCGTCCCAGGCGACGCGGTAAATGTTTTTGCCGTGAAATTTATCGACGAGGCGCCCGTCCGCGCGCACGGCGTGCTGTCCGAGCTCCCGCGCGAAGACGTCGTGATTGAGCCGCCACATCGAGTCGAACTCGGCGGGGCTTTCCGGCGTCTTTACGGTGAAATTCATGCCCGGAAGCGTCTCGGAGAATCAGAAGCGGCGGAGAATTCGCCGTACGGGAGCGCGTGCGCCGCGAGAGCGGAGGAAAGAATGAAACGGGATTTGAATTTCATGGCAGCTTTCGTGGGGAAACTTTTTATCAAATTTTTGAAATGCTATGAACGACTTTTCTGAAGGTCGATTTAAAATTTGGGAAGTTCGATTCGGGCGTTGTTCGACTTCCTACGATATGTGCAGGCGTTCGATTCAGTTGAATTTGGCGCTTTCTGCTGACCACTGTTCCTGCCGGAGCATGAAGAATCTGACGGCGTTCGCGCGCGGCGATCATTCATCGGGAGTTCGTTTTTTTGAGTGTTGAGAGCTGATTCGCGCGAAGCGCGAGGAGCGTGCCCGCAAATCTCCGTTTCTCTGTGCGCTCCGTGTCTGAAAAAGGCGGTTGCGGATTTTTGGTGACGCGAAAGCCCGGCACTCATCAAGCGGCGCTTCCCTGTATGTCGGGACCATCTTCAAAAATTGCTTTGCGTGGCGCGCCTACGCGCTTGCGCCGGGGCGGGGGAAAATTTAGAATCACGCTTTCAATTTCAAATCGTCATGAGTCAAGATTCCGAAAAACCCAAGTTCATCAACGAGAAATCCGTTCCCGCGGGAACGCCCATGCGCGGCGCCGACGTCGTCGTCCGTTGCCTTGAAAAGCTGGGCGTGGACACGGTTTTCGCGTATCCGGGCGGCTCGGCGATCGAGCTCAACCAGGCGCTCACGCGTTCGACGAAGATCCGCACGATTCTGCCGCGCCACGAACAGGGCGGCGGCTTCATGGCGGGCGGCTACGCGCGCTCCACGGGCAAGTGCGGCGTGTGCTTCGCGACGAGCGGACCGGGCGCGACGAATCTCGTCACGACGATCGCCGACGCGTTCATGGACAGCATTCCCGTCGTCTTCATCACGGGGCAGGTGTTCTCGCAGTTCATCGGCAAGCAGGCGTTTCAGGAAACGGATTTTTACGGCATGACGCTGCCCGTCGTGAAGCACAGCTTCCTCGTGCTGAAGGCGGAGGAGCTGCCGCGCGTGATGTTCCGCGCGTTCAAGATCGCGACGAGCGGCCGCCCCGGTCCCGTCGTCGTGGACATTCCGAAGGACGTGCAGCAGGCGATGTTCGTGCCGCAGTTCCCCGCCTCGACGGACGACCTCGCGCCGCGCATTCCCGGCAAGCTGCACGCGATGGACGACGAGCTGAAGCTTGTGCTCGACCTCATTTCCTCGGCGAAGAAGCCCGTGCTCTACATCGGCGGCGGCGTGATTTCGTCCGAATCCTCCGAGCTGCTGCGCGAGTTCGCGCGCCTCACGGGCATTCCCGTCGCCTCGACGCTGATGGGCGTCGGCGCGTTCCCGGCGGAAGATCCGCAGTCGCTCTACTGGTTCGGCATGCACGGCACCGTCGTCGGCAACTGGGCGGTCTATTATTCCGATCTGCTCATCGCGATGGGCGCGCGCTTCGACGACCGCATCACGGGCACTGTCGAAAAATTCGCGCCCAACGCCACGATCGTCCATTTCGACATCGACCGCTCCGAACACAACAAGAACAAGAAGGTGCAGTTCCCGATCGAAGGCGAGCTGCACGACGCGCTCACGCGCCTCATCGATCTGATCAGGCGCACGGGCTTCCGGAAGCCCGACCTTTCCGCGTGGTACGCGACCATCGACGGCTGGAAGAAGGAGCACGGCTTCCCGTTCCGCTACGACCGCGGCGACTGCCCGCACATTCTCCCGCAGGAGGCCGTCGAGACGCTCTACGAAGAGACGAAGGGCGAGGCGATCGTCTGCACCGGCGTCGGCCAGCACCAGATGTGGACGCCGCAGTACTACAAGTTCAACAGCCCGCGCACGTTCATCTCCTCGCTCGGCGCGGGAACGATGGGCTTCGGCTTCGCGGCCGCCTGCGGCGTCGCCGCGGCGCATCCAGACAAGACCGTCGTCAACGTGGACGGCGACGGCTCCGTGCTGATGAACATTCAGGAGCTCGGCACGATGGCGATCGAAAAGCTCGCCGTCAAGACGATGATTCTCAACAACCAGCACCTCGGCATGGTCGCGCAGTGGGAGGATTGTTTCTACGGCTCCAACCGCGGGCAGACGCTGCTCGGCGACGTGAACAACGTCGGCTCGCCCGACAATCCCGGCGGGCTCTACCCGGATTTCGTGACGATCGCCAAGGGCTTCGGCGTCAAGGGCCGCCGCGTGATGAAACGCGAGGAGCTCCGCGACGCGATCCGCGAAATGCTCGACACGCCCGGACCGTTCGTGCTCGACGTCGTCGTGCCCTACGGACCGCACGTGCTGCCGTTCATTCCGCAGAAATGCTCCGCACTCGACATCATGACGACGCAGAAGGTGGACGCCTGCCGCCAGTGCGGCAAGTGCCCGTGGCAGATCAAGTGAGCGCGCGTCCGCGCTCCCGCTCCGAAAACCGCCGGCGTTCCCGGCGGTTTTTCGTTTTGCGGCGGCGCGGGCGTTAAGGTTTGAAGGCGGGCGCGGGGGCGGTTTAAGGTGTGGGCATGAAAAATCCTCTTCCCGAAACTTCCGCGGCGGCGTTCGCGGACACGAAGCCGCACTACGCGCTGCTCGACGGGCTGCGCGGCGTCGCGGCGCTCACCGTCGTGTGGTTTCACATTTTTGAAGCGTTCGCGACGAGCCACTTCGACCAACGCGTCAATCACGGCTACCTCGCGGTGGATTTTTTCTTCATTCTGTCGGGATTCGTCGTCGGCTACGCGTATGACGAACGCCTGCGCGCGGGAACGCTGAGCGTCGGCGGATTTTTCAGGCGCCGCCTGATCCGCCTGCAGCCGCTCGTCGTGCTCGGCGCGCTCATCGGCGGGGCGATGTTCTACACGCAGGGCTGCGAGTTCTGGGACGTCTCGAAGATCTCCGTCGCCGCGCTGCTCGTCGCGACGCTGATGAACGCGCTGATGATTCCCGCGAGCACGGGAACGGAAGTACGCGGCGTCACGGAAATGTATCCGCTGAACGGCCCGACGTGGTCGCTGCTCTTCGAATACGTCGGGAACGTGCTCTACGCGCTCGTCGTGCGGCGCCTGCCGACGCTCGCGCTCGCGGCGCTGACCGTCGCGGCGGGAATCGGGCTCGCCGCGTTCGCGCTGACGGCGCCGTGGTTCGGCTTCGCGGAAACGGCGCCGGGAGACGTCTGCGTCGGCTTCGCGATGACGCCGAACAATCTCGCGGGCGGTTTCCTGCGGCTCGCGTTCTCGTTTTCGGCGGGGCTGCTGATCTCGCGGATTTTCCGTCCGCTGCGCGTGAGCGGCGGCGTCGCGTTCTGGGTCGGCGCGGCGGCGTTCGTCGCGCTCGCGGCGATTCCGCGCGTCGGCGGCGAAGCGGCGCCGTGGCAGAACGGGCTCTACGACGTGCTCTGCTGCGTCGTCGCGTTCCCGCTGATCGTCTGGCTCGGCGCCTCGGGCAAGGCGGGCGGCAGGGCGACCTCGCGCGTGTGCACCTTCCTGGGCGACATCTCCTACCCGCTCTACATCGTGCACTATCCCTTTATCTATCTTTATTTCGCGTGGGTGAAGAACGAAAATCTCACCTTCGCGCAGTCGCTTCCCGGCGCGCTCGCGCTGTATTTCGGCTGCATCGCGCTGGCGTGGCTCGCCCTCCGGCTTTACGACGTTCCCGTGCGCCGCTGGCTCTCGCGCGGGCGCTGAAGGTTTTTCTGCGCGTTAAAAAAGCGGTCGTTGGGGGGGGAAACGCAGACAAATTTCGCCCCGGTGGGGCTTTTGGGGGCGAAGACATTCCTGCCTTCGTTCCCGAGGCGTCCGATTTCCCGCGGACGAACTTCCGCCGCGCGTCGTCCGCGCGTTCCCGCGGCGGAGACGTGACGTCTCCGCTCCCATACATACGTTCCCGCGTGCGTTCTGTCGGAATCATTGTAATTTTTTTCATGTATATTTTTAAATTCGTGAAAATTCGTGTCGATTCGTGGTTAAGAACGTTTTCGTCCGCGAGCCTTGACGAACAGGCGGCGCTTTTTCCGGCGTTTCCAAAAAAATGGCTTTACACGCGTGCCGACAAAAGCGATACTTACGCTTCAATTTTAAATCAACCATCGACACAAATGGGCAATCTCAAGAAAAAACGTCGTCTGAAGATGAACAAGCACAAACGCCGGAAACGCTCGAAGGCGAACCGCCACAAGAAGCGTCTCTGGGGCTAGGCCGATTGAATCGGCGCGCCGCTTTTCCCGGAAGCCGCCTCGTGCGCCGCTTCCGGGAAGCGCGTTTCCTCTTTTGAAAAACACGTTTCCCCACGCTTCGCCGTGGGATTTTTGTTTTAAGCATGTCCGTGTTCAAAGCAGTTTCCAAATTATTTTTCCCGCCCCGCGAGACGGCGTCGGTCGTCGTGCTCTCGCCTGCGGGAAACCTCAAAAATGAAGCGGACGCCGTCCGCGGGCTCTTTGAACAGGGGCTTTCCGAATACCATCTCCGCCGCCCGCGCTGGAACGCGGACAAGGTCGCCGCGTGGCTGCGCGCGCTTCCCGCGGAGTTCCGTTCCCGCGTCGTGCTTCACCAGTGCCCTGAGCTCGTGAAGAAATTCGGGCTGCTCGGCTATCACGTTTCCGCGGACGCCGCTTTCCCGACGGATCTTCCGCGCGAGAAAATCAGCGTCCAGTGCCGCGAATACGCGGATCTGGAAAAGCTCGGCGGCGCCTGCCGCTGCGCGATGCTCGGACCGGTGTTTCCGCGCGCGGACCGCGACGTCACCGTTCCCGCGCGCACGCCCGCGGAGTTCGGCGCGATCGTCGCCTACGCGCGCGGACGCGGATTCGCCGCGCCGATTTACGCCTTCGGGGGCATTGCCGCCGACAACGTCCGCCTCTGCCGCAAGCTGGGCTTCGACGGAGTCGCCGCCGTGGGAGCCGTCTGGGAAAGCGGCGCCGATCCCGTGAGCGCGTTCCGCGCGCTTCGCAAAAAATGGTGACGGACGTCGGAGAGCTGCCTCTGCTGGCTCCGCAGGCGCTCGTCGTCTCGCAGCCGGCGGGATTCGCGTCCGTCGTTCTCGCCTCTTCCGTGCTGGCGCCGTTGCGCGCCGCGCTGCCCGAGGCGCGCCTCTACCTGCTGATTCAGGAGGAATTCGCGCCGCTTTTCGTCGATCATCCTTCGCTCGACGGCATCTTCACGATTTCGCCAGAGTCCACGTCGGACGAGCTCGCCGCGCGCTTCAGGAAGCAGAAGATCGACGCCGTCGCGCACCTGAGCTTCGACCGCAAGGTCGGCGACGCGGTGAAGGCGGCGGGAATCCCGTTTTCCGTCGCGCGCGCGGGAACGCACGACGGCGGCGTCGCGCTCGAAATCGTCGAAGGAAAAAAGGCGCTCGCCGGGCACGAGGCGTTTCTGAATTTCGAAGTGCTCGAGCCTTTCGGCGTCGTCGCGCCCGAGCGTCCGGAAATGGCGCTCTCGGTCTATACGGACGCCAGGCGCGAGATTTTCGCCGAAATCGCGAAAAAATACGGGCTTGATTCGCGCAGCAGCTACGCGGTCTTCAGCCTGGATCCGAACCGTGCCGGGCACGGCATCGCGTCCTCCGTCTTCGCGAAGGCGGCGGAGCGCATCACGCGCGATTCCGGCATGCCGATCATCGTGCTCGGCAGCGACGGCGGGAACGAGGCGTTTCTGCGCTTCAGCCGCGATTCGCACGGCGCGCACGTGATCGACCTGCGCGGGAAGACGACGCCGCCGGAAGACGCTTGGCTCGTGCGCGGCGCGCGCCTGTGCTTTTCCGGTGAAAACGCCTACGCCTATCTCGCCGTCGCGAACGAATGTCCGCTGATTGCGCTCTTCGTCGATTTTTCCGCGGAACGCTGGTTCCCGCTCGGGCCTCTTTCCACCAATATCTTCACGGGCGCGCGGCGTTTCCCGCTCGAACCGCCGTGCCTTTACCGCCTCCGCGCGGCGCGCGCCTTCAAGAGCGAGAAAATCGCTTCCGCGCTGCGCTTCTCGCTCGCGCTGAAGGACCGCTGAGTCCGGCGGAGCGGGGCGGGAAAATCCGCGCGCGCCGCGTCAGAGCGGACGGCGGACGCGGCAGCCCCAGAAGACCATCAGCGCGCCGACGGCGGCGTGGAGCAGCAGGACCGTGCCCGCGACGGGAAATTCGTAGATCGCCGCGCGCGCGTTCATCAGCGTGTAGGCGTCGTAGACGGGGCTGTTCTGCATCGCGGAAAAGAATCCGGACCAGCCCCAGAAAATGTTGATGAACGGGCGGAAGACCCACACGAGCGCGTCCGGCAGCTCAAGCACGATGCCCGAAAGCGGCAGCTGGAAGCCGACCAGATAAATCGAGAGCAGCGAGGCCTTTTCCGCCGACTGCATGAGCGAGGAGAAGCCGAGGCAGATGAGCGTCATCGCGACGCAGACGCCCGCCATCGTCAGCAGCTGCGCCCCCCAGTCGCCGGGGAAGTCGCAGATGATCTTCACGAACGAGCACATCCAGAGTCCCTGGAAGACGGCGATCGCCGCCGTGAAGAGGATTTTCGAAAGCGCGTAGGCGCTCGGGCGCAGGCCGTTCATGCGTTCCTTTTCGTAGAGATTGCGCTCGGCGGCGATTTCGCGGCCGCCGTTGTTCGCGCCCATGAGCGCGAGCAGCATGACCTGAAACAGCACGAGCCCGGTCGCGAGCGTCGCGATGCGCATCTGCTCGATCTGAATGTCGCGCGCTTCGAGCGCCTGGCGCGACGTCATGATCGCCTGTTCGACGGGCGTGCGCGGCACCTGCGGCAGACCGTCGAGCGCGAAGATGACGACGATGCACGGAAAGCCGAACGTGATCGCGAGCGTGAGCGCGAAATAGCCGCTGTCGCGCACGAAGAGGCGGAAGCGGCGCGCGAGCAGCGTCGCGAGCTGCGCGAAGAAGCCCGCGCGCTCGACGGGCGCGTTCCCTCCGGCGGTCGTTCCCGCGGTCGAGGCCGAGGAAGCTTCGTCGTCCACGACTTCGAGCTCGTATTTGCGGTGCACGCGCCATTTGTCCTTCCAGAAATCGGGAGAGTGCGTCTCGAGCACGCTGTAGAGCTCGAGCGCGTCGTTGATTCCGAAATAGCTCAGCAGTTCCGGAAGCGCGCCCTGAAAGACGACGCGCCCCTGCAGCACGACGGTCACCGAATCGAAGCGCGAGAGCTTCGCGAGATTGTGAATGATGCAGATGATGGACTTGCCGTCGCGTTCCGTGAGCCCGCGCAGCAGGTCGAGCATCTCGTCCTCGGAATTGGGGTCGAGCCCGCTCGTCACCTCGTCGCAGATCAGACAGCTCGGGCTGAGCGTGAGTTCGAGCCCGAGCCCGACGCGGCGCGTCTGTCCGCCGGAGAGCGAGCCGACGCGCTTGTCCGCGTGCGGCGCGAGCTTGGTCGTCTCGAGCACCGCCTTCAGGCGGCGTTCCTGCTCCTCGGGATCGCGCAGATTCATCGCGAGCGCGTAGCGGAAAGTCTCCTCGACGGTGAGATTGGGCTGCGCGAGCGTGAACTGCGGCACGAAGCCGATCTTGCCCGCGAGATCGTTGGAGGAGCCGATCGGCGCGCCGTCGAACTCCGCCGTGCCCGTGCGCCCGATCATGCCGAGCATCGCCTTCATCAGCGTGGTCTTGCCGCAGCCGGAAGGCCCGATCACGGCGTGCATGCGGCCAGAGGCGAAGCGCGCCTCGGCGTCGTCGAGAATTTTTTTGCCGTCCGCCGTTTCGACGGAGAGATTTTTGCACTGCAGCATGGGAATCGCGGATTCGTTTTGAGAGTTTTCTTTTCTCTAATTTTCGGCGAAACGCCTTGCTCTGGCAAAGCAAAAATGACGATTCGCGGCTTGCGCCGGCGTTCCCGCGGTCGTTTACTTGCGTGCAATGCTTGAGACTCTGCAACGGACGCACGCGCTTTTCCCGCATTTCTTCACGGGAGCGTTCTTCGTGCTCGGCGCCGTCGTCGGAAGCTTCCTGAACGTCTGCATCCTGCGCATTCCGCGCGGCGAGAGCGTCGTTTTTCCCGGCTCGCACTGCGCGTGCGGCGCGCCGATTCCGCTGCGGCACAACGTTCCGATTCTCTCGTGGTTCATTCTGCGCGGCCGCGCGGCGTGCTGCGGGCGGCGTTTCGGCTTCCGCTACGCGGCGGTGGAGGCGCTCACGGGAACGCTGTTCGCGTGCGCGTGGCAGTTTTTCCCATGGCAGGACGCCGTCGCGCTGATGCTTTTCTGCGCGTTCGCGGTCGTGCTCGCCTTCATCGACTGGGACACGATGTGTCTGCCCGATTCCGTGAACGCGCCGTTCGTCGTCGCAGGGCTGCTCTGCTCGTTCGCGCTGCCGGAAATCCACGGCGCTGCGCCCGACGCGGACGCCGCGCGCTGGCTCGTCGGTTTCCGCGAAGGCTTCGTTCCCGCAGTCGTCGGGCTGGCGGTCGGGAGCGCGCTCGCCTACTGGGTGCGCTATTTCGCGTCTGTGATCGCGCGGCGCGAGGCGATGGGCGAAGGCGACGTGATTCTGCTCGGCGGCATCGGAGCGTTTTTCGGCTGGCGCGGCGCGGTGTTCGCGTTCTTCGCGTCGTCGTTTCTGGGAATCGCGGCGGCGCTGCTCGCGCGGATTTTCGGAAGACGCGTTCCCGCGTCGGCGCGTCCGGCGGAAGCGTCGCGGCTCGCGCTGGAAGGCGACGAAGAGACGGCGCAGGAATTCGCCTCGGGCGCCGAAGCGTCCGCGTTCCCGCTCGGTCCGTGGCTTCTGCTCGGCGCGCTGCTCTACCGCGTCTGCGGCGAAGCGATTCTCGCCCGTCTCTTCCCGCTCTGAAAAGCTTTCCGGAGAGTTCCGAGATTTCCGCTAAAAATCTTGACGCCGTTGCAGGAGAAAGTTCGTGCTCGCGGATTTCGAAGGATCAGCCGATTTTGAGGAAGATTTTTCGGCGTTCGAGCGCGCGCAGGAGGAGCCATTTGAGCAGGATCGCGCCCGCGACGAGGACGAGCGTGCCCGCCTCGCCGAAAAAGCCCGCGACGCCGCCGAAAAGCAGCCGCGAGAGCCCGAAGAAATCGAAGACCCACTGGAGCGCGTAGATCGCGAGCGCGTTCACGCCGACGACGCGGAAAAAATACGCGACGGCGCGCAGCGCGCGGCCGCCGGGCAGGACGTCGAAGAGCAGGTGGAACGCCGCGAGCGCCGTCGCGCTCCAGCCCGCGGCGGCGAAGACGAAGCTCTGCGTCCAAAGTTTCTTGACGACGGGCAGACCGAGCGCGTCCGCGATTCCGGCGGCGAGCAGCAGCGCCGCGCCCGCCGCGAGCAGGACGAGGATTTTCCGCCGCGGCGCGATATTTTCCGCGCGCAGCAGCGTTCCCGCGAGAAAGCCGAAGAGCACGGAGACGGTCGCGCCCGCGACGCAGAGAATCCCTTCGGGATCGAAGACGCCGCCGTACAGTCTTCCCGGCAGCAGCAGGCGGTCGAGCCGGGCGTTGAGCGAATTTTCCGGCGTGAAGTCGCCGCCGAGAATCTGCGCGGCCGCGAGCGCGGCGGACAGCGCGAGCGTCGCCGCGAGGACGCGCCGCGGCGTGCGCAGCAGCACGGCGAGCGTGCCGCCGAGCGCGCCCGAAATCCCGATCAGCGCGAGCACGGACGGGAAGCGCGTTTCCGCGAACGCGAACGAAAGCCCGCCCTGAAGCGCGAAGCCGAGCAGGGCGAGCAGCGCCGCACGCCGGAAAAGCTCCGCGACGATCCGCGTCGCTCTTTCGCCGCGTTCGCGTTTCTTCGCGAGCGAAAACGCCATGGACGCGCCCGCCACGAAGACGAACAGCGGAAAGATAAGATCGTAGAGCGCGAGCCCTTCCCACGCCTTGTGCGTGAACTGTCCGACGAGAAAACGCGCCGCTCCGCTCTGCGGGAACAGCGCTCCGAGCGCGTGGAAAAACGCGTCGAGCCCGAGAATGCAGAGCGTGTCCGCGCCGCGCAGCGCGTCGAGCGAGGCGAGCCGGGGCGCGGCGGGCGTCTTCGCCTCGGCGCGGATTTCCGGTTCCGGCGTCATCGCGGTTCCGTGCCGCGCCTTACGCGCGCTGAGAGAGCTTTTCGCGGATCTGCTCGACCTTGAACTTGTCCTCCGCGCTCGTGTCGATACGGTTCTTCACGGTCTTGATCGCGTGGAGCACGGTGCCGTGGTCGCGGTTGCCGAAAGCGGCGCCGACGGCGACCGTCGTCATGCCGATGAGCTCGCGGCAGAGATACATGGCGATCTGTCTCGGGAACGCGACGTTCGCGGAGCGGTCCTTCGCGGTCATCTTCGCGGGATCGATGCGGTAGGCGTCGGCGACGAGGCGCTGAATCAGCTCCGGCGTCAGCTTTGCGGATTCTTCCTGGCGGAGCAGGTTGCCGAGAATCGAGGAGACTTCCGGCACGCCCAGCGGCGCGTTCCCGCGGATGTCGACGTAGCGCGCGAGCGTGTTCACGGCGCCTTCGAGGTTGCGCACGTTGCGCGTGATATTCTGCGCGACGAACTCGAGCACGCCCGGGTGGCGCGAAAAATCGAAGCGCTGCGCCTGCGCCTTGCGCAGCAGAATCGCGATGCGCATTTCGAGGCACGGCGGGCGGATTTCCGTCGAGATGCCCTGCTGAAAGCGCGAGATCAGGCGGTCTTCGATCTGAATGTCGCCGGCGGGGCGGTCGCTCGTGAGCACGATCTTGCAGCCGTTGATGACGAGCTGGTTGAACGTGTGGAAAAATTCCTCCTGCAGCCCCTTCTTGCCTTCGAGGAACTGAATGTCGTCCATCAGCAGCAGATTCAGGTCGCGGTAGCGGCGGCGGAAGTCGTGCACGGCGTTCTGCGAAAGCGCGTAGGTGTAGTCGTTCGTGAACATTTCGCAGGTCACGTAGCAGATGCGCGCGCTCGGCGTCTTGTCGAAGACGGCGTTCGCGACGGCGTGCATCAGGTGCGTCTTGCCCACGCCCGAGGGACCGTAGATGAAGAGCGGATTCGCGGCGTCGGGGTCGGAGAGATTGTTCGCGAGGGATTTCGAGATCGCCAGCGCGAGCTGGTTTTCCGCGCCTTCGATGAAGTTCGCGAAGGTGTTCTGGCGGCGGATCGCCGGCGAAAGCTCGCCGACGGGCGCCGCGGGGCGCGCGGGCGGCTCCGGCGCGGCGGGAACGGCGGCGGGCGCCGCTGCCGCGGGTTCGGCGGGAACGCTCTCGGGCGTTTCCGTGACGATTTCGTAGCTCACGCTGCGGCCCAGCGCCGCGCTGAGCTCTTCGGTGAGCACGTCGGCGTAGTTGTCGCCGATCCACAGCGGCGCGAAGGAGTCCGACGCGACGAGCGTGAACACGTCGTTTTCGAACGACGCGAAGCGGATTTCCTCGAACCACTGCTCGAAAATCCCCTTCGGAAGGCGGTTTCGAAGCGCGTTCTTGGCGATTTCCCAGGTTTCTGCGTAGTCGGTGAGCACGGAAGTCATGATTTTTGGTTGATAAGTCCCGATTTATTCACATTCGCGGGGAATTATCCGCAGAGACCGACTGCCTGCGGGCGCGCTTCGCGGCGCGGGCGCGCGGCGGGAACGCGCGGAAACGTCCGCGCGGGGAACGCATCGCCGAAATTCTCGGAAATGCTGATGAATAAAGGGCTGAAAGGTGAAATGGTCATGTGGCTGAGGCTTTTGCGTCGGGGTTTCGCGAAGGAAAATCCGCGTTCCGGCGATGCTTCGAGACTGCGGGCGGAGCGCCCTTTTCGCAAGGTGTTTTTATGAACAGAATCTTCACAACGGATTGTGAATAACTTTCCGAAAATTAGGGCTTGAAAATCCGGACGGAAAATTTTTCGCCTCGAAAAGCGCATTTTTAGAGACGTGCAAGCCTGTAAAGGATTTTTTTCAAAAACTTGTTCCCTGCCGTTCACAGTCTGTTCACAGTTTATCCACATAATTTCTACTGAAGGTAAACATAATAAAAAATTATTTAATGGGTTTCGGAAAACGGAGCCCGAAAAATTCCCGCGTCGGCGTTCTCGCCGCCGCGGCGGAGGCGCCGCGCTCATTTCTTTCTTTCGGAGAATCCTTTAAAATTCCTGCCTAAAAGCCGTCGGCAGAAGAGGATGGAGAGGCTTTCCCGCCTCGGCGGCACGCGCGGAATTTTCCCCTCGGCACGCCGCGCGTTCCCGCGTAAGCTTCTTCCCCGATGAAATACTCCGAAATACGAAACCTCGCCGAGCTCGGGCTCATCACGCCCGAACAGGCGGACGCCGTCGCCGCGCACTTCCGGCTCTCGCCGCGCGAGCCGCGCAATCATCTGCTCATCGCGTTTTCCGCGCTCGGCGGGCTGCTCGTGCTCGCGGGCGTCGTGATGCTCGTCTCCGCGAACTGGGAGGCGATTCCGCCGCTCGCGAGGCAGATTTCCTGCGCCGCGCTGATGGTCGCGTTCTGGGCGGCGGGGCTGCGTTTCCTGCTCAGGAAAAATCCGCGGCCGTTCGTCGGCGAGGCGCTCTGCTTCGTCGGCGCGGGAACGTGGCTCGCGAACATCGCGCTCTACGGGCAGATTTATCAGATTTCCTCGGAGCCTTCCCGTGCGTTCGGCGCGTGGTTTCTGGGGATTTTTCTGCTGCCGTGGTGCGTGCGCCTGCGCGGCGTCTTCGCGATGTCGCTCTTCGCGGCGCTGCTCTGCCTCGCCTGCCTTGTGGACGAAGCGCGCGCCGGCGAAGCGGCGTTCCATTATTTCATCGCGTTCTTCACGGGAGTCTCCGCGCTCGGCGTTTTTCTTGGCGGACTCGGCGAAAAAGCGCGGGAACGCGTGCGCGGCTACGGTCCGATCGCGCTGTGGACGGCGTTCCCGGCGCTGATTCTGATCGCGCAGTTTTTCTGCCACGACGAACTGGAGGCGTCCGCGGGCACCGCATGCGCGCTCGTTCCCGCAGGCGCTTTGTTCGTCGCCTCGCTGCTGTTCTCTTTCCGCAAAAAACTCGGCGCGGCGGGCGCCGTGTTCGCGACGCTCGTCGGAGCGTTCCCGTTCGTGCCGCTCGCGCTGGGATTCTGGGGCTGCCATTCGGACTTCGACACGGCGATTCACGTGACGATGATGCTCTCGCTCTTCGTCTGCGGCGCGGCGGCGATGGGGCTCGGCGCGATCGTCTCGCGCAGGTTTTTCGTGAACGCGGGCGCGCTGATGATTCTGCTCGCCGCGCTCGCGCTGACCGTGGAGGTCGTCGGCTCGCTGACGAGCAGCGGGCTCGCGCTGATTCTCGCGGGAGCGCTTCTGCTCGCCTTCGGATTTTTCCTCGAGCGCCAGCGCCGCCGCCTCACGCGGAACATCCGGGAAGCGGCGACCGGCGACGCTTGAAAGCCGAAGAGAAATTTTCAGAAACTCCGCATCCGTTTTTCCATGAAAACCCGTTTCGCCCTCCTCCTCGTAGTCCTGATTCTCGCCGCGCAGCTTGTCGGCCTCTTCTGCGTTTCCGCCGCGCGGGAACGCGAACGCGCGAACAACCCGACGTTCCGCCTCGAATGCGCTTCCTACGATCCGCGCGACCTTCTGCGCGGGCATTACCTGCCGCTGGATTTCAAAATTCTGCGCGACGTTCCCGCGTCGAAGCTCGACGCCGCCGCGCGGGAACGCCTCCGCGAAAAACACGCCGACGAAATAAACCGACTCGCCGAAAGCCGCGAGGTCTCGTTCGTGCCTAAGTCCGACGAATTTTGGCTCGTGCTCGCGCCGAACGCGGAAACGGGATTCTGGGAAGTCGAGCGCGCGACCTTCGACGACCCGAAAATCGACTTCAACGCGAACCCCGAAAACGGGCGCGTCGCCCTGCGTTCCAAGTGGTCCGGCGCACAGTGGTTGCGTTTCCTGCGGCCGAAAGACGCGCCCGCGCCGAAGACTTTCGACGACGTCTTCGATCCCGCCTTCGGCGTGACGATGCGCACCTACGAGTTCGAACTTCCGAACAGCCGCTTCTACCTTTCCGAGGAAAAGGCGAAGCGCTTCGACGCCGAAGTCGGCGGGAACGCCGCGCGCGTCGTCTCCGTCGAGCTTTTCCTGCGCGCCGACGGCGAGCCCGTCCTGAAGCGCCTCTTCGTGGACGGCAAGGAGTTCTGAGAAAGGCTGCCTGCCCTCCTCGACTCTCTTAAAAATTTACGGGATCGCTTGTAAACTGGAGCCTTGGCGTCTTGCGGGGAAATCCGCGTCAGGCGTCGGGTTCGGCGAGGAGGAGCGGGAGGCCGGTCCAGCGGCGGGCGGATTCGGCGTTCTTCACCGCCATCGCGTAGGCCGCCGGCTCGCCGACGATGAAGACCTTGCCGCGCCCGCGCGTGATCGCCGTGTAGATCAGGTTGCGGCGCAGCATCATGAAGTGCGCCTTCACGAGCGGAATGACGACGACGGGAAATTCCGAACCCTGCGATTTGTGGATCGTGACGGCGTAGGCGAGCTGGAGTTCGCCGAGCTCGCCGCGGGCGTAGTCGACGGGAGCGTCGCCGCCGAAATTCACGCGCACGCCGCCGGTTTCCGGGAACACCGCCTCGACGCGCCCGAGGTCGCCGTTGAAGACCGCCTTGTCGTAGTTGTTCCGGTTCTGCATCACCTTGTCGCCGACTTCGAGGCGCGTGCCGCCGCTCGCGGGAACGCTTTCCGTCGCGCCGCTCTTGAACGCGCGCTGCAGCAGCCCGTTCAGGTTCTGGACGCCGACGACGCCGCGGTGCATCGGCACGAGCACCTGGATCGCGTCCGCCGAGCGCACGCCGAGCAGGCGCGGAATCGCGCGCGTCGCGAGCTCGACGGTCTTCTTCGCACAGTCTTCCTGCGAATCGGCGGCGATGAAATGAATGTCGCGCGCGGGATCGAATTCGTAGACCGACGCCTGAATCGGCTCGGGCGGCCGCGCGTCGCCGTGCAGAATGCCGTGCGCGGTCGAGACGATGCCGGAGCGTTTCCCCTGGCGGAAGACGGCGGCGAGGCGCGTGACGGGAACGCGCCGCGAGTCGATGAGGTCGCCGAGCACGTTGCCGGCGCCGACGCTCGGCAGCTGGTTCACGTCGCCGACGAAGACGAGGTGCGCCTGCGGCGGCACGGCGCGGAGCAGGGCGGAGGCGAGCGCGGCGTCGAGCATCGAGGTTTCGTCCACGACGACGAAATCCGTTTCGAGCGGGTTGTTTTCGTCGTGCGAAAATCCGCCCAGCAGCGGCTCGGGCTTGAGCAGGCGGTGAATCGTTCCCGCGGGCATGCCGGCGGCTTCCGCCATGCGCTGGGCGGCGCGGCCGGTCGGCGCGGCGAGCGTGACGCGGACTTTCTTCGCGCGGAGCACGGCGCAGAGCGCGCGCAGGATCGTGGTCTTGCCGGTGCCGGGACCGCCGGTGACGACGGAGAATTTTTCGGCGAGCGCGGTCGCGAGCGCCTGCGCCTGTTCCGGCGCGAACTCGAAGCCCGCGTGCTCCTGCGCCCAGACGACGGCGCGGTCGATCTTTATCGGCGGGAGGCGGCTCGGCGCGGCCCGGAGAGCTGCGACGGCGGCGGCGATCTCGCGTTCCGCCTTCGCGAGCGCGGGCTTCTGCAGCAGCGCGGAACGCGGGAGCGCGATCAGGCGCCCGGAGGCGGTCAGCGCGTCGAGCGCGCGCGCGACGGCTTCCTCGGGAACGCCGAGCAGCTCGACGGCGCGGCGCAGCGTCTCGTCGCGCGGGAACGCGGCGTGCCCTTCCTGCTCGGCGAGATCGAGCGCGTAGAAGACGCCGGCTTCGAGGCGGCGTTCGCTTTCGTTGGGAATGCCGAGATTGCGGGCGATCTTGTCCGCCGTCGGGAACGCGATGCCGTCCACGTCGCGCGCGAGCCGGTACGGGTTTTCGTTCAGAATTTTTTTCGCGTCGTTCCCGTAGGTTCTGACGATGCGCGTGCACTGCGCCGAGGTGACGCCGTAGGTCTGCAGAAAGACGATGATCTCGCGCAGGGCGCGCTGTTCCTCCCACGACGCCCTGATCGCCTTGACGCGTGCGGCTCCGATGCCGGGGATTTCGCGCAGGCGCGCCGATTCTTCGGAGATGACGCGCAGCGTGTCCGCGCCGAAATGCGCGACGATGCGCTCGGCGTACGCCTTGCCGATGCCGGGAATGAGCCCGCTGCCGAGATATTTGCGGATGCCGTGGACGGACGAGGGAAGCTTCGACGTGAACGCCGCGATCTTGAACTGCCGCCCGTAGTTGCGGTTCTGCACCCACGCGCCCGTCAGCTCCAGCGTTTCACCGCACTGCACGCCCGGGAGCGTTCCCGTGACGGTGACGGTCTCGCGCGCGCCGTCGGAACGCTTCAGCTCGCCGATCGTGAAATGGTTTTCGTCGTTGTAGAAGACGATGCGCTCGAGCACGCCGGCGATTTTTTCGGATTCGCTCGAAGCCATGCGTCGGAGAGTGCGGGAACGCGCGCGCGGAGGCTCAGAAGCCGTCGCGGCGGAGCTGGCGCGCGCCGATGTCGCGGCGGAAGTGCATGCCTTCGAAGTGAATCTGCCCGACGAGCGCGTAGGCGTTCTTCGCGGCCTGCGCGAGCGTGTCGCCGTGCGCGACGACGCCGAGCACGCGCCCGCCCGCCGTCACGATGTCGCCGGAATCCTCGCGCACCGTTCCCGAGTGGAGCACCATCGTGCCTTCGGGGAACTTGCGCGGGAACGAGATGACGTCGCCCTTGCGCGGCGTGCCCGGATAGCCTTCCGCCGCGAGCACGACGATGATGTTGCAGCCGTCGCGGAATTCCGCCGACTTCGGGTCGAGCGCGCCCGTCGCGCAGTCGTGCATCAGCTTCACGGGATCGGTCTTCAGCAGGGGCAGCAGCACCTGGCATTCCGGATCGCCGAAGCGCACGTTGAACTCGACGACCTTCGGTCCCTCGTCCGTGATCATGATGCCGACGTAGAGCGTGCCGCGGTAGCGGACGCCGTCCGCGAGCAGCCCTTTCAGCGTGGGCTCGACGATGCGCTCGACGACCTGCTTCTCGATTTCGGGCGTGACGACCGGCGCGGGAGCGTAGGCGCCCATGCCGCCCGTGTTCGGGCCTTCGTCGCCGTCGCGGACGCGCTTGTGGTCCTGGCTGGCGGGAAGCATCACGTATCTGTCCTCGCAGACCATGAGCATGATCGAGGCCTCTTCGCCGCGCATGAACTCTTCGATGAGAATTTCCGCGCCCGCTTCGCCGAAGCATTTTTCGTCGAGCATGTCGTAAACCGCCGCGCACGCCGCGTCGTAGTCTTCGGCGATGACGACGCCCTTGCCCGCGGCGAGCCCGCTCGCCTTGACGACGATCGGGAAATGCTGCGAGGCGAGAAATTCGACCGCCTCTTCCGACGAGGTGAACTTTTTGCCCCACGCGGTCGGGATGCCGTGGCGCGTCAGAAAATCTTTGGAGAAAGTCTTGCTCGCCTCGAGGATCGCGCCCGCCTTGCCCGGCCCGTAAACGGGAATGCCCGCGGCGCGGAGCGCGTCGGCAACGCCGACGGAAAGCGGCGCCTCCGGACCGACGATCACGAAATTGGAGTCCAGCCGCTTCGCGAGCGAAACGATGCCGGGAACGTCCGTCACGCTCTGCGGGTAGCAGATGGCTTCCTGCTCCATGCCGCCGTTGCCGGGCGCGACGGAGACCGCCGCGACGAGCGGGCTCGCCTTGCAGGCTTTGAGCAGCGCGTGTTCGCGTCCGCCGGAACCGATGATGAGAACTCTGAGGGATTTTTCCGTCATGCTTGGTCTGTGAATTTGAAGCCGTCAGTAAATCGCAATCCGCGTTCCCGCGCGAACAAAATTTTCGCCGCGCGCGGCGCGCTCACCCGAGGAAAATCTTCGGTCTGGGCAGGATCGCGTAGAGCGCGCGGACGACGACGTAGGTCGCCGCGAACGCGAACAGAGCCGAGACCGGAATCTGCAGCGCGAGCGGCACGCCGAGCTTCGTCGCGAGCACGTAGCTCGGCCCCACGAAGAAGTAATGCACGCAATAGACGCCGAAGCCGAGCCGCCCCAGCGTCGCGAGAAAATCCGCGAAGCGTCCCGGCGCGATCCGGATTTTCGAGATCAGCAGGAAGAGCGCCGCGCTCGAGAGCACGACGTTCAACGAGCAGTAAGTCCAGAAAAGCTCCACCATCGGCTCCGCCCGGAACGCCTCCGCGGTCGCGGCGATTTCCGCGGGCGACGTTCCCGCGACGCCCGTCGCGAGCGCGGCGATCTTTTCCGCGAAGAATCCGCTTTCGCGCAACGCGGAAAAGACTTCGGGCGCGTCGAGGCTGCCCGTCAGCCGCACCCAGAAAAACCCGACGAACGTCAGCAGCGTTCCCGCAGCGAGCGCAGGCAGCGCGACGGCGAGCGCCTTTTTCACGGAGATTCCAGGCGAGACCTGCGCGAGCACGTGCCCGAGCAGCAGATAGCCGTTGAAGCCCGCGAACGCGTGGAAAAGCCCGAAGGCGTTCCACGAGCACGTGCCGAAAAGGTAGCCCTCGCCGAAAGGCAGGTGCGGCGTCAGAAAAACGTCCGCGTAAGGCAGCACGAGCGTCGCGCCCCAGATGCCGAGAAAGGCGAGCTTCGCGCGCGGTGACGCCTTTTCGACCCATGCCGAGAAAATCGGCAGGTAGAGGTAGAGCCCGAAAAGCATGTACACGTACCACAGGTGCACGGAAAAATAGTTGAACGAAAACGGCACGGTCGCGAGCGTCGCCAGCGCGGAGCCGAGCGTCGTTTCCGGCCCGGCGCCGCCGTTCATGAAGCCCGAATACGGAAAGAACGTCGTCGTGAGCTCGCGCGCGGCGTCGGGCGTGTCCGTGACGAGGCTCGCGAACCACGGGAACAGCGTGTAGAGCGCGGACCAGATCAGGAACGGGAAAAGCACGCGCGGAATGCGCTTTCTGTAGAATCCGCCGAGCCCCGGCTCGCGCACGGGCAGGAGCAGCGCGCCCGTGATCATCACGAACAGCGGCACGCACGGGCGCAGCGTCGAGCCCCAGATCGCGCCCCAGCGCAGGAACTCCGGATTGCTCGTCGATTCCGGCGAGCAGTTGAACGGATCGCACGCGTGGCACGCGACGACGAGAAACATCGCGACCCAGCGCGCGCAGTCGATCCACGCGAGGTGCGGGCGCGTTCCCGCGCCGGAAACGGAAATGGCGTTCGTGTTCATGCCGGAGAATCTATCCGCAGGCGTTCCCGCGCCTCAACGCTTTTTTCGCCGCTCCCGTCCGCGCCTGTTTTAAATTGTAGTTTTTTTTCGAAAGTCTATTCTTTGCCTTTTCAAGAACATCATGGTCAACGAATCCGAACTCATCGCGAAAGCGCGCGTCCTGCTGGAGGCGCTCCCCTACATTCAGCGTTTCCACGACTCGATCTTCGTCGTCAAGTACGGCGGGAGCTTCATGGATTCGGACGATCCCGAAGTGCGGGAGCGCGTCGCGGCGGACATCGTTTTTCTCAACAGCGTGGGCATCAAGGTCGTCGTCGTGCACGGCGGCGGCAAGGCGATTTCCCGCGCCATGGAAAAATCCGGCATCGTGCCGCAGTGGCGCAACGGCATCCGCGTGACGGACGAAAAGACCATCCGCATCGTCGAATCCACGCTGAACAACGAAATCAACGCGGACATCTGCGCGATGATCGCGCGGCGCAACGGGGACGCGCTCGGCATGCCGGGCAATCTCGTCAGCCTCTGTGAAAAGATGGACGCGCGCGACGACGACGGGAACGCCGTCGATCTCGGCTTCGTCGGCGAGATCAAGTCGGTGAGGACGAAACTCATCAAGAAGGCGCTCGCGGAGGGGAAGATTCCCGTCATTTCGCCGATCGCGCTCGACGAGGACGACCGCCCCTACAACACGAACGCGGACGCGGCGGCGAGCGCCGTGGCGAGCGCGCTGAAGGCACGGCGCCTCGTGTTCATGTCCGACGTGCCCGGGCTGCTCGCGGACCCGAAGGACCCGAGCACGCTGATTTCGACCCTGCGCGTGCACGAAGTGCCGGAGCTGAAGCGCACCGGCGTGATTTCCGCGGGAATGATTCCGAAGGTGGATTCCGCCGTGCGCGCTCTGCAGAGCGGTGTCCGCCGCGTGCACTTCATCGACGGGCGCACGCCGCACTCGCTGCTCCTGGAAATCTTCACGGACAAGGGCGTCGGCACGGAAATCATCCATCCGGACGTCGTGCTCCCCGGCGCGCCCGTCGAGCAGCCGTAAGCGTCCGCGCGGACGGCGGAGGAGGGCGGCGGCGCTCCCGTCGCCCTAAAAATGTCTTGGACAAGGGCGGGGCGTCGCGTGCAGAATGACGGCATGCAGACTCGACGCGAATTTTTGAAGCTCGGCGCCCTGGCGGCGGGAACGCTGATTTTGGGCGGATGCCGCGATTTCTTCGGAAGCGGCGCGGACGCGCCGGCGGACGCCGCGAAGACGCGCGCCGACGCGGACGCGGTCAACCTCGCCTTCTTCGGCCTCGGCGGCATGGGCATGGCGGATCTGGAGGCGCTGCTGCACGTGAAGGGCGTGCGCGCGGTCGCCGTCTGCGATCCGGATTCGCGCCGTTGCGCGCGCGCGAAAAAAGTCGTGCGCGAGGCCGGAATGCCGGAACCGGAGGCGTTCGCGGACTACCGCGTCGTCTTCGACCGCGCGCGGGAACGCATCGACGGCGCCGTCGTCGCGACGCCCGACCATTCGCATTTCGCCGTGGCGATGGAGGCGGTTTCTCGCGGGAAGCACGTCTTCGTCGAAAAGCCGCTCTGCCGCACGGTCGATCAGGTGCGGCGGCTCACGGAGGCGTCGCGCGCGGCGGGCGTCGTCACGCAGGCGGGAAATCAGGGCGCGGCGTCGCAGCACGTCCGGCTCGCGCGGGAATGGTACGAGGCGGGCGTTCTCGGCGAAGTCCGCGAAATTCACGCGTGGACGAACCGTCCCGTCTGGCCGCAGGGCATGACGGAGGAGCCGGCGGCGGACCCGTGCCCCGCCGCGCTGGACTGGAATCTCTGGCTGGGCGCCTCGCGGGAACGCCCGTATTCCAAGGCGATCGCGCCGTTCAACTGGCGCGGCTGGACGGAATTCGGTACCGGCGCGCTCGGCGACATGGCGCAGCACGTGCTCAATCCCGCGTATTACATTTTCGGGCTCGGTGCGCCGGAAAGCATCGAGGCGGAGTCGGTAGGCGGCACGCCGCTCGCGTTCCCGACGTCGTCGAAAATCACTTACGTTTTTCCCGGGAACGCGTCGCGCGGTCCGCTGAAGATCGTCTGGTTCGACGGCTCGCAGGTGCCGCCGCGCCCGGCGGGACTGCCGGCGGGAGTCGCCTTCCCGAACGGCATCGGCGGCAGCGTCTTCTACGGGAGCGCGGACACGATGCTGCTCGGCGCGTCGGGCGAGACGCTGCGGCTGCTGCGCGGCGAGGCCGCCGTGCGCGCGAATCCGCCGCCGCGGAAATATCCGCGCGTCCGCGGGAACATCTACCGCAACTGGATCGAAGGCATACGCACGGGCGCGCCGACGGTCTCGGGCTTCGACTACGCGGCGCCGCTGACGGAGATCGTGCTGCTCGGCGTGATCGCGCAGCGGCTCAACCGCCGTCTCGAATGGGACGCCGCGAACGGCCGCTTCCGCGGCGACGATGAGGCGAACGCGCTGCTGAAGGCCGTTCCCGCGCGCCCCGGATTCGCCTGCTGACGCGGCGGAGATCCCGCGGACGGAATCGCTCCCTGCCGGGGCGCTCTTTTCGACGCGCCCGGCGGCGTCGCCTTCCTGAAAAAACTCCTCGCCGAAGACGCTTAACCTCCAAAAACTTTTCAGAAGTTAAAAAAGGCGTTCCTTCGACAACTCGAAGGAACGCCTTTTCGCAGACTCGCTGAATCAATAGCCGCTCGTGGCGTTGTTATAACCATAAATAAATCCGCCGATGAAGCCCGCTGTAAACTCTGCAAGATTGCGCCAAAAATCGCTATTATCATCGCTCTTTTCTGGCCGGTCATCATTCATCCGCGACAAGAGCTCTCTCCCCTTGCTTCCGCCGGAACGAGCATATTGCTTTGCGAGATTACGATTCGCGCTCACGCCTTCTCCCTTCCAGTAACAAACGGCGAGCATCACATTCGCGTCCTCACTCCCCATATCCGAAGCTTTTCTGAAATAACGAACAGCCGCCGAAAAATTTTTGCTTGTCCCGATGCCATCGTAGTAGCACATGCCGACAGCGCATGTTCCATCGACGTCACCTTTTTCTGCGGCGCGCAAATAGGATTTAAACGCGGCCTCATAGCGTCCCTCGCCATAGTGATCATCCCCTTGGTAGTAATAGTCTCTTCCCGAAGAACAGGCTGGGAAAATCGCCCCCGACAAAGAGACGAAAACGAGAACGCTAAGGATTTTTAACAGTTTCAGATTTTTCATTTTTACCTTTCTTATGCTTTTTTTGAGAACGTTTTCGCTCATGAAGAAATCGCGTTATCACTTCGGCAAGGAGCTCTTCGGGATTATCTTTCCCGAGTTTTTCAAGCTCTTGGGCGGAAATCTCAACGCGAATCCTCTTCATTGAACAATCGTGAATGCAGAATATTACTCCTAATAGGAGTGTCAAATTCAATTTTACGCTCTTGCGAAAAACAGCTTAGGAATTAGCATTGGAGTCATGAAAGAAAAGCCCACGCGCTACATTACGATAGTTCTGACGAATGTGGTCGCGCGTCATCTGCAGGCAATGGTCGATTCCGGAGAATTCGATTCATTCGGCGCCGTCGCACGTGAAGCGATAGCATTTTGGCTCAGAGAAAAGCGAAGTGTTTGCCTCGACGAAAAAGAGACGAAAATCACGCACGGACAGCGCCTGGATTTGGAATCCAAAAAAAGAAGAACCCGAAAGGCGTCGTAACTCCTCCTTCGGAATCGAGGTCGAAACCGCGAACTGAGTTTCGCGGCGAAAGGATATTTACAAGAATACCGACGTCGCGCTGCATACTCAAAACCGTGCGAGAGTCGGACGATAAAAAAACGTTCCCGGCGGGGAAGCGCGCGGGAACGTTTTGTCGTGGAGGAAGCGAAGGCTGCTCAGTCCGCCAGGACGCCGAATTCGGCGCCGGATGCGAAGTCCTGGCCGTTCTGCGACGAGAGCGCGCGGAAGCGCACGAAGCGCGCCTTCACGGGCGTCGCGAAGAGCACCTTCTTTTCCGTCTTGTCGCGCGGGAACGCGCCCTTGGCGACGGGCTCGCTCCACGTCTTGCCGTCGGCGCTGACGCAGATTTCGTAGTCCTTCACGTCGCCGTTTTCGCCGTTCTGGCGCGGCAGGTAGGAAATGCCCTTCACGAGCTTCTCCTCGCCGACGTCGAAGTCGATCCAGTGCGGATAATTCGCGACGGTGACGCTGTACGCCGTGTGCCAGATCGTGCCCGCGTCGTTGTCCGTGAGGTTTTCCGCGGGTTCGGAGCCTTCCTGGCTGCTGCAGAACGCGACGGCGAGGCTGACCTTTTCGAGCTTCGGGAAGACGATTTCCGTCTTCAGTTCGGGGCTCGACGCGAGCCACGCGGAGATCTTTCCTCCTTCGCGGAACGGGAACGAGCCCGCGTAAACGCGCGGTTCGCCGCCGTCCACCGAGAAGCGGATTTCCGCGTCGGGGTTCTTGGCGGAGATCGCCGCGGCGCCGGTCGCGTTGCGCGTGATCGAGAGCGGCGTCGCGCCCGCGGGCGAGACGTTCGCGACCGTCTCCGGCGCGGCGCCGGCGAGCGGGCGGATGATGAAGCCGAAGTTCGTCGGCGCGGAGAAGATCTTGTCGCGGTCGAGCGTGTCCGGTCCGCACGAGGCGCCGCCGAGCCCGCGCACGCCCGCGCCGAGGAAGAGCGTCGTCGTCGCCGCGTTTTTGACGGCGTCGTCGAGCTGATGCGGATTCGCCGCCGAAGCGAGCTGCGCGGCGGAAACGGGCAGGGCGGAGACGGAGAACTTGCCGTCGGCGGCGACGAACGCCGCGCCCGCCTTGCCGTCCGTCAGCGCGCACCAGCGCACGTCCTCGCGGTTGCCCATGTCCTGCGGGCGGATGTAGTCCGTGAAGTTCGCGGCGACGGGACCGCGGTGAATGCCGATGAAGGAGCCGCTCTTGCGGTCGGCGTAGTTTTCGACGGGGCCGCGTCCGTAATAGACGAAGTCGCCGAATTTCGCGGGAACGCGCATCGCGTAGCCGAGGCGCGGCAGGTCGAGGCGCGACGTCGCGGAAACGGCGGCCTCAAGCTCGACGGAGCCGTCGGGATAGACCGTCCAGATCTGGTTGGCGTCGAAGGCGAATCCGTTTTTGCCTTCGGCGCGGATCGGGCAGGAAAGCGTGCAGACGCCGGTTTCGGGATTCTGCGAAATCGTCGGCGTTCCCGCGGCGCGCTGCGCGAGGTCGCGCAGACCGGCGCTTTCCCAGCGGCCGCGCGGCGCGTCGTTGTTCACGGGCGCGCGGAAGGCGTCGAGCTTCGGTCCGTCGCCGGGTGCGATTACGGTTTCGCCGCCGTAGCGGAGCGAATCGATCGTTCCCGTCGCGCCGGAGAAGCGGACTTCGAAGTCCGCGCCGCGGACGAGCACGTCGCCGTTAGGCTCGGACGTGAGCGTCGGCTTCTCGCCGACGGCGGCCTTCGCGACCGACGGGCGCGCGCCCGCGGGCTTCACGAGAATCTGTTCTTCCGCCTGACAGAAGCCTTTCGCCGCCCACGGCTTGTCGTCGCGGAGACGGAAGCGCAGGTTCAGGAAATACTCCGCGTCGTCGAGCGCGGCGGCGTCGAACGGCAGCCTGAAGACCGCGCGCGCGCGCGGCGCGACGGCGGGCTTTTCGATGATGCCGACGAGCGCGGGCTTGCCGTCCGCGAACAGCGTCCATTCCAGATTGTAGGCGGAAAGGTCCGTGAAGTAGTTCTTGTTGAAGACCTCGACGGCGTCGGGCTTTCCCGCGACGGGCTCGACGCCGATGTTCTGATAGACTTTCTTGACTTCGGCGAACTGCGGCTTGGGCGCGCGGTCCGCGAAGATGATGCCGTTGCAGACGAAGTCGGCGTCGTTGGGAATTTCGCCGAACTGGCCGCCGTAGGCGAGGAAGCGCTTGCCCGTCGCGGCGTCGTAGTTGTAGAGCGCCTGATCGACCCAGTCCCAGATCGCGCCGCCGCAGATGTAGTTCGACGACTCGATCGCGTCCCAGTAATCCTTCAGGTTGCCCATCGCGTTGCCCATCGAGTGCGCGTATTCGGAGATGTGGAACGGCTGCTTGCAGTGTCCCTGCGCGGCGGCGACGACCCAGCCGACGGACGGATACTGGTTCGAGCCCATGTCCACGATCGCGTTGTTGCGCTCGTACTGCACGGGGCGCGACGCGTCGAACGCCTTGAGGTTCTCGTAGGCGGCCTTGAAGTTGTCGCCCGGGCCGGCTTCGTTGCCGAGCGACCAGATCACGACGGACGGCTGGTTCACGTTGCGGTGCGCCATTTCGAGCACGCGCGCCACGTGCGCCGGGCGCCATTCGATCGGGTGCGAAAGCGACGCGTCGCCGTAGTAGTATTCGTGCGACTCGATGTTCGCCTCGTCCTCGAGATAAATCCCGTACTTGTTGCAGAGGTAATAGAAATAGGGCGCCGGCGGATAGTGCGAATTGCGGACGTGGTTGATGTTTCCGCGCTTCATGAGCAGGACTTCCTCCTCCATGTCCTTGCGCGTGACGGCGTGCCCGCGCTCGGGGTGCGATTCGTGGCGGTTCACGCCCTTGAGCTTCACGGTCTTGCCGTTGACGTAGAAATAGCGGCCGCGCTTGCCGAACTCGTCCGTCTGGTCGGCGCGGATCTCGACTTCGCAGAAGCCGACCTGCGCGGAGACGGCCTCGATCGTCTTTCCGCCGCGCTTCAGCTCGGCGACGAGCACGTAGAGATTCGGCTCTTCGGCGGACCAGCGCTTCGGCTTCCTGACCGCGAGCGCGACGCGCGGCAGCTCGACGTTCTCGCCCGGCTTCACTTCGGGAACGCGCGCCTTCGCCGTCGCCGCGGGAACGTCCGCGAACTCGTCGGAATAAAGCGCCTTCTGCGGGTAGAGCGAATAGACGATTTCGCAGCCCGCGGCGGCCTTTTCGCCGAGGTTGCGCACGTCGGCGACGACGTTCATTTCGTCGCCGCTCGGCACGGCGACGAGGTCGCGCACGTGCACCTTGGGCGTCGAATAGATCGAGACCGTGCGGAAGATGCCCGGCAGGCGGAACATGTCCTGCGCCTCAAGGAAGGAGCCGTCGGAATTGCGGTACACCTCGACGGCGACGCTCGCCTTTTCGCCCGGCTTCACGAACTTCGAGACGTCGAAGCACGCGGGATCGCGGGAATTCTTGGAGAAGCCGACGTACTCGCCGTTCACCCACACGTAGAAGAACGAATCGACGCCGTCGAAGTTCAGGAAGATTTCGCGGCCCTTCCAGTCCGCGGGGACCTCGAACTCGCGCAGGTAGGAACCGACTTCGTTGCGGTAATGATACGTCGTGCGCGCCTTGTTCGCGGGCTCGCGCATGACGCCCTTCTTCCAGTCGCCGACGGCGACCTGGTGTTCGAAGATCACCGGCTGGTTGACGTACATCGGCAGACCGTATTTGTGGTGGCCGTTGCCCTTCTCGGAAACGCCGACGACGTTCCAGTTCGACGGCACGGGAATCTCGTCCCAGCCCGACGCGTCGAAGCCTTTCTCGAAAAAGTTCTTCGGACGCTCCTCCGGCGTGCGGCACCAGTGGAATTTCCACGCGCCGTCGAGCGAGCGCCAGTAAGGCGAATTTTCCGGCAGAATCTTTTTCGCGGACTTCGCGTCGGGAAACGACGCGAACGTCGCGCGCGGCATCTCTTTGTTGAGCGCGAGATTGCGTACGCAGTCGACGTCGCGCGCGGGATCCCATTCGTTCCCGGTCGGCGCGGCGGCGTTTCCGTAGCGGAAGCCTTCAAGCTGCGGCATGGCGCCGAAACAGGAGAGCGCGATTCCGGACAGGACAAGTGCGAGGATATTTTTTTTCATAAAATTCGGAGGATGTTTTTTGAAGGGGAAGCTTCGTTGAAAAAGCCCCTATAATCTCCCATTTTCCCCCGCTCCCTGCAAGCGCGAAGCGCGCCCGCGCTACGCTTCGCAGTTGGGGCGGGCGAGGAGGCCAGGGTAGGGCTCTTCGGGGAAAGGCTTTTCGGCGTTCCCGCCGGCGAGAAGAAAACGCTCCGCGATCGCGAAGATTTCGTCCGGCGTTCCCGCGCGGCGGACGGCGTGCAGGAAGGCGCCGTCGGCGTCCGCGCCCGTGCCGACGAAGTTCAAAAATTTCTTCATGCGCGCCGCGACGCGTTCGGGGCGGTCGCCGGGCAGGGCGACGACGTCCGCGAGCGCGCGCACGTAGTCGAACACGTCGCCGAGGCGCGGCTCGAACGGCGTTTCCGCGCCTTCGCGCGTTTCGCGGAGCCGGCGGAAGATCCACGGATTGCGCACGGCGTGGCGGCCGATCATCCAGCCCGCGCAGCGCGTCTTTTCGCGGACGCGGCGCGCCTTTTCGACGGAGGAGATTTCGCCGTTCGCGAGGACGGGGCAGGCGGCGTCGCGCACGGCGGCGGCGATCGCGTCGTAGTCCACGGGCGTGCGGTAAAGCCCGCGCACGGTGCGCCCGTGGACGGCGATCCAGTCCACGGCGTTCGCGCGCGCGAGCTCCAGCAGCGGCGGGAGCGCGCCCGCGTCGTCGAAGCCGAGACGGCATTTCAGCGTGAAGCGTCTGCCGAATTCCGAACAGACCTCTCGCAGCGCGGGCAGGATTTCGGCGACGTGCGGCAGGTCGCGCAGCAGCCCTCCGCCGACGTTCTTGCGGAAGACCTTCGGCGCCGGGCAGCCGAGATTCAGGTCGATTCCCGCGACGTCGAAGCGGCTCAGCGCCTCGCGCGCGACGCGCACGAGCGCGGGAACGTCCTCGCCGATGAGCTGCAGAAAAAGCGGCGTTCCCGCGGGCGGATTTTCGAGGCATTCGCGGATGTCCTCGTCGATGATCGACGTGGCGTGGACGCGCAGAAATTCAGTGACGAAAAAATCGGGCGCGCCGTAGCGCGGCCCCGCGAGCAGCCGCATGAACGGGAGCGTCGTCACGTCCTGCATCGGCGCGAGCGCCGTCACGGGAACGCCGTCGCGCATCGCTTCCGCGAGAGCCTGCGTCGTCATGGCGCGTCGTCAGCCGTTTTTCTTTTCCTGGCGCCGCAGGGCGCGGTTCATCAGCGGCGTCGCGTCTTCGGCGGCGTCGAGCACGGAGCGGGCGACGAAGATCGGCATGCGCGAAAGGAAGGACTGCAGGAGCATGTCCGACGGGCGCGCGTCCGCCTCGAGCGTCTTGCGGCCGAGCTCGTTGCGCATCGAATAGACGATGCGGGCGAAATAGACGCCCTCGCGGCATTCGGTGACGAATCCGGCTTCGGGAACGATGTCGAATCCGCGGCAGACGGCGTCGAGCAGTTCGAAGGTCTGCGGACGCGGAAAGGGCTTGCGGCGCATGGCGCGCGAGGCGATTTCCGCGAACGCGGCTTCGGTCTGGATCAGCAGCGTCTTCGCGCCGAAGGTGAGGAAGACCGCCGTGCAGTCCTTCGCGGGAAAGAGGCGCAGGGTCTGCAGCTCGATGAAGTCCTTCGTGTCCATGCGGGAACGCTCAGACGCGGCGCGGCTGCTTGGCGTTTTTCTTGCCGCCCTTTTTCTTGGAGTCGGCCTTGTCCTCGTCGTCGGTCTTCGGAGGCGGCGGCGGTTTCGGCACGACGCTGAGCTGGCGGAAATCGACGCGCGGCGCGCCGTCGTCGGCCTTCTTCGCGGAGGGAATCGCGAAGATGACGGAGCGCGTCGTCGGCAGAAAGATGCCGGAGGAGGAATAGACCGTCTTCCAGCCGCTCTCCTCGTCCTTCGCGGGAACGGCGACGCGCACGTTGAGCGGCGTCTTCGTCTTCACGGGCTTGGTGATCCAGAACATGCCGGGCTGAAGCTCGGCGCTCTGCGGCTCCGCCGTCTCCGTCTTGGATTTCGGCGGCGCGAAGCCCATGCGGAACGCGGTCTGCGTCAGATTCTGCACCATCACGGAGCCTTTCGGGAAAAAGCTTTCGTCGAAATTGAACACCTGCGGCTTCGCCCTGCCGAGCGCGCCGGGAATGAGAATGCCGACGTCCTTCATGCCTTCCGGAATCGGAATTTTCGCGTAGGGAATGTATTCAAGCTCGGATTTTTTGACGCCCTGTTCCTTGCGCTGCTCGATTTCCTCCGCCGTCGCCTTGCGGTAAAGCGTGAACGGGAGCGGTCCGCGGTATTCGTAGGCCTTCACGAACGCCATTTCCGTGATGATGAACGGCAGATAGTCGCTCCCGTCGCGGTAGAAGAGCGGGGGGACGGGTTCGCCGCTGCGGGTGTGCGTCCAATACGTGCAGCGCAGCACGACCGTCGCGTGGCGCGCGGCGTCGATGTCTTCCGTCGTGCGGGCTCTGCGCTGCTGCGCGTTCAGCGCGGGAACGCTTCCCGCGAGAAGTGAGGCGCAGAGCGCCAGAAGGGCGAATTTTTTCAGCATTTTGGAAACGAGGGGAAACTGGTCGGGAAATCGGATGGATTCCGTTTCGCGGGGATTGAAGGTGGTGCGTCTGGAGGGAGTCGAACCCTCGTCTCAACCTTGGGAAGGTCACATAATGGCCGTTATACGACAGACGCGTAAAATTGCGGCGACAATAGTGCGTCCCGCCCGCCCGCGCAACTTCTTTTTTCCGCGCGCTTCCCCGCGGTTGCGAATACCGGTGCAAGCACAAATTTTTGACCACGGAAAACACGGAAAGACACGGAA
>JBJEVQ010000021.1:0-33853 GCA_051884495.1 Candidatus Spyradosoma sp.
GCCCTGATCAACCGCGACGACGACTGACGCGGAAACGCAAGAACCATGCAAAAACACAACCGCAAAATCCTCGTCGGGAACTCGTTCCCGCTCCCGCTCATCCGCCGCACGGCGGAAATCGCTCCGCAGCCGGCGGAAGCGTTCCCGCGCGACGCGCGCATCGTCTCCTACTGGGGACACGCGAACACGCTCGCGGCAGCCAGCGCTTTTCTGGGCGTCGATCTCACGCCCGAAACCGAACGCCCGGCGCTCTCGCTTTCTCCCGAGCTGCTCCCCTCGCTGAACGGCGAAAGCTTCGACGAATGCTGGGTGCTTTCGCCGGACTACGCCGAAGGATTCCGCCCCGCCGTCGGAACGGAAGTCTCCGCCGACAAAATCAAAGGCTGGACGATGCTCCGCATCGTCTGGCGTTGACCGAAGAAGACCAATCGTCTATTCATGAAACCATGACAAACGAACCCGACAAACGAAAGACCGTTCTCATTCAACTCATCGGCGGCCAGGCGCTGCCGAACGTCATCTGCACCAAATCGATCCGCCCCGACGTCGTCTACAGCATCTACACGAACAAGACCGCCGCGACGCTTCAGAACGTTCAGAATTTTTTTGAAGTGAGGCTGCCGGACGTCGAACACGTCCCGCAAAAGCCGGAATCGACCTTCCCGTCCATCGCGGAGATGCGCGAAATCATCGAAACCGATATCCGGAAGGAACGGGAAGCGAATCCCGACGCCCGCATCTTCATCAACTACACGGGCGGCACGAAACAGATGTCCATCGGAGCCTTTCTCGCCGGAAAATCCGCGGACGCCACGCTGATATACACGGACGACGGAAGGAAAATCGTCCAAGGGGAAAATTCCGACGAAACCGACCTGCCCCATTCCGAACTCTCGCTCGAAGAAATACTCGCCGCGAACGGACACGCCGTCCGCGACCGACGCGAAATCTCTCCGGCGCTTTTGGAGCTCGCCAAGGAAATAAGGAATCTCCGCGAACGCGAAAAAATCGACTGGAATCTGCGGCAGAACCGCTTCTCCTTTTACCCCGCGGCACAGGAACGAGCCTGGAAACTGAAGAAAAATTTCTTCGGGGCTCTGAAAAACGTGGAGAACTACTTCAAGGAAATCGTCGAATTCTCCAAGAAAAACGGAGCGGTGTACGGCAAGGTCCTCCGCCTCTGCGCAAGCGCCGGATGGGCGGAAAAAATCCCCGGCTTCTACAGGATCTCATCCGAACTGACGTCCGGAGAAAACCCGCGCGAATGCTACGACAAACTCAGCTTCGCCAACAACTTCCTCGACGGAGGATGGTGGGAGGCCCTCGTCGCGGACGCTTTCGAAAAAATACTGGGCCCCGAAAACGTAGCATGGTCCGTCACCACGTCCGCGGACGGAATCGAAGACGATGTTCTGGCGGTCGACGACACGCGCCTCTACGTGGTCTCCTGCAAGGCCGGAATCGAAAAAAAGGGATTCAAAAAGGAATTCGACAAACACAACAGCAGAACCAGACACCTCGGAGGAACCATGGCGGTCCCCGTCTTCGCCTACTACGGAAATCTGGAAAAAGACCTTCTGCAATACGGAGAATCCGTCGGTATCAAATTCGTCTCCCCGCTCGACATCGTCAGTCCGGAAGTCCTCAAAACAAAACTGAATCTGAAACGCTGACAGACCTCTTTCGTCCGCGCCTCCGGTATTGCACCGGAGGCTTTTTTGCGCCCGAAAAGACATGCCTGCGGAAAAGCCCGTCAAGGTGTACCCTATCCTTTTCGCAGCTCTCGGACGCTGAGCACTCGGGAACGCCGACGCGTTTCCACAACAAACAATCCCCGCTCCGCCTTACGGCGGAAACGGGGATTGTTCTTTTAAACCAATCTTTCGGCGAGAACGGGTCTTCCGACAGTTCACCGAAGATTGAGAGACTGAATCAAGGAAATTATGATGTCACAATTGCCTTTCGGCGAGAACGGGTCTTCCGACGAAGGACCTCGAGAACGACGATCTCTCGACAAGAGAGGTTGTTTGTCACAATTGCCTTTCGGCGAGAACGGGTCTTCCGACTGATTTTAACGATCATTGGAATAGCACTTTACTCTGCATGTCACAATTGCCTTTCGGCGAGAACGGGTCTTCCGACGGTTAAACCGTTGAAGATATGGCAAGCCAAGCCCAAAATAAGTCACAATTGCCTTTCGGCGAGAACGGGTCTTCCGACGGTTAAACCGTTGAAGATATGGCAAGCCAAGCCCAAAATAAGTCACAATTGCCTTTCGGCGAGAACGGGTCTTCCGACAAAACAGTTGTTTGGTTTGTTGTTGAGCCGACATTCTGTTGGTCACAATTGCCTTTCGGCGAGAACGGGTCTTCCGACCATCCAGTTAGGGAAGTATATGATTTTCATGAACGAGTCCGTCACAATTGCCTTTCGGCGAGAACGGGTCTTCCGACATAAGATCAAAGGATTCCTTAGCGTAAGATATCCAGCGTAGTCACAATTGCCTTTCGGCGAGAACGGGTCTTCCGACGCACTTGAACACCTTAATCCTAAGAACGGAAGATTGATGATTCGTCACAATTGCCTTTCGGCGAGAACGGGTCTTCCGACGACAACATGTTCCATACGTACATGACATTAAGAATGACGAGTAGTCACAATTGCCTTTCGGCGAGAACGGGTCTTCCGACCTCCAAAATTTTGTAAATATTTTACATGCAGCGATTGTACTGTCACAATTGCCTTTCGGCGAGAACGGGTCTTCCGACGCCCCCAAAAAACGCCAGTACCAGGTATGTGTGGAGGAGTCACAATTGCCTTTCGGCGAGAACGGGTCTTCCGACTTCAGATGGGGAAACATATGATTTTCATTAATGAAGCGATGTCACAATTGCCTTTCGGCGAGAACGGGTCTTCCGACCATTGATTTCACTTGTAACGTATGTTGCAGGTGGGTTGTCACAATTGCCTTTCGGCGAGAACGGGTCTTCCGACAGCGGCCTCTTCCGGCCCTTTATTTATGCGGGTCAGAAGACGGCTTTTGTCCGAAGTCCCGGTTTAGAGTGATTTTCGGAGATTCCGAAGCCCGTTTTCGGAAGGCCCGTTCGCCTTCCAAGCCTTTATTTGACTGGGAAAGAGCAGAATCGTCCGAAGTCGGGCGTTTTTCGCGTTTCCGGACTTCGAGCGGAACTGGAAGGATTTTCGCGCATTCGGCACCAAAAAGCAAGGAAAGTCTGCATGCGGACGAAAAAAAAGTGCTTAAATCTCTGTTATCCTGCGGACGGAAAATGAAAAAGCTTTTCAAACGCGGCGGGGCGCGTATGATTTCCGTTCATGGAAAATGATGAAACGCCGAAGGCTCTCGGGTTCCGCATGCCCGCGGAATGGGAAAAACACGCCGCGATCTGGCTGACCTGGCCGACGAACCCCGCGCTCTGGCCGGGACACTTCGACGCCCTGCTCGAACAATACGCCGCGTTCGTCGCGACGATCACGCGCTTCGAGCCCGTGCGCCTCAACTGCGCCGCGGGAGCGCTCGAAGCCCAGGCGCGCAGATGTCTCGAAGCCGCGAAAGCGGACTTTTCCGTTTTGGAATTTTTTGATCATCCGGCGAACGACGTCTGGTGCCGCGATCACGGACCGCTTTTCGTCAAAAACGACGCGACGGGCGAAGTCGCCGTGACGGACTGGATCTTCAACGGCTGGGGCGGAAAATTCACCGCGAATCTCGACAACGAAATTCCCGCGCGCGTCGCGGAATCGCTCGGCATGCGCCGCTTCGCGTTCCCGTTCGAGCTCGAAGGCGGCGCGATCGAACTGAGCGGCGACGGCCTGCTGCTCACGACGGAATGCGTCCAGAAAAATCCGAACCGCGCTTCGGGACGCGACGACGCCGCCTTCGAGCGCGCGCTCAAGAACGGGCTCGCCGCGGACGAGATTCTCTGGATCTCCGAAGGGCTTGCGGACGACGACACCGACGGCCACATCGACAACCTCGCGCGCTTCGTCGCGCCGCGCGCAATACTTGCCGTTTCGGACAAGAACGAGACTCACGCGAACGCGGCGCCGCTCCGCCGCAATCTCGAACAGCTCCGCGCCATGAAGACGCCCGAAGGCGGACGCTTCGACGTCATCGAACTGCCGATGCCGGAACCGTTCTCGCGCGCCGGGCGCGATCTGCCGCCGAGCTACGCGAATTTTCTGATTCTGAACGACGCGGTCATCGTTCCCGCCTACGGGCAGAGCGGCGACGCGCGCGCGCAGGGCATCATCGCCGAGGCTTTCCCAGGAAGGAAAGTCGTCGGACTCGATTCGAGCGTCATTCTCATCGAGGGCGGCTCCTTCCACTGCCTTTCTCAGCAGGAACCGGCAAGCGGAAAATAGAGTTTTCAAAAATGGAAAGAAATAATCTTATGACGGCGGAAAAACTTTTCAAAATTCTCGGCAACAAAATCCGGCTGCGCCTGCTCTGCCTCCTGCGGGAACGCGACCTGCGCGTCGGAGACCTGCAGGCGGTCACGGGGCTGCCGACGGCGATGGTCTCGAAGGATCTGATGCGCCTGCGCGCGCGGGGACTCGTCTCCGCGGTGCGGCGCGGCGTCTCGATCACGTATTCGATTCCGAAGACGGCGGAGACCGACGCGCTGCGGGCGCTGCTCGCCGACGCGGCGGTGCTGATGCCGCCAGAGATCGCCGAGGACGCGGCAAGGCTGAGCCGCCACGTTCCCGCGGAAGCTCCGCGCACCGACGCGCCGGAAAAATCGTTCGTCGGAAACGCGCCGCGCGCGGAAAAACGCCGCGCGCCCGCGACGAAATCGCGTCCGCGCGTCTCCCCCGAGCCCGAAGGACACTTCGCGGGTCTGCCGCCGAGCCTGCTTTAAGACGCGGGCTCCGCAGCCGCGCCACTCCGCGCCTCGCGGACCGCGCGCGAAATTTGGGGCTTTTCAGGCGCGGGAACAATCGGTAACATCGGCGTTTTCATTTTTCAGATCTCCCACCCATGAACAAAGCAAAATTCGTCAAGGCCGTCATCGCGATCGCGCTCGCCGTCGGCTGTCTGTTCCTGCCTTATGAATCGCTCGGGCTGGTCGGCGCTCACGCCGTCAACGCCGTCGAGATCCGCGTCATCGCGATCTTCGTTCTCGCGGCGCTGTTCTGGATTCTCGAGCCGTTCCCGATCTGGACGACCTCGATGCTCGTCATCGTGCTGATGCTGCTCACCGTGTCGGACAAAGCGCTGATGCTCAGCGCGGGCGGGGATTCCCTGTTCGCGTTCGGCGTCGATCCCGCGACGGGCGAAAAATTCCCCAATCTCGTGAACTCCAAGGGCATCATGGCGACGTTCGCGGACCCGATCATCATGCTCTTCCTCGGCGGATTCTTCCTCGCCGCGGCGGCGACGAAATACAAGCTCGACATGAACCTCGCGCGCTTCCTGCTGAAGCCCTTCGGCACGAATCCGAAGTTCGTTCTGCTCGGGCTCATGGCGATCACGGCGCTGTTCTCGATGTTCATGTCGAACACGGCGACGGCGGCGATGATGCTCGCGATTCTCGCGCCGGTGCTCTCGCTCTTCGACGAAAACGACAAGGGACGCGCGGCGTTCGCGCTCGCGATTCCGATCGCCGCGAACGTCGGCGGCATGGGCACGCCGATCGGCACGCCGCCGAACGCGATCGCGCTCAAGGCGCTCGGCGACATGAACGCGACGGTCTCGTTCGGCAAGTGGATGGCGTTCGGCATTCCCTACGTGATCATCCTCATTCTCGCGGCGTGGGCGCTGCTGCTGTGGATGTTCCCGATCTCCAAGAAGAAGATGGAACTGAATGTCGGCGGCGAATTTCTCAAGACGCCCAAGGCGATCATCGTCTACATCACGTTCGGCGTGACGGTGCTGCTGTGGGTGCTCGGCAAGGACATCGTCGGCATCGACTCGAACATGGTCGCGATGATTCCGATGGCGGTCTTCGCGCTGACGCAGGTCATCACGAAGAAGGACCTCAACGGCATGAGCTGGGACGTGCTCTGGCTCGTCGCGGGCGGCTTCGCGCTCGGGCTCGGGCTGCAGAAGACGGGGCTGGCGGCGCACCTGATCGGCGCGATTCCGTTCGCGTCGTGGCCGGCGCTCGGGCTGATGATCGGCGCGGGCGTGATCTGCATCTTCATGGCGAACTTCATGTCGCACACGGCGACGGCGTCGCTGCTCGTCCCGATCATCGCGGTCGTGGGCGTGAACGTCGGCGCCTCGATGGACGCGCTCGGCGGCGTGGTCGCCCTGCTCGTTTCCGTGGCGTTCGCGTCGTCGCTCGGCATGGCGCTCCCGATTTCGACGCCGCCGAACGCGCTCGCGCACGCGACCGGACTCGTGGACACGAAGGGCATGGCGAAGACGGGCGTCATCATCGGCGTGCTCGGCATGGTGCTGACCTACGCGATGATGATCCTGCTGGCGGCGCTCGGCGTGTTCACGCCCGTCCGCGCGGAAGGCACGGTGCACGAAGTCGCGGCGGAAAAGGTGCCGATGCTCGCGCCGGAGACCGTCGAAGTCGAAAAGAGCGGGGAGGCGCACGCCGTTCCCGCGGCTCCCGTGGACGTGTTCGCGCCCGGCTCCGTCGAGAAGGACGCTCCCGCGCAGGACGCCGCTCCGGCGAAATAAGCGTTCCCGCGCATTCCGAAACGAAAACGTTCCCGCGGCTCTCCGCGGGAACGTTTTTTTGCGCCTCCGCGGAAAAACCGCGAATCGTTTTGCCGAGGCGGGAACGATAGGGTATAAACGCGGAAAAGTTTTTCTGCCCGATGGAGATTTTGCCGATCAGACCCTTCCGCGATTTTCGGAGCGCGCGCGTGACGCCGCCCGGCTCGAAGAGCATCACCAACCGCGCGCTCGCGCTCGCCGCGCTGCGCACGGGAACGACGCGGCTTTCCGGCGCGCTTTTCTCCGAAGACACGCGCACGATGATCGAATGTCTGCGGAGGCTCGGCTTCCGCGTCGCGGCGGACGAAGCGGCGCGGACGGTCGAAATCGTCGGGCTCGGCGGGGAGATTCCCGAGGCGCGCGCGGAGCTCTTCGTCGCGAACGCGGGCACGGCGGCGCGCTTTCTCACCGCGATGCTCGCGCTGAAGAAAGGCGGCGAATATCGGCTCGACGGGAGCGCCGCGATGCGGCGGCGCCCGATGGCGGGGCTGCTCGACGCGCTCGCGCGGCTCGGCTGCACGTTCGAGTTCGACGGCGAGCCGGGGCATTTTCCGTTCACGATGCGCACGGATGGCGTCTCCGCGCGCGACGTCGTCGCGGACGCGAGCGCGTCGAGCCAGATTCTTTCCGCGCTGATGCAGATCGCGCCCGTCGCGGGAACGCTCAACGGCGCGGGGACGTTCGAGGTTTTTCTCAAGGGCGAAACGGTCTCGCGGCCGTTCGTCGAAATGACGGCGAAGATGATCGCGGGCTTCGGCGGCGCGATCGAAGGGCGCGGGAACGCGTTCGTCTGCGGCGGCGGCTACGGCTCGGGCGACTTCGATTACGCGATCGAGCCGGACGCGACCGCCGCGTCCTATTTTCTGATTCTGCCCTTCGTGCACCGCGCGGGCGAAGTGCGTATCCGCGGACTGGATACGGATGGGCTTCAGGGCGACGCCGCGTTCGCGCTCGAGCTCTCGACGCCCCCGCGCGACCTGCTCGCCGCCGCGACGGCCGCGGACGCCGCGGGAACGCCCGAATGCGTCGTGCGCGCGGGAACGGCGACGCGCGGCTTCGACGTCGATTTCAACGCGATTTCGGACACGTTTCTGACGCTCGCCGCCGTCGCGCCGCTGCTCGACGCGGGAACGCCGCTCACGATACGCGGCATCGCGCACACGCGACGGCAGGAGACGGACCGCGTCGCCGCGATGGCGACGGAGCTCGCGAAGATTCTCGGCGCGGAGAACGTCGCGCAGACGGAAGATTCGCTCACGCTGACGCCGATCGCGCGGGAACGCCTGCGCGCGCGCGCGGACGCTGCTCCGGGCGGGCGCTTCCGCGTCGCGACCTACCGAGACCACCGCGTCGCGATGAGCTTCGGCGTGCTGGGCACCTTCGATCTGCGCGGGGACGGCTCGCCGTGGATCGAAATCGAGGATCCCGCCTGCTGCGGCAAGACGTTTCCGGAGTTCTTCGACGTGCTCGAAGGGCTGCGCGAAAACAAGGCCGCGAAGTGACGAACCGCCTCTCCTTCATCGTTATTCATTGTCCGCCGGCGGCGGATTTTTAGGCTGAACCCATGAACTTTTTCGACTCCTTGAACGATCTTCCCGCACGCACGACGCTCGCGAACGGCGTCCGCGTCTTTTTCCGCAGAACGCCGCCGTCGGGCCTCGCCTCCGTGCAGGTCTGGGTGAAAAGCGGCAGCATTCACGAAGGCGAGCTGCTCGGCGGAGGCGTCTCGCATTTTCTCGAGCACATGGTCTTCAAGGGCACGGAAAAGTATTCCGTCGAGGAGCTCACGAAGACGGTATCCGCGAAGGGCGGCCTAATGAACGCCTACACGACGTTCACGCGCACGGTCTATCACATCGACCTGCCGGCGGAGTCCGCGGAGACCGCGTTCGACGTTCTCGCGCAGATGACGCTGTTCCCGCGTCTCGACGCCGACGACGCCGCGCGCGAAAAAGACGTAATTCTGCGCGAAATCGACATGTGCGCGGACGATCCCGACGAACGGATTTCGGACGCGACGCGCGCGACCGTCTTCCGCGCGCACCCGCTGCGCGTGCCCATCATCGGCAGGCGGGAAATCTTCCGCGGAATCGGCGCCGAACACCTCCGCGCGCACTTCGAAAAACGCTACGCGCCGGACGCGATCAGCGTCGTCGTCGCGGGCGACCTGGAAACGGAGGCGGTCTTCGCGCTCGCGGAAAAATATTTCGGCGGCGTGCCCGCGCGCGCCGGCTGCGCGCCCGTCGTTCCCGCGGAGCCGCCGCAGCTCGCGCCGCGCGAAACGACGCTGCGCGGCGACGTGAACGTGCTCCGCGGCTGCGCGGTCTGGCGCGTTCCCGGCGACGCGCACGAAGACGCGCCCGCGCTCCGCGCGCTTTCCGTGCTGCTCGGCCACGGCGATTCCGCCCTGCTCTGGAACGAACTTCACGAAAAGCGCGGGCTCGTGCACGAACTCGAGGCGACGCGCTGGGCGCCCGCGGGCGAAGGCATGTTCTGGGTCGGCTACGTCGCCGATCTCGACAAACGCGCCGCCGTCGAAGCGGCGATCGAAGAAGTCGTCAGGAAAGTCGCGCGCGAGGGCGTTCCCGCGAAACTGCTGGAAAAGACGGTGCGGCAGATGCTCGTCGGGCTGGTGACGTCGCGCCGTTCGGTGCAGTCGACGGCGGCGGCGCTCGGCGCCGAGGCGGTCGAAAACGAGCCCGGCGCGACGCGCGTCTTCCTCGAAAAAATCCGCGCGCTGACGCCGGACGACCTGCGCCGCGTCGCGGGCAGGTATTTTCACGAAAACGCGCGGACGCTCGCCGCCTACGAAGCGAAGCGGCCGGCGGTCGCCGTTCCCGCGGAGACGCGGAGCCCGGCGGCGGCTTCGGGCTATCCGCCGTTCGAGGACGTGCGCTTCGCGAACGGCGTACGCGTGCTGCTGCAGCCGGTCGCGGGCTACCCGAAGGTCTCGCTCGTCGCGGCGCTGCGCGCGGGCGGCGCGTTCGAGGACGAAAAACGCAAGGGCGCGACGTCGCTGCTCGCGGAGCTGCTTTCGCTCGACGCGGGCGGACTCTCGGCGGCGGAAGTCGCGGAAAGAATCGAAAGCGTCGGCGGCCTCTTCTCGACGAACGGCGGCGCGGAATCGCTCTCGGTCGCGCTCGAGACGCTGACGGAGGATTTTTCCGTCGCCCGCGACACGCTGCGCGACGCGCTGCTGGCGCCGCGTTTCACCGAAGAGAATTTCGCGCGGGAACGCGACGCGCAGCTCGCAACGCTGCGCGCGAGGCGCGACGAGATCGAGGACTTCGCGTTCGACGCGATGCGGGAACGCTTCTTCGGCGAAGCGTGCCCGCTCGGCACGTCCGCGCTGGGCACGGAAAGCGCGCTCGCGGCGATGACGCTCGCGGACGTGCGCGCGCTCTGCGGACGCGTCGTCGCGCCGGAAAATCTGCAGATCGCCGTCAGCGGCGAGTTCGACCGCGACGCCGTGCTGAGCGCGCTCGAAGAGGCGTTCGGAGCGGCGGCGTTCCCGTCGCGCGGCGGCTTCGCCGCGCCGGATTTCGCGCTCCCGACGCCCCCGAACGGCGCGCTCGAGGAGACGCTCGATTTCGACGGCGAGCAGACGGTCGTCCAGCTCGCGTTCCCGGACGTCGGCGAGAGCGACGAGCGGCGCTTCGCGGCGCACCTGCTGGCGGCGGCGCTCAACGGCATGTCGAGCCGTCTCTTCTCGGAAGTCCGCGAAAAGCGCGGGCTCGCCTACTACGTCGCGGCGTCGCGGCGGACGGCGAAGGCATGCGGCATGTTCCGGCTCTACGCGGGCACGGAGCCCAAAAACGCCGCGAAGGTGCTCGACGAAATGCGCGCGGAAATCCGCCGCGTCCGCGAAGGCGGGCTGACGGACGAGGAAATCCGCGACGCGAAAATCACGCTTCGCGTCGCGCGACGCTCGGGCATGCAGGGGCCGCTCTTCCGCGCGACGGCCGCGACGACGGCGGTGCTCAACGGGCTTTCCCCGAACGCGCCGCTCGAACACGAGGCGCGCGTCGAGGCGCTGACGCGGGAAGACCTGGCGCGCTTCGCGAACGAGTTCCTGCGCGACGAAACCTCGCTGGCGCTGACGGTCGGGCGCGGCTTCGCCGCCTGAACTTTCCTTTCGCTTTTCGGCGGCGAAAATCTTAGCGTTGCGCGCATGAAAGCTTTTATCACCGGCGCCGCCGGATTTCTCGGACGCGAAACAGTCTTCGCCGCGCTGCGACGCGGGTTTGAAGTCACCGCGTTTCTGCACGACGCGGACGCGCCGCTCCCGCCGCAGATCCGCCGCGTGAAGACCGACCTGGAGGACACGGCGGAAATCGAATCGCTCGTGCTCCAGGAATTCCCCGACGCAATCGTCAACTGCGCCGCGGTGACGTCGCTCGCCGCCGCGAACGCCGATCCCGCGCGCGCGGAACGGCTCAACGTCGCGCTTCCGAGCCGCCTCGCGATGCTCGCCAACCATGTTTCCGCGCGCCTCGTGCACGTCTCGACGGACATGGTCTTCGACGGCGAAAAAGGCGCCTACGAGCACACGGACATGCCGCTCCCGCGCAACCTCTACGCGCAGACGAAGCTCATGGGCGAGCGCGAAGTCCTCAAATACGGCAAGGCGAACGCGAGCGTCGTGCGCACGACGCTGCTTTCCGGCAACTCCTTTTCCGGCGCGAAAAGTCTGCACGAACGCCTCTTCGCCGACTGGGCGGCGGGCAGAACGACGCCGCTCTTCGGCGAGGAAATCCGCCAGCCGGTGAGCGCGGGCAATCTCGCCGAAGTGCTCGTCGAGCTGTGCGAACGCCCGAACCTGAGCGGCGTCTACCACTGGGCGGGCGGCGAGGCGCTCTCGCGCTTCGAGATCGGAGAACGCGTCGCGCGGCACTTCGGGCTGCCCGCGGAAAAACTCGTGAGGCGCGCGAGCTACGCCGACGTTCCCGGCGCGGCGGAAACGCGGCCGCGCGACCTTTCCTTCGTGCTTCACCCGCTTGCGGGCAAGCTGAAGACGCGCGTCCAGGCGTTCGACGAACTGCTCGCGGAAATGCGCGTTCCCGCGCCCTACGTCGCCTGGTACGAAGCGATGACGGGACGCAAGGTCGTCCGCCGCCTCGTCAAAGGCGTGGATTTCTGATTTCTCCGCTCCGCCGCTTTTCGCTCAGGCGAGCTTTTTGCGCCAGGCGGCGAGCTGCTTCCTCACCTGCTTCGGACCGGGCATGCCGACGCGTTCCCGCGACGCCATCGCCGTCTTCAGGTCGAAAACGCTGACCCAGTCCGGCTTCAGCGCGGGATGGATTTTTTTCACCGCGTCGAACGGGAGCGCGTTCAGCGGCGTTCCCGTCTTTTCCGCGAGCGCGACGAGGTGCCCGACGACGTGGTGCGCCTCGCGGAACGGCACTCCCGCGCGCACGAGGTAATCCGCCACGTCCGTCGCGAGCAGCAGCGGGTCCGCGACGGCGGCGGCGCAGCGGTCCGCGCGCATGGACGCGCCCGCGAGCGTTTCGCGCAGCACGTCGAGCGCGATCATCACCGTATCGAACGAGTCGAACACGGGCGGCTTGTCCTCCTGCAGGTCGCGGTTGTAGGTGAGCGGCAGCCCTTTGACCATCGTGACGAGCGCGGCGAGATTGCCGTGCAGACGCGCGGATTTTCCGCGGAGCAGTTCGAGCGAGTCCGGATTTTTCTTCTGCGGCATGAGCGACGAGCCCGTCGTGAACGCGTCGGGCAGCGCGACGAAGCCGAACTCCGCCGTGTTCCACAGAATCAGGTCTTCGGCGATGCGCGAAAAATGCACGCCGCAGAGCGCGCACGCGGAGGCGAATTCGATGAACATGTCGCGGTCGGAAACGGCGTCCATGCTGTTGCGCGTGACGCGCGCGTTCCCGCGGTCGTCCACGAAGCCCATTTCGCGCGCGGAAAATTCGCGGTCGATCGGCAGCGTCGTTCCCGCGATCGCGCCCGAGCCCAGCGGCGACCAGTTCGCGTGGTCGAACACCGCCGCGAAGCGCTCGCGGTCGCGCGAGAACATTTCGACGTAGGCGAGCACGTGGTGCGCGACGGAGACGGGCTGCGCGCGCTGCAGATGCGTGAATCCGGGAATGTAGACGGACTGATTCTTCTCGGCGAAGTCGAGCAGCGCGTTCATCAGCGCGCCGAGCCCGGCGAAAATCTTCGCGCACGCGTCCTTGAAGAACAGGCGCATGTCGGTCGCGACCTGGTCGTTGCGCGAGCGCGCGGTGTGCAGCTTCGCGGCGGCGGGAACGCGCTTCGTGAGCGCCTGCTCGATGTTCATATGCACGTCCTCGAGCGCGATGTTCCACTCGAATTTTCCCGCCTCGATTTCGGCGAGAACCGCGTCGAGTCCGCGCACGATGTCCGCGCACTCCTTTTTCGAAATGATGCCGACGTGCGCGAGCATCTTCGCCTGCGCCTTGCTCCCGGCGACGTCGAACGGCGCGAGCCGCGCGTCGAACGAAACGCTTTCGCCGAAGCGGAGCATCAGCTCGGCGGGTCCCTGGGAAAATCTGCCGCCCCAGGTCGCCTGTTCCCTGCGCGCGAGCGCGGTTTTCGTCGTCGAAGATTTTTTAGCCATGCGCGAAATCTAATGCTTACGGACTGCGGCTTAAAGCCAAAACGCGCGCGGAGCGAATCAGCGCGAAGGCGCGGACTCCTCGAAACGGACGCGCTCGAACGTTGCGCGCGCGGGAACGCCGGACGCGTCGCCGCCGCAGACCGCGAAGCCGACGAGACAGGTTTCGGGCATGGCAACCCTCTCGCGCCCGACCTCGAACCATTTCGCGTCGTCGCGGCCGACTTCGGCGATGAACGCGTCGCCCTCGCGCCGCAGCCGCATCCACAGCGGCGCGCGTCCGTAGTTGGTGCCGTTGCGCCACGCGGTGTTCTCGCCGCTTCCGGCGCGCACGCACATCCGCAGCATTCTTCCGCCTCTTTCGCCGAGCGTCAGCCCGATCCGCGGCGCCTCGCCGGAAAGCGAGGCGCGCATCACGAGCCCGACTTTGAACGCCGGGCCGACGACGGATTCAAGCCGGGCCGTGAGCGAGCCGTCGCCGCGCAGCTCCCGAAATACGAAGGCGTGCCCGTCGCGTTTTCCGCCGACGTCGGCGCCCGTTCCCGCGACGGAAAAAGTGCCGCCCTGCGCCTCGGAAAAAACGTTCCCGCCGAGCGTTCCCGCGCCGACCGCCGCGGAAGCGAAGACAGGAATGTCTTCGTCCCCAAAAGCCCGCCGGGAAATGCGCGCGGGAACGTACGCATGGGAGCGGAGACGTCCACGTCTCCGCCGCAGAACATGCGAAAGCCGCGCGGCGGAAGTTCGTCCGCGGGAGAATCGGGCGCCACGGGAACGAAGACAGGCAGGAAACCGTCCCCTTGGGGACTCCGTGTTTTTAAAATCCGCGGGCGCGAGAGGTCAGTCGGCGAAGCGGGGTTCGACCTTGAAGGCGACCTTGAGCTTGCGGCGGACTTCCTTTTCGAGCTGCTCCCAGCTGCGCCCGTCGAGGAGCGCCGCCGTCGCGCTTTCGGCGTTCCCGCCGCCCTGAATCTCGGCGATGAACTTCTTGACGCGGGCGGCGTCGCGCTTCCCGTCGAGGTGGAAGAAATAATACACGAGCAGCGCGGAAACGCCGTAGCCGATCTGCGTCGGATCCGCGCCCGTCGCCGCGCCGCCGAAGCCGTCTCCGATGAAGGAGCCGCGGTGGTTCATGAAGCTTTCCAGCGACATGCCGACTTCCGGACGCGCGCCGATGCCGCGGCCGCCGTCGCCCTTTTCGCCGTAGCCCGAGACGAACTTGCCGATGACGGCCTTGTTCCCGCCGAAGCGCACCTGTCCGTTGCCGTCGTAGGAAAGCCCGACGTATTCGGCGAGCCCCTCGCAGAACCACGTCGGATAGGCGTTCCCGCCGATCGTCATGTGGTGCGTGATTTCATGCGAGAGCGTCTTCGCGTCCACGCGCCTGCCGCCCTTAAAATAGCGGTTTCCGCGCTTTTCGAGTCCGAGCGACGCGAAGGGCACGAGCACCTTGCCGCAGTCCAGCCCGCTCCCGTAGCCGATGAACACGCCCGCCGAACCCTTCATGCCGCCGGCGGCGAGATACTGTTCGTACGTCTCGAAAAGATACGCGTTGAACTTGCCCTTTTCGCAGACCTGATGGTGATTGCAGGGCGAATTGATCGGCAGCGCGAGATTCGCCGCGTAGGTGCCTTCGAAGATGCGCGCGATTTCGCGGATCGCCGAGAGCGCCACGGGCGCGTTCGCCGTAAAGCGGAAGTGCTGCGTCTCGTAGATCCACGCGTCCGGCCCGCTGCTGACGACGCGCGCGGGCAGCATGTCCGCGATGCGCGAGACGGACGGCCACGCCGCGGAAAAATTTTCGCCGGGCAGATTTTCGGGCTCCGCTTCGCCGAGGTCGGAGACTTCCGCGTCCGCCGCCGCGGGAGCGGGCTTCTTCGCGGACGCCTTCGCGGCGGCGCTTTTCGCGGGAACGGGCTTCGCGGCGCGCGCCTGCGCGAGCGCCTCCGCCGGGAACGCGGACGCCGCGAGCGCGGCCGCGCACAGCGCGAGAAAAATTCGGGAAACAGCGAGCATGGAGGAAAGATTAGAGATTAGGGCGCAAGGCTTAAAGGAAAAACGCGGGAACGTCTCCGCTTCCGGAAGTCCCGACAGGGCACGAAAAAAAATTCAAAAAAATTTTAAGATTTTTTCGTTTTGTTCGTTATCTTCACAGAAACGATTTTCTTTCAACCCTTAATCCAGTCAAAACCATGCCCAAAGAGACCGTAGAAAAATTTTACGCCATGCTGAAGCACAAGCCCGAAGAGGCGCAGGCGTTCGAAAAGGCGATCCTCGATGCCGCCCCGAAGACGAAGGAAGAGGCGGCCGCCGCCGTGATCGCGTTCGCGAAGGCGCGCGGCTTCGATTTCTCGTTCGACGACCTCAAGGATTTCTCGAACGCGGCAGTGCAGGAAATGACGCCCGAGGAGCTCGAAAAGCTCTGCGGCGGCGACGTCGGTTTCAATCCCGCCGACCTCCACAACCCCTCGACGGAAAAGAACCGGGGCGGTTTCGGAGGCGCTTCCTCCGGCGGCGCGCACCTCGGCTGGTGAGTCCGCGCGAAAACGGGAGCGGAGACGTCCGCGTCCCCGGCGCGGGAACGCCGAACTCTTTTCAATCTCAACCCTTAAAATCTCATGAGTGAACTATCCAAAAACATGCTGGTCGCCGCAGGAATCGCGACGGCCCTGATCGCGTCCGCGGAAACGCTGCGCGCGGAAACGCTTTTCGCCGAGGGCATCACGGTGGACGTCAGCGCGTTCACCGACGGAAAATACACCTGCACCTCCACGACCTCCGGCTGGTACGACGTGAACAAGGTCTGGGTCGGAAGGTCGGCCTCCGGCTCTTTTTGGGACGAGGAGCTCGGCACGCCTGAAGCGATTAGGACCGCGGACCTCCCCCTGGACGCCAACATGTGCTGGGCGGCGACGGCGAGCAACATGATCCAATGGGGCTACGGGCAAGTCGCCGCGGGAACGTTCGTCCCGGACGCTCCCGCCGGCTACGACGCGTCGCGCACGTTCGCGGCGCGGCAGCAGCTTTCCGTCTACAAGACGTTCTGCGACAACTGGACGGACGGGGGGAACACGATCGCCAACGGCCTCGCGTGGTGGCTCACGGGCGACAGCGATTTCGAGCTCGTCGCCGGCGGCTCCTCCAAGCTGAAGGACAACGCGGGGGGCGGCATCTATCTCGCGAACCTCGTGGGCGCCGACCCCAAGTCCTACATCGTGAGCACCGAGCTGATCGGCGAGGACGGCCAGGAAGGGCTCGCCACTTACTCCGCATTTTCGGACGTGGTCAAAGACAGTTTTTCGGACGGAGAGGACGGCGCGCGCGGCGTTCTCGGGCTCGGCATCAATTACTACGACGATGACGAAGAGGACGGCGGCGTCAAGGGCGGGCACGCGATCACGTGCTGGGGGTGCGAGCTCGACGAGAACGGGCTCGTCTCCGCGCTCTACATCACGGACTCCGACGACTGCGTGAGCACGGAAGCGTATTCCGCCGAAGCCGACGCGAGCGCGCTCGAGATGGTGATGCGCAAGCTCTCCGTGGCTTTCATAGCGAACGAAAACGATGAGGAAGGCTACGGAATCGCTTATCTCACGGATTACATGACGGGCACCGGCTACCGCGTCGACACGCTGGTGACGTTCAGCCCGCTCGGGCTGATTCCGGAACCGGGCGCGTTCGGGCTGTTCGCGGGAGCGGTCGCGCTGGCGCTCGCGGGAACGCGGCGCCGCCGCCGGAAGTGAGGTTTTCGGGAAACGGGAACGGAGGCGTCCGCTCTCCGTCGCGAAACGAAAGGCGTTCCCGCGGGAGATCCGCGGGAACGCCTTTTCCGTTTCTTCAGACGCTGAAGTTCAGGATTTCCTTCTCCGGCGGCGGGAGGCGGCGCAGAAGGCGAGCGCGCACGCGCATTGACGCGGGAACGCAAAAAAGGCAGACTTGCACGAAATACATTTTCAACGATTATGGCAGTGGAACTCAAAGATACGCTCAATCTCCCCGTGACGGATTTCCCCATGCGGGCGAACCTCACCGCGCGCGAACCCAAGCGCATCGCGTTCTGGGAAGAAACCGGACTCTACGCGCGCCTGCAGCGCAAAAACGCGGAAACGGGAAAAACCTTCGTGCTCCACGACGGCCCGCCCTTCACCAACGGCGACGTCCACATCGGCACCGCGCTCAACAAGCTCCTCAAGGACATCATCATGCGCTACAAGACGATGCGCGGCTTCCGCGTGCCCTACGTTCCCGGCTGGGACTGCCACGGGCTCCCCATCGAGCACAAGGTGATGAAGGAGCTCCACGCCAAGGAAAAGACGCTCACGCCGCTCGAAATCCGCAGGGCGTGCGCCGAGTTCTCCGAAAGCTTCATCGAAAAGCAGCGCCGGCAGTTCCGCCGCCTCGGCATCCTCGCCGACTGGGCCGCGGAATACAAGACGAAGAATCCCGCCTACGAGGCCGACATCTTGCGCACGTTCGCGAACATGGTCGAGCGCGGGCTCGTCTATCGCAGCAAGAAGCCCGTCTATTGGTCGATCCCGTGCCGGACGGCGCTCGCCGAAGCCGAAATCGAATACAAGAACCACACGTCCACGTCCATCTGGGTCGCGTTCGAGCAGACGGACGCGCCCGCGCGCAATTTCGTGATCTGGACGACGACGCCGTGGACGATTCCCGCGAACATGGCGGTCGCCGTGCATCCGGAATTTGAATACGTCGAAGTTACACACGGCGGAAAAATCTACGTCGTCGCCGCCGCGCTCGCGGAAAAATTCGTCGCCGACTGCGGTCTCGAAGGCGCGACGCTCGGCGCGAAATTCCTCGGAAAAACGCTCGAAGGCATCAGAACGAAGCACCCGATCTGCGACCGCGTCTCGCCCGTCGTCTGCGCCGACTACATCACGACGGACGCGGGAACGGGCTGCGTCCACACCGCCGGCGGCCACGGGCTCGAAGACTATCAGACCTGCCTCCGCTACGGCATCGAAATCTACTGCCCCGTGAACGACGAGGGCGTTTACGTGAACGACGGACGCGTTCCCGCGACGCTCGTCGGCGTCTCCGTGCTCGACGTGAACGGCAAGTGCCCGGCGAACGTCGAAGTGCTCAAGCTCCTCGACGCGTCCGGCAAGCTGCTGAAGACGTCCAAGATCGAGCACCAGTATCCGCACTGCTGGCGCTCGAAGACGCCCGTCATCTTCCGCGCGATGGACCAGTGGTTCGTCGCGCTCGACAAGGACGGCATGCGCGCGAAGGCGCTCGAGCAGATCGGCGGCGTCGCGTGGATGCCCGCGAGCGGCGAAAACCGCATCCGCGCCGCCGTCGAAGGCCGCCCGGACTGGTGCATTTCGCGCCAGCGCTCGTGGGGCGTGCCGATTCCCGTGTTCTACGACGCGGACACGCGCGAGCCCTTCCTCGACGCGGGCGTCATCCGCGCGCTCGCGGACAAAATCGCCGTCGCGGGAACGGACGCCTGGTTCGAAAAGACGCCGGCGGAGCTCCTCGCGGGCATCGACGTTCCCGCGTCCTGGCCCGCGCCGGAAAAGCTCGTCAAGGGCACGGACACGCTCGACGTGTGGATCGACTCCGGGTCGTCCAACGCGGCGGTGCTCCGGCGCAATCCCGACCTCGCGTTCCCGGCGGATCTCTACCTCGAAGGCTCCGACCAGCACCGCGGCTGGTTCCAGTCGTCGCTGTGGACGAGCGTCATCAACTTCGGCTGCGCGCCCTACAAAAAAGTCATCACGCACGGTTTCGTGGTGAACGAAGGCACGCGCCAGAAAATCTCCAAGTCCGACGGCAAGCCGCAGACCGCCGACGGCTACGTCTCCAAATACGGCGCGGACATCGTGCGCCTCTGGATCGCGTCGGAGAACTACCAGAACGACATTCCGCTCTCGGACAAGATTCTCGACGCCACGGCGACGCAGTACCGCAACATCCGCAACACGATCCGCTACCAGCTGTCGAACCTCTACGACTTCGATCCCGCGAAGGACGCCGTGCCCTTCGCCGAGCTGACGCTGATCGACAAATGGGCGCTCACGAAGCTCTTCCAGCTCCACGCGACCGTCACGACCTGCTTCGAGAACTGCGAGTTCCACAAGGCCTACGCCGCGATCGACGCGTTCACCGTCGAGACGCTCTCGGCGACCTATCACAACATTCTCAAAGACCGCCTTTACACCTACGCCGCGAACTCGCGCGAACGCCGCTCGTCGCAGACCGCGATCTACACGATCTTCACGACGTATCTGAAAATGCTCGCGCCGATGCTCCCGTTCACGACGGACGAGGCGTGGGGCTTCTTCACCGAGAAGAACGAATACGCGCGCGAATCGATTCTGCTGCAGGACTGGCCGGAATGCCGTCCGGACTGCGTCTTCATCGATGAAGCCGCGGAGTTCGACACGCTTCTCAAGGTGCTCGACGACGTCAATCTGAAGCTCGACGCGCTCCGCTCCGCGAAGGTGATCGGGCAGTCGCTCGAGGCCGTCGTCACGCTTTCCTGCGACGCGGAATCGCCGCTCTACGCGCTTCTGAAAAAGCATGAATCCGCGCTCGCGGAGACGTTCATCGTCTCGGAAGTCCGCCTCGCCGCGGCTCCCGCGGGCGCGCCGCTCTCGGTCGATGCGGTCAAGGCGGAGACGCTCGGCTACGTGCGCTGCCCGCGCTCGTGGCGCTGGGTTCCGGAGCTCGCGGACGCGGGCGCGTTCGGCAAAGTCTCCCCGCGCTGCCTCGACGCGCTCAAGGAAAAATTCCCGCAGGAATTTTAAGCGAAACGCCTCACGGAGACCGCCCGCATGACGCCCGACAGCAACGCGAAAACAGCCGCTCCCGCCGCCGCGCCGCGCGCGACCTTCGGCAGCAGGCTCGGCATTCTCGCCGCCACGGCGGGCTCCGCCGTCGGGCTGGGCAACGTCTGGCGCTTTCCGAGCGAGACCGCGAACGGCGGCGGCGCGGTCTTCGTGCTGATTTATCTCGCGTGCGTGTGCTTCTTCGGGCTTCCCGTCGTGCTCGCCGAGTTCATTCTCGGGCGCGCGGGCAAGGCGAACCCCGCCGGCGCCTACCGCAACCTCGCGCCCGACAGGCCGTTCCACTATTTCGGCGTCTTCGCGGTAGCGGCGTCCGTGTTCATCCTCGGCTTCTACATGGTCGTCGCGGGCTGGACGTTCGAGTATTTCCGGCTCGCCGCCGCGGGAACGCTCGCGGAGACGACGGATTTCGCCGGCGTCTTCAAGAGCCTCAGCGACGACGCGTGGCGGCAGTTCTTCTGGCTCGCGGTCGCGGTGGCGGTGACGGCGTCCATCGTCGGCTGCGGCGTGAAGAAGGGCATCGAGCTCGCGAGCAAGCTGATGATGCCCCTGCTCTTCCTGCTGCTGCTCGTGATGTGCGCGCGCGCCGTCACGCTGCCGGGCTCGGGCGCGGGAATCGTCTACCTCTTCAGCCCGGACTTCTCGAAGCTTTCCCCCTCCGTCTTCATTTCCGCGCTCGGGCAGTCATTCTTCTCGCTCTCGCTCGGCATGGGCTGCCTGATCACCTACGCGTCGTATTTCGGACCGGACGTGCGGCTCGGCAAGACCGCCGGACAGCTCGCCGTCACGGACACGCTCGTCGCCGTGCTCGCGGGCGTCACGATCTTCGGCACGGCGTTCTCCGTCGGCGGGAGCGCGGGCGACGTCGCCTCCGCGCTCGCGGACGGCGGTCCGGGGCTGATCTTCGTCACGCTCCCGCAGCTTTTCCAGACGCTCCCGCTCGGGCAGTTCTGGGCGACGGCGTTCTTCCTGCTGCTGATTCTCGCGACGGTGACGTCGGCGATTTCCATCTACGAGATCGCGACTTCGTTCCTGCACGAGGAATTCCGGCTTTCCCGCGTCTCGGCGGTCGTCGCCCTTTCGGCGCTGACGCTCGTCTTCGGCTTCTTCTCCGCCGCCTCGCTCGGAAGCGTTCCCGCCGACGGCGAAGGCGCGGGCTCGCTCGCGGGCGCGCTCACGTTCGGCGGCAGACCGTTTTTCGACTGGCTCGACACGCTGACCGCGAAATGGATGATGCCGCTGGGCGGGCTTTTCGTCTCGTGGTTCGTCGGCTGGCACCTCGACCGCAAGCTCGTCCACGCGCAGCTCAGCAACAACGACACGTTCGTGATCCGCTTTTTCCGCGCCTACATCTTCCTGCTCCGTTTCGTCGCCCCCGTCGGCATCCTGACGATCTTCCTCGCCCAGCTCCTCGCCTCCTGACGCGCGCCCGTTTTTGCGCTCGTGAAAAGCGCGGAAGCGCGTAAAAATCCCGCCATGAATTCACTCCTCGAGCTGCTGAAGAAAAGCACGGATTTCCTCGCGAAAAAAGGCGTCGAGAACGCGCGTCTGCAGAGCGAGCTCATCTTCGCGGGAACGCTCGGCTGCCGCCGCCTCGACCTGTATCTGCAGTTCGAACGCCCGCTCACGCGGGAGCAGACGGACCTGCTGCGGGAACGCGTCGTGCGCCGCTCCCGCCGCGAACCCGTGCAGTACGTCGTCGGCGACACGGATTTCCGCACGCTCACGCTGAAGTGCGACCCGCGCGCGCTCATTCCGCGCCCGGAGACGGAGGAGCTCGTCGGCTTCGTGCTCGAGAAGCTCGCCGCCGCGCGCCCCGCGGGAACGCCCGCGCGCGTGCTCGACCTCGGCACGGGCACGGGCGCAATCGCCCTCGCGCTCGCCGCCGAACGTCCGGAAACGCGCCTCGTCGCCGCGGACGTCTCCGCCGACGCGCTCGCCCTCGCCCGCGAAAATTTCGCGCTCAATTTCGAAAAGAAAGGCGTTTCCGCCGACGTCGAATTTCTGCAAAGCGACTGGTTCGAAAACGTCTCGGGAACGTTCGACGCGATCGTCTCCAACCCGCCCTACCTCACGCGCGCGGAATGGGAATGCGCGGCGCCGGAAGTGCGCGAACGCGAGCCGCTGTCCGCGCTCGTCGCCGAAAACGAGGGGCTCGCCGACCTCGAAAAAATCCTGCGCGGCTCGCGGGAACGCCTCGCGCCCGGCGGCTTCGTCGCGCTCGAAACGGGCGTCGCGCACCACGCGCGGCTCGAGGAAATCGCCCGCGAATGCGGCTTTTCCGAAACGGACTCCCGCGCCGATCTCTCCGACCGCCCGCGCTTCTTCTTCGCGCAGTGAAAAAAACGTTCCCGCCGGAATTCCGACGGGAACGTTTTTCAGTTGAGGAGTTCAGAAGCGGAGGAGTAATTGCTTTTCAGCTCCTCATCTCTTTTACCAGAAGAGCGCGTAGAGCGCGAGGGTCGCGACGATCACGAACGCGCCGAACGCCTTCGCCTTGCCCGAGCCTTCGAGCGGGACTTCGTTCTTCGCGGGAACGATGACCGCCTGGCCGCCCTTCGCCGCGTTCCACGCCGTGAGCAGCGCGCCGATGACGATGCAGACGATGAGGCAGATCGACATGCGGTTCAGGAACGCCATGTCCGGCACCGAGAGCTTCAGCGCGCCGTAGAGCACCGCGTTCACGAGAATGCCGAGCCAGCCGAACACGCGCGGGCACTTCGGCACGAAGAAGCCGAAGAGGAACACGCACAGAACGCCCGGAGAAATGAAGCCCTGGAATTCCTGGATGAAGTTGAAGATGCCGCCGAAGATCGGGCTGTTCAGGAACGGCGCGAGACCGAGCGCGATCAGCACGCAGACGACGACGCCGATCTTGCCGACCTTCACGAGCGATTCCGGCGAAGACGAGGGAACAAGCTTGTGGTAGATGTCCATCGTGAAGATGGTCGAAGCGGAATTGAGCATCGACGCGAGCGAGGAGACGACCGCGCCGAAGAGCGCCGCGAGAACGAACCACGTGATGCCCGGCTTCATCAGCTTCTTCATCAGCGTCGGGAACGCCGCGTCGTAGTCGAAGCCGACGAGCTTCTGCGAAACCTTCAGCCCCTTGGAGGGAGCGGTCGCGACGAAGGTCTCCGCGTTCCAGTCCGCGACCTTCTGCGCGAGCGGAATGCGGTCCGCGAGCGTCGTGTTCGGATTCTTGACGTCCTCCAGCAGATCCTTCACCGCGGGAGCGATCGTAGCGTCGAGGATTTCCTGCGTGAGCGGCGCTTCCGGATTCGCCTTGTTGTAGACCTCGACGTTCTTGTCAAGAAGCGCGATGCCCTTGTCGCTGTTCTGCAGCAGGTATTCGCCGGTCACGAAATAAATCGTCCTGTCCTTGTCGGCGGAATTTTCCACGACCTGAATCGCGGCGGCGTTCTTTTCGTCCGCGGAGGACTTGAGGTCGTCGCGGTAAAGGTTGTAGGCGAGGATGCCCGGAATGACGACGACGAACGGAATCAGCAGCTTCAGGAACGCCGCGAACACGATGCCCATCTGCCCTTCGGCGACGGACTTCGACGCGAGCGTGCGCTGCATGATGTACTGGTTCAGCCCCCAGTAGAAGAAGTTCGGAATCCACAGGCCGAGCAGCAGCGCCGTCCACGGAATCGACGGGTCGTCCGCCGGACGGATCATGTGCAGCTTGCCGCCGATGGAGTTCATGCCGGAAGCGGCTTCGCCCGCGTTGAGCTGCAGGAAGCGGTCGATCCCGCCCGCGTTCTGCAGGCCTTCGACCGTCGCGCCGGAATTCGCCGCCGCGGACTGGATCAGGTGATTCGGATCCGCGTTCCCGAGCGCAGAGATCGCCAGATAAGCGATGACGCCGCCGCCGAGAATCAGCGCCGAGCCCCAGATGAGGTCCGTCCACGCGCACGCCTTCAGACCGCCGACGAACACGTACACCGCCGCGCAGAACGCGATGATGACGCAGCCGACGAGGATGTTCCCGTCCACGAGATTGCCGAGCGTGAGCGCGCCGTCCGCGACCGTGTTGAAATCGACGCCCGTGACGCCCGTCGCGCCGAAGAAGAACACCGCGATGCACTTCGCGCCCGCGAAGATGACGCCCGCCGTCGGCACGCCGACGAGAATCAGCAGCGTCGAGACCGCCATGATCGTGCGCGAGCCGAGATTGTAGCGCGTTTCCAGAAATTCCGGAATCGTGTACACGCCGCAGCGCAGCAGTTTCGGCAGGAAGAAGAACGCGACGATGACCAGCACGATCGCCGCGAGCCATTCATAGCCCGCGATCGCGAGCCCGAGCCAGTCCGCCGCCTGTCCGGACATGCCGACGAACTGCTCCGTCGAAATGTTCGCCGCGATCAGCGAGAAACCGACCAGCCACCAGGACAGGCCGCGCCCGGCGAGAAAGTAGTCCGCCGCGCTGGTGTCCTTTTTCGATTCGCCCTCGACTTTCTTCGGGCGGGCCTTGTAGATGCCAAGGCCGATGACGCCGACGACCGCCAGGCAGAAAAGGACGGCGTCGAGCATGCTCATTGGATTTTCTGAAGCGGCTACCGCCGCCTGCGCCAATAATGACATGGTATTCATAAGGATTTTGGGTAACGATTCCGAGTGGTTTAAAGGCGCAGAAGTGTAAGCCCTTCCCGCCCCGGAGCAAGCACGAATTCCGCGCCCGCGCGCGTCCGCGAAATGCCGGCGCCCCCGCAGATTTTTAAAGGAGGACAGGCGCTCCAGCCTGTTCCTTCGAAAACCTCCCCGCACAAATTTCAACCGGAGGTCTCAGAAGTTCATAAAGAGTTTTTCTGCGGTTTGTCTTCCGGCGTTTTCTTGGGAATTCAAAAAGTCCGGAAGCACGCGGTTGTCTTTGAGCGGGAAATCGCGTAGTCTCGCAGCATGTTCAGAATCCCCTCACTCGCCTCTTTGCCCTTTCGGATCGCTACGGGCGCCCTCGCGCTCGCGTTTTCGGGAACGCTTTTCGCTCAGACCGCCGCGCTGACCGAAGAACAGACCGCGCAGCTCGCGAAGCTCGCCGAACGCTACGGCGGTCCCTCCGTCCCCAAGTCCGCGGCGAAAGGCAAGACGAAGACGCCCGCCGCGAAACCGCTCGTCTCCTTCAAGCTCGATCCGAAGAAAAAGGGCTTTCAGGTGCGCGAGAACGGCGCGACGGTCTCCGTCACCGCGGGAACGCTCAACGAGCTCGCCGCCGGCTACGGCTATTATCTCAAGCACGGGAAAAATCTCGCGTGGAGCTGGAGCGCGAACCGGCTCGCTCCCGCCGTTCCCGCGAAGCAGAAGGAATTTTCCGCGGAGACGCCGTGGGAATGGCGCTACGCCTACAATTACTGCACGCTGTCGTACACGTCGGCGTTCTGGGGCAAGACTGAATGGCGCGACGAGCTCGACCGCATGGCGCTCAACGGCGTGAACCGCGTGCTCGTGCAGGCGGGGCTGGAAAAGGTGTGGCAGCTCACGCTCTCGGAGCTCGGTTACCCGAAGGAAAAAATCTCCGCCTACATTCCCAGCCCGGCGTTCGCGGCGTGGTGGAACATGGGCAATCTCGAAGGACACGGCGGTCCGCTCACGCAAAGCCAGATCGACGGCGAGGCGGCGCTCGGCAAGTTCATCGTCTCCTACATGCGCAATTACGGCATGGAGCCGATTCTGCAGGGCTTCGTCGGTCTCGTGCCGCACGATTTCGGCGAGCACTGCAGGCTCGACGGCATCCGCATCATTCCGCAGGGCAATTGGGTGGACGGCTTCCTGCGCCCCGCCGTGCTCGACCCGACGACGCCCGCGTTCAAGAAAGTCGCCGAAGTCTGGTACAGGAACCTCGAAAAGGTCTACGGCGTGAAGGCGAAGGCGTTCGGCGGCGACCTCTTTCACGAAGGCGGAAAGTCCGGCGACGTTCCCGTGAAGGAAGCCGCGACCGCGGTCCAGAAGGCGATGCAGGCGGCTTCGCCGGGCAGCGTCTGGGTGCTCCAGGCGTGGCACGGCAACCCGTCGGCGACGCTGCTGAGCGGGCTCGACAAGGACAAGTGCGTCGTGCTCGCGCTGTGCAAGGACATGGTCGCGGGAACGTCCCACGGCTACAGCTACCACGGCGCGCCGTGGGTGTGGTGCGAGCTCTCCAACTTCGGCGGCAACCAGGGACTTTACGGTTCGCTGAAGACGCTCGGCAAAATCGGCGTCATGGCGACCGCCGACGGCAGCGACAAGCTCGTCGGCATCGGTCTCATTCCCGAAGGCACGGAAGTCAACCCGCTCACGTACGACCTGCTCTTCGACCGCATCTGGATGCCGCGCGAAACCGTCATGAACGACGCGGAAATCGCGACGTGGATCGACGGCTACGCGCTGCGCCGCTACGGGAAGAACGTTCCCGCCGTGAACCGCGCGTGGAAGCTCCTCGAACGTTCCGTCTACAGCCCGACGCAGGATCAGGAAGGCTGCACGGAGTCCATCATCTGCGCGCGCCCGAACCGCAACGCGCAGAAGGCGTCCACCTGGGCGTCCGGAAAAGTGTATTGGAATCCAAACGATGTCCGCGCCGCGTTCGAGCTTCTCGTGAACGCCGCGGAAAAGGACGCCGCGCTCGCCGAGCTCTCGACGTACCGCTGGGACCTCTGCGACGTCGGACGGCAGTTCGCGTCGGACCTCGCGCGCCCGCTGCTCGCGAAGGCGATGGAAGCCTACGACGCCGGCGACAAAAAGGCGTTCGAGCAGCGTTCGAAACAGTTTCTCGACCTCATCGCGTCCACGGACAAACTGCTCGCGACGCACACGCTGTGGCGCTTCGGACGCATGTACCAGATGGCGCTCGCCAAGGGCAAAAGCAAGGCGGAGAAGGAAAATTCCACGCGCGCGCTCAAGACGCTGCTGACGAGCTGGGGCGGCAAGCCCGGCTCGCTCAACGACTACGCGCACCGGCAGCTCTCAGGACTGCTGAAGGACTATTATCTCGTCCGCTGGGGCTACTTTTTCGACGCGCACAAAAAAGCGCTCGACGGCGACAAGTCGGGACTCGACGCGCTCGAAGGCAAGATCAACGCGCTGATGAACGACTGGTGCAAGGCGACCAAGCCCGCCTACACCGCCAAGGCGGAAGGCAAGACGATCGTCGAGGCGCGGAACATGCTCAAGAAATTCGCGCCGCTCGCCGACGAGCTCTTCTCCGTTCCCGTGGACAACGACCGCCCGTGGACGATCCGCGACGGCGCAAAAGAGCTCGTTTTCGACGTCTCCGACGACATCATGAAAGCGGGCACGTTCACGGCGACGTTCCGCTGGAAGAACGGCAACAGCGCGCTCGCCGTGAAGCGCGTGCGGCTCTACGAAGGCGACAAGCTCGTCGCCGAAGACGCGCACCGAGGCACGACCGGCCACGCCGACGAAAACAACGTCTACACGCTGGAGGTGAAGCAGCTCCGCACGAGCCTCGACGCCTACGTGCTGAAGGCGGACGTGGAAGGCGTCTCGTCGAACAATTCCTCGGGCGTGATGATCTTCAGGCGCGCGAAGTGAGGAAGGCGACTTTTTCCCTTCGCACGCCGCGGACGACTGCCCCTTTCGGAAATCCCGGACGGCTTATTTGAAGAAGTCGCCGAGGGAGCCGAAGGACGAGGAAGAGGAACCGCCCGCGGAAAAGCGGCGGGGCGAGGCGTTCCCGCGGTCGTCGCGTCGGCCGCCGAAGCCGTTCCCGCCGAAGCCGCCGCGGCGCGGAGCGTTCCCGCGTCGGGCGTCGCGGTCGGCGAAATTTTCGCGCGCGCTGCGTGCGCCCTTTTCCGGATTCGTCTTCATCGAAAGCCCGATGCGGCGGCGCGGAACGTCCACCTCCATCACGGTCACGGAGACCTTCTGCCCGACCTTCACGACGTCCGCCGGATCCTTCACGAAATCGTCCGAGAGCTGCGACACATGAACGAGCCCGTCCTGGTGCACGCCGACGTCCACGAACGCGCCGAACGCCGTGACGTTCGTCACGATGCCCGGCAGCCGCATGCCTTCCTTGAGGTCGGAAATCTCGTGCACGCCTTCCTTGAAGGCGAACGCCTCGAACTTTTCGCGCGGGTCGCGCCCGGGCTTTTCGAGCTCCTTCAGAATGTCCTGCAGCGTGGGCAGGCCGACGTCGTCCGAGACGTATTTCTTCAGATCGATGCGGGCGCGCAGCCGGCCGTCGGCGAGGAGCGCGGGAACGTCGCAGCCGAGATCCGCCGCCATTTTTTCGACGAGCCCGTAGCGTTCCGGATGCACGGCGGAAGCGTCGAGCGGGTGTTCGCCGTCACGGATGCGCAGGAAGCCCGCGCACTGCTCGAACGCCTTTTCGCCGAGGCGCGGAACGTTCTTCAGCTCGCGGCGTGAACGGAACGCGCCGTGCTCGTCGCGGTAGGCGACGATGTTCGCGGCGATGCTCGCGTTCAGCCCGGAAACGTAGCTGAGAAGCTGCTTCGACGCCGTGTTCACTTCGACGCCGACCCTGTTCACGCAGGAGACGACGACGTCGTCCAGCGAGCGCTTCAGCGCGATCTGGTTCACGTCGTGCTGATACTGCCCGACGCCGATGCTTTTCGGATCGATCTTCACGAGCTCGGCGAGCGGATCCATCAGGCGCCTTCCGATGGAGACCGCGCCGCGCACGGTGACGTCCTCGTTCGGAAATTCCTCGCGCGCGGCTTCGCTCGCGGAGTAGATCGACGCGCCGCTTTCGTTCACGACGACGACGGGAATCGACGCAGGCAGCCCGCAGCCGCGCACGAACGCCTCCGTCTCGCGCGAGGCCGTGCCGTTGCCGATCGCGACCGCCTGAACCTTGAACTGACGGCAGAGAATGCGGACACGGTTTTCCGCGTCGGCGTACTGCGCCTGCGAACCCGCGGTCGGGAAAATCACTTCGTGGTGCAGCAGCTTGCCCTGCGCGTCGAGCACGACGAGCTTGCAGCCCGTGCGGAAACCGGGATCGAGCGCGAGCACGCTCTTTTGCCCGAGCGCGGGCGCCATGAGCAGCTCGGAGACGTTCGAGGCAAAGACGCGGATCGCCTCCTCGTCCGCGCGTTCCTTGGACTTGAGCCGCGCCTCCGTCTCGAGCGACGGCCCGAGCAGACGCTTCCACGAATCGTGCGACGCCGCGCGGACTTCGTTCCCGCACGCGCCGTTCCCGCCGACGAAAATCTTGTCGAGCCGCGAAAACGCCTCGTCCTCGTTCACCGTGATGCGGAAGAACAGAAAGCCCTCTTTTTCCCCGCGCCGGATCGCGAGCACGCGGTGCGACGGCGCGGACGCGAGCGGCTCGCGCCACTCGAAATAGTCCTTGAACTTCGCGCCCTCCTCTTCCTTGCCCCTGATGACCTCGGAAGAGAGCTCGGCGGATTTCTCGTAAATTTCGCGGCAGGACGCGCGCGCCGTCTTGTCGTCGGAAATGCGCTCGGCGAGAATGTCGCGCGCGCCCGCGAGCGCGGCGGCGACGTCGGGCACTTCCTTGTCGGGCGCGACGAATTTCGCGGCCTCGGCGGCGGCGTCCGAGTTCTGGTTTTCGAAAATGAAGTCGGCGAGCGGCTCGAGTCCGCGTTCCCGCGCGACCGTGGCGCGCGTGCGGCGCTTCGGGCGGTAAGGCGCGTAGATGTCCTCGAGCTCGGTCGAAGTCGATGCCTTTTCGACGGCGGCCTTGAGCTCGGGCGTGAGGTGTCTGTTCTCCTCGAGCGACTTGAGAATCGCGGCGCGGCGAGCGTCGAGCTCGCGCAGCTGTTCGAGGCGGTCGCGCACGGCGGCGATCTGGACTTCGTCCATCTCGCCGGTCGCCTCCTTGCGGTAGCGCGCGATGAAGGGCACGGTCGCGCCCTCGGCGAGTAGCCTCGCGACGGCGCTCACGCGCGCGGCGCCCAGGCCGGTTTCCTGCGCGATGCGCAGCACGTATTCGGAAAGGGAAGCGGTGATTTCCATAAGAAAAAAAGAGCATGCCGCGGGAACGCGGAATCAGAAGTTCGCAGAAGGAACGCGCGGAGACGCGCCGGACGCGCGCGCGACGCGGCCGCGCCCCCGAACAAGCGGGAACGCGGCGGGGCGCGGCGTCACTCGGCGGACTTCGCCTCCCACTCGTAGTGGTAGGTGTCCTCTTCCTCCTTGACCTTTTCGCGGTCGCCCTTGTGCCACCACCAGAAGATCGGCGCGGCGAGGAAGATCGAAGAGAACGTGCCGATGAGGACGCCCCAGATGAAGACCTTGCCGTATTCGGCGACGTCGCCCGCGCCGAAATACGCGAGCGCGCACGCGGTGAGGAAGGTCGTCACGGACGTGAGCATCGTGCGCGTCAGCGTGCGGTTGATCGAAAGATCGATCACGTCGCCGAGCTTCATGTTCGGATTCAGTTCGAGCTCTTCGCGGATGCGGTCGAAGACGACGATCGTGTCGTTGATGGAATAGCCGGCGACCATGAGCAGCGCGGCGATCATCGACGCCGAAAGCTGTCCGCCCGCGGCGAGATAGACGAAAGTGACGACGACGATGTCGTGCAGCGTCGTCACCAGCGCGGCGACGCCGAAGCCCGTCTCGAAGCGCAGCCCGACGTAAACGGCGATGCCGAAGAGCGCGACGAGCAGCGAGACGATCGTCGCGCGGATGAGCTGGCCGCTGACGGTCGCGCCGACCGCCTGCTTGCCGATGACGACGTCGTCCGCCGTCTTCGCGTCCGCGGGGAAGAGCTCCGGATACGTCGAGAAAATCGAGCCGACAATCTTGTCCACGTTGGAAAATTCGCCCTGCGACTTGTCTTCGGTGAGCGCGCATTCGAGGGCGAGCGTCTTTTCGGACGCGCCGACCTGCTGCTGATAGACGGCGGAAACGTCGTCGACTCCGCTCTTCTTCGCCGCCGCGAGCAGCTCGCCCACGCCGATTTTTTCCTGAATCTTATCGTCCTGAACGATGCGGAGCGTGACGGATTCGCCGCCCTTGAAGTCCTTGCCGAGGCAGTCGCTCCCGCGGACCGCGAGCGTCACCGCGCCGATCGCGACGAACGCGCAGACGGCGGCGACGGAAATCTTCCACTTGTTCATGAAGCGGAACGAAGGCGTCTTCGTGAACTTGACGCCGAAAATGTCCTTGAGCCAGCCGTGCTCGACGAGCAGCTCCTGCAGACCGCGGCAGAACACGCAGGTCGAGAAGATCGTCGTGATGATGCCGATCGCGAGCGTCACGCCGAAGCCCTTGACGGAGCCCGTGCCGAGCAGAATCAGCACGACGGCGACGAGGAACGTCGTCAGCTGCGAGTCCAAGATCGTGAGGAACGCGCGGTTGTAGCCGAGCTGGACGGCGGTGCGCATGGACTTTCCGCGCGCGATTTCTTCGCGGATGCGCTCATAGACGAGCACGTTGGAGTCCACCGCCATGCCGACGGTGAGGACGAACGCGGCGATGCCCGGCAGCGTGACCGTGGCGCCGAACGCGCACTGCACGCCGAAGAGCGTCGCGACGTTGAGCGCGATGCCGAGCACGGCGACCAGCCCGCCGACGCGGTAGAACACGAGCGCGAAGAGAATCGTGCACGCGCAGCCGATGACGGCGGCGTTCACGGACTGCGTCTGCGCGTCCTTGGCGAGCGTCGCGCCGACGTTCGTCATGTCCTGCAGTTCAAGCGGGAACTCGAGCGGATTGTTCAGCGCGTTGGCGAGCTCCTCCGCCTCCTTCTTGTCGAAATTGCCGGTGATCTGCGCGCCGCCGCCGTAGATGCCGGTCTTTCTGCCGCCGGCGGAGGCGTTGATGGTGGGCGCGGACATCAGCTTGCCGTCGAGCACGATGGCGAAGCGGCCGTTCTTCGCGGAGTAAGGCAGATCCTTGCCCGCGTTCGCGTTGTCCTCGTCCGCGATGCGCTGCGTGACGTCGCCGAAGATCTTTCCGCCCGCGGACGTGAAGCTGATGCTGACGTAGCGGGAAAGCCCGTCCGTCACGGGCGTGGCGCGGCTGACGATGGAGCCCGTCGCCTCCGGCGCCTTCTTGACGTAGATGGGCGTGCGCGAGACGGCGCCGGTCTCGCGGTCCTGGTGTTCGTCGAAAAGCACTTCGTAGGTCGCGACCGCCGAGCCCGCGGAAGTCGGATTCGTGCGCAGGGAGACGAGCTCGCCCTCCTTCGCGTCCGCGGGCGGAAGCTCGTAGCGGTGCACGAGCCGGAATTCGAGCTTCGCGGGCTTCTTCAGCGCGTTGATGGAGTCGGGATTGTTCGCCGTGTCCTCGCCCGGAAGCTGGATTTCGATCGCGTCGTTCCCGACGGGACGGATCACGGGCTCGCTGACGCCGAACGCGTTCACGCGGTCGCCGATGACCTCGATCGCGCGGTCGAGCTGGCCGAGCTTCTCCTCGGCGCGCGCCTCCGCCTCAGCCTTCAGCTTCGCGCGCTCTTCGTCGGTCTTCGCGCGCGCGAGCGCCTTGGCCTCCGCCTCCGCCGCCTCGGGATTGACGCGCAGCGTGAACGACACGCCGCCCTGCAGGTCGAGCCCGAGCTTGACCTTGCCCTGCGAACGCCGCAGCAGCTCCTGCAGCAGCATGTTGTTCTTCTTTTCGAGATTGGGCTCGCGCACCATCTTGATTTCCGGAAAGAACGCCTTGTTCAGGTCGATCTCCTTGCCGGAATCCCCCTTGCCCGCCGCGATGTCGCGAAGCGCGGAATACGCGGTCGGCGACTTCTTGTCGGCGGGAACGCTCTCGTCGCGGTAGGAGGCGACGCGGCGGTCCATCTCGGCGAGCACGCCGTCGAACGCGGCGCGGTCGTGCGTGACGACGCGGTCGACGTATTCGCGGAACGGCACGCTCGAGAACGGCAGCATGCTCGCTATCGCGAACGCGAGAACGAGCGCGGAGACGAAAAGTTTCCAGAAGATTTTGGCGGACATTTTTGCGGAAGAAAAACGAAAGTGACTGAAAAGAGAAACGGACTGCGGAGGCGCTCCGCAGTCCGCCGAAAAAACGGCTTATTCGGCCTTGCCGACGATCTGGCCGCGGACGAACGTGATGCGGCCCTGAGCCACTTCGAGCGTCGCCTTCGCCTCGTCGAGGGAAACGATTTTCCCGTAGATGCCGCCGGCGGTCACGACCGTGTCGCCGACCTTGAGCTCGCTCTGCAGCTTCTGCATCGCCTTGCGCTGCTTGCGCTGCGGCAGAAAGAGCAGGAACCAGAGCCCCGCGAAGAGCAGCACATAGACGAGAATCGTCATGCCGCCGCCGCCGAGAGCCCCTTGGGGCTGCGCGCCCGCCGCGTCCGTCGCGGCGCTGACCGCGGGAGCGGCCGTTTCCGCCGCCGCCTGTGCAAAAATCGAAATATTCGCGATGATGTCTTCCATAAATGTAAAAAATGAATTGAAGTGACATCATGCCCTTTCGGCGCCGCGAACGCAAATTCTTTTTGCCGTCGCGGCGTCGGAAAGCTGCGCCGCAAACTTCCCTTTCGGGAAAGCGAACAATTTTTTCTCCCGCCAAGAGACTGAGGCGCAAAAATTTTTCAAAACCACGGATGAACACGGACGCACACGGATTTTTCTTTTAAAGGAGGATGACTTCCTGTCTGTCTCCTTTCGGGGATTTTCATGGGGCTTCCGTTTTCCCTTTTTTCGTGTCTGTTCGTATTCATTCGCGGTTTCGCTTTTCCCACACAAAAAACGTCCCCGAGGATCTCTCCCCGGGGACGCACACACACTAACTAACACACACTATGAAAAAAATGGATGAGAGCTTAGGGCTGAGAGCTTAGAGAAACGGCGGACGCCGCCT
>JBJEVQ010000022.1:0-32918 GCA_051884495.1 Candidatus Spyradosoma sp.
TGGAACGGCTTCGGCAAGGAGTTCGACGTGTACGGCTTCAACTACAAGCCGAACAGCTACAAGGATTTCGCGAAGAAAAATCCGCAGACGCCGTTCGTCGCGTCCGAAACGTCGTCGTGCGTGAGCACGCGCGGCTTCTACTCGTTCCCGGCGAAGGCGGATTCGCCCGCGGACTTCGAGCCGTTCTGGCGGCGCAATTTCTGCGACAATCTCGCGATCTGTCAGGTCGGCGACTACGGCATCTATGCGCCCGGATGGGCGTACGCGCCCGACGTCGAGTTCGGCGCGCTCGAGGATGAACCGCGCTGCGCGGGCGAATACGTGTGGACGGGCTTCGATTACCTCGGCGAACCCACGCCGTGGAACCTCGGCCGCAAGCCCGCGAACGACTTCCGCGGCGCCTCGCCCGAGGAAGTGGCGCGGCTCGAAAAGGAAATGGCGGAGATTCTCAGACAGGGCACGCCGTCGCGCTCGTCGTATTTCGGCATCGTCGATCTGTGCGGCTTCCGCAAAGACCGCGCGTGGCTCTACCAGTCGCACTGGCTGCCGGACGTGCCGACGGCGCACATTCTCCCGCACTGGAACTGGCAGGGAGCCCGCGAGGGCAAGATCACGCCCGTGTTCGTGTACACGAGCGGCGACGAGGCGGAGCTTTTCCTGAACGGCAAGTCCCTCGGCAGGCGCGCGAAGAAGACCGGCGCGCCGCTCACGGGCAAGGACCTCAACGGCGACATGCGGGAACGCTTCCGCCTTACCTGGACGGACGTGCGCTACGAGCCGGGAACGCTCGAAGTCGTCGCCTACAGGAACGGCGCCGAATGGGCGCGCGACAAGGTCGAGACGACGGGCGCTCCCGCGGGCTTCACCGCCGAGGCGGACCGCGCGGCGATCCGCGGCGACGGGCGCGACCTCGCCTACGTGACGCTTTCCGTGCGCGACGCGCAGGGACGCGTCGTGCCGACGGCGACCGACCGTTTCAAGTTCTCCGTGCGCGGGGACGCGGAACTCGTCGGCGTGTGCAACGGCGACCCGACCGACCACGCCTCGCTGAAGGGACACGAGATGAAGGCGTTCGCGGGACTGGCGCAGGCGATCGTGCGCTCGAAGCGAGGCGGCTCCGGCGTCGCGGAACTCGTCGTGGACGGCGGCGACCTCGGCGTCCGCGTCGTGAAAATCAGAATCGACTGAAACGCGGAGGCGCGGCGAAGTGGAAAACGGAGACCGGAGAACGGAAAATTCAGAGCGGACTTCTGCCGGGCAGAGACGCCGCGCCGTTCCCGCTCCATAACTTCATGACCTCCATAACTTCATAACCTTCATCACTTCATAATCTCATCACTTTCCCATGAAACGTTTCCTCCCGTATTATTCGCTGCTGCTCGAAGTGCGCTGGATCTTCCTTTCCGCGCTGCTGCTCGGCGTGGTTTCCGGCGTCGCGAGCGGCTTCGGTCTGCCGCTGATGCTCAAAAAAGTGCTGCCCGTGCTCTTTTCCGACTCGGGAACGCCGCAGGCGCTCGTGCTCTTCGACCCGAACTCGGAGACGGCGCTGCGCTACGGGCTGGACTTCCTGCCGGCGCTCGCCGTTCCCGCGGACTACGTGCTCGCGTTCGCGATTCTGCTCATGCCGCTGGTGTTCATCGTCCGCGGCGCGTCGATGTTCGGCAACACGTACCTGCTCAACGTGTGCGGCATCCGCGTGCTCGAAGGCGTGCGCATGCGCCTCTTCGAGCACCTGCAGCGGCTGCATCTGGACTTTTTCCGCAAGCACAATTCGGGCGATCTGCTGAGCCGCACGATGGGCGACACGATGCTCGTGAAGAGCGTGCTCGTCGAAGTGACGAACGACCTCATCATCCAGCCGTTCACGCTCGCGGGCGCGATCGGCTTCGTCGTCTGGCAGGCGTTTCAGAGCGCCGCGACGATGGAATTTCTGCTCAGCCTGCTGCTCGTGCCCGTGACGGTGGTTCCCGTGCAGATGATCGGCAAGCGCATCCGCCGGCGTTCCCGCGCCGCGCTGAACAAGGCGGGCGAGCTCTCCGGCGTGCTGACGGAAAGCCTGCAGTCGCCGCGCGAAATCCGCGCCTACAACCTGCAGGCTCGCGAGTGCTCGCGCTTCCGCGACTACGTGCGCTCGTATCTGCGTCTGCAGCTTAAGGTCGTGAAGTACGACAAGCTGCTCACGCCGTTCATCGAGATCATCGCCGCGTGCACGGTCTCCTTCGCGGTGTACCGCGCCGCGTGCGCGGGGCTGGATCAGGAGACCGTCATCGCGCTCGTCGGCGCGCTTTATTTCGCCTACGATCCGATCAAGAAAATCGGCAGGGTGAACAACCGCGTGAAGGAAGGCACGGCGGCGCTCGCGCGTCTGGAGGAAGTCATCGACGCTCCGATCGAAGTCGCCGATCCCGCGTCGCCGAAGCCGCTCGGCGCCGTGCGCGGAAGCGTCGATTTCGAGAACGTCGAGTTTGCCTACGATCCCGAGGAGCCCGTGCTCAGGAACGTGTCCTTCTCCGTGAAGCCCGGAGAGACCGTCGCGCTCGTCGGGCCTTCCGGCGCGGGCAAGAGCACCGTCGCCAACCTCATCCCGCGCTTCTACGACGTCGTCCGCGGGAACGTGAAGCTGGACGGCGTGGACGTGCGCGACGCGCTCCAGCACGAGCTGCGGCAGAACATCGCGATCGTTTCGCAGGAGCCGATTCTCTTCGCCGACACGATCTACGAGAACATCCGCCTCGGCAAGCCCGACGCGACGCCCGCGGAAATCGAAAGCGCGCTGCGCCGCGCCGCCGCCTACGATTTCGTCATGTCGCTCGAAAACGGCTGGGACACGCTCGTCGGCGAGCGCGGCGGGCGCCTCTCCGGCGGTCAGCGCCAGCGCATCGCGATCGCGCGCGCCTTCCTGAAGAACGCGCCGATCCTCATTCTCGACGAAGCCACGTCCGCGCTCGATTCCGAGAGCGAGGCGGAAATCCAGAGCGCGCTCGAAGAGCTCGTCAAGGGGCGCACGACGTTCATGATCGCGCACCGCTTCTCGTCGATCCGCACGGCGACGCGCATTCTCGTCTTCGACGCGGGGCGGATCGTCGCCGACGGCCCGCACGCCGAGGTCTACGCGAACTGCCCGCTCTACCGCGAGCTCTACGACAAGCAGAGCGCGGAATGACGCCGGCGGACGCCGAGTTTTTCGACAGACGCCTCTTTCCCCTTTAACGTCTTAACCCTCAACCTTTTTTCCACGCTTTCAAAATGGTCGAAGTTTCCGGAATGGCACTTCTCACGGCGACGCTGCCGGTCGTCGTCATCGCCGCGTTCGGCTACCTGTTCCGCCGCAGGAACTGGGTGAACCAGGAGACGCAGTTCGGGCTGATGCGGCTCGTCGTCTGGGTGTTCACGCCCTGCCTGATCGCGGACCGCGTACTCGGCAATCCGCTGCTGCGCGACTGCGCGGTCGTGCTCAAGACGCTCTTCGCGGGCTTTCTCACGATCGCGCTCGGCATCGTCGTCGCCGTGTTCGCGGCGCGGCTTTTCCGCATCGGCGACGCGGCGCGGCGGCGCGTCTTCGGCTACTGCGCTGGCATCTACAATTACGGCTACATGGCGCTGCCGGTGTGCGCGTCGCTGTGCTCGGCGGACACGGTCGGCATGATGCTGCTCTTCAACACGGGCGTGGAGGTCGGCATCTGGACGGTCGGGCTCGCGGTCGTCAGCGGCGAGCCCGAGCCCAAGAAAGTCGCCAAGGCGTTCGTGAACCCGATCTTCATCACGATGGCGGTCGCGGTCGCGCTGAATTTCTGCGGGCTCGACGGGCACGTTCCCGCGTGGGCGCTGAACTCCGCGAAAATGCTCGGCGCGTGCATGATTCCGAGCGGCGTGCTGCTCGTCGGCATGTCGCTTCCGGTGCTGCTGAGCGGCTTCCGTCTGCGCGACGACGCGGCGGCGTCCGTCGGCGCGGTCGCGGTGCGGCTGGGCGCGATTCCCGCGCTGATGGTCGCGGCGGCGCTGTGGTGCCCGGGCCTTCCGCCGGACCTGCGCAGCATTCTCGTGATCCAGGCGGGAATGCCCTCGGCGATGCTGCCCATCGTCGTCGTGCAGTATTACAAGGGCGACGCGAAACTCGCCCTCCGCGTCGTGCTGATCTCCACGGCGGCGTGCGTCGTCACGCTTCCGTTCTGGATCAAGATCGGCTTCTGGCTGCTCGGGAGATGAAGGAAAGCGGCGCAAAAAGGTCATGGAGCGACGAAGTCATGAGGTTCCGGAAGTTCATTGCCTTTCGCTTCGCGAAAAATTTCGAAATCCTTTCGGAGAACCCGAACGCGATCAGCCTTCATGACTTCATGACCGCCATAACCTCATAACCTTCTTTTTCCCATGACCTTACGCCTCGTGTCCGCCATGACCGCCTTCCCCGAAAAAATCCTCCTCCTCGCCTCCGCCGCGTTCTTCGCCGCGGGAACGCTCTTCGCCGACGACCCGGACGCGCCCGCCGAGCCCGTCTTCGAATCCAAGCGCGCCAAGGCCGGCCGCGTCATCGTCAACCGCGTCGAAAGCGAGCTCTGCGCGCGCGTCAACGAAATCGTCCCCACGCCCGAAAATCCCTTTCCCGCCGAAATCGACGTCGTGCGCCCCGCGAAGCGCAAGATGATCGTCGAGCGCCTCTCCGAAAACGAACAGCGCATCGCCGACAAAAAGCGCGCGAAGGAGGCGCGCGACGCCATGCTCGCCGCGAAGAAGGAGGCAGCCCTGCGCCGCAAGGCGGAACGCGACGCGCGCGAACACATGCTCTTCGACGAACGCGAGCGCGAGGACGCCAGACGCCGCGCCGCCCGCAAGGAAAAATCCGAAGCCGACAAGGCGCGCGAGCAGCGCGGCAAGGACCTGAAGGAATTTCTTGCCCTGCCGCCGCGCGAAATCGTCGCCCATCCGGCGGCGGACGTCTTCCCCGGCGCCGTCTCCGAGGAAATCCCGCGCGTCAACAAAGCCTTCAAGACCGACAACGAAATCCGCGAATGGCAGGGCACCGGCCTTTACGCGCCGCCGGGCGAAATCGTCCGCGTGCACGTCTCGAGCGCCGGCGTCGGCACCGGCTACCGCATCCGCGTCGGCGCGCACACGGACAACCTCCTCGAGGGCAGAAGAAAGAACGTCTGGAAGCGCTTTCCCTCCCTTGTGCGCGAATTTTCCGTCGGCGATTCCACCGTCGAGATCGCCAATCCCTTCGGCGGTCCGATCTACATCGAAGCCCCCGCGCCGCCGACGCGCAGCAAAATCTCCTCGGGCGACCAGCCGCGCGTGCCCCGCTACGCGCGCTTCGAGTTCGTCGGCGTCGTCGAAATGCCCTTCTACGAGCTCGGCGTCACCAAGCCGCAGGAATGGGAGCACCTCCGCCTCGCGCCCGCGCCCTGGGCGGAGCTCGCCGGCAAGCGCTTCATCGCCACGATTCCGTCCGCCGTCGCGCGCCGCCTCGAAAACCCGAAGCCCCTCGTCGAATTTTGGGACAAGACCGTCGACGCCCTCGACAAGCTCACGGGAACGAAGACCCGAAAATCCCGCGAACGCGTCGTCTTCGACGCGGACTGCACCGAGTTCTTCGCCCACGGCGGCGACGTGATCGTCCTCCCGCTCGAGCTCGCTCCCGCCTTCGCCGACCTCGAAAAAATCCGCAAAGACGGTTTCTGGCCGCTCTTCTTCCACCTCGCGCGCAACCGCGTGCGCGACGCCTGGACGCTCAACGGCAACAAGGACGCTCCCGCCGCGCTCCTCGCGCTCGCGTGCATGGAGACCTCGACCGGCAAAAAGCCCTCCGCGCTCTTCGACGTCGCCGCGCTCCACTCTTCCGCCCTCACGCACCCCGCCGAGGCGGGAACGCCCGAGATCATCGGCGGTCTCCTCGCGCCTGCGGAAGCCTTCGGCTGGGGAGTGCTCACCAAGGCGCTCGACGTGTACAACAACGCCAAAAAACCGCCCTCGGGCACCGAGCTCGAAAAAGCGGAGACCTTCGTCACCGCCTGGTCCCGCGCCGCGAAGACCAACCTCGGACCTTACTTCGCCCACTTCGGCATCGAATACTCCAAGCGCCTCGAAAACCGCCTCGGCAAGCTCCGCAAATTCACGCCGAAAAACTTCCCGCCCGCCCTCGGAGCCGACAAGCCCAGCGCGGACTGCTTCCTCGGAGACGCCCCGCTCGGCGGAATCGACGTCTTCTTCGACGACTACGTCCCGCCCGAAGAGACCGAACCCGAATTCATCGATCTCGACGACTGGGAAGACGACGCCGACGGCGACGCGGACGCGGAAACGGACGGCGAAGCCGCTCCCGCCGAAGAGCCGCCGCCTCCCCCGCCCGCACCGAAAAAGAAAATTCGGGTCTGAGAAGAACGCTTGAAGCTTAAAGAAGCTGCGGCGCGCCGAAATCATGAGCTCATGGAAGTTAATCTCGAAATTCTTTCGGCACCGCCGAACGCAATCAACCTCATCACCTCCATAACCTCATAACCTCATCACCTCATAACCTCATCACCTCATAACCTCATCACCTCATAACCTCCATAACTCCATCACCTCCATCACCTCATAACATCACCTCATCACCTTTCCTTCCCCCATGTTTTCCTCCTTCGTCCTTTTCCTCGCCGGCGGTTCCGGCTCGCGGATGCGCGGCGTCGTCGCCGACAAGATCTTCGCCCCGCTCGCGGGCGTGCCCGTCCTCGCGCGCGCCGTCCGCGCCTTCGCCGAAAGCGGAGTCGCCCGCGCCGCCGTGTTCGTCTGTCGCGACGACGCCCAGGAAGCCGCCGTCCGCGAAATCCTCGCCGCGCACCTCGCGCCCGACGCGTTCCCGCTGCGCGTCTTCTGCCGCGGCGGCGCCGAACGCCGCGATTCCGTCCTCAACGGCCTCCGCGCCGCACGGGAAAACGGCCTGCCCGACGACGCCGTCGCGCTGATCCACGACGCCGCCCGCCCCCTCGTCGCGCCCGACGCCCTCCGCGCCGTCCTCGAAACCGCCCGCCGCGAAGGCGCCGCCGTCCTCGCGCACCGCTGCGTGAACACCGTGAAGCGCGTGCCCGCGGGAACGCCGCCCGGCGTCGCCTGCGCGCAGGAAGATCTTGACCGCGCCCGCCTCTGGGAAACCGAAACCCCCCAGGCGTTCCCGCTCGGGAAAATCCTCGACGCCTACGAAGGCGCCGCCGCCGAAAACCGCGTCGTCACCGACGACGTTTCGGCGTTCGCCGCCCCGGTCGCGCTCGTCGAAAACCTCTCCCCGAACCCGAAAATCACCGCCCCGCACGACCTTCTCCTCGCCTCCGCCCTCCTTTCCCGGTTATGAATACCGGGGGGTAAACGCCGCGCAGCCCTTTATTCATCACGTTTCATCAAACAGTCAAATATAAGTTTAATTTTTGACGCGAAAACGCGAAGACTTTGACCGCGAAGTCAACGGAAGTTAAAGAAAGTTTTTGACCACGAATTGACACGAATTTTCACGAATTTCGGGCGGCGTTTCCGTGAAAATCGCGTCTTTTATCTAAAATTTTTGCGTCTTGGCGCCTTGACGGGGAAATTTTGCGGCAGCACTCCCGGCAAGCGACTAGAAAGTCGCTTCTCCGAAAAAGTTTCCGTGTCTTTCCGTGTTTTCCGTGGTCAAAAAATTGTGCTTGCACCGGTATTCATAACCGTACATGCTATGGGAAATTTTCCGACAGGAAAACCGCACGCACAAGAAAACAATGACGCCGATTCTCTCAGGAAACCGCGCTGAAATTCCTCTTCGTCTGCGCCCTGAATCCGGGCTCGGGCGGCGTTTTCGCGTCCGTGCATAAAACGATTTGAACACACGAAAAATCCAAAAACTAAGAAAATGAATACTCGAAAATTATTCCTCTCCTCGCTTCTCGCCGCCGCGACGATGAGCGTTCCCGCGTACGCGGATTTCATCTGGAACGGCGGAGAAACCATCACACAGGATCTTTGGCAGACCGAAGCCTCTTGGGCGCTGACCGGCACCACGACTTGGCCGACGGGCGGGAACGGTCCGCTGACGCCGAACTCCAACGCCTGGAACGGCGTGACGGTCGCGAACGCTTCCGGCACCGTCGACACGTTCGAAGGCTGGGCTCTCGGGCTTACGCTTCAGAATGCGAACCTCACGGTCACGACTCTGAATAAATTGCAAGGCGGCTGCACGCTCAATCTGGACGCGGGCTCAGTTTTGACCGTCAGCCAATACTCTTCCGCCGGGAACGACGGCGGATCGACGACGCTCAATGTCGAAGGCGTCTTTAACCTTGTATATAATAAGAATCAGGGCGGTGAAGGCTTCGTCGCCAATCTCGGCAACGGCGGAGTGCTGAATTTTACTGCGTATAATGCTACTGCGCGAACCGCCAAAGTCTCCCAGCTCAACGCGACGCTGAACACGTGGAATTTCGACAGCTACACCATCGACACCAACGGAAACACCGTCTATACGCGCAATCTCATCACGCTCGGCAGCAACGTTTCTTTCGATTCCACGACCACGGCCGTGACGATGACCGCCGGCGCCGGCGTGGGCACGCTCACTGCCGTGGAAGACATTTCCGACGCCGACGCCGGATCTTATAAGGTCACGAAAGATTCTTCCGGCTACAGCGTCTCCTACGTCGTCGCGGGAACGACTTACGCGTGGAACGCGACCGCCGCCGACTCCGTCTGGGATACGTCGGCAGAGAACTGGACGACGGACGGAGGCTCGACGAGCGTCGCGTTTACGGACGGCGGAAATGTCTATTTCAGCGCGGGCGAATCGCTTACGAAAACCGTGGCGATCAATTCCGCCGTCACGGCGGGAACGATTTCCGTCAAGGACGATTACACGTTCAACGTCGGCTCTTCCGGCTCGCTTTCGGCGACGACCATTGCTGTCGATTCCGGAAAAACCATGACTCTGGATCTCGCGGCGAATATGTCGCTCGGCGCGAACCTCGTACTCCCGGGAACGCTCAAGAAAACCGGCACGGGACTGCTGACCTACACGGGCACGATTGCCTCGAGCGCGACGCTCGAAATCGCGTCTGCGGGAACGGCTTCCGAATCGAACGTGTTTTCGGGAACGCTTTCGGAAGGCGGTAATCTGATCGTTTCCAACGGCAGCTACGTCGTTTTTGATATTCCCAGCAACAATGCAACTCAAACAGTAAAGAAATTCAGCGGAAACGTGACGGTGGACGGCGCGGGTTCAGTCTTGCTCATCAAAGATTCTACGGCCACTAGTAATGTTTCCGACCAGCTTAATTACTACGCGACCAACACACTGACCGTCAGCAACGGCGGCACCATCGATTTCGGGACGACGCGTCAGACGATAAACGCCAACAACAGGCTCGTTCTCGCCGGCGGCACCATCGCGGGCACGAACGGAAATTCGACGGCCGGCGGCGACGGATACGGAGCGGTGGACTTCAACGCCAACAACACCGTCCGCGCGACGACCGCCGATTCCGAAATCTCCGCGAATGTTCGTTTCCGCACCGGCAATACCGTTTCGTTCGACGTTGACGAAAACGTGACGCTGACGCTCAGCGGAAAGATCAACCCGAAGGAGAGCGAAACGCTGACTGGCAGTTTGGCGAAGACGGGCGCGGGAACGCTGAAACTTTCCGGCGACAATTCCGGCTACCACGGCGCGACGACCGTTTCCGGCGGTAAACTCGTCGCTGCGCACGCGAACGCGCTCGGCTCGGGGGCGGTGACGGTCAGCGGCGACGGCTCGATTCTCGACATCAACCTTTCGGGAACGCTGACCGCAAGTCAGGCTCTGACGACGACGGGCGCGGGCAAAATCACCGTTTCGGCGGGAACGCTCGAACTTGCGGGCGCGGTCAATCTTTCCAATGCGATCGAGGTCGCGAGCGGAGCTGCGGTCACGACGACGGACGATGTCCGTTTCGCGCTCGGAGGGCTGACGGGAGCGGACAACGAGGACGGCACCACGACTTTCACGCTCTTTACACTCGAAACCGGCGCTTCCCTTACATGGGACAGTCTTGCCGTAGAGAATCTCAACTTCGCCAACTCGTCCGTTGTTGCGCGCGCCGCGACGGCGACCTTTGACAACGCCGCCGGCACGGTAACGGTTTCCGGCACGGCGGGCGACCTCGTCTGGAACGGAGGAAATGCCGGGACGTGGAACTATACCGCGACGAATTGGACTCTTGACGCCGCCTCTGTCGCGTTTCAGAACAAGGACAACGTGACGTTCAGCACGAGCGGCGAGGTTTCCGTGACGGTCGATTCCGCCGGCGTGAGGGCGGGGACGGTCACGATTTCCTCGGGCACTGTGACGTTTTCCGGCGGAACGGTCACGGCTGATGACAGTGTCGTCATCGGGAACGGCGCGACGCTGAAACTCTCTCCCGTGAGCACCTCGGAGGACAACGGCTCTTACGTCGTCGGCGAAGTGGAAGTGCAGTCGGGCGGCACCTTGGACATGAACGGCGTCGGCGGCGCGTCCTTCGGCGGGCTGACGACCGTGACGCTCGCCGGCGGCAAACTCACCAACACCTCCACGAGCAAGGGGACGAACGCTCGGCAGTTCGATTCCATCGTGCTGACGGCGGATTCCTCCGTCGTCGCCGAATCCAATCATAACTTCGGACTTGTGAAGAGTGGCCATGCGGCGACGACGCTCAATCTCGGCACGAACACGCTGACGAAGAGCGGCGCGGGCGCGTTCTTGCTCGTGAACACGACGATTTCCGGCAACGGCGGCGTGCTCGACGTGGCGGAAGGGACGATTCTCGGCCTCACGAATGACGGCAAAAATATCGCGCTTGGAGAAGGCGTCACGCTGAAGACGAGCGGCAGCGGCGGCGCTCAAGACGTCAAAATCACGTCGATGGATGCGAATTCGAAGCTCATCCTCGGCGGTTCGACGGCGAGCACGGTGGCGCTTAGCGGCGCGCTCGGCGCGGGAGCGGTCATCGACGTTTCGGGCGCCAACGCTGTGACGGGGACGATCACGTCCATCGGCGCGAATTCGTCGCTGACGCTCGCGGGAACGGGCGCGAGCACGGTGACATGGAGGCACGATGGTGCTAATGAGACCACAAATGCGAGTATTTTCATCGGCTCGGAGTCGACGTTCAAGGACGTGTCGATATACAAGTATCATCTCGAGCTTTCGGGAACGCTTTCCGGCGCAGGAACGCTGATTTCCGCCGTGGCGGATAATGGCGCCGGGCAGAACGACGGTTGGCGCTATATCACGCTGAGCGGCTCGACGGCGGGATTTACCGGCGAATGGCAGCTGGAATCGGCGAACGGGACGGCGGGGACTGTTGGTGGAACTGATTGGAGCGAACACAATCGCCACGTCTTGGGTATTTTGGACTCATCCGACGGCGTGTTCGGCGGCGTAGTCAATTTCACGAGCACGGGCGCGGCCGCGGCGAAGGTTTCCTCGAAGCTCGTTCTTCTCAAAGACATGGAAATCGGCGGTCTGAAAGGCTCGCTCGCGAACACGAGCGTCGTCGGCGCTTCCTCTGTGAGCGACGATACCAACGGCACCATCACGACGGCGAACCGCGCGTTGACGATCAACGTCGCGGACGGCAAGAGCTATGACTACGCGGGCAAGATTGATTCGACAGTCTCGCTGAAGAAAACGGGTTCGGGAACGCAGATTCTGAGCGGCGACAATTCCGCCTACACGGGAACGACGCGAATCGAGGGCGGCATGCTCGTCGCGGCGAGCGCGAACGCGCTCGGCGGCGCTTCGGCTTCCGTGACGGTCGCGGCGGACGCGAAGTTGGGACTCGTCGCGGGAACGACGGTGACCGTTTCGGGCGGCGTCGAGCTCGCGAGCGGCGCGAAGCTCGTCGTCGATTTGTCGGACAGGGCGTCGGCGACGGAAACCTTCACGCTGGATCTCGTCTCGGGAACGGCGTTGCGCTACAGCGAAACCGACATTTCCTCGACGAACGTCGAGAGCCTTCTCGGCGCGCTCGAACTGAGCGGCTGGAATCAGAGCGGGTGGACGCAGTCGCTCGCCTACATCGACGACTCGCGGACGCTGCAGCTGACGATGACGATTCCGGAGCCGTCGGTGTTCGGTCTGCTGGCGGGTCTGGGCGCTCTCGCGCTCGCGGGAACGCGTCGTCGCCGGAGAAAAGCTTAAAGTTTAAGGCTTAGAGCTTAAAGAGGCGGGAACGCCGCTTCTCTAAGCTCTAAGCTCTGAGCTCTCATCCATTTTTCTTAGTGTGTTAAACTCGCGCCCTCGTGGAGAGATCCGCGGGGGCGCTCTCTTTTTTCGCCGGGAGCGGAGACGTCCACGTCTCCGCCGCGGGGCGCGCGAGTGCCGCGCGCCGAAAGTTCGCCCGGGGAAATCATCCGCCTCACGGACGAAGACAGGAATGTCTTCGCCCCCAAGAGGCGTTCCCGCGTATCTCCGCTTCCCGTTCTTCGTTCCCCTGTGTCGTCTCGGTGTTTGAAAAATTTGCGCAAACGGATTTTAAAGGCACCCTTTCTTTGACGAACGAACGTGCCCGACGCAGGGGCGCCCCTACGGGGACTTTGCGGGTTCGCGCGCTCGGGAGCGGAGACGTCCACGTCTCCGCCGCGGGGCGCGCGGGAGCGGAATTTCGCCCGAATCGTCCGCCTCACGGACGAAGACAGGAATGTCTTCGCCCCCAAGAGGCGTTCCCGCGAATCTCCGCTTCCCGGCGGCGCCGTTCCCCTGTGTCGCCTCCGTGTCTGAAAAACGCGAGCGGGTTTCAGCGGGCGGGCGCCCAGGCCTTGGCGGGGTCGAAGGCGATTTCGGAGATTTCGCCCGAGGGCGCGAAATCGCCGCCGGCGGGACCGGAGAGCGCGCCGTCCGCGCATTTGTCCGCGCCCGCGTCGCCGCGCAGCGCCTCGCCGATCAGCACGTCGTCGAGCCACACGTAGAAGCCGCTCGCCGCGCCGTTTCTGCGCTCGGCGATCCAGGCGACGCGCAGCGTCTTTTTTCCCTTCGTCATGAATTTGTCCTTGTAGGCGTCGTTCGTCTGACCGTAGAGCAGATTCGCGGGTGCGACGCCGCCCCAGAAGACGCCGCTCTCGCCGATGCAGAGCATGCCCGTCTCGCCGCCGCCGTTCCCGACGAGCACGCCGAGCACGTTTTTCGCCGGCGTTTTCGACGCGTTCAGCTTCACCGTCAGCGCGAGCGTGAATTCGTGCGCGGCGCCCTTTTTTGCGCCTTTCCACTCGACGCGGCGTTCGGCGGAAGCCTTGCCGGGCGTCGCGCGCGCGGGCAGTTCGGCGTTCCCGCGGCGGGCGAGCCCGGCGGTGCGCTGGTCGAGCCCGAGCGCGCGCGCCATGTGCGCGGCGACGACGCGTTCGCCCTGCGCCTTCGGGTGGAGATTGTCGTAGGTGTGCGCGACGGGATCGAAGCCCGCCGTGACGTCGTGATAAAACACTTTCGACTTCTTAAAGTTCCACGCGCCGGACTCGACGTCGCGCTTCAGCATCGCGTCGTATTCCGCGATCGCCGCGCGCGGCACGCCGCGCCCGCTGCCCCACGACGGCTGCCCCGACGGGAGCACGGAAAACACGTGCACCGTGACGCCGCGCGGGGATTTCTCCTGAATCGTCCGGACGACGCTCTTCGCGTTCGCGAGCACCGTTTCCGTCGAGTACTGCGGCTTGCCGCCGCTTCCGCGCGAGAGGTCGTTCACGCCCATGAGCAGCGTCGCCGTCTTCGGCGCGCGCCCGTATTTCGACATCCACGACGCGAGCCCGCCTTCGACGCTCCAGGTGTTCGCGCGGTTCCTGCCGCCCGCGCCGTCGCCGAGCCAGGCGACGTCCCAGCCGAAATGCCCTTCGTTCGTGTTGTCGAATTTTTTGCCGAGATAATCGGGCGCGAGCGGCGACGTCGTGGGGCGTCCGTCCCGGCAATAAAAATTCATCGAGCCGAGCGGCGAATACGCGACGCCGGAATCGACGAAATGCTTCCACAGCGCGTAGCGGTAGGAGACGGCGTTTCTGCCGTCCGCCTGCGTGATGGAGTCGCCGACGAAAAGGACTTCGCCGACGTTGGCCGCCGCGTGCGCGGGAACGCCGCCGAGCGCCGTCGCCGCGAGCGCGAACGCTCCCGCGAGCAGCGATTTTCCTTTTTTTGCGAATGGGGCACTTGTGAATTTCATGCGGGGAATTTTCGTTCCCGCGCCGCGCGGCGCAAGCGTTTTTTGGAATAAAGGAAATGCTGAGGAATGAAGCCCATTGCCTCCGGCTTCGCCGCGCGAAACGCTTTCTTCAAGCTTTTTCGTCCCATTCCGCGGGATCGAGCGCGTAGATTTCAGCGAGCGCGGCGTAGACTTCCGGATGCGCGCGGCGCAGCTCCCGAGGCGTGCCGAAAAACGCCTCCGTGCTCACGGCGAAAAATTCCGCGGGGTCGTCCGCGCCGTAATCGTCGAGGATCGACGCGGCGTCGCGCGCGCGCAGACGCGCCATTTCCTTTTCGAAAAGCGCTTCCCAGGCGCGGACGCGTTCCCGCGGGAAAAAGAGCGGTTCGGCGTCGGCGAACTGGTGCGCGAACTCGTGCACGACGACGTTCTGCGCGTTTCCGCTGTAGGCGGCGTCGCGCAGCAGGCGTTCGTGCGAAAGAATCACGACGCCGTGCGCGGCGCGGGATTCGCCGTCGTTGCGCGGCGCTTCGTCGGAGACGGGAACGCGGAGCGCGTCGGCGTCGTCGGCGCTCGCGGGCGCGGTTTCGGTCGGGTCTTTCAGCCGGAAGGAAGTCGGATAAATCAGCACGGAGCGCAGCGCGCGCCAGGCGGGAACGTCGCGGCCGAGCGCGAGAAACGAGGCGTTCGCGGCGACGACGACGGCGGTCTTCGTCGAGATTTCCGCGAGCCCGCCGCAGGGCTCGAAAGTCTTGTCCAGAAGAAATTCCTTCACGCGGCGGGCGTAGCGCGGACGGAGTTCCCGCGGAATGCGCGACGCGAGCGGCACTTCGCGGCGGATGATCCGCGCCCACTCGCGCGGGAACGGCGCGTTCAGAAAACGTTCCCGCCGCACGTGCGCGCGCCGCGCGGAAACGCCGAGCCAAAGCAGACCCGCCGCGAAAAGCGCCGCCGCGACCGTGAAGAAAATCATGCGCGCATCTTAGCCGCGCGGACGGAAGAATGTCAAAGGAACGCGGGGAAAAGCTTAAAGGGCGGGGCGCGAAGGAAGCGCTTCGCGCCGTCGGACTTTCTTCGGCGAAGCCGTGCGCAATGAGCTTCATTGCCTCAGCATTTCCTTTATTCCAAAAAACGCTTGCGCCGCGCGGCGCGGGAACGAAAATCCGTTTTCCATGAAGTCCGAGAAAAAATCGTCCCCGGCGGGAACGCCGCGCGCGTTCAACGTCATGGCGAAGCCCGTCGGTGCGCTGTGCAATCTCAACTGCACGTACTGCTACTACCTCGAAAAGCACGGGCTTTACGCCGACGAAAAAATGCCGCGCATGAGCGACGAAGTCCTCGAGCGCTTCATCCGGGACTACATCGTCGCGCAGGACGTTCCCGAAGTGCAGTTCGTGTGGCAGGGCGGCGAGCCGACGCTGCTCGGAATCGATTTTTTCAGAAAGGTTCTGGCGCTGGAAAAAAAATACGCCGACGGAAAAAAAATCGAAAACGCGCTGCAGACCAACGGCACGCTGCTCAACGACGAGTGGGCGGCGTTTCTCGCCGACAACGCGTTTCTCGTCGGGCTCAGTCTCGACGGCCCGCGCGAGCTGCACGACGCGCGGCGCACGCTGCGCTCGGGCGCGCCGTCGTTCGACCTCGTGATGGACGGGCTCGCGTGCCTCAAACGCCGCGGCGCGGAATTCAACACGCTGACGGTCGTCGGCGAACACAACGTGCACCATGCGCTCGACGTGTACGAGTTCCTGCGCGAAGTCGGTTCGGGCTTCATTCAGTTCATTCCGCTCGTGGAGCGGCCGGCGACGGCGGCGGACGCGCCGATGCGATTCGCGGGACCGCCGGATCTCGCCGCGGGAACGCTCGGCGACGCGCTCGTCATGCCCTGGTCGGTGAAGCCCGAGGACTACGGCGATTTCCTCTGCCGGATTTACGACGTGTGGGTGCGCCGCGACGTGGGGCGGACCTTCGTGCAGCTCTTCGACGTCGCGCTCTGCGCCTGGGCGGGCGTTCCCGCTCCGCTGTGCGTGTTCCGCGAAAAATGCGGGAGCGCGCTCGCGATCGAGCACGACGGCGACGTCTATTCCTGCGACCATTTCGTCTATCCGAAGTTCCGTCTCGGGAACGTGCTGCGCGATCCGCTCGCGCGTCTCGCGGACGCGCCTGCGCAGAAGCGCTTCGGTGAGCTGAAGGCGGCGGCGCTCCCGCGCGTGTGCCGCAAGTGCGGAGTGCGCTTCGCCTGCAACGGAGAGTGCCCGAAGCACCGTTTTCTGCACGCTCCGGACGGCGAGCCCGGGCTCAACTATTTCTGCGCCGCCTACAAAAAATTCTTCACGCACGCCGCGCCGACGATGAGCCGCATGAAGGCGCTCCTCGAACAGGAGCGCGCTCCCGCCGAAATCATGCTCGAACTCGCGTGAGGAGCGCCCGCGCGGGAATAGCGTTGATTCCCGCGTTTGCGCGGCGGATAATCCGGACTTCAGATTTTTCAAAACATGGCTACGAAATTGTTCATTCCCGGTCCGACCGAAGTTTCCCCCGAAATTCTCGCCGCGATGGCGACCCCGATGATGGGGCACCGCTCCAAGGCGGCTTCCGAGCTCCAGCGCCGCATTTCCGACAACCTGCGCCGCGTCCTGCTCACGAAGAACGAGATTCTGCTCTCCACCTCCTCGGGAACGGGGCTGATGGAAGGCGCCGTGCGCTCCTGCACCGCGAAGCGCGCCGCGATGTTCTCCGTCGGCGCCTTCGGCAAAAAATGGTACAAGATCGCGAAGATGAACGGCGTTCCCGCCGACTTTTTCGAGAGCGAACCCGGCGAGGCGACCACGCCCGAAATGGTGGACGCCGCGCTCGCCACGGGCAAGTACGACACCGTCTGCATCACGCATAACGAGACGTCCACCGGCGTGCAGAATCCGTTCGAGGAAATCGCCGAGGTGCTGAAGAAATATCCCGACGTCGTCTGGTGCGCGGACGCGGTCTCTTCCGCCGCCGGCGCGAAGATCGAGACGGACAAACTCGGCATCGACGTGCTCGTCACCTCCACGCAGAAGGCGCTCGCGCTCCCGCCCGGCATGGCGATCTGCACGATGTCGCCGAAGGCCTACGAGCGCACGGCGCACGTCGAGAACCGCGGCTGCTACTTCGACCTGCGCGACATTTACGACGTCATTCAGAAAAAGGACTACCAGTACACGAACACGCCGTGCGTCTCGATCATGTTCGCGATGGATCTGCAGCTGCAGCGCATTCTGCAGGAAGGCGTCGAGAACCGCTTCCGCCGCCACACGGCGATGGCGGAATACGTGCGCGCCTGGGCGGACGAATATTTCGGCATCTTCGCGAACCGCAGGCATCTTTCGAACACGCTCACCGTCATCAGAAACACGCGCGGCGTCAGCGTCGCCGACCTGAACAAGGAGCTCATCAGACGCGGCATGCAGCTCGGCAACGGCTACGGCGACTTCAAGGAAAAGACCTTCCGCATCGCGCACATGGGCGAGCTTACGATGGACGACATGCGCTCGATCACCGAGAACATCGTCGACATTCTCGGGCTGTGAGGAGAGCTTAAAGGTCAGGGCCTGGAGCTTGGAGGAAATTTTTCTTTAAGCTCCGGGCTTTCGTCTCTCATCTTTCCGCCATGCAGACGATTTTTGTTTCGGGAAACGACACGGACGCCGGAAAGACGCACGTGCTCGGGCAGGTCGCGGGAACGCTCGCCGCGCGCGGGCTTTCCGTGCAGATCGTGAAATTCGTCGAGACGGGAATGCCGCGCGACGATTCTCCGGGCGACGCCGACCGCGCGCTCGCCGCCGCGGGCGAAATCGCCCGGGGCGCGGGAACGCTCGCCGCGTTCCGCCTTGCGCGCTACTCGCAGCCGCTCGCTCCGACCGAGGCCGCGCGGCGCGACGGCGCCGTTTTTTCCGTCGAGGCGACGGCGGAAAAGCTCCGTGCGCTCCCGCCGTGCGACGTGCGTCTCGTCGAGGGCGCGGGCGGGCTCGGCGTGCCCGTGGACGACGCGGGAACGGACTGGGCGGACTTCGCGCGGGAACGCGCGGACGCGACGCTGATCGTCGTCGAAAACCGCCTCGGCGCGATTTCGCAGGCGCGTTTTCTCGCGGCCTACTGCGCGGCGAAGGGCGTTCCCGCGCCGCATTTCTGGCTGAACGAAATCCGCCCGCAGAGCGAAGGCGTGCTCGCGTCGAACGCGCTCGAAATACCCAAGGCGGGCGTTCCCGTCGTCGGGCGGAGCTCGCCCGGCGGAACGTTTTACGCGGAAGGTCTCGACGCGCTGCTGCGCGCGGGAACGCCTTGCGCAGACGCCGTGCGCGCGCCCGTCGCCGCCGCGCCTGAAGAGGCTTCGCCGCGCTTCGCCTTTTACCGCGAAAAGCTCGACGCCGTCGCCGCGCAGGGGCGGGAACGCGCGATTGCCGCCGTTCCCGCGCGCGCGGATTTCCTCGATCTTTCCGCGAACGATTATCTGAGTCTCGCGCACGACGCGGAGGTGAAGGCGGGCGCGGTCCGCGCGGTCGGCGCGTGGGGCGCGTCGTCGAGCGCGTCGCCGCTGATCACCGGTTACAAGAGCGTTCACGCGGAACTGGAGCGCGAGCTGTGCGCGTGGCTCGGCTTCCGCTGCGGGCTGATCTGGAACACGGGCTACGCGGCGAACTGCTGCGTGCTCGGCACGCTCCCGCAGGCGGGCGACAGGATTTTCGCCGACCGGCTCATTCACAACAGCATGATCGCGGGCATTCTCAAAAGCGGCGCGCGGTTTCAGCGCTACCGCCACAACGACGCCGCGCATCTGCGCGAGCTGCTCGAAAAGACGCGCGCGGAGGGCTTCGCGGGAACGGTGTTCGTCGCGACCGAAAGCGTGTTTTCGATGGACGGCGACTATCCCGACCTCGCGGCAATGGCGCGTCTGCGCGAGGAGTTCGGCTTCGTCTGGATCGTCGATGAGGCGCACGCCACGGGCTGGTTCGGGAAAAATGGCGGCGGGCTGATCGACGCGCTCGGGCTTGCGGGCGAAGCGGACGTGCTCGTCGGCACGCTCGGCAAATCGCTCGGAGCCGCCGGCGCCTACACGCTTTTCAACGACGAAACGCTGCGACGCTATCTCGTCAATTTCGGCGCGGAGTTCATTTTTTCGACTTATCTCCCGCCGGCGGCGGCGGGCGCGGCGCTCGCCGCGGTGCGCCGCGTGCGCGGGTTTTCCGAAGCGGAACGCGCCGCGATGCCCGCGCTCTCGCGGCGCTGGCGCGCGCGCCTGCGCGAGATCGTGCCCGGCGTGCCCGACGGCGATTCTCCCGTCGTTCCCGTGCCCGTCGGCGCGGAAACGGAGACGATGCGCGTCGCGGCGCGTCTGCGGGAACGCGGCTTCCGCGTCGGCGCGATACGGCCGCCGACCGTTCCCGCGGGAACGTCGCGTCTGCGCCTTTCGCTGAACCGCACGCTGACGGACGCGCAGCTCGAACGTTTCGCCGACGCGCTGCGCGAAGCGATGAAAAAGAGCAGAGACGAGGGCTGAGAGCTCGGCAAAATTCAGAGAAACCTTTTTTCGCGAAGCGAAGCGCATTCGTCTCCAAGCTCCAGCCTTTCGTCTCTCGTCATTTTTCACTTTCCGTTTTTCCTTTCCCCATGGCATCCGTTCCTGTTTCCGTTCTCTCCGGCTGGGGCATCGCGCCCGAGGCCGTCGCGCCGCGTTTTCCCGCGGGAACGCGCGTGCTCGCGCCGACGCGCGAAAACATCGCGCTGCTTGCGGGCGCTCCGCGCGTCGTCGGTTATTCGCTCGGCGCGCAGCTGCTGCTCGACGCCGCCGCGCGCGGCGAATTCTCCTGTCCGGACGTCACGCTCTTCGCGCCGTTTCTCGCGTTCCCGCGCGAGGCGGGAGCGGGCGGACGCGTCTCCGCGACGCAGGTGAAGTTTCTGCGCCGCTGGCTGAAGAAGGACGCTCCCGCCGCGCTCGCGGATTTCTACGCGCGCGCCGGGCTTTCGTTTCCGCCGCCGACGGACGCGCTTCCGTATCGTATCGAAGATTTGGACACGGGGCTTGAGTTCCTCGCGACGGCGAAGCTCGCCGCCGTTCCCGCCGCCGCGCGTTCGTGGAAGATCGTGCTCGGCGAAGACGACGCGCTGATCGACGCCCGCGCCGCCGCCGCGACTTTCGCGGAAAATCCCGTCCGCCTCGTTCCCGCGGCGACGCACGATCTCCGCACGCTCCTCTGACGCCGCCTCTGGACGAGAACGGTCGCGCGTCTCCAAAACCGTGCCGCGAAAAAAGATGTTGACTGCGGGAGCGGTTTCGGGTTTTATGGGGGCTCTTTCCTTTCGTTCGGTTAGGTAGCTCAGTCGGTAGAGCAAGGGACTGAAAATCCCTGTGTCGGCGGTTCGATTCCGCCCCTGACCACCATTTCCTTCCGCCCGCGAGCGAAAAACTCGCGGGCGGTTCTTTTTTCCGCTTCGGCGTTGCGCGGCTTCGCGGGAACGCCTAGCTTTTCGTCATGAAAATCGGAATTCTCGTTTTGGCGTGCGTTGTTTTCGTCGTCGCGGTCGTGGCGTTTTTCGTCCGTTCGCGTCGCGAATGCCCGAACTGCCGCATTCCGTTGCTCGCGGAAGCGCTCGCGATGCCGGAATGGCTGCGCGAAATCGAGGCGGAAAATCTCGGACGCGTATTCGCCGGCGACGAGGAGAAACTGCATTTCGCGATTCGGCTCGCGGAAGAGAACGTGCGCCGCGGGACGGGCGGTCCGTTCGGCGCGGCGATTTTCTCGCTCGCGGACGGAAAGCTGATCGCCGTCGGCGTGAACCGCGTCGTTCCCGCGAAGCAGTCGTGGGCTCACGCGGAAATGACGGCGTACGCGCATGCGCAGAATCGTCTCGGCACGCGCGAGCTGAAAGGCTGCGTGATCGCGTCGAGCTGCGAGCCGTGCGCGATGTGCACGGGCGCGACGCCGTGGAGCGGCGTCGAGAAGCTGATCTACGGCGCTTCGGGAGACGCCGCGCGCGCCGTCGGATTCGACGAAGGCGACAAGCCCGCGGACTGGCGCGGCGCGCTGGAAAAACGCGGCGTCCGCGTGGTCGGTCCGCTTCTGGAGGACGTCGCGGGAACGCCGTTCCGGCTTTATCGCGAAAAAGGCGGAGAAATTTACTGAGCCGAGGAGACGCGATGAGAGCGGTGATTCAGCGGGTGAAACGGGCGAGCGTGTGCGTGGACGGAAACGTCGTCGGCGCGATCGGCAAAGGAATGCTGATTCTGCTCGGCGTGGAGACGGGCGACACGGAGGCGGACGCGGACTGGCTCGCGGCGCGGCTGGCGCGCGTGCGGATTTTCGAGGACGCGGAAGGCAAGATGAATCTCGCCGCGCGCGACGTCGGCGGGAGCGCGCTCGTGGTGAGCCAGTTCACGCTTTTCGGAACGATGCGCAAGGGCTCGCGTCCGTCGTTCAACCGCGCGGCCGTTCCCGCGGAGGCGATTCCGCTCTACGAGAGCTTCACGGCGAAGCTTTCCGCGCTGCTGGAGCGGCCGGTGCCGACGGGACGCTTCGGCGCGATGATGGACGTCGAGCTCGTGAACGACGGTCCCGTGACGCTGACGCTGGACTCGCGCCGCCCGGATTTCTGAGAGCCCGAGGACGGGGCGTATCCCGTAAAAACGCGGGCGAATCAGGCTTTTCTTCCCTCAGATCGTGTACTTTTCGATGACGTCCTGGGGGATTTTCGTCGCGCGTTTCGTCTGCAGGTCGATGAGCGCGTAGGAGGCGTGTCCGTCGGCGACGAGCTTGCGCGTGTCCTTCTTCATGATTTTGAAGGTGAGCGTGATGGACGCGTCGGCGAAATCGACGATGCCCGTCTCGACGATGAAGGCGTCGCCGAGCCCGAGCGCGCGCTTGTAGTTCATCGTGATGGAAGTCTGGTACCAGCCGAGTCCGCGCGCGGCGAATTCCTGCATGGACATCTTGTAGCAGCGTTCCATCTGGTCGAAGCGCGCGGCGAGCACGTAGTCGATGTAGCGCGAGCTGTGAACGTGCTGATACAGGTCGATGTCGTCGGGCCGGACCTGCATTTCGGTTTCGAAGCGGGAGAATTTCGGGGCGGAGTCGTTCATTTGTTCAGGGTTTCTTCTTCGTTGAAGCGTTTCGCCTTCGGGTGGTTGTAGCCGAAGAGCGGGATGACGTTGATGAAAAGGTAGAAGCACACGCCGACGACGATGCCGCAGTCGGCGACGTTGAAGGCGGGCCAGCGGCCGTAGAGCGGCAGGTGGACGTCGAGAAAGTCGATGACGTGATTGTGGACCACGCGGTCGAGCAGGTTGCCGACGATTCCGCCGGCGAGCAGGCCGAGCGCGATCTGCGAGGGCAGGCGTTCGAGCTCGAGATGGCGGCGGAAGAAGAACAGCGCGGCGAGCGCGGCGACGGCGAAGAGGCTCAGCAGCATCTGATGCCCGGCGAAGAGGCTCCACGCCGCGCCGGGATTGTCGATGTGCACGAGGTAGAAGAAGTTTTCCACGACGGCGATCGGCGCGAACGCGGGGTCGAATCCGAAGTCGCCCGGGAGCGCGTAGGTCGGCCGTCCGGGCTCCCACGGGATCAGCGCGAGCACGAGGAGCTTGGTGAGCTGGTCGAGCGCGAAGACGCCGAGCGCGATCTTCCAGAAGATCGCGTACCTGCGGATTCGGCGGAGGCGGAACGTCATGGAAATCCGATTACGGTTCCTCGTGTTCCTCCGGCAGGGAAATCGGCGAGTCGTTTTCGATGTCGATGACCTCGGAGATGTCTCCCGTCGCGTTCGCGCGTCGGCGGCGGGCTTCGACGCGGCGCTGTTTTTCCGCCTCGATCTTGCCTTCGACGGAATAGCGCGTGAACGGCACCTTGTTGAGGCGTTCCGCGGGAATGGGCTTGCCGGTGATTTCGCAGATGCCGTAGGTGCCCTTCTTCATGCGCTCGACGGCGACGTCGATTTCGGAAAGTTCCTCCTGCTCGGCGGCGAGGCGGCTGATCGCGAAGTCGCGGTCGAACGCCTCGTTGTCGATGTCCGCCGTGTGCTGGCTGTAGGCGGAGACGTCGCCGGTCTCCTCCTTGCTTTCCTTGCGGAACGCGTTTTCGGAGTGGCGGGAGATGTTCGCCATCAGCTCGTTCTTGCGCGCCATGAGCTTGCGGTAGTACTTGCGCCATTTTTCGGGGATGAGCGCCTCCTCCTGCGAGGCGGCGTCCTTCGCGAACGGGTTGAAGCCGAAGAGGTCGCTGATCGAGACGGCGCCGACGGTGCGCTTGCCTTCGCTTTTCGGGAGCTCCTTCAGGATGACTTTTTTGTTTTCCGCCTTCTTGGAGGGCGCGACGCCGAGTTCCGGGCGGAAGACGTTGATGTCCGCGGTGCCGCGCTGGAAGAGCAGCTGTTCGAGCTCCGCCGGCGTGTAGGCGCGCGCGCGGTTCGGCGAGACGCGCTTGGTGGCGGCGCGGACGTCGCGCGGCACGGAGATGGCTGCGGTGGATTTTCCGCGCGCGGCGTCCGCCTTGGGCTTTCTGCCGCGCTTCGCGGGAGCGATCAGCGGGCGCGCCTCCTTTTTCGCGGGAACGCTCTTGGCGGGAACGGGCTTCGCGGCGGGAGCGCTCTTCGTCTTCGCCGCCGGAGCCTTTTTAGCGGGCGCGGTCTTCACCGCCTTCGCGGGCTTCGCCGGTTTCTTCTGCGGCGCGGGCGCGCTCTTCTTCGTCGCCTTCGCGGGCGCGGCTTTCTTCGCCGGCGAAGTCTTCGCGGCGGATTTTTTCGCGGGAGCCTTCGCCGGCGCCTTCGCGGCGGGGCGCTTCGCGGCCTGCTTGGAGGAAATTTTCTTGGCTGACATAAGATTCTGACTGCGTTGAAAAGGAGGTATCGCCTTCCTGAAAAGGTTGCGAACAGCATGTTGATTTCCGCTGAAGTGTCAATTCTACGCGCGCCCGCCCCGCGCGCTTCCGCGCGAAAATTCTTGTTGCGTCGAAAAAAGCGTTCTCGTAATATCGACTCTTCATTCTCGACTTGTCTTCGGTCGAGGCGCGGCCGCAGCAGTTGCGGGCCCGTGACTACCACGGAGACACATCCAACCAATGAAAAAATACAAACTGAATGTCAAGAAACGCGACGGCATCGGTCGAGGACCGGCCCGCCGCCTTCGCGCCGCGGGCGCAATCCCGGGCGTGATTTACGGAAAAAGCGGCTCTCAGCCCGTCTCCATCGACGCGGTCGAGTTCCGCATGATGATGCGCGCCAAGGGCGAAAGCGCCGCTCTCGTCGAGATCGCCGTCGACGGCGCCGAAACGATGCTCTCCCTCGTCAAGGACTTCCAGCGCGACGCCGTCTCGCAGAAGGTCGTTCACGTCGACATCCTTGAGGTCGATCCCAACGTGCAGATGACCGCCACGATCCCCGTCCACGTCAAGGGCGACGCGATCGGCGTGCTGCAGGAAAACGCGACGCTCGAAGCGGTGCACGAAATCATCGTCCGCTGCCTTCCGAAGGATCTGCCCGAGTTCATCGAAGTGGACGTTTCCGGGCTGCATGCCGGCCACACGATTCACATCGACGCGCTGCCGCCGATTCCGGGCGTCACGTTCCCGGCGAATCAGAATTCCGTCGTCGCCTCCTGCACGGTCGAGAAGCAGGAAGAAGAACCCGCCGCTCCCGCGGAAGGCGAAGCCGCTCCTGCGGACGCCGCTGCTCCCGCGCCCGAGAAGAAATAACCTCGGTCCGCGCGTGTTTTCCGCCTTACGGCGTTTGTTCTTTAAAATTCGATGTTCGTTTCCGCCATTTACGGTCTGGGCAATCCCGGCAAAGAATACGAGTTCACCCGGCACAACACGGGTTTTCGCGTAGTCGATGCTCTGGCGAAGCGCCTCGGCGCCGAGTTCCGCAAGGACGCGGCGCTGCGCGGGGAGTTCGCGAAAGCGCGATTCGGCTCCGCGGGAACGCTCTGGCTCGGGAAGCCGCTGACGTTCATGAACCTCAGCGGCGAGTGCGTGGGGGCTCACGCCCGTTACCACAAGCTCGACTTCGCCGCGGTCGCGGTCGTCTACGACGACATTGCGCTGCCGGTCGGCGCGGTCAAGATTTCCCAGGGCGGCGGAGACGGCGGCCACAACGGAATCAAGAGCGTGATCCGCTGCTGCGGGAACGCCTTCATCCGCTTCCGCGTCGGCATCGGCGCGAAGCCTTTCCGCGAACAGCCGCTCGCAGACTTCGTGCTGGGGAAACTCGGCGACGAGGAAAAGAACATTTTCGAAACACGGCAGGCGGACTTCATCCATGGCCTGGAGCTTCTGATCACGCAGGGGCTTTCCGCCGCACAAAACCTTATCAACAGAAAAGACAACAATGAACGACCTTAACAAATATCGTGTGAACATGATTTTCGACGTCCGCGGCGTCACCGCCGAGGCGCAGATCGAGAAGATCAAGACGCTCATCTCCGCGCTCGGGGCCACCCTCGAGGAAGTGACGGATCTCGGCGTCAAGGACTTCGTCCGCGTCACCAACCGTCGCATGCCGAACGCGCACTACACGCAGTTCGACGTCGCCGCGGCGACGACCTTCCCGGTCGCCTTCCGCGAAAAACTCCGTCTCGACCGCACCATCAAGCGCATCCTGATTCAGTCCCGCTGAACCGCAATCCCCGAATCTGAAAGGACACCCCGAAAATGGCATCGTTCAACAAAGTGATCCTCATGGGCAACCTCACGCGCGATCCCGAGCTGCGCACGCTTCCGAGCGGCAACGCCGTCGCGCGCATCGGGCTCGCCGTCAATCGCGCCTACCTCTCCAAGGAAGGCGAAAAGAAAGAAGAAGTCACCTACGTGGACGTGGACGCTTTCGGAAAACAGGCGGAAACGATCGCGAAGTGGTGCACGAAAGGGCGCACGCTGCTCATCGAAGGGCGTCTGCGTCTCGACCAGTGGGACGACAAGGCGACGGGCGAAAAGCGCTCGCGCCTCGGCATCGTGCTCGAAAACTTCCAGTTCGTCGGCGCCCGGGGAGACTCGCCCGCCGGAGGCGCGCCCGCGCCTTCCGACTACGACGCCGTCGCCCCGGCTCCGCGCCGTGCTCCCGCGCCTTCGCGCCAGCCCGCGCCGCCGCCTTCGTCGGACATGAACGACGAGGACGTTCCGTTCTGATTCGGTTCCGGAAACAACAACAACGTTAACCATTTAACAAAACAAAATTATGGCACTCTCTGAAGTCCTCCTCAAAAAGCCCGTCGCCGGTCTCGGCGCCGAAGGCGATCAAGTCAAGGTCCGCGCCGGATTCGCGCGCAATTTCCTGCTTCCGCAGGGAATCGCCGTTCCCGTGACGCAGGCGAACCGCAAGCAGATCGAAGCGCTCAAGAAGGCGCGCGCGGAACGCGAAGCCAAGGAGCTCGAAGCGGCGAAATCCGCCGCCGAAAAGCTCGCCGGCCTCGCCCTTACGTTCGCCGTCAAGACCGGCGAAGGCGGAAAGCTCTTCGGCTCGATCTCCACGACCGACATCGCGAAGAAGCTCGCCGAACTCGGTCACGAAATCGAAAAGAAGGCGATTCACCTCGAACACGGCGCCGTCAAGCACCTCGGCAAAACCTCCGCAGTCGTCAAGCTGCACGCCGAAGTCTCCGTGGAGATCTCGATCGAAGTCGTTTCCGAAAATCCGGTCGAAGAACCTGCGGAAGACGCCTCCAAGGGCAAGAAGGGCGCCCGCAAGCCGCGCGCTCCGAAAGCCGAGGAAGCCGCCGCTTCCGACGAAGCTCCGAAGGCCGAATAAACGAAGTCTCTTTCGTTTCGAGAGCGTTCCCGCCTTTCCGCGGGGACGCTTTTTTCGCGCCTGCGCAAGGGACGCGAAAAGCGCTCCCGCGTAAGGCGGGAGCGCTCTCGGATTCCCTCGCGGGAAGGCTTATTTCAGCGCCGTTTCGTTGATGAGTGAGACGACGTTCTGCGGCAGCGGCACGTAGTCGAGCTTCGTCGCCGCCGCGCTTCCGCTCGTGAAGCACCAGTTGAAGTAGTCCTTCAGCGCGCTTTTCTTTTCGGCGGAGGCGTCCTTGCGGATCAGGATGTAGGTGACCGCCGTGATCGGCCAGGCGTTGTCGCCCGCGGCGTCGGTGAGCTCCATGTAGTAGCCCGGCGCGTTCTTCCAGTCCGCTTCGGCGGAAGAGGCGACGAAGGACGCCGGCGAGGCCTCGACGAACTTGCCCGCCTTGTTCTTCAGAGCGACGCAGGCGAGGTTCGCCTTGGTCGCGTAGGTGAATTCCGTGTATCCGACGGCGCCGCGCGTCTTCGCGACCGCGCCGCAGACGCCCGTGTTCTTCTGTCCGCCGAGCCCGGTCGGCCAGTTCACGGACTTGCCCTCGCCGACTTTTTCCTTCCATTCGCCGGAAATCTTCGAGAGGTAGTTCGTGAAGATGAACGTCGTGCCCGACGCGTCGGAGCGGCGTACGACCGTGATCTTCAGCGCCGGCAGCTTCAGCCCCGGATTCAGGGCGGCGATCGCGGGATCGTTCCATTCGGTGATCTTCCCGAGGAAGATGTCCGCGAGCGTGCTCTGGTCGAGCTTCAGCGCGTTGTTCGCCACGCCGGGAACATTGACGACGACCACGACGCCGCCCGTCAGCATCGGGAACTGAATCAGGCCGGATTCCGCCTGTTCGTCCGCCGAGAGCGGGCTGTCCGTTCCCGCGAAATCGATCGTTCCCGCGGCGATCTGCTTGATGCCCGAGCCCGAGCCGATGCTCTGGTAGTTGACTTTCGTCTTGTCCTGCGACTGCGAATACGCGTAGGTCCACGCCTGGTACACGGGCGCCGGGAACGACGCTCCCGCGCCGTTGAGCGTTTCTTCCGCGTTGAGGGCGATGACCGCCGCGACGGTCGCGATTGTGCTTGTGAGTATTTCTTTGATCATAGCTTTTTTTAAGAAAGTCCCCACAGCATACGCGCGCCGCGTTCGCGCCGTGTTCGCGTTTCGTTAGTTTTTCGTTAGACGCGGAGATTTTTTTCGCCCTCTCCGCGGCGGTCTATGAAGTATGCGCACGCAGATTACGGACAAACGCCGAAGCTTCACGCGGACACGTTTCGCGGCGGATCGCCAAATCGGGAAGCGTAAGGAGACGGTTCCGTTCATGTATCCGGATTTCAAGGACGAGGCGGAGAGGAATTGAAATTTGACTGCGCGGGGCGTTCCCGCGAGAATGGACGGCATGATGAAGAAGATTACCCGCATGTTCGTCGCCCTCGTCGCGGTCTGCGCCGCGTTTTTCGGAAACGCCGTTCCCGCGGACGCCGCGCCCGCCGCCAAGCAGAGCGAGCCGAAGGAAAACTGGAGGGAAGTTTTCGCCGACGGGCTCTTCCGCGCCGACGGCACGAAGGTTTCCGTGAGCGAGGCGTTCGGAAAGAAGAAGTTCGTCGGGATTTACGCGTCGGCTTCCTGGTGCGCGCCCTGCCGCTATTTCACGCCGAAACTGGTCGAGTTCTACAAGGAGTTCGAGGATCAGATCGAGATCGTGCTCATCGGCTGCGACAAGAACGAGGCGGAGGTCTTCAAATACATGCGCGACCACAAGATGCCCTGGCTCACGGGCAAAAAAGGCTCGGCGGGAACGGAAGGCTATATGCACCGCTACGGAATCCGGGGCATTCCGCATTTTCAGTTCTTCGACGCGAAGACGGGCAAGCGGCTCGTCGCGAACGAAATCGATCTGCGCATCATCCGCCGAGTCATCACGGGCGAAAAGGAAACGTCCTCGGCGGGAACGCCCGAAAACTGGAAGACGTTCTTCAAGACGGGATTCTTCGACGCGGACGGCAAGACGGTCGCGACCGACGCCGCGCTGAAGAAGAAAAAATACGTCGCGCTCTACTGCATCAGGGAAAAGGACAAGGACTGCGCGCGCTTCACGAAGCAGCTCGTCGAATTTTACAAGAAGAACAGGGACAAGCTGGAAATCGTCGTCGTCACTTACGGCAAGACGCGGGACGAACTCGCCGCGGCTCTGAAGAGCGAGAAAATGCCGTGGCTCGCGGCGACGCCCGAACCGATGGAGGCGCAGCGCTACTTCATCAAATACCGCGTGAACAAGGTGCCGGATCTCCGCGTCTTTGACGCGAAGAAGGGCGAGCTCGTCTGCGAAGGGACGAAGCTGGACGACGTCAAAAAGGCCGTCGGCGGCAAGTGAGGCGCGGGGAACTGTCGGCGATGGGAGCGTTCGGGGAAATTCTTTGGCTGACGCTGGCGTTTTCGGCGATTCTGGTCGGGACGGTCGGCGTGTTCGTTCCCGTGATTCCGGGGCCGCTGCTGGCGTGGTGCGGAATTCTTGCCTATTTTCTGGCGACGCCGGCGGAGGCGCTGCTGCCGAGCGTGAACGTGTGGACGATCTCGATTTCCGGCGTGTTCGTCGCGGCGTCGTTCGTGTTCGATTATCTGTCGAGCTACTGGGGCGCGGTGAAATTCGGCGCGACGTGGCGCGGGGGCGTCGGCGCGCTGGTCGGCGCGATCGCGTTCCCGCTGGTGCTGTCGCTTTTCATGGCGGGGATTCCCGGCGCGGTGCTGGGGCTGCTCGTGGGACCGATCATCGGCGCCTTCGTCGGCGAATATCTCGGCGGGAACACCTGCGGCGGGAGCGCGCGGGCGGGGCTGGGGACGCTCGCGGGCGCGATCGCGGCGACGTTGGTGAAGCTGTTCGTGTGCACGGCGCTTTTCGTCTGGCTGGCGTGCGCGGCGCTCGCGGGAGCGCTGGGCGCGGGCTGAGCGCGGAAAAACGCTGTTGACAGCTCCGACGCGAAGCTGTTTCATCGGCAATTCAACTTTAAATTCAGGAGACATTCATTATGCAACCGACTTATCGTCCTTCGAAACTTTGCCGCGCGCGCAAGTGCGGTTTCCGTGCCCGTATGCGCACCCGCGGCGGTCGCGCGGTGATCAACAATCGTCGCGCTCAGGGACGCAAGCGTCTCGCCGACTAAGCGCGCGGGAACGCATGCGTTTTTCCGCTTCGACCAGACTTCGGCGCCAGGCCGATTTCGTTCGTCTGAAAACAGAAGGCTCGCGGTATGACTGCGGGTCTTTTGTGTTGAATGCGGCTCCGCCTTCGGCGGAAGACGGCGCGGTCGCGCGAGGGTTCGCGCGGCTGGGCGTCATTGCGTCGAAGAAGATGGTGAGCAGGCGGGCCGTCGTCCGCAATCGGGCGAAGCGCGTTTTCCGGCAGATTTTTCGGACGCATCCCGAGGCTTTTCCTGCGGGCTGGGACGTAATCGTTATTGCGCGCGGGACGTTTTCGAGGCAAACTGTGAAGGAGTTGACGGCGAAGTATCTGGAAGGCGCGAGGCGGCTCGTCGCCAAGATTTCCGGGAAAGCCGCCGCTCCCCGCTTCAAAGAAAACCATGAAAAAGAAAAACTTTTTTAAAACGATCAAGGGCTTTCCGGTGCGCGTCGCGCTGGGAGGGATTTTCTTTTATCGCCGCGTGATTTCGCCGGTGCTTCATGCGTTTTTCGGGTCGGAGGGCTTTTGCCGCTTCACGCCGTCGTGTTCGGAATACGCGCGGCAGGCGCTCATGCGCCACGGATTTCTGAAGGGGACGGCGCTGTCGTTCTATCGCGTGCTGCGCTGCAATCCGCTCTGCGCGGGCGGGGCGGATCCCGTGCCTCCGGCGGGGCGCTGGCGCAACCGGCACGAGAAGGTCGGGATTTTCGGCGGCTGTTTCGATCCCGTGCACAACGCCCATCTGACGCTCGCGGAGGCGGCGCGCGACGCGCTGGGGCTGGACCGCGTGATTTTCGTTCCCGCGGCGCATTCGCCGCTCAAGGAGAGCGAGCCGAGCGCCGCCGGCGACAGGCGTCTGGAAATGCTGAGCGCCGCCATCGACAAACGCTCCGGCTTCGAGGTGTCCGACTGGGAGCTCGTGCGCGGCGGGAAAAGTTATTCCGTGGAGACGGCGAAGCATTTCGCGGAGCTGTTCCCGTTCGCGGAGTTTTATTGGCTGCTCGGCGCGGACCAGCTCGCCGTGCTCGACACGTGGAAGGACGTCGGCGAGCTCGCGCGCATCGTGCGCTTCGCCGCGATGTGCCGCGACGGCAATTCGCTGCCCGCGCTGCCCGGCGACCTTGCGAAGATCGTCAGCGTGGAGCCGCTTTCGGTGCCGCCGGTGGACATCAGCTCGACTTTCATCCGCGAAAAAATTTCGACGCTTTCCGATGAGGAGCTCGAGCGCTACATGCCGCGTTCCGTCATCCGGATCATCCGCAAAAACAATCTTTACGTTCATGCCGAAAAAGAATGAATCCGCCGCCGGGAAAAAAGTTCCCGCGACGAAACGCGTTCCCTCGAAAAAAGCTTCCGCGAAGACGGGAACGGCAAAGAAGAAGCCCGCCGCCGCGGAATCCGCGGTCGCGGCGAAGCGCGCGAAGAAGCCTGCGGGAACGGTTCGCGCGAAGGCGAAAAAGGCGGCGGCGCCCGTCGAGAAGATCGGGCACGGCATGGATCTGGTCCGCCGTTGCGTCGCCGCGCTCGAAGAGAAGAAGGCGCGCGACGTCGAGGTCATCCGCGTCGGCGAGTCGTCTTCCGTGACGGATTATTACGTGCTCGCGACGGGAACGTCGGACCCGCATCTGCGCTCCATCCGCATCGAGCTGGAGAAGGCGATCGACGCCGTCGTTCCCGAAGGAACGGTACGGATTCAGAACGAGCCGGGCAGCGGCTGGTGCGTCGTGGACGCGTTCGACGTCGTCGTGCACGTTTTCGCGGCGGAGCAGCGCGCGCGCTACAATCTGGAGGAGCTTTACGCGTCCGGCGAAAAAATCTCGCTCGAATGAGCCTTCCCGCGACGGAAATTTAAATTGTGCTTTTTGTGCAAATCGCTCACGATTCGTCTATCTTTCAACAAACGAACAAAAACTGAATGGCAGCACCCAAGCAATTTAGCGGCGGCAACGCCGCGCGTCCCGGAATGAACCGCAACGGAAACGGCCGCGACGGAAGAAACAACCGCCGCGGGCACGACAACGGTCCGCGCCGCAACGAGCGCATCCGCGTTCCCGAAATCCGCTGCATCGGGCCGCGCGGCGAGCAGCTCGGCATCATCGCGACGAAGGAAGCGCTTGAGATCGCGCGTCTGCACGGGCTCGATCTGCTCGAAATCGCGCCGACCGCGCAGCCGCCCGTCTGCCGCATCGTCGATTACGGGAAATACCTTTACGAAGAGGCCAAGAAGCAGAAGCAGCAGAAGCAGGCCGCCACGAAGATGAAGGAAGTCAAGCTGCGCCCGCGCATCGACGATCACGACCTGTTCGTCAAGGTGCGTCTCGCCGAGATGTTCCTTTTCAACGGAAACAAGGTGAAGGTCACGCTGATGTTCCGCTTCCGCGAGCTGGAACACCCGGAGTACGGCTTCGAAGCGGTGCAGAAACTGGTCGAGGCCGTCGCGCACGTCGGCACGCTCGACAACCAGCCCAAGCTCATGGGGCGTTCCATCACCGCGATGCTTTCTCCGGTTCCGCAGAACCGCCGCAAGCTCATTCACAACGCCGCGCCCGTCGACGACGAGGATCTCGACGACGCCGACGAAGGCGAAGAGGCGTAAGCGAATCGCGAGATTTTCGAGAACGGCGTTCCCGCACGGGAACGCCGTTTTTCGTTCCACCCCTGCTTCTTTGCAGAAATTGTAATTGATATTTAGATACATAAATCGTCATTTGAATTTGGATACGTTTTTTGGGGGGCTTTTGTCGTTTTTGTCCTTTGAGTCCTTTTTTTGATGGCGGGTGTTCGGTTCGGGGTGGGTTAGGGGGCTTTTCGGGAGTTTT
>JBJEVQ010000023.1:0-106267 GCA_051884495.1 Candidatus Spyradosoma sp.
GATAAATAAAGACTTCAACGCGAATCAGACGATTTTTTAGTGGACACTAGTGACAGGAATGTCGCTTCCCCCCTTTTTGACTTTGCGGTCTTTCTTTGCGTTCTTTGCGTTTGAAAAAATTTGCATTCGCGGATTTCGGCGACGCGTCGGGGACGCCGCATTCCCAAAACAAAAAGGCCGGAGGGGGAAAAATTCCGCCCTCCGACCTTCAAGCTTTTCGAGCTCCGGGCGTCTCGTCACACGCCGAGCATGCCGGTGATGTTGCCGGCGGCGTCGAGGTCGATCGTTTCCGCGCAGGGCGCCTTCGGCAGCGCCGGCATGCGCATGATGTCGCCCGTGAGCGCGACCAGGAAGCCCGCGCCCTTCTTCGCTCCCTTCCTCCCCGCGGACGCCCCTCTCTGACCGAGAAGAAGATCGTTCCGCTTCTTCGGGTCTCCGTCTCGCTCTTCATTGAAAAACTTTTCGTCTGCGAATTCCACTAAGCGACACAATCTCGCCTGTCCGGAAGAAAAAGAACGCGGCGCGCCCGCCGGGAAAGGACGGGAGCGCCGCGCGAGGAAGGAGGCGAAAAATCAGCCGATGAACTCGAGCATCTTCTTCGCGGCTTCGGGGATGACCGTTCCCGGACCGAAGATCGCCTTGCAGCCCGCGGCGTAGAGGAAATCGTAGTCCTGGGGCGGAATGACGCCGCCGCAGAACACCTTGATGTCCTCGCGCCCGATCTTCTTCAGCTCGGCGATGAGCTGCGGCACGAGCGTCTTGTGCCCCGCCGCGAGCGAGGAGACGCCGATGCAGTGCACGTCGTTTTCCGCCGCCTGCTTCGCGGTCTCCTCGGGCGTCTGGAAGAGCGGCCCGATGTCCACGTCGAAACCGAGGTCGGCGTACGCCGTGGCGACGACTTTCGCGCCGCGGTCGTGACCGTCCTGGCCCATCTTGGCAATCATGACGCGCGGACGGCGCCCGTTTTCTTCGGCGAATTTGTCCGTGGCGGCGCGGACTTCGGCGACGATGCCGCTTCCGCCGTCGTGGGCGAATTCGGACTGGTAAACTCCGGAAATGGAACGAATCACTGCTTTGTGTCTCCCGTAGATTTTTTCGAGGGCGTAGGAAATTTCGCCGAGCGTGGCGCGCAGGCGCGCGGCGGCGACGGCGAGTTCGAGGAGGTTGCCCTCCCTGGTCTCGGCGCACTTGGTGAGGGCGTCGAGCGCGGCCTGGACGGCGGCTTCGTCGCGCGTGGCGCGGATCTCCTTCAGGCGGGCGATCTGCTCTTCGCGCACGGCGGTGTTGTCCACCTCGAGCGTTTCGAGCGCGTCTTCCTTGGCGAGCTTGTAGCGGTTGACGCCGACGATGGTCTCTTTGCCGGAGTCGATCTGCGCCTGGCGACGCGCGGCCGCCTCCTCGATGCGCATTTTCGGCAGGCCGGTCTCGATCGCCTTCGCCATGCCGCCGAGCTCCTCGACTTCCTGAATGAGCGCCCACGCCTTTTCCATGATGGCTTCGGTGAGGCTTTCGACATAGTAGGAGCCGCCCCAGGGATCGACCGTGCGGCAGATGCCCGTCTCGCTCTGCAGGAAGAGCTGCGTGTTGCGGGCGATGCGCGCGGAGAAGTCCGTCGGGAGCGCGATCGCCTCGTCGAGCGAGTTCGTGTGGAGCGACTGCGTATGGCCGAACGCCGCCGCCATCGCCTCGACGCAGGTGCGCGCGACGTTATTGAACGGATCCTGTTCGGTGAGCGACCAGCCGGAGGTCTGCGAGTGCGTGCGCAGCGCGAGGGACTTCGCGTTCTGCGGACCGAACTGCTTCACGATCTTCGCCCAGAGCACGCGCGCGGCGCGCATCTTCGCGATTTCCATGAACATGTTCTTGCCCTGCGCCCAGAAGAAGGAGAGCCGCGGCGCGAACGCGTCCACGGAGAGCCCGGCCTTGACGCCCGTGCGGATGTAGTCGAGCCCGTCCGCGAGCGTGTACGCCATTTCAATGTCGGCGGTCGCGCCCGCTTCCTGCATGTGGTAGCCGGAAATCGAGATCGAGTTGAACTTCGGCATGTATTTCGAAGTGTACTCGAAGATGTCGGCGATGATCTTCATCGACGGCGTCGGCGGGTAGATGTAGGTGTTGCGCACCATGAACTCCTTGAGAATGTCGTTCTGGATCGTGCCCGAGAGGAGCTCCGGCTTCACGCCCTGCTCTTCCGCGGCGACGATGTAGAACGCCATGACGGGCAGGACCGCGCCGTTCATCGTCATGGAGACGGAAATCTTGTCGAGCGGAATGCCGTCGAAGAGCGTCTTCATGTCGAGCACGGAATCGACCGCGACGCCCGCCTTGCCGACGTCGCCGACGACGCGCGGGTGGTCGGAGTCATAGCCGCGGTGCGTCGCGAGGTCGAACGCGACGGAGAGCCCCTTCTGCCCCGCGGCGAGATTGCGGCGGTAGAACGCGTTGGATTCCTTCGCGGTGGAGAAGCCCGCGTACTGGCGCACCGTCCACGGGCGCGTGACGTACATCGTCGGGTAGGGCCCGCGGAGATTCGGCGCGATGCCGGCGGTGAAGCCGACCTGCCTGCACGCGGCCGCGTCGTCGCGCGTCTGCGCGGGCGCGACGTCGATCTGCTCCATCGTGCGCCAGAGCAGCTCCTTCAGCGGCTTGCCGGTCGCCTTTTCAAGGCTCGCCTGCCATTCGGCCTTCGAGCCCGCGGCGGGAACGGCATTGAACGGAACTTCGGAAAAATTCGGAATACTCATTGTCTTTCAAAACCTTTCTTTGTCTGCATGGATTAAAGCGCGACGCCGACCCGTTTCAGCAGCGCCTCGTTGACGGCGAGGCAGTTCGCCTTGACGTGGATGAACTCGTCCACGCCCGCCGCTTTGAACGCCTCGACGAAATCCGCCGGGTAGCCCGCGAGCACGACGATCGTCTCGGGCTTCGCCGCCTTGATCGCGCGCGTCAGCTCGGGAACGATTTCCGGGTAGGTGTCGTCCGTCGAGCAGACGACGACGATTTCCGCGCCCGAGGCGAGCGCAGCCTCCGCCGCCGCGGGAACGTCCTTGAAGCCCGCGTTGGAGAGAATCTCGAAGCCGCCGACGTCGAAGAATCCCGTCGTGAAGTCCGCGCGCGCCTTGTGCTGGCGGACGGGTCCCATGTTAGCAAGGAAGACTTTCGGGCGCTTCGGCGCGGCCCAGACGGCGGCGCGCATCTTTTCGAAAGGCTCCGCCGCGCGCGTGAAGTCGAGCTTCGGCGCGGAGACGGCCGCGGGCGCGTCGCCGGCGCAGCAGCATTTCGCGGCGGCGTCGCCGGATTTTTTCGCGCAGCAGCACTCGCGCTTTTCGAGCGGTTTTTCGAGCGGGTTCGCGTAAAGATTCACGCCGACGAGCGTCGTGCGGCGCTGGGCGAGCAGCTTCGCCTTTTCCGCGGCGACGGCGGCGACCGCCGCCTGGGGCGCGCCCGCGAGCACCGCGGCCGCCATGCCGCCCGCCTTCTCGACGTCCCGGAACAGCGCGTACGCCTTTTCGGCGAGCTGCGCCGTGAGCGATTCCACGTAGGGCGAGCCGCCCGCGGGATCGAGCACCTTGTCGAAGCAGCATTCTTCGCGCAGGATGATGTGGAGATTCTGCGCGATGCGGCGCGAGAAGTCGTCGGGCTTGCGCACGGCGGCGTCGAACGGCGCGATCGAAAGCGAATCGACGCCCGCGAGCACGGCGGCGGTCGCCTCCGTCGTCGAGCGCAGCATGTTCACGTACACGTCGAGCGAGGATTTGTTGCGGCGCGTCGTGACGGCGTGGATGCACGCCTTGGCGGCCTCGTCGTCGCCGCCGCACGCGCGGACGACCTGCGCCCAAAGCGCGCGGAAGGCGCGGATCTTCGCGAGCGACATGAAGAAGTCGCCGCCCATCGCGAACGTGAAGCGGATCTTCGCGGCGGCGGTTCCCGCGTCGAAGCCCGCCTTTTCGAGCGCGCGCAGGTATTCGAGCGCGGTCGCGAGCGCGTAGCCGAGCTCCTGCACGGCGGTCGCGCCGGCGTCCGCCCAGATCGCGGCGTTCACGCCGACCGTGCGGAACGCGGGCTGGGAGCGCTTCGTCACGTCCGCCATCTCCGCGTAAAGCGCGTCGAGCGTCTTCGGGAGCGCGCCCGCGCGCAGCAGCGCGCAGAGCGGATCGACGGAGATCGCGCCCGCGACGGCGCGGTCGTTCCCGCCGAGTTCCTGAATCGCCTTGCCGACCACGTCATAGACTTTCTTCGGCTCGAAGCCGCCGTCGATGAAGAGCGCAAGCTTCGAGAGATCCGCGTCCGCGAGCGCGGTCTTGACCGCCTCGACGGAAAGTTCCTTGAGACCGCCGTGCGAGCCCGCCCCGCGGAATTTCAGCGAGACGGCGCCCTGCCCGCGCTCGAGCGCGGCGCGCAGGCGCGCGTTGAACTTGTCCGCGCAGCCGGCGGCGGTCTCCTGCGCGACCGTCCAGGCGCGCGGCTCGGCGTGAACGCCGCGCGTGTAGGGGAAGAATCCCGGGAAGGCCGCGTCGGGCGCGACGCCCTCGTAGAGCGGCTCGACGACGATGCCCTCGGGCGTCTTCGTGAACAGTTTTTTCTCGAACGGCGCGCCCTTGAGCGACTCGACCGCCACCGCCTTCCAAGCCTCGTAGCTCGGCTTCTCGAATTCATCAAGCGTAAGTTTTTTTTCCATGTCTTTCGTTTTCGTTGTTCGGGTTTGGACCGACGCGTTTCCGCGCGTGCGACGCGCGCGTCAGTGCTGGCAGAATTCGGTGAGCACGCCGAAGGTCGATTTCGGATGGAGGAAGGCGACCTTCGTGTCGTGCGCGCCGGGAACGGGCGTTTCGTTGATGAGCGCGCATCCGGCGGCCTTCGCCTGCGCGAGCTGCGCCGCCGCGTCGTCCGTGCAGAACGCGAGGTGGTGAATGAGGCCGCGCCCGCCGTTCTTTTCGATCGCCTTGGCGATCGGGCTGTCGGGCGTGGTCGGCTCGAGGAGCTCGATGTGCACGCCGGCGACGTCGAACATGGCGACGCGCACCTTCTGCGAGGGCACTTCTTCGATGTGAGGTTCGCCCAGTCCGAGCGCGTCGCGGTAATACGGGACGGTGGCTTCGAGGCTCGTGACGGCGATGCCGATATGGTCGATTCGGGTAATCATGGTTTTGAGATCTTTCGTTTGTTTGTTGCCTGTTGATTGGAAAATGGGAAGCGGAAGCCGAAAAGGTCGAGGAGGCGAAAACGTTCGGGAGCGGTCGCTTCTAAACTCCTCCGCTTCTCGGCTCCTCGATTTTTTCGTTGAGATTGAGGAGGCGCACGGCGGCGGCGGTCGGCGAGAGCGTTCCCGCGAGCACGGCGTCGCGCGTCGCGTTCCACGCGGAGGCGACGGCGGGATTCCGCGTGAAGCGGCGCCAGAGCTCCTGCTCCATCAGCCAGCGCATCCAGTCCAGCGCCTGTTCGCGGCGGCGCTCCTCGAGGAGCCCGTTCAGCCGCGCCTTCGCCGTGAACTCGCAGATGAGCCGCCAGACTTCGTCGATGCCCGTGCCTTCGAGACTCGAGCACGCGAGCGCGCGCGGGCGCCACTTCGGCGAGACCGGAGTGATGAAGTGCAGCACCTGCTCGAGCTCGGCGCGCGTCGCGAGCGCGCGGGAACGGTTGTCGCCGTCCGCCTTCGTGACGAGCAGCGAGTCCGCGAGCTCCATGATGCCTTTTTTGATGCCCTGCAGCTCGTCGCCCGCGCCCGCGATCGTGATGACGAGGAAGAAGTCCACCATCGAGCGCACGGTCGTTTCGCTCTGCCCGACGCCGACGGTCTCGACGAGCACGACGTCGAAGCCCGCCGCTTCGCACAGCAGAATGCTCTCGCGCGTCTTGCGCGCCACGCCGCCGAGCGCGCAGCCCGAAGGCGACGGCCGCACGAAGGCGTTTTCGCGCCGCGAAAGCTCTTCCATGCGCGTCTTGTCGCCGAGAATGCTCCCGCGCGAAATGCTGCTGCTCGGGTCGATCGCGAGCACCGCGACGCGCTTGCCGAGGTCGCACAGCCGGCAGCCGAACGCCTCGATGAACGTGCTCTTGCCGCCGCCGGGAACGCCCGTGACGCCCACGCGCACGGAGCCGCCCGTGTGCGGGAGCACGCCCTGCACGACGGCCTCGGCGAGCTCGCGGTGCTTCGGCGCGTCGCTCTCGATGAGCGTGATCGCGCGCGCGAGCGTCACGCGGTCGCCCCGCAGCACGCCCTCGACGTAGTCCTTCGCGCTCGGCATCGCCATGGCGGTTTCGTTCTCCGTTCCGCGGTTTCGGCGCGCGTTCAGGCGGCGTGCCCGGGCTTGTTCTCGTCCTTGCGCTTCGCCTTCGGGAGCATTTCCGAAATCTTGTCCACGCTGTCGCGGATCTCCTCGAAAGGAATTTTTTCCACGAGCTCCTTGGCGCTGTCCTTCAGCGAATCGGGAACGATCTTGGAGACGAATTCCTGCACCTTTTCGCGCAGCTCGACGCGGCGGATCTTGCCGGAGATCGTCTTCGGAAGCTCTTCGACGAACTCGATGACGCGCGGGTATTTGTAGGGCGCCGTCTCCTTCTTGACGTGCTCCTGAATGCTGCGCTTGAGCTGCTCGAACTCCTCCTTCTTGTCGCGCCACGCCTGCGCGAGCACGATGGTCGCCTTGACGACCTGCCCGCGGATCGCGTCGGGAACGCCCGTGATCGCGCATTCCAGCACGGCGGGGTGAGACATGACGGCGGACTCGACCTCGAACGGCCCGATGCGGTAGCCGGAGCTCTTGATGACGTCGTCGTTGCGCCCGACGAACCAGAAATAGCCGTCCGCGTCGCGCGTCGCCACGTCGCCCGTGTGATAGACGTCGTCGCTGTACACGCTCGCCGTCAGCTCCGGATCGCGGTAGTAGCCCTTGAAGAGCCCGAGCGGCTTTTTGCCGCCCGGCGTGCGGATGACGATTTCGCCCTGCACGCCCGCGGGAACGCTCTTGCCCTCGGCGTCCACGAGATCGACGCAGTAGGCGGGATTCGGCTTGCCCATGGAGCCGGGCTTCGGCGTCATCCACGGCGTCGTCAGAATCGAGCACGTCGTCTCCGTCTGCCCGAAGCCTTCGCGCAGGCGGATGCCGGTGATGTTGTAAAATTCCTCGTAAACGGACGGGTTGAGCGCCTCGCCCGCGATCGTGCACCACTTGAGGCTGGAGATGTCGATGCCGCTCATGTCCTCGTGGAGCATGAAGCGGAAGACCGTCGGCGGCGCGCAGAACGAAGTGATGTGATATTTCGAAATCATGCGCAGCATGTCGCGCGGCGTGAATTTTTCGTGGTCGTACACGAAGACGCACGCGCCCGCGATCCACTGCCCGTAAAGCTTGCCCCAGACCGCCTTGCCCCAGCCCGTGTCCGCGACGGTGAGGTGCAGGCTGTCCTCCGTCAGATTGTGCCAGAACGAGCCCGTGACGATGTGCCCGAGCGGATACGTGAAGTCGTGCGCGACCATCTTCGGATTGCCCGTCGTGCCCGACGTGAAGTAGAGCAGCGAAATGTCGTCGTTCTCGCTGACGCGGACGCCGTCGAAGTCGGGCGCGGCCTCGCAGCCCTTCTTGAAGTCCTCGAAGCCCGCGGGAACGATCGGCCCCGTGGAGACGACGTGCTTGAGCGTCGCGCAGTCCGGAAGCGCGGACGCCACGCGGTCGAGCACGAGTTTGTCGCCGACGCAGACGATCGCCTTGATGCCCGCCGCGTTGCAGCGGTAGACGATGTCCTTCTTCATCAGCAGGTGCGTCGCGGGAATGCAGACGGCGCCGAGCTTGTGCAGCGCAAGAATGGAGAACCAGAATTCGTAGCGGCGCTTCAGGACAAGCATGACCATGTCGCCCTTGCCGATGCCGAGAGAACGGAAATACGCCGCGGCGCGGTCGCTCCCGCGCTTCATGTCCGCGAAGGTGAAGTCGATGTGCTCGCCCTTGTCGTTCACCCAGCACATGGCGCGCTTGTCGGGGTTCGTTCGCGCCCATTCGTCGACCACATCGTAGGCGAAATTGAAGTTCTCGGGAACGATGACTTCAAAGTTCTGGCAAAAATCCTCCTGAGAGGAAAAAGCGGTCTGTTTCAGGAATTTTTCAAGCATTGTGATTCTCGTTTTCTGAGGAAGCGCCGCGGGAACGTCAATTTTTCCCCACGGCGATTCGACATTGAATCACTCGCTCCCCGCGCGCGCAAGCGCAATCGCGGAACCGCGGAGCGAACCTTTGCAGAAAAACGACGGCATTTTTCAAGACTATGAAAATTCTCTTGCGCGGATGCGCGAAAAAAGGCAGCATTGCATTTCATTCTTTCGGTCGCGTAGCTCAGTTGGTTAGAGCACAGCATTCACATTGCTGGGGTCACAGGTTCGAGTCCTGCCGCGACCACCATTTATGAAAAAGCGCGCCTTCATTCTCAAGGCGCGCTTTTTTCGGCCCGCCGGACGGCGGATCAGCGGCGGATCGACACCTCGAGAAAACGTTCAAACCGGCCTTCTTCCCGCTCCTCCAAAAAATTCTCTGTGCTGCGCTGTGGACGTTGCGTTTACGCTCCTGCATCCGAAGAGTTTGCTTCGCGCGGCGATGTTCGACCCTTTTCTTCGAATTGGCACGGAATCCGCAGGAAAAAGCGTCAGCGCGGTTTTTTCGCGCCTTTCCGAGGCGGCTTTACGCTTGCGGGAACGCGCGATTAAGACGATGCTTGAATCTTTAAATTTTTCAGCAGACACAGACCATGGGCATTTCCTCCATCTTCAAAATTTTCGCGGGCCGCAGCCACCGGAAGTTCGTCAAAAAGTGCAGACCGATCGTCGCCAGAATCAACAGGCTCGAAGAGCAGTATCAGCGCCTTTCGGACGACGCGCTCAAGGCGAAGACGCAGGAGTTCATGGAGCGCGTGAAGGGCGGAGAATCGCTCGACAAGATTCTGCCGGAGGCTTTCGCGGTCGTAAAGAACGCGGCGCGACGGCTCTGCGGAAGCAAGGTCGTCGTCTGCGACCACGAGCTGACGTGGGACATGGTGCATTTCGACGTGCAGCTCATCGGCGGCATCGCGCTTCACCAGAACAAGATCGCGGAAATGGCGACGGGCGAAGGCAAGACGCTCGTCGCGACGCTCCCGCTCTACCTGAACGCGCTGACGGGGCGCAACTGCCAGCTCGTGACGGTCAACGACTACCTCGCGCGGCGCGACTCGGAATGGATGGGTCATCTCTACAATTATCTCGGGCTCACGGTCGGCTGCATCCAGAATTCCATGCCGCCGCACGAACGGCGCGCCGCCTACGCGTGCAACATCACCTACGGCACGGCATCGGAGTTCGGCTTCGACTACCTGCGCGACAACGGCATGGCTGGCTCGAAGCAGGACCAGGTGCAGAGCGACTACTATTACTGCATCGTGGACGAAATCGACTCGATTCTCATCGACGAGGCGCGCACCCCGCTGATCATTTCCGGTCCCGTGAACGACGACCACGAGCCGCCCTTCATGCAGTTCAAGCCGGGCGTCGCCGCGCTCGTGGAAAAGCAGACGAAGCTCTGCGACCGCCTCGTCGAGCGCGCGCGCAAGATGCTCGAAAAGGCGAAGCCGGGCTCGGAGGAAGAGCTCGACGCGATGGTGCCGCTGCTGCAGGTGAAGCTCGGCGCGCCGCGCAACAAGCAGTTCCTGCGCATGATGGAAAACGGCCATTGGCGCAAGGCGCTCGACGCCTTCGACGCGGAGATGATGAACGCCTTCAACCGCCAGCGCCGCTTCGAAATCAAGGAGGCGCTCTATTACGCGATCGACGAAAAGCGCCGCGAATCCGACCTGACGCAGCTCGGCCGCGACACGCTCCGGCCGGACAATCCGGACGCGTTCGTGCTTCCGGACCTGCCGACCAAGTTCATCGAAATCGATGCGCGCGAAGACCTCGACGCCGAGAAGCGGGCCGCGCTCAAGTCCGCCGCCGAAAACGAGTTCATCGCCACGAGCGAGACGATTCACAGCATCTCCCAGCTCCTGCGCGCCTACGCGCTTTTCGAAAAGGACGTGCAGTACGTCGTCAAGGACGGCAAGGTGCTGATCGTGGACGAGAACACCGGCCGCATCATGCCCGGCCGCCGTTGGAGCGACGGGCTCCACCAGGCGATCGAGGCGAAGGAAGGCGTCGAAATCGAAAAGGAGACGAAGACCTACGCGACGATCACGATTCAGAATTATTTCCGCATGTACGAAAAGCTTGCGGGCATGACGGGAACGGCGGAGACGGAAGCGGGCGAATTCTACGACATCTACCGCCTCGGCGTCGTCGCGATCCCGACGAACAAGCCGTGCATCCGCATCGACGAGGACGACATGATCTTCAAGACCGCGCGCGAAAAATACGCCGAAGCGGTGAAGGAAATCGAGGCGGCGCACGCGAAGGGACAACCGGTGCTCGTCGGCACGGCGAGCGTCGAGGCGTCCGAATACCTTTCCAACCTGCTGAAGCGCAAAGGCGTGCCGCACAACGTGCTCAACGCGAAAGAGCACGAGCGCGAGGCGGAGATTGTCGCCAACGCCGGCCAGCGCGGCGCCGTGACGATCGCCACGAACATGGCCGGACGCGGCACCGACATCAAGCTCGGCGAAGGCGTGCGCGAGCTCGGCGGCCTCTTCGTGCTCGGCACGGAGCGCCACGAATCCCGACGCGTCGACCGCCAGCTGCGCGGACGCTGTTCCCGCCAGGGCGACCCCGGCCGCTCGAAGTTCCTCGTCTCGCTCGAAGACAATCTGATGCGACTCTTCACGAACGCGGGCATGATCTCCAAAGTGCTCCAGCGCTCGTTCGTCGAGGGCCAGCCGCTCCAGCACCCGCTGCTGAACCGCTCCGTCGAGACCGCGCAGCGCCGCGTCGAGGCCGTGCACTTCATGTACCGCAAGAACACGCTGCAGTACGACGACGTCTTCAACAAGCAGCGCGAGATCATCTACGGCATCCGCAACCAGGCGCTGACGACGGACGCGCCGCGCGAACTCCTCTTCGCCCTCGTCGAGGAGGAAATTACCGACCGCGTGGACGCCGCGCTCCCGCCGGACGAAAAGGGCGAGATCAACCGCGTCGCCGTCGAGGACTTCGTCCGCTGGCTGAACACGACGTTCCCGCTCACGTTCACGGAAGAGGAAATTCTCGCCGCGGGCGACGAAGGCACGGCGGGACTCGTCGTGAAGCGCGTCCGCGAAGCCTACGAAAAACGCGACGCCGTCGAAGGCGCCGAAGCGCTCAAGGGCATGGAACGCCACATCATTCTCCGCGCGATCGACACGAACTGGCAGGATCACCTCGCCGAAATGGCGGACCTGCGCCAGAGCATCGGTCTGCGCAGCTACGGCCAGCGCAACCCGCTCGTCGAATACAAGAACGAGGCGTTCGGCTGCTTCAAGACGATGCTCGGGCGCTGCCGCTCGGCGGTCTGCTCCGGGCTCTTCCGCACGGCGACGAGCCGCGAGGGCTTCGAGGAGCTCATCCGCCGTCTGCAGGAAATGCGCGGCGTGCTCAAGGATTCGTCCGAAAACAACACGGGCGAGGCCGTCGCTCCCGTCGACCCCGACGCGCTGCGCATCGCCGTGCGCCAGGCGGACGCCGAGCTCGAGGAAGCGCGGAATCCGGGCGTCGTTCCCGATAACATCGGGCGCAACGACGTCGTCGTCCTCCGCCGCGGCGACGAGGAAATTTCCGTGAAGTGGAAAAAGGCGAAGGAACTGCTCGAAACCGGCGAGGGCTGGACGTATTTCGGGCGCGCCAAAATCGGCTGATCGCCGCGCGGGAACGCCGTCCATGAAAAAAGCCTTCGCCGGAACCGCCCTGCTCTGCGCCGCCCTGCTGCTCGGCGCGTGCGCGGGCGCGCCGAAAAACGCCGCCGCCGATCCGTTCTTCGGCGCGTGGGCGGCGACCGGACCGAACGGCTCGCTGCCGGCGGGCGCGGAAGCGCTCTTTGCGTTCTGGGCGGACGGCTCCTACGAACTTTCGACGCGCTTCGGCGGGAACGATTCCCGCACGCGGGGCGCCTTCCGCCGCGAGCGCGACGCGATCGTCTTCGACGGCAGAACGGCATATAAATACTTTTTGGACACGGAAGCGGATGCGCTCGACCTGATCGCGCCCGACGGCGCGCGCACGCGCTACTCCCGCGTCCGTTTCGAAGCCGAACGCGCGGAGTGACGCGCGCAGAGTTATCTTCCGGTTTCATTCAGATTCTCCGCCCACGGCGCACAAACATATTCGCGCGCCTTATGGCGTTTTTCGGAAGGTTCCGTCACTTCATGAGCTTCCGCAGGAAGCGCGCAGTGAAGACCGACGACGCCGCGACGAGCGCGACCAGCCCCAGCGCCCAACGCAGCGAACCGAGCGCCTCCGACACGAAGCCGATCACCGGCGGTCCGAGCAGAAATCCGAGAAAGCCCACCGTCGAGACCGCCGCGATCGCCTTGCCCACGGGAACGTTCGGCGACTCGCCCGACAGACTGTAGCAGATCGGCACGACCGCCGAGACCCCGAAGCCCACGAGCAGAAAGCCCAGAGCCGCGGGAACGACGCTCGGGAACGCCACCGCGAGCAGCAGCCCCGCCGCCGTCGCCGCCGAGCACGCCTGAACGACGCGCACCTGCCCGAAACGCGTGATGAAGAAATCCGCCACGAAACGCCCGCTCGTCATCGCGAACATCGACGCGACGTAGCCCAGCCGCACGAGCGCCTCGTCCGGCTTCACGACGTCCGCGAAATAGATGCCGCTCCAGTCGTACATCACGCCTTCGCAACCCATGCACACGGCGGCGAGCGCGCCCAGCGTGAAGATGAACGGATCGCGCAGCGCGAAGCGCCGATGCGGCTTTTCCGGCGTTCCCGCGCCCTGCTCCGCGAGCGCGCGCTGCTTCGCGGCGTCGCGCGGGAGCGTCCGCCGGATCAGCAGCGCGAGCAGCGCCAGATTCAGCGCGCACGCGCCGACGAAATGCTCCCACGGCAGAATTCCGTGCGCCGTCAGGAACGAGCTCACCAGTCCCGCCAGAAAGCCCGCCAGGCTCCACAGCCCGTGAAACGTCGCCATGATGCTGCGTCCGTAAAGGCGTTCCACTCCGACGCCCTGCGTGTTCACCGCGATGTTGTGCAGATTCCCCGCGCAGCCCCACAGAAAAAGCCCGACGAAGAGCTGATGCGGCGTGCCGTCCTGCGCGACGAACCCGCAGCAGACCAGCGTCAGTCCGTAGGAGACGACCGCCGCCGCGAGACAGTTCCGCGACCCGAAGCGGCTCACGAGCCAGCCCGAAAGCGCCATCATCGCGAGCTGCCCCGCGGGAATCGCGAAAAGAATGGCGCCGACCTCCGCGTCGTTCAGGCCGAGCGAGGCCTTCACGTCGGGAATGCGGGACGCCCAGCTCGAAAAGACGACGCCCTGCATGAAGTAAAAAACGGCGACGACCGCGCGCAGCTTCGCGCGTTCCCGTGGCGTCGCGACCATGCCTTCAGCTTCCATGAGAAAAATTGAGCCGGCGAAAATACGCTCCCGCTCCGCGCCCTTCAAGCGGAAACGAGACACGGAAAAATCCCCTTGCCTCTGGCGGGGACTTTTGCGAAGCTCCTTTCCTCAAAAATCATTTATCACAACAAGCGCAAAAACATGTCTGACGAAAACAATTCATTCGGCTCATTCGTGAAGATTCTCATCGGAATCGGGCTCGCCATTTTGGTCTTCATGAGCTACATGCTCGCGGAACAGCAGGGGTGGGTGAACACCAATCTCGCCTCGCGCATCCTTCAGGGCGTCGCGGACGGCAAGGCCGCACGCGCGGAAAAGGCCGACGACGCCGCTCCCGCCGCGCCGCGCAAGACCGGCATCGACGATTCCAAGGTCTTCATCGACGAGACGCCCGCGCCCGCCGCGCAGCCCGAGCCCGCGCCCGCGAAGACGGAAGAGCCCGCCGCGCAGCCCGCGGAAACGCAGGACGAAACGCCCGCAGCCTCGGGCGACGACGACGCGTCCGAAAGCTCCGACGACGAGACTGCGTCCTCCGACGATTCTGATTCTTCCTCCTCCGGCGACGACGAGTCCGCGTCGAGCGACGAAAGCGGAGAATCCGAGTCTGCGCCCGCCGCGGAAAGCGCTTCCGCGAAACCGAAGAAGCTCGACTATGCGGAAATCGCCCGCAAGAAATCGACGTGGCCGAAAGCCGTGCAGATCCGCGTGAAGGGCACGAAGATTCCGCTGCTCAACAACCGCGGCACGGAGATCGGCAAGGTCGAAATTCCCGTGGGCACGCGCGTGTTCATCCGCAAGGTCGGTCCGACGGGCGTTCTCGAAGTCAAGAGCGCGACGACGGGACAGGTCTTCGTCGTCCACGCCTCGCGCACGACGTTCAAGAAACTTTACACGGGCAAGCCGATTTCCGACGGGCTGGTCGCCGCGGGTTCCGCGTCGTCCTCCTCCGCCTCGGACAGCTCCGGCGACGACGATTCGTCCGGCGACGATTCGGGAGATTCCGACGATTCCTCCTCCGACGATTCCGGCGACGATTTCTTCGACGACGATTTCTGAGAAACGCCGTACGGCTTCGACGAAAAAAAGCGTTCCCGCGGGAGCGCTTTTTTTGTAGCCTCGTGCCTCATGAGCGAAAATGTCTTACTGCATTCCTGGAACGTGAACGGGCTGCGCGCCGCCATCCGCAAAGGGTTGGAGACCTACGTCGCGGAATTTTCTCCGGACGTTCTCTGTCTGCAGGAAATCAAATGCCCCGCGGACCTGGAGCTCCCGGACTCGCTCCGCGCGGCGTTCCCGCACCGCTTTCTGCATCCGGCGGACAAGCCAGGCTATTCGGGCACGGCGATCTTTTCCAGATTCCCCGCGCTCGCGGTCTCGACGAATTTCGACGCCTCCGAAGACCACCCGCAGGAAGGCCGCGTGCTGAGCGCGGAATTTCCCGGCGTGACCGTCGTCTGCGCCTACGTGCCGAACGCGCAGAACGAGCTCGCGCGGCTCGACTACCGTCTGCGCTGGGACCGCGATTTCCGCGGACACCTGAAGGCGCTAGCGGCGCGCAAGCCCGTCGCCGTCTGCGGCGACTTCAACTGCGCGCACAAGCCCATCGACCTCGCGAACCCGAAAAGCAACGAGCGCAATCCCGGCTTCACGATCGAGGAGCGCGACTCGTTCTCGGAGACGCTCGACGCGGGCTTCATCGACACTTTCCGCGCGAAGCATCCGACCGCGGAAAAGGCGTATTCGTGGTGGAGCTACCGCATGAGGGCGCGGGAACGCAACGTCGGGTGGCGCATCGACTACTGGCTCGTTTCGCGCGCGCTGGAGTCGCAGTTCGCGGCGCCGGGCATTCTGCCGCAGGTGCTCGGCTCCGACCACTGCCCGGTCTCGCTCGAGCTCCCGCGCGCGCTCTTTGAGGCGTGACGCGGCGTCCGCGCCGCGTCAGGCGTGCGCGCGGCGGATCTTCAGGACGCTCGCGGCGGAAGAAAAAATCGTCGGCAGAACGCGCACGTGCGTTCCCGCGCGCTCTTCCCAGCGCACCGGAATTTCCGCAAGCGCGTCCGCGCGTTCGGCCAGCAGCGAAAGCTCCGCGCCGAGCGCGTAATTCTCGGCGACGAGCGTTCCCGCGATTTCTTCGAACCACGCGCGCCGCAGAAACTTGAAGCCGCACGCGGAATCCGTGAAGCGCGTGCCGAGCGCACGGTTCACGCAGAACGCATAGACGCGGGAAAGCGCGCGTCGCCCCGGGCTGCGCCCGCTCACGACGGCGCCGGGCAGATGCCGCGAGCCGGAGACGAGGCGCAGACGCGGGCGTTCCCGCAGCAGAGCGACCGCCTCCGCGACGTGCTCGGGCGCGGTCGCCATGTCCGCGTCGCAGTAGCCGAGCAGCGTCGCGTCGGAGCTCGTCCACGCGGCGCGGAGCGCGTCGGAAAGGCTCGCGCGCGGCAGATGAATCGCGCGCGTCGTCGCCGGGAATTCCGCAGCGAGCGCGTCGGCGATGCGCGGCGTCGCGTCGCGCGAACCGTTTTCGGCGACGCAGATCTTCGCGTCGCGGAAGCCGTTCGCGTCGAGCCACGCGCGCAGCCGGCGGAATCCGCGCTCGAGCCGCGCCGCCTCGTCGAACGCGGGCACGGCGATTTCGAGCGATTCCTTTTCCGCGGGAACGCGCATCGCGCTCACTTCACGCCGCTGGAACCGTAGCCGCCCGCGCCGCGCTCGGTCGCGGAAAGTTCCTCCGCGACTTTCACGTTCACGTGCGGATAAGGCATGACGATGATCTGCGCGCAGCGCATGCCGGGCGCGTAGAGCTTTTCCGCGGCGACGAGCGCGTCCGTCTCGCCGTCCGGGCAGACGTCGAGGACGTCGAACACCGCCATCACGTTCCCGCGGTAGCCGCTGTCGATGACGCCGACGCTGTTGGAAAGGCGGCAGAACGTCTTCTGCACGGAGCTGCGCGGGAAAATCAGCCCGACGTGTCCTTCCGGAATTTCCATCTGAAGCCCGAAATCGACCTTGATCTTCCTGGGCTCGACGAACTCGGCGGCGACGGCCGTCAGATCCATGCCGGCGTCGCCGGGCTTGGCGTAGCGCGGCACGACCGCGTCGGGATGAACTTTTTTGATTTTCAGCGTGATCGCATTCATGACGCGGAACTCTACAAAAATTTGTCGCGGATTGAGAGAAAAAAGGTAGCATCGTCGGGCATGACAAAACCGTTTTCGAGATTCGCCGCGCTCGCCGCGGCCGCCTCCCTGCTCTGCTCCTGCGCGGCGCCGGACGCGGAGCCGGAACTGCCCGAGGAAGTCGGCGCGGAGCTCGCGCCCGAGACAGAATCCGCTTCCGTCGCCGCCGACCTCGAGGCGTGCCGCTACGACGACGCCCTTGAGCGCGCGCTGAAGGAAAAAACGTACGGAATCGCCAATTACATCGCCGAATACGTCATGGAGACGGACGAGCTGCTCGCCTTCGTCGCCGCGCATTACCCGAACGCGCCGGAGGAATCCGCCCCCGCGGAAAACGCCGAAGGCGAGATCTCCGGCGCGGCGAACGAAGCCGCCAACGCCGTCCGCTACGCGCTGGCGCGCCGCCTCATGCGCGAAAATCTGCCGCTGCGCTCCCGCGAATTTTTCCCGCGGGAGCTTCTGCCCGTCTTCGACGCCTACGTCGAGGCGATCCGCCGCGGCTACGATTTCGAGGCGGACGACGCCTCCCGCGCGCGCGGATTCTGGGACGCCGCCGTGATCGTCCGCGGGAACGGCGACGCGCTTTTCTCGCTCTTCTCCGTGCCCGAATTCGTCGAGGCGAAGGAGTTCGCGACCGACGACGAACGCGACCGCGTGCTCTCGCGCGGCATCTCGGAGCCCGTCGTCTCCGTGCGTCTGCGCGCGGCGAATCTGGCGCGCTTCGCGGCGAGCCTGCTGCCGAACAACGACGAACGCACGGCGCGCCTGCTCTTCACCGCCGGCGTCTGGCTGCGCGCGCGCGACGACAAGGCGGCGGAAGAATTCTACAAGACGCTCGTCATCCGCTGCCCGAAAACCGAAGTCGGCAGACGCTGCATCGCGCTGCGCTGGCTGCCGAGCGAGGTGCCGTGGACGCGCGAACAGGCGTGGGACGGCGTTCCCGCCGGCGAAGACGCGGCGAAGCAATGAATTTCGACGCGCACGCGCATCTTCCGGAAGGCGGTGCGGAAGGCGTTTCCGCGACGTGGCGCGGCGTAGTCTGCGCCGTCCGCGCGGAGGATTTTCCGAAGCTTGCGGCGCTCGCCGCAGCGCGAGAAGGCGTCGTGCCCGCGTTCGGCGTCCATCCGTGGTTCGCGGAAACGTTCGGCGCGGAAACGCTCGCGGCGCTGCGGCGTTTTCTCGAAACGGCTCCGCGCGCGCAGGTCGGCGAAATCGGACTGGACGGCGCGCGCGCGGGCGTCGCGCCGCTCGCGGTTCAGCGCGAAGTCTTCGCGCGCCAGCTCGCGCTCGCCGCGGAAAAAGGCGTTCCCGCGCACGTCCACTGCGTGCGCGCCTGGGGCGAGCTGACGGCGGCGCTGCGCGGCGCGAAACGTCTGCCGCCGCGCCTGCACTTTCACGCCTTTTCGGGTTCGGCGGAAACCGCGCGTGAGCTGACGCGCCTCGCCGACGCGACGTTTTCGTTTTCTCCGGCACAGCTCGCGCGCCGCACGCCGAAGCTCGAACGCGTCCTCGCCGCGCTCCCGCGCGAACGCCTCCTCGAGGAATCCGACGCCCCCGCGGACGCCCGATGAAAAGAGCCGAAGCTCAAGAGAGCCGCGGATTCAGAACTGGAGGTGCAGGGAGATTCCGGCGGCGTTGCTCCGCTCGTAGGCCGACGCGGGATCGAGCGGGCGCGAGTGCCGGTAGTCGAAATACAGTTCCGCGTTGTCGCCGAAGCGCCAGGAAAAGCCGAAGCCGCCGCCGAGCGAAAGATCTTCGCGCAGCGAAGCGTCGGTCCCTTCCGCCGGAAAACGACGCGGCGCGACGCCGACGAGCCCCGCGCCGTAAAGACGGAACGGTGACTCGCTCCCGTTGAGCGCAAGCTTCGCGTCGAACCAGCGGCGGTCGTCCGCACCTTTTTCCGCCGCGCCTTCGGGGTCGCGCAGGCGTCCGCCCGAATGCAGCCCGACGACGTCGCCGTCGCCGAAGAAAAGCGGCGAATTCGCGAGCACGGACGTCGCGCCGGCGTTCCCGTAAAGCGCGCCGTAGGCGTCGTCGAAGCGGCGCAGGAATTTTTCGCGGGCGAGCGCGCCGCCGTCGTCCGGCGCGTCGGGAAAGTCGCCGTACATGCCGTAGCGGCGCAGAATCGCGTTCTCGAGCAGCGTGCGCCGCGCCGTTTCCGCAGAAGCCTTTTCGCGGGCGCGTCCGAGCGCGAAAAGCCCTGCGAGCGTCGCGGAAATCAGCGCGACGGTGACGAGCGCGGCGACGACGTTGCGCCAAGGAAAATACTTTTTCTGAAACCGTTCGGACATTTATTGGTAAGCGGAAAGCATAAAGGAAAGACCAGGAGTTGGGGAGTTCAGAAGTTGAGGTGTTATTACTTTTTCCGCTCCTCAACCTATTCAACTCCCCGACTTTCTACGAGCGTTCCCGCGCGAGGTTTTTGCGCGGCGGCAGGAACGATTTTTTCCGATTCAGTAAAGCCCGAGTTCAGGCTTGAGAAGCGGGCGGAGATCCGAGGCAGGAACGAAGATTGCGAAGACGCCGGAGGCGAACCCGTCGATTTCGTAAGGATTGTGAATGAAAAGAATGCCATCGTTCAGCAGCAGAAAAGTATCGCTCGGGTAGGCGTTGGGCGTTCCGTACTCGCGGGGATCGCATTCGCGGAGCAGTTTCGTGAGCGGCGCCTCGAAGCCCGGTCTGAAAAGGTCCGCGAGCGAAACTTTTTTCCCGTTCTTCATGTCGAGCGTGAGCGCGAAGATTCCGACGTCGCTGTGCACGCCCGAAGCGAGGTCACAGTAGTAGAACGAGGCTGAGACGAAATCTCCGCGCGGCGCGTAAATGTTTCCGATGCGGACGTAGCGGAACAGGTGAGACGGACGGATGTCCGGCATCGTCTCTAACGCCCTGAGCGCATGTTCGAGCGCCGAGAGCTGCGTCGTGCCGTTAACGAACCATTCCGTCGCCTCGCGGATCGTGAGCCCTTTGAAGTTCCGCGAGAAGCTCAGCGGGGCGTGAGTAAGAGCTTCAAAGCCCTCTGGAAGTTTCAGCCGATTGGGAAAGATTTCTTCCGCGATGAGGGCGTTGAGGTCGGGACAATCCTTGAACGCGTCGAACGCGAAATAATAGCGGGCCACGGGAAACGTGCCGCCGATCACGACCGCCGAAGTCGTGCGAGCGAACGCGATGCGCTCAACCTTCTCGCGCGGGAACAGCGCCGCGCCTTTCGTGATGTCCGGTCCTTTGAATTTTTCGAAGGTGTAAAGATCATCCGACGGAAAATTGCGCCATTCGGCCTTCGCTTCCGCCGTTGCCGCGGCGGCGAGCGTTCCAATGATTCCGAGCAAAATTTTCAAGAAACGTATTTTCATTGGATAGATATTGGTTTCTCTGGAATCTGGAAACGAGCAAAAACTCTGGGTAGAACACTGATCTCTCACTCACCCCTACACAGAATTTTCGTCCGTTTCCAAATCTCAAAATCTCTAAAAAGATTCTATAGCTTCAAGAGATCGGTCAGATGTTTAAAAATAATCTTTAAAATCATCGTATGCATCTTTTAGCACCCAGACGAATTCTCCTCCTATCACCAGAGGATGTCTTTTTTCTTCAACCGCTGCCATACGGGCATTGAGGGAAGTCTTTCGGCGATCCAACTCTACCTTGCGCTGATTCAACTCGGCCTCTCGACGGTCTAACTGCGCTCGATACTGAAGCTGCTCCGTGCTCGTGCATCCGGCACATACGGCGGCAATAATCAGGCCAAAAAATATTACGCTTCTTACACTGAACATGACATTTGCCTCCTAATCAGCTGAACAGGCATATTAATATCGCAGAGATTATTCCGCCGATAAGCAAATCACCTGTGTCGCTCGTAAGCGGATTGGACTCCTCTTCTTTCATAGAGACTTGCTGCTCGTAAGAATCAAGCGATGTTTGATATTCAGTTAAGCGTGTTTCTAGCTGATCCAAACGAGCAGCGCGAGCCGCATCAGACTCGACAGACGCACATCCAGTAAGAAGGAGGAAAGAAATTCCGATGACGGGAAGAAATTTTTTCATGGATTTCATGATGGCTATTTTTGAATGTTCGATTGTCTATTCTGAGTATCAACTCCCGGATTTATCTGCGAGGCTTCGGGCCGGATTTCCACACATCCTTTTTACCCGGCTCGGTGATTTTGGTTCTGATTGTTTTGGTTCCGGGATCCCAAACCCGGCGATATGTTTTTGCGCAAGTGCATTCCTCCGTAGACGTCGCGCCAGAAGAGTATTCGTCGTATGCGGCTTCCGTCTTTGCGGGCGCTAAAACCGCGCTCGCGAAAAATCCGAGCATGACGGTGATTTTGATCGTATTGTTCGATGCGTTCTTGATGTTCTGCATATTCATGGTGATGAAGTATCTCAGTTGTTTCTGATTTTTGTCTCGATTTTTTTTGGGTTTTCAAAAAGATGCCTTATCGCCACCATTTGCTCGGTTTGGGGCCGGGAACCTTGTGCGGCGGCGTAAACGGTTTTGGGGGCATGTAACGCTCTATGCGGTGCGTTTCCTTGTCCAACATTTTGCGGTAGCTCTTCATCGAGAGTCTCGCGAGCGCAAAATTGACTGAGCTGTCTATAGAGACGCTCTCGAAAATCGCCGCTTCCGCTTCGGCCGATGCCAGGACCATGCAGGAGAGGAATCCGAGCACGGCCGCGAGTTTAATCGTATTGGTTGATGCTTTCTTGATGTTTTGCGTATTCATAACTGTAAAACTTATAGGTTGATTCTACTGTAGTCAGCCGAGTGAATTTCCAATTTTCCGATTTTTTTTGAAATTTTTTCAGGATGGAAAAGTATCTCCATGCGCCATGCTCGGCGTACGGACAAAAAAGCGGCGCAGACGAAAATCGTCTGCGCCGCAGAAAGCAGTGCGGGTGAAATTTAACGCGAGTCGCCCCAAAGAGCGAACGCCGCCCAAAGGCAAGGGGACGCGGTTGCTTTTTCTCGCAGCATCGCAAGCTGTGCCGCCTGCAACGCTTTGGCACGTCCGTATCGCTTCGCCGTCTTCAACGATCGGTTGAGCTCGAGATAGAAGGCTTCCATTAGTTTCTGCGTCGCGACATCATCGACCGGCCAAAAGGACGCGATGACGGAATCCGCCGGCGCTTTTTCTATCAGGCGAAGTGCGAAGCCCTCAAAATCCTCCTTCCCTTTTGCCGTACTGCATGCGCTTAAGGTGATGAGATCTGCCTGATTCATGCCGGCGCGCAGCATGTCTGAATAGGCCCACAGTTCGCCTCCGAACAAAAGCAGGCCGGAATTCAGCGGTTCCTTTTCGTCCAAAACTCCATGTGTAGCCAAATGAAGGACATTTACGCCTTTTCTTAAAGAATCCTCCAAATGCGTCTTAGTAGCGTCTTTTCTGCAGAACAAGTCGACGCTTTCCCCGAAGATTTTCTGAATGGCCTCACCCTCCAGCTCGCTTCCTTTCAGTCCAAGTTCCGGATTTGCGAAAACGGAAATATGGATATTTTCAACAGCCTTGCTACCATCACTCTTCGCCAGTCGCACCATATCGTGCCCTGAAACGTAGGAAAGCTCGTAAGATTCGATCAGATACTTTTCTCCGTCAAACAAAGCAGCAAAAGGAAGTTCTCTCAGTTCAATCGAAGTGTTGAGTCTTAGAGATTTAACGCCTTCCAGGGCCTCGCATAGCGGTTTTATCAGCGTCTGATAAAGTGTTTTCGCTTTGCGGTCCGCTGTTTTCCTGTCCCCCCTGTGCAACGCTTTCCGGAAAGCGTCCAGGTCACGCCGGAACTTTGAGCTTGGCTGCAGATTAAAGCGGACAGGAATGCCGTCCGACTTCACTACCGTTGCCGCAATCTTATCCTCAAGAACTACGAACCTGATGATCGCTCCGTCTTTCGGGAGCGTTCTCGAAAACTGTTGTAGATAGTCTTCGCGGATAATGAAGCTGTCCCTCAGTTGTTCAAGATAGCGCGCATTTTCTCGGTCTTTTTTGAGGATCGCATCGAATTCCGTTTCCGCCTCCGTCAAAGCGCTACGAGCATTTTTCTTCATCTCCTCATCGCTGTCCGGATTCTCCAAAACGCGTGTCGCAGATGAAATCCTGTTCGCGAGCACGATGCTACGGCTGACGCTCGGATTGACGTGCCCTTGCTCCATGGCCCGAGATTTTATCTCAAAAATCGATTCCCACTGAGATAATTTTTGTTCGTCTCCAAAATGTTTTAAAGCCTCCATGAAAATTTTTTTTACAATTCTGTCTCTTTGTTCAAAAAACTCTCCTAAAACAACTCCTTGACGAAGCACTTCCACATAGTCAAAGTACTTTTCCGAAGTTTGAATAATTTCTCGCCAGATTTCATCGCTTTTCACTTCTATTCCCATTAAAAAACCGGCCTTCAGCGATAAAAAATTGGAGTAGAGCGCACTGGATAAATCCTCTTCCTGGAGCAAAATACGTTCTATTTTTTTCAAGCTAGCTATCTTTTCTTCCTCAGAACAATCTTCTTTTTCCAATGACCAAAGCTTAAGTTGTACCCAACGGAGGGAGTCGTCGTTTGAAATATTTTCAGTGATTCCTCCAAATTCACCGTCAATCAATTCCGTTGCCTCAGAGATCTTGTCTTGTCCGATTAACGCCATTGCTAATTGTTGCTTTGCGCGAGACCTAAAATCAGCTAAGTATGGATCTTTAAATTTGCGAAGAGCTTCCCGCGCATATTCCTCCGCCATGAGAAAATTTCCAGTCAAATTGCTCCCAAATGACAAATTCAGAGCCAGCGTAGGGGAGTTCCTGCCTTCCGCACGCGCTTTAAGCAGCAACCTCATTCCCTCTTCTGGAAAATGAAGCGTTAAGCTCGCCGTTCCCATTGCTTCATAAAGGCCTCCCTTCTCTCCATCATAGGCCTCAACGAGCGGCTTCAGCGTCTCCAACGCCTTTCCCGTCAGTACCAAATCCGTTGTGTTGATGCCGACTCCAAGGAAATCGGATAGAATCGAGATTTCCACCAGCTTTTCATCAGAAAGGGACTCAAGGGTTTCGTTGTCTGACGCGCGGGCCTCCTCGGCTATTTCTTTGATTTTTTCCGGAGTATTTAAGGATTTCAGGATTTCTAACGCGCGCTTGGGTTCTGCTGCGACGATACTGTCTGCCTCTACGAAAAGCTCCAATGCGCTTTTTTCTGAAGTTGCAGATATGGGATTTTCATCTTGCTTCGCAGGAGGTTCTTCCGCGAAAAGTGAAATTCCTAGGGTGAATAGAGCTAAACCTATAATGATTGTTTTGTTCATGACAATCAGTTCTTGTCGAATTAATCCAGTTTTTCAAAAGTAAGGGTCAAGGCTTTACGGTATCGCTCATTAGCAGGATCGGATGCAGCAAGCTTCTTCAGAATCGAGTAGGCATCCGCATAGCATTCTTGTTCAAAAAATACAGCGGCGCGTGCGTACTCGTATCTTTCATTCGAGATAAGCTTCCAGTAAGTCTTGAGTTCTTTCAGCGCGCCAGAAACCTCCGCCGCATCAGCCGAAGACAGCACGTCAAATTCTGCAGAAGCCACTTGTTTTCCTTTTTTGAGGAATGAAATCTTGTAGGCATCTCCCCTCGGGAGAGACGGGGCAACCTCACTGCCAAAAAGTTTTTCCCATTCCACGATTTCCTCGCTGGACGTATGTTTATATTCCGCATTTGCGTGAAAACCGCCGGTTCCTTCGATTTCAACGGTGTAAGAGCCTTCAGGAAGTGAAAGAGCTATTTCGGGTGTCGTCGAAAATACATCTCCGGAAATGAAAATTTTTACGGTATCAACGTTCCCTTTACTTCTTCCAAGCTCAGATATATCTAAAAAACCATAACAATCAGCACTGAACACCGCTCGAGCAGCATCAGTACCATACATCGCTCGAGCAGCTCTTTGCTCACACCGTACGGCAAATACATCACCTTTCCGCACCATCGCGTTCCAGTCGCGGAAACCGAAAATTCCAAGCGCGAAGACCAACGATGCGGCCGCAACGGAATAGCGTAGCCACATGGGAAACAGGATAAGGTTCGAAGGTTTTCTGATTTGAGCTTCCTCTTCGTCCATCTCCGCGAAATTCTCGCGCTCCTCCTGCTCATAGTCGTACAGGAGTTTCTCGTCTCCCGAATCGGACAATCCCGTCATAGCGACAATCTCTTCCGGCAAATTTTTAGGCTCATTGCTCTTCAGACGGAGAATCAGATGTCGCGTCGCGAGCAAGTCCGTCGGAGACAACGGGCAGGGGAGGCGCCATGATTTCGACAACACAGACGACGAATACGCTCTCGCGTTCCACAGTTGCAGCACATTCAGACTTCCGCCGCCCGCGTACTCCGGAACGAATTCTTTTTCGCTTGCGGGATTGTCGTAGCGGGAGAAAGGCACCGCCAACCATTTTTCACGGGCGAGGCGATCGACAACGGCGACATAAGTTATTCGTCGAGTATGAGCACAGACTCTCACATCTCCGACATCAATCTCCAGATCATAAGGAGCTGCATTCGTGAGCGTCTTTTGCCCTAAGCCTTGGGCAAAATCGTCTGAGCCGTCGATTTCGTCCCAAAAGTCCATCCCAGGAACGCGACTGCCGCGGAGATCGAACTGGCGTTCGGACACAAATTCTTTGCTGAGCTTTTTTCTCTTTTTATCAATATTTTCCATGCTGGTTTTCAGTTTTTGGAACACTCCTCTATTTTATTCAGCAATGCTGCGGCGCGATTTTCCGATTTCAGCGCGTTTTTCAACACCACGATGAGCGCGTCCATAAAGTCCGCCTCCCTGATGATTTCATTCTCCGCTTTGATTTTTCGCAACTTGTTGCAAAGAGAGTCTTTGGCGCGATAGCAGGCATCTTTCCCGATTTGCATGGCGCTTCTGACGGCAGAATCGTCTAAAGAGATCTTAAACCACAACGCCAAAAGCGCGACTTTTTCGCGGAAATCTAACGCTTCCAGGAGTCTTTTCTGAAGTTCCGCCGCTTCTTCGCAGTAAGAACGATCCGGATTCGCCCATTCGGCGGGTTCTTGGATGCCGCCTTCATCTATAGAGACGCCCACTGAGGAATTCGCTTTTTTCCATCGACGAAACACGTCCCACAGGACGCCTTGCCGTCCTAAAAGCTTCCCGTTGATTATTTTCATAGGTGCGTCTTCCGGATGCTCTTCAATTGCTTTCCAAATAACATTTTTCCAGCGCTTTGGTTCACGTCCCACGATTCCGTGCTCTCGCTCGAGTAGGTAAGAATCAAACTCTGTCGCCGCATCACTCTTCTGTACGGTCTTGAAGCCCAAATTTTTCGAAAACCAGCAAAAGCGTCCCCATATTTCATGTGAAAGGAACTCCTGAATTGGCGCGTCGCAACGGAGCACTGCGCACCGCTCCTTCCATTGATTCCAGCAGGTCAGTTTTTCGGAGTCCGTCATTTTTGTCCTTTCGTTTTGGCTGCGTATGCGCCAGAAAGCGCGAAGCGAAATTCGGAAAGAAAAATCGTCATACGCCAATCATTATTGCTGTAAGAATCCGAAAATGCGAGAAAACTTTCCGCAAAAAGCCGCACATTGATTGGCGATTTCGCTTCCGCTTCGTCGGCTTGGCGCTCAGAGTTCGATTTTGAGGGAGATTCCGGCGGAGTCGGTGTTCGCGTCCTGCGCGGAGTCTGCGTTTTCCAGAGCGCGGGTGCGGCGCAGATCGAGATTCAGCTCGACGGAGGGTGTGATTCGGAAAGAAAGTCCGAGCCCGCCGCCTATTCCGTAATATTTGGCGTAGTCGGAAACGGCTGCGGTATCGTGCGCGTCGCCGAGCGTGAGCGTGGAAACGCCGTAGAGCTTGAGTCGCGAGGAAATGTTCACGGGAACGCGCGCGTCGATCCACAGGCGGCGGTCACGGTCGTCGCCGGGAGCGTTTTCGGGCAGGTATTCGCGTCCGCCGCCGTAGCGGTCGAAGAGGTCTCCGTTTTCGAGCCGGAAGGGGAATTCACGTTCCCGCGTTTCGGCGTCGGCGGGAACGATTTTCGCTCCGGAAAAGGCGAAGTGTCCTTCGAGGGCGTCGCGGGATTCGCCGAAAGGATTTTCGTTCGGGAGCTTTCCCGGGGTCGCTTCAAAACGCGGAGCCGTCGGGAGCCCGAGAAGGGCGCCCAAGTCCTCTGCGGGCGCGTCCGTTTTTTCCTCCTGCGGCGTTTTGTTCGAAAAAACGTAAATGAACATCACGGCGCAGAGCAGCTCGCCCGCGACCAGAATCGCGAGCATCAGCAACGCGTTGCGCTTATTTCGGAAATCTTTTTTCTGAAGTCGTCCGGACATTTTTTCGTGAGCGAAAAGCTTAAAGGAAAGATCATGAGTTGGGGAGTAATTACTTTTTCAACTCTTCAACCTATTCAACTCCCCGACTTTTTACGAGCGTTCCCGCGCGAGGTTTTTGCGCATGCGCACGCCGAGGATGACGGCGATGCTCGCCAGCCCGCTCGCGAGGCCGATCCAGACGCCGACGCCGTGCAGCCCCAGCGGGAACGCGAGAATCAGCGCCGTCGGGCAGCCGATGATCCAGTAGCTCACGAACGCGCCGACGGCGATGACGCGAACGTCGCCCAGCCCGCGCAGTGCGCCCGAGGCGACCGTCTGAAACGCGTCGAAGAGCATGTAGGCGACCGCGACGATCAGAATCGAGCGCGCGATATCCGACGCCTCCGCGCCGAGATTGAACGCGGCGGGAATCTCGTCGAGAAACGCGAGCACGCCTGCGCCCGCGACGCACATCACCGCGAACGTGAACAGCACCGCGCCCGCGAAGATGACGCGGACGCGCGCGAGGTCGTTTCTTCCGAACGCTTCGCCGACGCGTATGGAAAGCGCCTGCGAGACGCCCAGCGGCGCCATGTACACGAGCGACGAAATCGTGATGACGACCTGATTCGCCGCGATGGACGCTTCGCTGATCCAGCCCATGAAGAACGGAGAGACGATGAACAGCCCCGCTTCGAAAAGAATGTGCAGCGCGCTCGGCACCGCTATGCGCAGATTTTCGCGGAGTTCCCGCAGCGTGAATCCGCGCGCGAGCTCGAGGCTCAGCCGCCCGTGCAGCGCGATTCCGAAAAACTGGAAGACGCGCGCGAGCAGCGTTCCCGCCGCCGCGCCTTCGAGTCCCCAGCACGGAAAGCCGAGCGCGCCCGTCATCAGCACCCAGTTCAGAAAGACGTTGGCGACGAGCCCGAGCAGCGTCCACGTCAGCGAAACCCACTGCCCGCCGCTCGCGTCGCGAAACGACTTCACGGCCTGGAAGCCCGCCGCCGCTGGGAGCGAAAGCGCGACGAGACAGCAGAAGTTTTTCGCGTCCGCGGCGACCTGTTCGGGCTGTCCGAGCGCGGCGAGTCCGTCCGCGAGCGTGAACGCGCAGACCGTTCCCGCGCCGAGCAGAGCGAAGCCGAGGGCGACGAGCAGGCCGTGCCGCAGCGCGCCGGGGATTTTTTCCGGCGTTCCCGCGCCGCGCGCCTGCGCCGTGAGCACGGGAATCGCCACGCAAAGCCCGATCGCGACGACGAGCGGAATCCAGTTCACGTTGTTCCCGAGCGTCGCCGCCGCGAGCGCGTTTTCGCCCAGAAAGTTGCCGATCATCACCGTGTCTATGACGCCGAAAAGCCCTTGTCCGAGCAGCCCTGCGGTGATCGGCGCGGAAAGACGCAGCGTGTATTTCAGTTCGCGGAACATGAAGATGATGGCGCACAGCATAGCCCGCCGCCGGAGAAAGTAAAGGGAAGCCGTGAAGCTCCCGCCGCGCCGCCGCACGCGCGCGCGTTTTTTTATTCTTGCGGCGGAACGGCGAGGAGTAGAACCTTGCGAAATTCTCATGAGCGCGCACAAAAAAATTCTCTCGCCGTCGATTCTGGCGGCGGATCATTCCGCCCTCGCCGAAGGGCTCGCCGTCGTCGTCGCCAACGGCCTCGAGTGGGTGCATCTCGACATCATGGACGGCAATTTCGTGCCGAATCTCTCGTTCGGGCCGCAGGTCGTCCGCGACCTCCGCCGCCGCGACGCGTCGCTTTTCTTCGACACGCACTTGATGCTGCTGCGCCCTGACAAGTACGTCGAAAAATTCGTCGAGGCCGGTTCGCAGCTCGTCACGATTCACGTGGAGCCCGAATACGACGTCGCGGGAACGCTGCGGCGCATTCGTGAGCTCGGCGCGCAGGCGGGAATTTCGCTGAATCCGGACACGCCCGTCGAACGCGTGCTGCCGTTCCTCGACGCGGTCGATCTCGTGCTCGTGATGTCCGTTTTCCCGGGCTTCGGCGGGCAGTCGTTCATCGAATCCTCGCTGCCGAAAATCGAACGCCTGGCGCGGGAACGCGACGCGCGCGGACTGAATTTCCGCATCGAAGTGGACGGCGGCGTGGACGCGCGCACGGCGCCGCTCTGCCTCGCCGCCGGCGCGGACACGCTGGTCGCGGGAACCGCCTTCTTCAAGGCGGCGGACAAGCCCGCGTTCATCCGCCTCTGCCGAGGCTGAGCGGCGCGCGGCGGCGCGGAGAAAGGCGTCGAAGCAATGAGCCCCGAATTTCCCGAAACGGCGGACGGCGCGCGCGGCGCGGCGTGGCGGGACGTGCCCGCGGCGGACTGGAACGACTGGCGCTGGCAGCTGCGCAGCCGCGTCGAGACGGCGGAGGCGCTCGCGCGGATTTTTCCGCTTTCGGAGGCGGAACGGCGCGGCTTCGACGCGGCGCGCGGCAGGCTCGCGTTCGCCGCGACTCCGCATTTCCTGAGCCTGATCGACGGACGCGATCCCGCGGACCCGCTGCGCCGGCAGATCGTGCCCGACGCGCGCGAGGCGTTCGTTTCCGCGGACGAATCCGACGACCCGATCGGCGAGGAGACGCATTCGCCCGTGCCCGGGCTCGTGCACCGCTATCCCGACCGCGTGCTGCTGCTGGCGACGGACCGCTGCGCCTGCTACTGCCGCTTCTGCACGCGTTCCCGCCTCGTCTCCGGGGCTGCGGGCTACGATTTTCATCCGCATCTGGACGAGGCGCTGCGCTACGTCGCCGCGCACGCGGAAATCCGCGACGTGCTGATTTCCGGCGGGGACGCGCTGCTGCTCTCCGACGCGAAGATCGCCGAGCTGCTCGCGCGCGTCCGCGCGATTCCGCATGTGGAGCTCGTGCGCGTCGGCACGCGCGTTCCCGTGTTTCTGCCGCAGCGCGTCACGCCGGAACTGTGCGGAATCTTCCGGCGAAACGGCGTGCTCTGGATGAACGTCCACGTGAATCATCCGCGCGAAATTTCGCCCGCGACCGCGGCGGCGCTGGAGCGGCTCGCGCTCGCGGGCGTCGCGCTCGGCAGCCAGACCGTGCTGCTGCGCGGCGTGAACGACGACGCGGCGACGCTGCGCGCGCTCGTGCATCGGCTCCTGCGCGTGCGCGTGCGTCCGTACTATCTTTACGCGTGCGACAAGATCCGCGGGAGCGCGCATTGGCGCGTGCCCGTGCGCGAAGGCGTGGAGCTGATCCGCTCGCTGCGCGGCTGGACGAGCGGGCTCGCCGTGCCGCAGTTCGTCATCGACGCGCCGGGCGGCGGCGGAAAGGTTCCCGTGAATCCGGACTACGTCGAATCCTTCGACGACGCGGGCCGCGTGCGCCTGCGCAATTTCCGCGGCGAAACGTATTTCTACTGAGCGCGCCTTTCGGGAGCAGCGACGCGGTTCCCGCAGCCCTCCGGAGAAAGTTCCGACGCGCGCCGGGCGTTCAGCGGGCGAAGTCGTCGAGGTCGAAGATTTCGACGCCGAAGCCGCTCAGAATCCGCTCGGCGAGCTCGGCCGCGTCGCAGGAGAGCACGACGGCGCTCTGCGCGTTCGGGCAGCACACGAACGGGTAAATGTAGTGAATGTTGATTTCCGCCTGCGCGAGCGAGCGCGTGACCTTCGCCAGGTCTTCGCCGTCGCGCAGCCGGATCGCGAGAATCGGCGTCTTCGAAAAAATCATGCCCGCGCTCTTGAGGGCGATTTCCGCCGCCTCGGGGTAATTCGGCACGATGCGCAGCACCGCGCAGTCCGTCTGGTCGATGCAGCTCAGCGCGAGAATGCGCACGTCGTCCTGATGCAGCCGCTGCAGCACGCGGTTGAGACAGCCGACCTTGTTTTCGGCGAAGATCGAGAACTGGAAGATGTCCTTGCGGGGACGGGAACGCTGGGAAATCACGGGCATGGCGGAGAAGAATCGGGTTTCGGAAAATCTTCGGGCGGGCGCGGGCTCGGCGCGGGAGCGTCCGGCGCCTTCGCGTGCGTTTCGCGCGCGCCGCACCACGGGCAGAACCACGTCGCGCGGTCCTCCGGAGCGTCGCCGATCGAAAACCAGCCGCCGCAGCGCCCGCAGCGGAAATGCGAAAGTTTTTCGATCGAGACCATGGCGCGGAATTTTCGGCGGGAACGCGTCAGAGCGTCTTCAGCGCGTCGCAGAGCACGCGGACGGTCTTTTCGGTCGCCGCGTCGTCGTGCGCGGCGGAGAGGAAGCACGATTCGTAGGGCGAAGGCGGCAGGAAGACGCCGCCCGCGAGCGCGGCGCGGAAAAGCCTTCTGAACTTGTCCGCGTCCGAGCGCGTCGCGACCGCGGCGTTTTCGACGGGCGCCTCGTTGAAGAAAATCGAGAACATGCCGCCGCAGTGCGGCACCTGCAGGGCGATTCCGCGCGCGCGCGCGGCGTCTTCGAGCGCGGCGGCGATCGTCCCTCCGGTCGCGGAGAGCTTCGCGTACGGCGGCTCGCGCAGCAGTTTTTCGAGCGCGGCGACGCCCGCCGCGAGCGCGACCGGATTGCCGCAGTAGGTGCCCGCCTGATAGACGGGCCCGAGCGGCGCGACGCAGTCCATGATTTCCGCGCGCCCGCCGAACGCGCCGACGGGCAGCCCGCCGCCGATGATTTTTCCGAGGCAGACCAGGTCCGGCCGCACGGCGTGCACGCCCATCGTGCCCTGAAGCGAAATGCGGAAGCCCGTCATCACTTCGTCGAAGATCAGCAGCGCGCCCGCGTCGCGCGTCAGCTCGCGCAGGCGTTCCAGAAATCCCGGCCGGGGCATGATGAAGCCGACGTTGCCCGGGAAGGGCTCGACGATGACGGCGGCGATTTCGCATCCGTGATTTCTGAACACGTTTTCGACCGCTTCGAAATCATTGTAGGGCACGACGAGCGTGTCCGCCGCCGTTCCCGCGGTGACGCCCGCGCTGTCTGGGCAGCCGAACGTCAGCGCGCCCGAGCCCGCCTTGACGAGCAGCGAATCGACGTGGCCGTGAAAGCAGCCCTCGAACTTCACGATCTTCGCGCGGCGCGTGAACCCGCGCGCGAGGCGCACGGCGGACATCGTCGCCTCCGTGCCCGAATTCGTCATGCGCACCTTTTCGACGGCGGGAACGACGCGCGCGAGCAGCTCCGCCATGCGCACTTCGTCCGCGCCGTTCGTGCCGAAGCCGAGCCCGCGGTCCACGGCGGCGTGCGCGGCGGCGCGGATATCGGGATCGTTGTGCCCGAAGATCGCGGGTCCCCACGTCAGCACGTAGTCGATGAATTCCTCGCCTTCGGGCGTGCGCAGGCGGCAGCCGTCCGCGCGCTCGACGTAGAACGGATCCATGCCGACGTTGCGGAACGCGCGCACGGGCGAGTTCACGCCGCCGGGAATCACTTTGCGGGCGCGCTCGAAAAGTTTGGAGGAAACGGGGAATCGTGAGTTTTCCATGGATGCAGATTTTTTCGCGCCCGCGGGAACGCGCTAAGCGCAGATGCGGCGGACGGCCGCCTCGAAAGTCTCCTTGCCGCTGATGATCTCGATTTCGAGGCGCAGGTAGTAAAGCGGAATCGGCGGCTTCAGGTCGCGGGAAAGACGCACCATGTCCTTTTCCGTCGTGACGATGAGACGCGCGCCCGCGGCGACGGCGCCCGCGAAGACTTCGTCCAGGTCCTTTTCCGAAAAGCTGTGATGGTCGAAGAAACGGCGGTTGTAGGCGATCTTCGCGCCGTAGCGCCGCAGAAATTCCTCGAACTTGTCCGGCGTCGCGATGCCGGAGAACGAGGCGATTTTGAGGTCCCTGAGCGCGTCGAGCTCAAGATCTCCGCCGTCGAAGACCGGACAGAGCCGCTTGGGCTTGTGCGTGCACTCGATGATTTCCGCGTGCGGGTTGCGGCGCTTGATTTCGGCCTCGAGCGCCTTGTCGCGCTCGCTCTGCGGCTCGCCGGGGAGGCGGTTCGACTTGGTCAGAAAAATGTAGCTCCCGCGGGAAAGGTGATCGACGGGCTCGCGCAGAATGCCGCGCGGCAGCAGATTGCCGTTCCCGAAAGGATTGGTCTTGTCCACGAGCAGCAGGTTGATCGCGCCGCGCAGCGGCAGATACTGCATGCCGTCGTCGAGAATGATGATGTCCACGCCGAACTTGCGGATCGCGTACGTTCCCGCATAGACGCGGTCGCGGTCCACGACGACGCGCACGCCGTAGGGCAGCAGGTTGCGCGCGAGCATGTAGGGCTCGTCGCCGGACTGCGACGCGTCCGAAACGAGAATGCGCTCGCCGTCGGAGACGACGCGCGGCTCGGGGCGCGGCTCGTTCTTGAGCGCGCGCAGCAGGCGCTTCCACGCCGGCTCCTTCTTCGATTTGTAGCCGCGGGAAAGAATGGCGACCTTGCGTCCGTTCTGCGCCATCACGCGCGCCATTTTTTCGACGACGGGAGTCTTGCCCGTGCCGCCGACCGTGAGGTTGCCGACGACGATCACCTTGCAGCCCAGCGGCGTGTCACGCAGCACGCGGTGCGCGTAAAGAAAGAAGCGCAGCCGCACGACGAGCCCGAAAAGCGCGGAGAACGCGCGCAGCACGGCGGCGAGAATCTTCACGGCGCGCCCCTCCCTGCGACGGTCGTAGATCACGTCCGTCGCGAACTGGACGATGCGTTCTTTCATCGAACGCCCGGCGCCGTTCTCTTCAGTCTCGCTCATACAATCAGAAACGAGAGAAACTAAGCTTCCCGCCCCGCCTTTTCAAGAATCGAAAAGCGCGGGCGGCACGGTTTTTCCCGGAATTTTCTCATCGTGCGGAAGGTTTTGAGGCGATGAAGCCGTGAGGCCGCGCCCCGTCGCGCCCTCACCTGCCGCGCCGCAGGCGGAGGCGGTTCATGCGGTAATTCATCATGCGCGGCGAGATGCCGAGCTCGCGCCCCGCCTCGGAGATGTTTCCGTCGCTGCGGTTGAGCGCCTGCGCGATCAGGTCGCGCTCGTAGTTGTCGAGCAGAATGTCGATCAGCGCGCGCCCGTCCGCGTCCTGCGGCAGGTCGCGGTGAATCTTCGGCCGCAGCGACTGCGGCAGATTGTAGTCGTGCACGCAGTCGTCCTGCGCGGTGAGCACGGCGCGCTCCATGCAGTTTTCGAGTTCGCGCACGTTCCCGGGCCACGCGTAGCTCATCAGCGACTTCACGGCCGCCGGCGAGAGCCGCGCGACCTTTTTCCCGTATTTGAGATTCATCTTCCGCATGAAGTGCTCGGCGAGCAGAATGACGTCGCTCTGCCGCTTCGCCAGGTCGGGAACGACGATCGGGAAGATGTTCAGGCGGTAGTAAAGGTCTTCGCGGAAGAGCTTCTTCTCCATGAGCTCTTCGAGATTGCGGCTCGTCGCGGCAAGGAAGCGCACGTCCGAGCGCAGCTCCTCGTTGCTGCCGACGCGCGAGAACGTCTTTTCCTGCAGAAAGCGCAGCAGCTTCACCTGCGTCTGCAGGGAAAGGTCGCCGATTTCGTCGAGAAAGAGCGTGCCGCCGTCCGCCGCCTCCGCGCGCCCGACGCGCCGCGAGAACGCGCCCGTGAACGCGCCTTTCTCGTGGCCGAAGAGCTCGCTCTCGACGAGATTTTCCGGAAGCGCCGCGCAGTTGAGCGTGATGAACGGCTTGTCCTTGCGGGTCGAAAGGTCGACGAGCGCGCGCGCGATGAGCTCCTTGCCCGTGCCGCTGGAGCCTCGGATGAGCACGGTCGCGTCCGAGGGCGCCACCTGTCGGATCTGGCGGTAGATTTCCTGCATCTCGGGGCTGTTGCCGACGAGCGCGCCCGGCGTCTCCGGACTGCCGCTGAGCAGGTCGCGCAGCTTGCGGTTTTCGGCGAGCAGCGATTCGCGCTCGGAACGCAGCGCGATGCACTGCGCGGCGGCGTCCGCCGTCATGCCCGCGACGATTTCGAGCAGCGCGACGTCGCGCTCCAGGTCGTTCTCCGCGCTCGCCGGACGGTCGATGGAAAGCGTGCCGATCACCTTTTCGCGGTGAATCAGCGGCACGCACAGAAACGCGACCGGATACGGGTAGCTGTGCGTTCCCGTGCGGTTGAGAAAACGCGGATCCTTGCGCAGATCTGGAATGATGTGGCTGCGTCCGGTCTCGGCGACGTGCCCCGTGATGCCCTCGCCGACGCGGTACTGCCCGAGGCGCTTCTTCGTCTCGTTCATGCCGCGCGACGCCTCGATCGAAAGCGTGTCGCCGAAGAGCAGCGCGAACGTCCCCCGCAGCATGCCCATGCGCTGTTCGAGAATCGCGAGCACCTTTTCCAAAAGCTCGTTGACGTCCCGCTCGTGAATGAGCACGGACCCCACTTCCTGTATCATGGAAATCTCCGGGGGAATCGTCTGCTTCATGAATCCTTGATGAAAATACGCTTGCCCCGCCTTTTCAAGCCCGAAGCGCGGGAACGCCGCCGCTTTCCGCGGAACAAAAAACGCGCGGGCGTTCCCGCGCGTTTTTCGCGTCGCCGCGGAGGCGGCTCAGCCGATGGTGGCCACGTCCGGCTCGAAGGCGATTTCGATGCGGTACTGCTGACCCGGACGCAGGTTCAGCGGGTGGTTGCGGATGTAGGTCTGGTAGTAATAGACCTTGCCGCAGCGCGTGCGCTGGGTCGGATCCTGCGAGACGTCCTCGTAGTTGAGCCATTCGCCCTGGAAGTCGTCCTTCGGAATCGTGCAGCCGAGGCTTTTTTCGCCGAGACGGAAGGAACTGCCGAGATGGTAGCGGCTGTGGCACGCCGCAAGCGGCATCACCATGCGCATCTGCGAAAGCGTCGCAGGCTGCTTGACGGAAAGCGTGTAGCGCGCGAGGATCCTGCCGTCGAGAAATTCCCATTCGACGCGCATGGAGCCGACGCCGGGAACGACCTTCTCGTCCTTGGTGACGAGGTCCGGCTGCTCGTAGGAGACCGTGAAGGCGTTCTTCATGCCGATGCGCGTCGCGACGTTCTTCGCGTAGAACGACGGCGTGAAGGTCTCTTCGCCGATGACGAATTCGGGAATGAACGCGGGAACGTACTGCCCGACGGGAACGTCGAAGATGCCCGGCATGTGCGGGAACGCGAGCGAATCCGAGCCGCCCCTGGCGCCGCCGGAGACGATCGGAATCTGCACGTGCAGGCCGCTCTTCGGGTTCTGATAGACGATGAGCGCCTGTTCCTTGCGGCCGCATTTGTCGAAGGAGATCGTGCGGCAGGTCGCGCGCGTCGCCGCCGCGGGAACGGCGTCGCCGAGCGAGCCGCCGACGGTCTTCGCGAGGCGCGACCACTGGCAGAGATAGCGCGCCGCGTCGAAATTCGCGATGCGCGTCGTGTGCACGTCGTCCGTGTCGCGTTCGCCGTCGCGGATGACGAGGAAGCCCTGCTCCTGGTCGAGATACGTGACGAAGAAATACAGGAAGAGACGGCGCAGAATGTCCTTGTAGAGCGGCATCTTGTCCGCCGGAATCCAGCCGTCGCGCATCGACTGCAGAATGATGCTGATGAGGTGCATCTGCCCGTAGGCGCCCGTGCCCGCGCCGAAGCACCAGCCGAGCCCGTCCTGGCGGACGACGTCGGGAATGAGCTTCAGGTATTTTTCCGCGTAGGTGCGCAGCGTCGGCAGCTTGCGCTCGCGCAGATGAATGTTCGCGTGGAGCTGGAGCGACTGGCGGATGAAGACGTACTGCAGCACGCCGTAGACGTCGTAGCAGCCGCCGAGCGCGGCGGGAGCCTCGGGACCGCGCGGCGCGTCGTCGCAGAAGCCGCCGGAGGAATTCGCCTTGACGCGCTCGATGAAGCGTTCGATCAGGCGCCCCGTCTCGTCCTTCTTGGAAAGCCCGAGCGAGAAGCGCGTGACCGCCTTGCCGACGTTGAACGCCTGGCGGTGGTCGTTGTAGTCCGTGCGGACGAGAAGGCGCTTGTCGAGCAGCTCCTGCGCGGCGGCGTCGAGCTTCGACCACGGCGCGTTGCGGTCCTTGGAGGGACCGAAGGAAAGCAGTCCGAGCGCGGCGTAGGCGAGCCCGTTTTCGGACTCGGTCTCCTGGTTGAGCTGCGCGGCGACGCAGCGGGCGACGAGGTCGGCGACGTCCGCCTTGCCGATTTTCGTTTCATGCGTCGCGCGGTAAAATTCGCCGAGCGCGAGCGCGGCGTGCCCGGATTCGTCGGATCGGGGATTTTCCCCGGGAACGGGAGCGATGGTCCCGTCAGCGTTAACGGCTTCGATGTTATGGCTCAGAATCGCGCGAGCCATGTCCATGCATTGTTCTGCAAAATTATGCATCTGCGGTGTCTTACTGGTTTTTAAAGTGTCGTTCGATTGTTGTCATCCCGCGCGAATAAGTCGAATAAAATCTGCGTTCGTCTTCGTCTTCGCGAGCCGGTCCGTCATCGCTTCGGCGACGTCCTCCGGCTTGCCTCCGACGACGGCGCGGCGCAGGAACGACGCGGCCTCGAGCGCGGCGGGCGCGAGAATCTGCTCCTCCTTGCGCGTTCCCGAGGCGGCGAGGTTGATCGCCGGCCAGATGCGCAGCTCCGCGATCTTGCGGTCGAGCACGATCTCCATGTTTCCCGTGCCCTTGAACTCCTCGAAGATCAGGTCGTCCATGCGCGAGCCCGTCTGCACCAGCGCCGACGCGACGATCGTCAGCGTGCCCGCCTCCTCGGTCGCGCGCGCCGAAGAAAAGATCTGGCGCGGCTTCTCGAGCGCCTTCGAGCTGATGCCGCCCGTCATCGTGTTCCCGCGCGGCGCGACGTTGTTGTAGGCGCGCGTCAGACGCGTCAGCGAATCGATGAGCAGCACGACGTCCTTGCCGACTTCGACCTGGCGGCGCGCGCGCTCGATGCAGATTTCCGAAATGCCGATGTGCGTCTTCGCCGATTCGTCATTGGAAGACGCATACAGCTCCGCCTCGGGCAGATCGCGCGCGAAGTCCGTCACCTCCTCCGGCCGCTCGTCCACGAGCAGCACCATGATCTTCACGTCGGGATAATTCTCGCGGACGCCGATCGCGATGTCCTTCAGCAGCGTCGTCTTGCCCGTGCGCGGCGGCGCGGCGATGAGCCCGCGCTGCCCCTTGCCGATCGGACAGAAAAGATCGACGACGCGGTTCGTCATGCGCCCGTCCTTCGTCTCGAGCACGAGCTGCCGGTTCGAGCTCAGCGGCGTCAGCGTCTGGAACTGCGGGCGGCGATGGCGCTCGTTCGGGTTGACGCCGTCGATCGAATCGACGTAGGTCACCTTCGCGTTCGCGTGCCCGTTCTTCTGCTGCGCCTTGGCGACGACCCAGCTGCCGGTCTTCATCTTGAAGCGCTTGGCGATTTCCTTGGGCACGAAAGGATCCGACGGAAACGCCTTGCCGCGGCGCCTCGGGGAACGCAGCGAGCCGTTGCCCTTCGCGTCGAGCACGAAGACGCCCTCGACGGCGATTTCCTCCGGAGCGGGAGCGCCCGCCGCCGCGACGCCCTGCGCGTCGCCGATTTTTTTCTGCGAATCTGTTTCGCTCATGATGCTTTTCTGTCTGTCCTGTTGTTCTGTAAGTGTTCTTGCCTGCGGGTTCCGCAACACGCGGCGCGGGAACGCGACGGAGCGCGGCCGTGACGGGAGATTGCGGCGTTCCCGCGGTTTCGGGGAACGAAAGACTTCCGGCGGAGAAAATTCCTTGCGTCTCCGGCGTTCCGGAAGTCAACGCGCCGAGTCTCCCACAGCGCCCGCCGCCGCGCAAGCGCAAAATTCGTTTTGGAGAAGCGATTGGCTCCACGCCTCGCTTGCCGGAAAACCGTCCGCACAAATTTTTCTCCCGCCAGGACGCCGAGGCGCAAAAATTTTTCAAAACCACAGATGAACACGGACGCACACGGATTTTTTCAAAGGAGGACAGGCCTCCGGCCTGTTCATCCTTTTGGGAAAAATTTTCATGAACAGCCTTCCGTTCTCCCTTTTTTCGTGTCCGTTCGTGTTCATTCGTGGTTTCCCTTTTCCCGAAAAAAAACGACGCCCCCGCGGATCTCTCCACGAGGGCGCCTAACACACACTAAGAAAAAGTGATGAGAGCTTAGGGCTGAGAGCTTAGAGAAGCGGCGTTCCCGCCCCTTTAAGCTCTAAGCCTTAAACTTTAAGCTTTCTTCCGGCGTCGGCGCGAACCCGCGAGCGCAAGCGCGCCCAGACCCGCCAGCAAGCCGAACACCGACGGCTCCGGAATCGTCAGCGTGAGCTGAAGACCATTGGTCGTGTTGTAAGACCATTCGCGCAGATAGCTCGAGTACGAACCGAGAACGGAGTTGCCCGCATCGAAATATGACTCGATGATGTCCGAGGTCAGAGAGCCGGTCTCAGTCGAATTGAACGAAATCGCGCTCGACGAAATGATCGTCAGAGCCGTGCCGTCCGCAACCGAGACATCCGTCAGGTCGATCAGGAACTTCGCGCCCTCGTTGAACGTCACTGTACCGGCAGTTACCGCCGAAGCCACCTTGATGCCGAGCGTCGCGCCGTCCGAGACCGTCACCGTTCCCGTCCCGAGCGCCTTCGCGTGCGCGGCAACAAGCGTTCCCTCGGTGACGTTAATCGCGCGGCCGTAATTTGAATTGTCGCCGGAAAGCACGAGCTTGCCGCTGCCGGATTTGGAGAGCGTGCCGGAGATGGTTTCAGACGCCGGCTTTTGAAGCGTTCCGGAAATCGTCAAATCGGAATTCTCGGCGACATTGAACGTCACCGCTCCACTGCGCAGACGTACCGCCGCGGAAATCGTGTTGCCCATTCCCGTCGCCGTCACAGTATTCGCTCCGTTGAAGTCGAGCGCGCCGTATGCGTCGCCGATACCGGAAATCACACCGCCGTTCGAAAGCGAAATCTTCGTCGAAGATACGATTTCCCAACGAATTCCGTTGGAGTTCGTACCGAGCTGCAGTTCGCCGCCGCCGTTGACGGCGATTGTACGAGCATTCCCATCGTTCGCGTATTGGTCCGTGAAGCCTCCCTGGAACGTCGCGGTCTTGTAGCCGCCGTTCCCGTCGGAAACGCCTCCGATTTCGATGCTGGCCTTGAAGCTGGTTGAGCCGGAATTCGTTTTCCCGGAACCAAGATCTACGACGCCTTCTTCAACTTTGATTTTACCGGCATCCACACGCGTCGCGGACAGGAACAAGGTGTTCGCTCCCGTTTTCGTCAGCGTGTTTCCTCCGAGCGTCAGCGTCGTGGCTGCATACCCAGCGCCAATAAGACCGAAATTCCCCGTGCCGCCGATTTCGGAGTTCGCCGTCAGCGCAAGCGTATAAATCTGCTTTAGGGTATCCCCGACGGTCGAGCCGCTGTTGACAAGCGTGCCTCCGGCGAGCGTAATCGTTCCGATATTGTCGCCGATTTCCGCCGTGCTTCCGTTCACGTCGAACGTACCTCCGGCGGAAACGAGAACGTTTCCGCCAACGTTCGATTTGGATGAAATCTTCAGTGTGCCGCCGCTGACCGTGACGCCGTTCTCCGCCATCACTTTCCCGCCGGAAAGCGTGACGGTCCCGCTCCTGACCTCCATCGTTGTCGCAGAAACGCCTCCGCTCGCGATTGAGACCGTCGCGTTCTTATCGAAAATCACCGAGTCTCCAGAATAAAACGCTTCGTCGGTATCGCCGTCTTTCCACGGCTTGTTCGTGGGCTCCGTGCCGACCGTCGCCGTTTCCCACGTTCCCGCGCCGAAATCGTCGCCGTTCCACGTCAGCGTTTTCTTCGCCCCATAGGTGAGAGTAACTGCGCCGGCCGTAGTGGCGACGTCCACCGATGAACGCCCGCCAAGCGTCTCTCCGTTGTAAGTGAAGTTCGAAAGCGCGAGCGTATTCCATGCGACTCCGGAAATCACTCCGCCGTTGATGAGCGTCACTGCGGAACCCGATGTCGTCAGATTGAACACTGTATTCGCCGAAATCGCCACCGTCGCATTGTTCGTAATCGCCGACGAAAGCGTAAGGGTCGCGCCGGAGAGATCGAGCGTTCCCGTGCCGGAAACCGTCAGCGTTCCCGACGCGGACGCAGTAATATTTCCGCTGAGCGAAATCGTCGCACCCGCATTGTCGGAAGAGGCGGCGGAAGTTCCGTCGTCCCCGACGACCTGCTTCGTCGTGTCGATCGTCACGTCCCCGGTGATGTTCATGGCAACGTCCGACGACCAGTCGGCCAACGCGCCGAGCGTGCCGCCCGAAAGCGTCACGGTTTTATTGGTCCTTCCGTAGGTTCCGTTTCCGTAAGTCAGCCCGCCCGCGCCGAGATTCAGACGTCCGGATGAAAGCGTAACGTTCGCCGCATTCCCACGGAACGTGTTCAGGGAAACGCCGTAGAGATTCGCCGTGCCGCCGGAAACTTCAAGCGTTCCCGCGCTGTCCCAAGAAATGACGGTGAAACCCTCCGTCACGTTCAAAGTGCCTCCGGAGACCGTCAGCTTGCTTGTCCCGTTGGGCCAGTGCCCGATGAGAACGGCATTGGTCGTCGTATAAGTATCATTAGTCACCCCCCCGGTTTTTTCCGTCCCGGTGATATTGAGCACGCCGCCCGTCAGAATGTAAAAACTTGCCGCTTTAGCGTCACTGTCGTTAAGTACTAAACGCGTGGCGGAAACCGTGCCCGCGCTCTGCGTGACGGTGGCACCGCTGTTGACGGAGATTTTTCCGTCGACGGTCAAATCCGAAGAAATCTCTTCATTCGCCGTATAGGCTTGATCCGTCGCGAACGCGGTTGCACTCATCGCCGCGGCGGCGAGGAGCGAGGTGAGGAGTAATTTTGAGGTCTTCATGTTATGTGCAGTTTGGTTGTTGTTCGTATCTGAAATTGGTCTGCAAGGCGCGCTTCAGAGGGATTGAAGCGCGGGAAACGCGTGCTTCGTTGCCCTCGTCCGTGAAAGATTTCGCTGTTCACGGGAACGGAGCATCGTCGTGGAAACGAATGTCTTAGCGGGTTTCATGGCGATTCGAATGCGATTCCTAAAAGTTTTTTGAAAGGATTATCTACGGTTGCCAATACCGGGGGTAAACGCCTTCCAGCCCTTTATTCATCACGTTTTGTCAAACAATCAAATATAAGTTTAATTTTTGAGGCGAAAAACAAGAAGACTTTGACCACGAAGTCAAATGAAGTTAAAGAAAGTTTTTGACCACGAATTGACACGAATTTTCACGAATTTCGGGCAGTGTTCCCGTGAAAAATCTCGTCACTTGCCCAAAAATCTTTACGCCTTGGCGGGAAAATTTACGTCGACGCTCCCGACAAGCGACTGGAAAGTCGCTTCCCCGAAAAGGTTTCCGTGTCTTTCCGTGTTTTCCGTGGTCAAAAAATTTGTGCTTGCATCGGTATTGGCAACCGAGGGCGCGAGCGCGCTTCCGGAGCGACAGCCTGGACGCCTGTCCCTCTTTGAAAAGCTTAGGCGGAAGAACTTCCGAAAAGCGGGAAGCAGGTGAAGCGTGAAGGTCTGTCGCTTTTTTCTGCTCCGCGCTTTTCCGCGGCTCAAGCGCGGGATCAGGCGGCGGCGCGGAGGTAGGCGACGAGGTCTTCGATGGTGACGAGCGGGAAGCCGTGCTTCTTCGCGTAGGCGGCGACTTCGGGGAGGCGCGACATCGTGCCGTCGGGATTCGTCAGCTCGCAGAGCACGCCGCAGGGCTTCAGCCCCGCGAGACGCATCAGATCGACAGTCGCCTCGGTGTGGCCGGGACGCTCGAGCACGCCGCCAGCGCGCGCGACGAGCGGGAACATGTGCCCCGGCGCGGCGAGATCGGCGCGGGTCGAACCGTCCGCGAGCACGACGCGCACGGCTTCGAGGCGGTCGGCGGCGGAAACGCCGGTCGAGACGTTTTTCGCGGCGTCCACGGAAATCGTGAACGCGGTGCCGTAGCGGCTCGTGTTGTCCGGCACCATCATCGGCAGTTCGAGCGCGCGCGCCTTTTCGGGGGTGACGCAGATGCAGATGATGCCGCTGCAGTCGCGGATCTGCATGGCGACCTGCTCCGTCGTCAGCGTCTCCGCCGCGAAGATGAGGTCGCCTTCGTTCTCGCGGTCGGCGTCGTCGGAGACGAGCACGCCCTTTCCGGCGCGCAGAGCCGCAAGCGCGTTTTCGACGCGGGAGCGCGCGTCGCCGAACTGTTCCAAAAGACTGATTTCCGTTTTCATGATGCAGACAAAAATGTTCAATCCTCGGAACGCGGGAACGCCGACGCGCGTGCGCGCCGCCGCCCGAATTTCTCTCTCTTCCGTCCGGACTTTACCGTCGGCTTCGGAATCACACCGAATCCTGCCTTCGCGCGCGGGAGCGCGTTCGGGCTCGCGGGCTTCTCGGCGCGGACGCCGAATCACCGCCGGTGGGGAATTTCGCCCCGCCCCGAGATTGGCGAACCATTTTGCCTCGGCGCTCCCGCAAGTCAAAAAAAAAGCGTTCCCGCGCGGGAACGCTTTTTTCGAAGGTGATGAAGTGATGAAGCCGTGGAGTGGTGAAGTTCACGCCTTCAACGACTCCGTCACCTCATGCCTTCCTCTAAGCTCTAAGCCTTAAACTTTAAGCTTTTCTCACTTCGCCCAGAGGTTGGGCGGATAGTCGCCGGCGGCGATGAGCTTGTTGATGTTCGCCTGGACGACGGGCTTGTCTTCCTTGTAGGTCACGCCGAACCACGCGCTGTCCGTGCGGAGCACCTTCGCGGTCGCGTTGCCTTCCTTGATGAGCTGGCCGATCGTCATCGGGATGAAGCATTCGCTCTTGAGCTCGGTGCCGCGCGTCTTCATGAATTCGAGGAAGATGCGGTCGAGATGGTCGAACAGCTTCGGCGTGCAGCCCCACATGTTCATGGAGACCGGCGTGTCGCCCGGAATGTCCTTCGTCGTGCCGTCTTCATAGGTGTTGCGTCCGTTTTCGCCGACCTTGGCGATCTTGGTCATTTCCTCGATGTCGGTAAGGAAGCCTTCGGCGTTCGTGTTGCAGACGCCGCGCGCGACCGTGCCGTGCTCGGAGAGGGTGTTCTTCATGAGGAAGCCGACCATCGAGAACGCGCTCGAGTTCGGGTCGAGATCCTTGAGGTAGTTCGCGAGCACCTCGTAGGAATTTTTCCCGTAGAAGTCGTCCGCGTTGATGATGGCGAAGTTTTCCTTCACGACGCCCTTGGCGCAGAGAATCGCGTGCGTCGTGCCCCAGGGCTTTTCGCGGCCCTCGGGAACGGAGAAGCCCGCCGGAAGCTTGTCGAGCGTCTGGAACGCGTAATCGACGGGAACAGGGAGGTTCTTCTTCGCGATCATTTCCTTGAACGCTTCTTCGAAATCCGGACGAATGATGAAGACGACCTTGCCGAAGCCGGCGCGAATCGCGTCAAACACGGAATAGTCGAGAATCGTTTCTCCGGAGGGGCCCATGGGGTCCATCTGTTTGAGTCCGCCGTAGCGGCTGCCCATGCCTGCGGCAAGAACGAGGAGTGTAGGTTTCATGATTTTTTGATTTGGATTGGTGTAATTTTGGTTGAACGAAAGGGTAAATTCGTTTCTGAAATCTACGCGCGCCGCCGCCGCGCGTCAATGCGGAAAACGCGCTCTCTCACGCCTCCGCGAGCAGTTCGCGGAGGCGCGGGGCGATGAGCTCGACCGGGAGTCCCATGATGTTGCTCAGCGGCTCGTCGTAGGAAGCGATGATGAGCTCCCTCCCTTCCTGGATGCCGTAGGCGCCCGCCTTGTCGAGCGGATTCACGATTCCGAAATACGCGTCGACAAGCGCGTCGTCGATCGGCCGGAACGCGACGCGGCAGGCGCAGACGCTCTCCTCGAGCAGTCCGTCGCGTTCCCGCGCGAGACACACGCCCGTGTAGACCGTGTGCACGTTCCCGCCGAGCGTCTTGAGCATGGCGCGCGCCTCGGCGAGATCCGCGGGCTTGTTGAAGACCTTGCCGCCGAAGGCGACCGTCGTGTCCGCGCCGAGCACGAGCACGTCGGGATTCTCCCGCGCGACGGCGAGCGCCTTGATGCGCGCGTTGTGCGCGACCGCGGCGCGCGGGTCGCCCTCGGGATCTTCGTCCTCGACGACGTCCGCCGTCCGCGTCTCGAAGCGGAAGCCCGCCTTTTCAAGAAGTTCGCGCCGCCGCGGCGACGCCGATGCCAGGATGAATTTCTGCATGTCGGAAGCGATGAAAACGATAAAGTCCTATCGGCGGAAATACTTTCCTTCGCGGACGTCGAAGATCCGCCAGGACGCCGCGTCCGCGGGCAGGACGGTGCCCGTCGCGACGACCTGCAGGCCGTCGCCGAGCTCGCGCCAGAAATTTTCCTTGCGCGCGGGATCGAGCTCGCTCAGCACGTCGTCGGCGAGCACGATCGGCGCGACGCCCGTGCGTTCCCGCAGCAGCGCGAGCTGCGCGAGTCCGAGCGCCAGCGAAAGCCCGCGCTGCTGGCCTTCGGAGGCGAACTCCGCGGCGTCGCGCCCGTCGAGCCGAAAACGGAAATCGTCGCGGTGCGGCCCCTTCTGCGTCGCGTGAAAAAGCCGGTCAGTGCGGCGGGAACGCCCGAAGAACGCCTCCCAGCCCGCGGCGTCCGCCTCGCGCCGGCTCGGCGCGTAGGAGAGCTCCGCCGCGACGTCGCGGTCGAGAATCCGCGCGGCGATTTCGGCGAAGCGCGCGGCGAGCTCGGCGACGCCGCGTTCGCGCGCGGCGACGATTTCCGCGCCGTTTTCCGCGAGCACCTTTTCGAACGCCGCGAACTGCGCGGGCGCGTCCGCCTCCGCCTTGAGCAGACGGTTTCGCGCCTCGAGCGCGCGGCAGTAGCGCTGCAGGCGTTCGAGATACGCGCCGTCGGCGGCGGAAAAAGTCAGGTCGAACCAGCGCCGCCGCAGCGCGGGCGCGCCGCGCAGCACGGCGACGTCTTCCGCCGCGAAGACGACGGCGGGAAAGCGGCCGACGAAATCGCGCATTCTGGCGACGGGCGTTCCCGCGCCGATTTCGACGCGCTTCGTTCCCGCCGCGCCGAGCGAGAGCAGGATGCGCGTGTCGCCCTCGCGCTCGTGCGCGAGCTCGAACGCCGCCTGCGCGAGCTTTTCGCCGTGCCGCACGAGGCGTCCCAGCTCGCGCGTGCGGAAGGAGCGGAACGCCGTCAGCAGACTCGCCGCCTCGAGCAGATTCGTCTTGCCCTGGGCGTTCTCGCCGAAGAGAAAGACGCGCGTTCCCGAAAATTCCAGATCCGCGAACTCGACGTTGCGGAAATTCGATACGCGCAGACGGTTCAGGCGCATGGCGTGCGGGGAAGATTCGCGCGGCTCACTGCGGCGGCAGCTTGAGCACGGTGCCGACCTTCAGCGAGCTCGGCGTGCGCATGACGTCGCGGTTGTAGTTGTAGATTTCCTTCCAGCGGCTCTGCGTGCCGTAGTATTTTTTGCTGATCTTCACGAGCGTGTCGCCGGTCTGCACCGTGTGCGTCGCGGGAACGCTCACGCGGCCGGGCGCGTCGGGCCGGGGCGTCTCCGCGCGCGGCGCCGGCGCTTCGGCGACGACTTCGGAGCCCGCCGTCGGCGGCGTTCCCGGGCGGACGAGCCGCTTTTCCAGGTCCGAGATGCGGCGGCGCGCCATCTGCAGATCGCGCTTCAGCGCGTCGTTCTCCTTGCTGAGCTGAAGAAACTTCTTCTCGAGATTCGGCGCGGGAACGTCCGTCTCGAACGGCTTTCCGGGCAGCTGCGCGAGAAACATCTTCCGCGCTGCCGCGCACTGTTCCTCGACGAGCTTCTTCTGCTGCTCGTTGGCGCTCTGGCGCATGTACTGACGGAAGTGGAAAAGCGCGTCCAGCGGCATTTCGCGGCGCAGCGCGATGATGCCGAGCTCCAGGTGGGCCTCCGGCGCGTCTTCGCGCGCGTTCACGACCTTGTAGAACGCCTCCATCGCCGCGGCGTCGTTCTTTTCGAGCGAAAGCGCCTTGCCGCGGAGAAAATTCTCGTCCTCCGTCTCCTCGACCGCCGCGGACGGGAACGCCGCTCCGAGGCTTCTGGCGCAGAAGAACACGGCGACGACGAACACGATGAGGGCGCAGACTGCGAAGATGATCTTGTGCATGGCGATTTTCTCTGCGCTCAACTATGTTCGCGGCGAAAGGCGCTTTCAACGCTTTTTTCAGTCTTGCGCGACCGCGGGAAAAAGCGGACGCTCGACCGCATGAATCCCGAAGAAAAATCCGCGGCGGCCGCGCCGCGAAACCGCGCGCGCACGGCGGCGTTCCTCGTGCTGCGCTTCTGGCTCGCCGCCTGCGCGATCGCGAGCGGCGCGAGCAAGTTCGCCGTCGCCACGCGCCGCGTCTCCGAAGATCCCGAGACGGGCGAGACCGTCGTGAGCCTCGTCCGCGAGTACGCGTTCGGCAACTACGTCGGCGTTCCCGCGCGCGAGTTCGAGCGCCTGCTCGGCGACCCGCTGCTGCCGGAATGGGCGCTGCGCGCGTTCGCCTTCGCGCTCGGTCCCGTGCTGATTCTCGCCGGCGCCGCGCTCCTCGTCGGCGCGGGAACGCGCGTCGCGCTCTGCGTGCTCGGCGCGGTCTTCGTCGCGCTCTCCTTCGGGCTTTCGCTGACGGATCCTTCCGGCTCGGCGGGAACGCTCGGCGTATACGTCCTCGCGGTCGCCGCCGCCCTGCTCCTCGCCGACGCGAACCGCTTCTGCGTATCCGAAAAATACTGACGCCGCGCGAGCCATGCCTTCCGCCCCGGAAAGAAGATTCCGCTTCGTGCCCGCGTTCTCGCTCGAACGCCTCGCCGCCGCTCTCGCCGACGAAATCGCGAAGCGCCGCGACCCCTTCGAGCCCGAGACCGTGCTCGTGATGAACGCCGCCCAGCGCGTCTGGCTGCAGCACTTCATCGCCGAACGCAACGGCGTCTGCGCGAACGTGAGATTCCTTTCGCCGGAAAACTTCTTCGCCCGCCTCGGCGAAGCTCCCGACTCGACCGCCGCCGCCGCGTTCGAGGGCGACGCGCTCGCCTGGCGCGTCTTCCGCGCGCTCGGAGAAGCGGACGCCGCCGGCGACGCCCTGCCCGAAAAATTCCGCTTCAGCTTCCGCGAAAACACCGAAGAGGACCGCATGACGCTCGCCCGCCTCCTCGCCGACCTTTTCTGGCGCTACCAGAGCTTCCGCCCCGAAATGATCGAGGCATGGCAGCGCGGCGACGACGACGCGGAAACGGCGGGCGCGCCGCGAGGAGACGCGGACTTCCTCGACGAATACGCGCGCCAGCGCCGGCTGTGGCGCGCGCTCCGGCTCGACGACGACGCCGTGCCCGCACTGCGCGCGCTCGACCTCGTCCGCGGGAACGCCCTGCCCGACGCCGACGCGCTCCCGCGACGCCTCTTCATCTTCGCGCCGACCGCGCTCCCGCGCACGCATTTCGAGATGCTGCTGAAGCTTTCCGAGCGCATCGAAATCTTCTTCTACTGCCACGCGCTTTCGTCCGACCTGTGGACGGAGACGCGCGACGAAAAGACGCTGCTGCGCGAGGCGCGGCGCCGCCCGCAGCTGAAGAGCGAGGCGGACTGGATCGCCCTGCTCCGCGACGACGCCGCCGCGCGCGGCAACGAGCTGCTGCTCTCCTGGGGCAAGGCGGCGCGGATGCTCGCCATGCGTCTCGTCGACGAAGGATTCGCCGACGCGGATTCGACGGACGAAGCGCCGCCCCCGCGCGATTCGCTCCTGCACGCGATTCAGGCGGACGTCCGCGAAAACGTCGTCCGCGCGCGCGCGGCGGGAACGCCCAACGGCGCGGAAGCGCTCCCGCCGCCGCCCGCCGACGTCGAGGCGGACGTGCGCGACGCCGTTTCCCTGCGCGTCCACGTCGCGCATTCGCCGATGCGCGAGATGGAGATTCTGCGCGACGACCTGCGGGAGCTCTTCCGCCGCGATCCCGAACTGCGCCCGCGGGACGTGCTCGTGATGATGCCCGACACGGACGCTTACGCGCCCTTCGTCCGCGCCGTCTTCGGGCGCTCAGAATTTCCGTTCTCGCTCGCCGACCGCGGCGCCTCCGGACGCTTTTCCGGCATCGAGGCGTTTCTCGGAATCCTGCGCGTCGCGCAGGGCGAAATCCGCCTCGGCGAAACGCTCGCCCTGCTCGACGCGCCGCCGCTCGCGCGCGGACTCGGGCTCGACGAAAACGACGTCGCCGCGCTCCGGAAGATCCTCGTCCGCGCCAACGCGCGCTGGGGGCTGGACGCGCAGGCGCGCGAAGAAAAAATTTTCGAGGACGAGCCGCTCGTCATCTGCGGCGAGCCGCCTTCCCGCGACCGCGAAGCTTCGGCGGCGGCGGGCACGTTTTACCGCAATTCCTGGGCGTTCGCGCTGCGCCGCTGCGCGCTCGGCGTGATGCTCGACGACGAATCCGCGGAACTTCCGCGCGCCTTCGGCGGCGTTCCGGAGACGCTCCCGCTCGAAGAGACGCCCGAAAACGCCGCGACGCTGCTCGGAAAATTCGTCGTGCTCGCGGACGCGCTCGACGCCGTGCGTCGCGCCTTCGACGGCGAGAAGAAAAGCGTTCCCGCGTGGAGCGCCTTCCTGCGCGACGAAATCGCCGCGCGTCTTTTCGAGTTCTCCGAAGACGAAAACGAAGAGCGGACGCTGCTCTGTTCGGCAATCGACGCGCTCCGCCGCGACGCGGAAAACGCCGGGCTCACGGACGCGGACGTCTGCTCGCTCAAGACCGCAATCGTCCCGCTCGAAGGCCGCTCCTGGGAAAGCGCGCGCGCGGAAGGACTGCTGCGCGGAAAAATCACGTTCTGCCGCCTCCAGCCGCTGCGCAACATTCCCGCGAAGGCGATTTTTCTCGCGGGAATGAACGCCGACGCGTTCCCGCGTTCCGCGCCGAAATCCGCCTTCGACCTCATCGCCGAATGGCCGCGCGGACGCGGCTCGGAGCTCGCGCTCTGGGACCGCACGCCGCGCGACGAAGACTGCCTGCTGCTGCTCGAAGCCGTGCTCGCGGCGCGGCGCTTCCTGCGCTTTTCCTACGTCGGACGCGGCGCGGGCGACAACGCGGAAATCCCGCCCTGCGGTCCGCTCGCGAAGTTCATCGACGTCGCCGAGGCGTTCGCGCCGCGTGAAAAATTCGTCTTCGAACACCCCGCTCTGCCGCGGGAAATTTCCGACGCGCGCACGCGCCCCGGCGAGGAGCCGTGGCGGCCGCCGTTCGCGGGAACGAACGGATTCGCCCTTTCCGAGCGCGAACGCGAAATCTTTTCCGTGCTCGACGCGGAGACGCTCGCCGAATTCTTCGCCGATCCCGCGAAATTCGTCTGCGAAAGACGCCTCCGCCGCCGCGACGCCCGGCGGGAAGGCGCGCCCGACGACGCCGACCCCGAAAGCGAAGACGCGAAGCCCCCGACGCTCCTCGACGTCGCTGCGGAAACGCTCTGCGGCGCGGACTTCGGCGCGGTCGGGAATCCGTCGGAAGCGCTGGAAGCCGCGCTGCGCCGCGAGCTCGAGGAGACGGCGGAAAAGGCGCTCGCCGCCGGCGCGGTTTCCGCGCTGACCGATCCCGCCGCGAGCGCGGAAAAGGCGCTGCTCGAACTCTGCCCGACGAACGTGCTCGGCGGGCTCGGGCTCAGAGAAAAACTCGTCCGCGTCGAGCCGCTCGCCGCCGAACGCGAACTCGCCGTGCCCGCGGAAACCGCCGGCGGGAACGCGCCGCGCGCCGTCCGCCTCCGCGCGGATTTCCGGAACGTCGCGCGCCCCGAAGACGCGGACGCGCCGACCTGGATTTTCGAGGCGTTCCCGCGCGCCTACGGCGAATGGTCGCGGAAGATACGCGCCCTCGCCGCCGCCGCGTTCGCGCGCGCGCTGTTTCCGGAAACGCGCTTCCGCTTCGTCGCGCTCACGAAAAACGAGAAGCGCCTCGACGCGACCGTCGTCAGCTCCGAAGCAGTTCCCGAAGATTTCGCGGCGAAGCTCGTCGCGCGCTTTTTCGAGTGGATCGAGAATCCGCCTCCGTTTTTCGGACGAATGAAGCTTCCGCAGGACGGCGAAACCGCGGCGGACTTCGCCGGGAATTTTCTGGACAAGGAACCGGGCGACTACAACGTGACGGATTACGCCCGCCCTCACCGCGAATTTTTCTACGGCTCGGACCTGGAGCTTTTCCGCGCCCGCATCGAATCGGAAACCTTCCCCTTCGCCCGCGCCGCCGCCGAAATCCTCCGCCGGAGCGCCGCGCGGCTCGGTGCTTGAAAGTCCGCGCGTTCTCGTGTTTAATCGCGTGGAAAAACAACTCACGTCCTCAATTTTCCGAAAGCAAACATCATGAGATTCAAGATTTCCGTTCCCGCGACCAGCGCCAACGTCGGTCCGGGCTTCGACGTCATGGGCGTCGCGTTCGACATGTTCAACCGCTTCACGTTCGAGACCGGCGGCGAAGGGCTGACGATCACCGGATGCGAACCCGCGTTTTCCTCGGCGGAAACGAATCTCGTCTATACGACGCTCGTGAAGACCCTCACGAGCTACGGCCGCCAGGTGCCGCCGCTGAGCATTCATTTCGACACGGACCTGCCGCTGTGCAGCGGACTCGGGTCGAGCTCGACCTGCATCGTCGCGGGCATCATGGCGGCGAATCAGATCGCCGGGCTGAATTTCGACAAGGCGGAGATTCTCCGCATCGCCTCCCTCATCGAAGGCCACCCGGACAACGTCGCGCCCGCGATTCTCGGCGGCTTCGTCGCGGCGATCATCGAGAACGACTTCGTCTATTGGCACGTCTATCCGATTTCCGAGGCGATCAGCTTCTACGCGCTGATGCCCGACGTCCGCGTCTCCACGGAGGAGGCGCGCGCGATTCTGCCGAAGTCCTACGGGCTTTCGGACTGCATCTACAACATGTCGCGCATCCCGATTCTGCTCGAAGGCCTCGAAAAGGCGGACGTGAAGCTGATCCGCGCCGGCTGCAAGGACCGCATCCACCAGGGCTACCGACTCAAGCTCGTTCCCGAGGGCGAAAAGGTCTTCAACTACATCCGCGAGTCCGACAACGCCGTCACCGCCTACGTCTCCGGCGCGGGACCGACGATCGTCGCCGTGGTCAAGAACGACGACGACGGCTTCGGCAACGAGATCGCGGATTTCTGCGACACGCTTTCCATCCACTGGCGCGTGCGCAAGATGCACGTCAACAAGCTCGGCGCGACCGTCAAGGTCATCGTGCCGTGAGATTTTTCCTAAAAAACGCTTGCGATAAACCCGCCGCGAATTTGAATTTTTAAGGCAGAAGAAAAAGCAATGAGCACCGCAGAAGAAGAAGTGAAGAGCATTCAGAGCATCGGGGCGCGCCTCAGGAGCGCCCGCGAAAAACTCGCGCTGGACGAGCGCGGCGTTTCCGACCGCACGCACATCCGCCGCCACTACATCATCGCGATGGAAAACGACGATTTCGACTCCATCGATCTCGCGCCCGTCTATCGCGTCGGTTTTCTGCGCATTTACGCCAAGCTGCTCAAGCTCGACGCGGACGCGCTCGTCGCCGAATACAAGGAGATGCTCGCGAAGAATTCCGGCGGGCGCGGCGGCGCGTTCCGTCTCGTCGGCCGCGCCGTCTCCTCCGGAGACGAGGCGGACGATTCGTCGTTTTCGGGCGGCGTCGCGGCGAAGCCCGCGCCCGCGCCGAAGGCGCTCGCGCTGGTCGCGGCGCTCGTGCTCGTCGTCGCGGCGGGCGTGCTCGTCGCCGTGAAGTCCTGCGCCTCGTCGGACGCCTCTTCCGCCTCCGCGGGAGCGGTCGCCGCGGCGGAAAACGGCGTCGCCTACGAAATCGAGCTCGTCTCCAACGCCAATCAGAAGATCACGATTCAGGAAGACTATTCGGGCTGGGACGCCGAGGCGAAGAAGCCGATCGCGGGCGCCGTCGTTCTCGACGAATACGTTCCCGCCGGACGCGGCAAGAAGCTCACCGTGCACGGCACGATCTTCGTCCGCGAGGAACAGCTCGGCGGCTGCGAAATCAAGTATCCGTCCGAGGCGGCGTTCAGGAACGCGGCCCCGGGCAAGACGGTCGTGATCGCGCCGAACGAAGACGCCCGCAAGCTCAAGGGCACGAAAAGCGCCTCCTGGATCATCAACCCGCAGAGCTGAACGGACTCCGCGGATTCTTCTCCGCGAAAAAAACGCGCGCGGCGCCCCGCTCCGTCGCGCGTTTTTTCGTGCCCGCGTCCCCGCGCTACGGCTTTGCGTTCCCGCGAAAAAAAGTGTAGCGTCCGCCGCAAGTTATGAGTGAAAAAACGACCGAGATGGCGGCCCTTGAAAACGCGCCGATTTTCCCGCTGCTGGTGAAGTACTCGCTTCCCGCGATCGCGGGCATGGTCGCGTTCTCGCTCTACAACGTCGTGGACAGCATCTTCATCGGGCAGTGGATCGGCCCGGACGCGCTGGCGGCGATCGCGATCGCGTTCCCGGTGATGAACCTGACGTTCGCGCTCGGGACGCTCGTCGGCATCGGCGGCGCGGCGGTCACGTCGATCCGGCTCGGCGAGAAGAAGCGCGAGGCGGCGCTCGCCGTGCTCGGAAACGTGCTGCTGATGAGCCTCGCGCTCGGCGTCGGCTTCGGCTGGGGCACGAACGCGTTTCTCGAGCCGATCCTGCGCGCGTTCGGCGCGGGCGAAAACACGCTCGCGCCCGCCTACGACTTCATGCGCGTCATTCTTTTCGGGCTTCCCGCGACGTTTCTGTTCTTCAATCTCAATCACGTGATGCGCGCCTCGGGCTATCCGCACAAGGCGATGCTCTCGACGATCATCACGGTGCTCATCAACGTCGTGCTGGCCCCGCTCTTCATCCGCGGCTTCGGCTGGGGCATGCGCGGCGCGGCCGCGGCGACAGTCATCGCGCAGCTTTGCGGCCTGGTCTGGATTCTGGCGCATTTTCTGAATCCGAAGAACGTGCTCGCGTTTTCCCGCGGCATCTTCCGCCCGAGCTTCGAGGCGATGAGGAGCATCGTCGCCATCGGACTTTCGCCGTGCATGATGAACGTCTGCGCCTGCGTGGTGGTCGTCGTCATCAACCGCGCGCTGCTCATGCACGGAGGCGACGTCGGCGTCGCCGCCTACGGGATTCTGAGCCGCGTGCAGATTCTGATCGGCATGGTGGTCATCGGCATCACGCAGGGCATGCAGCCGATCGTAGGCTACAACCACGGCGCGGGCTCGACGGGACGCGTGCGCGAAACGCTGCGCTACGGCGTGATCGCGGGAACGGCGGTGACGGCGCTCGGCGGGCTCGCCTGCGTGCTTCTGCCGCATCTGATTTCCGTCCAGTTCACGAACGACGCCGCGCTGCTCGCCGTCTCCGACGAGGCGCTGCGCTTTTCCTGCCTGGCGTTCCCGCTCGTGGGCATGCAGATTGTGATCGGCAATTTTTACCAGGCGATCGGACACGCGAAACTGGCGATCTTCCTTTCGATGACGCGCCAGATGCTTTTCCTGATTCCGCTGCTGATCACGTTCCCGCATTTCTGGGGAACGCGCGGCGTATGGCTGAGCTTTCCCGTCGCGGATTTTCTCGCCTGGGCGCTGAACGTCGTGCTCATTCTCGTTTTCCTCAAGAGCTACGCGGCCGTTCCCGCCGACGTCGCGGGAACGCTCGCGCGCCGCAAAGGCGCGTGAGACGGAAGGCGGCGAAGAAAAAAAGCGTTCCCGCGGAACCGTCCGCGGGAACGCTTTTTCTTTCGGTCCGAAATTCTCAGAAAATCGACCAGGCGGCGGTGAGGCCGGCGACGACGATCGAGACCATGCTCATCAGCTTGATGAGGATGTTCAGGCTCGGGCCCGAAGTGTCCTTGAACGGATCGCCCACGGTGTCGCCGACGACGGTCGCCTTGTGGCACTCGGAGCGCTTGCCGCCGAAGTTGCCCTCTTCGATGAATTTCTTGGCGTTGTCCCACGCGCCGCCGGAGTTCGCCATGAACACCGCGAGCACGAAGCCCGCCGCGAGCCCGCCGACGAGCAGCCCCATCACGCCTGAAATGCCGAGCACGACGCCCGTGACGATCGGCACCACGATCGCGATGAGCGAGGGCACGAGCATTTCGCGCTGCGCGCCCTTCGTCGAGATCGCGACGCAGCGCGCGTAGTCGGGCGTTCCCGTGCCTTCGAGAATTCCGGGAATTTCGCGGAACTGGCGGCGCACTTCGACCACCATGCTCTGCGCGGCGCGGCCGACGGCGTTCATCGTCAGCCCGCAGAAAAGAAACGCCATCATCGAGCCGATGAACATGCCCGCGAGCACGCGCGGATTCATCAGCGTGACGTCGTACCACGTCATGAAATCGACGAACGTTCCCGTCTGAATTTTTTCCGCGAGATTCTGCGCGGTGACGCCGTTGTCGGCTTCGACGAGGCGGCTCAGCCCCGCCGGGAGCGCGTCGAGATCGCCGCCGTTGACGATGCGCAGCAGCGCGATGCGGATTTCCTCGATGTAGGAGGCGAGCAGCGCGAGCGCGGTGAGCGCCGCCGAGCCGATCGCGAAGCCCTTGCCCGTCGCGGCGGTCGTGTTGCCGAGCGCGTCGAGCGCGTCCGTGCGTTTGCGCACCTGCGGGTCGAGACCGGACATTTCGGCGTTCCCGCCGGCGTTGTCGGCGATGGGGCCGTAGGCGTCCGTCGCGAGCGTGATGCCGAGCGTCGAGAGCATGCCGACCGCGGCGATGCCGATGCCGTAGAGCCCGAAGCCGAGGTTGTCCGCGGAAAACACGTTCGCGAGCGTCACGCCTTCCTTCAGCCCGAATCCGCCCGCGGCGAAGATGAACGAAAGCACGATGGCGACGACGATCGTCACCACCGGAATGCACGTCGAGAGCATTCCCGTGCCGATGCCGGAGATGATGACCGTCGCGGGACCGGTCTTCGCGGACTCGGCGATGCGCTGCGTCGGCCTGTAGCTGTGCGACGTGTAGTATTCCGTCGCCTGGCCGATGATGATGCCCGCGAGCAGCCCGACGACGACCGCGAGCGAGACGCCGACCCAGTTCGGAATGCCCAGCAGGTAAAGAATCGCGAAGGTCGCCGCGACGATCAGCGCCGAGGAGCCGTTCACGCCGCGGCCGAGCGCGGAAAGCAGATTCTTCATCGTCGCGCCTTCCTGTGCGCGCACGAGGTAAATGCCGAAAATCGAAAGCAGAATGCCGACCGCCGCGATGAGCATCGGCGCGAGAATCGCCTTGATCTGCATCGCCACGGGCGCGTCGCCGAAGCTCACGAACGCCGCAGCGCCGAGCGCCGCCGTCGCGAGAATCGAGCCGCAGTAGGACTCGTAAAGGTCCGCGCCCATGCCGGCGACGTCGCCGACGTTGTCGCCCACGTTGTCCGCGATCGTGGCGGGATTGCGCGGATCGTCCTCCGGAATGCCCGCCTCGACCTTGCCGACGAGGTCGGCGCCGACGTCCGCCGCCTTCGTGTAGATGCCGCCGCCGACGCGCGCGAAGAGCGCCTGCGTCGAAGCGCCCATGCCGAAGGTGAGCATCGTCGTCGTGAGGAAGATCATCTTTTGCGTTCCCGTCGCCGTCGCGTCGATCAGGTGCGCGCAGCAGTCGAGAATGACCGCCCAGAGCGAAATGTCGAGCAGACCGAGACCGACGACGACGAGCCCCATGACGGCGCCCGAGCGGAACGCGACCTTCAGCCCCGCGTCGAGCGATTCGCGCGCGGCGTTCGCGGTGCGCGCGCTCGCGTAGGTCGCCGTCTTCATGCCGAAGAATCCGGCGAGCCCGGAGAAGAACCCGCCCGTGAGAAACGCCACGGGAACGACGGGATTCTGCAGCCCGTTCACGGCGAGCACAGCGAACAGCACGGCGAGCACGGCGAAGACGATGCCGACGATCTTGTATTGCTGTTTCAGATACGCCATCGCGCCGGAGCGCACGTGACGCGCGATTTCGCGCATGGTCGGCGTTCCTTCGTCGCTCTTCATCATGCGGCGGTAAAAATGCGCCGCGAACGCGAGAGCCACGACCGAAGCCGCGGGAATTGCCCAGAAAATGGGCTGGCTGATTATGTCGGTATGCATAGGAATATAAGCGTGGAAAACGAAAAATCGGTGCGGCAATTTACGCCCGCGTTCCCGCGAAAGTCAAGTGCCCCCTGCGCTCCTTACGCGATTCTGACGCGATCCTTACGCGAATCTCACGAAGCGCCCCGCGCTTGAGAATACCGAGAGGAAGCGCGGGCCGGACCGCGTAGATAAAGGATTTGTCCCTCAATTCAATTTTTCGGCTTTCGCGAAGGGGAGACGCGGCGTTCCTGCCGCTTCTCCCCTTAGATTTTCGTGTCTGGCGAGGTCGAAATTCGGGCTTGCCGCAAATGTCCACAAGCGTCAGAATTTTCTAAAATGTCAAATAGAAATGACAGAAAAGAAGAGGCGCCGCTGCCGTTGCTGGCGGCGTGGGAGCTCGCCGTGGTCGAGGTGTTCTGCCGTGGGGCGGCGATGCTCGGACTGCGCAAGAGCGTCGGCATGGTGTACGGGGCGCTGTACTGCTCCGACGAGCCGCTCGCGATCACCGACCTGCAGGAAAAACTCCTGCTCTCGCGCGGCGCATGCGTGGAGGCGACCCAGCTTCTGCGGCGCTTCGGCGCGGTGCGCGTCGTCATCCGGCTCGGAGAACGCAAGGACTTCTTCGAGGCGGAAACCGACCTGAAGAAATTCGCCGCGGGAGCGCTCCACGAAATTCTGCTTCCCGGCATCGAAAAGACGTCGCTTCGGCTCGAACACGCGGCGACGCTCGCGCGCGGAACCGCCGCGAAGACGAAAATCGCGAAACTCCGCGCGGCGAAGGACGCGCTTTCCTCCCTCGTTCCCGCCGTCGAAAAAATCCTCGGCTGAGGCGGAAAAAAAAGAACCACGAATGGACGCGAACGAACACGAATCCGCGAAAACCCTTGGGAGCGAAGACGTCCACGTCTTCGTCGCGGGAACGTGCGGACGCCGCGCGGCGGAATTTCGTTCCTTGGAAACCGTCCGCCATGGGAACGAAGACAGGAATGTCTTCGCCCCTAGAACGTCTTCAAAAAATTGCTCTTTCGAAAAAAATTAATCTCTGAAAAAAATCATGAATATCGCACTCGTCATCGCCGGGGGAACCGGCAACCGCATGGGGCAGGACATACCCAAGCAATTCATGCACGTCGCGGGAAAACCGATCATCATCCACACGCTCGAAGCTTTTGAGCGGCATCCGGACGTTCACGCCATCGCGGTCGTCTGTCTCGCGGGCTGGGAAACCGTGCTTCGCGCCTACGCCAATCAGTTCAACATCACGAAGCTGAAACACATTTTCCCCGGCGGGAGCACGGGGCAGGAATCCATCCGCAACGGCGTGTTCGGACTGAAAGAGCATTGCGCCGCCGATGACATCGTGATCATTCACGACGGCATTCGTCCGTTCGTCGACGAAAGCGTTCTTTCCGACGTCATCGTCAAGGCGCAAATCCATGGGAACGCCGTGACCTCGCTTCCTTACAACGAGCAGATCTTCATCAAGGAAAACGAAGAGTCGACGCGCAAATATATCCCGCGCGAAACCTTGCGCCGTGTTCAGACTCCGCAGGCTTATCGCTTTGAAAAACTTCATTGGGCCTATCAGAAAGCTTTTGCTGAAAAAATCGGAATTTACGGGTCGTCCTACACGAACACGATGATGACGGACCTCGGCGAAACGCTTTATTTCGCAGCCGGATCGGAGAAAAACATCAAGCTGACCACGCTCGACGACATCGCGCTTTTCAAGGCTCTGCTTTCCGCCGAACCCGAAAAATGGCTGAAGAAATGAACGCGCATCCGCTCTATCTGAAATCGGTCGAGCGCGTCGCGCGTTCGGAATTTCTCGATTTTTCCGCGTTCCGAGGGAAAACGTTTTTCGTCACGGGCGCGACGGGTCTCATCGGCAAGACCTTCGTCGACGTGCTTCGTTTTCTGAACGCGCGGGAAGGGTTCGGCGCGAAGATTTTCGCGCTCACGCGCGACGCGGCCGCCGCGCGGGAACGCTTCGCCGATTTCGGCGCGGACTCGGGCGAGATCGTCTTCGTCGAACAGGACGCGCGGGAACGCGTTCCCGAAGAAATCTCCGCCGACTATTGGATCTGCGGCGCGTCGAACACGCACCCCGTCGCCTACGGGAGCGATCCGCTCGGCACGATCGAAATCAACATCGAAGGCGTGAAGAATCTGATTGCCGCCGCGCGCCGTTCGCTCCGTTCCCGCAGCGTATTTCTTTCTTCGTGCGAAATTTACGGCGAAAACCGCGAGGGCAAGAACGCCTTTTCCGAAAAGGACTGCGGCTACATCGACTGCAACACGATGCGCGCCTGCTACACGGAAGCGAAGCGGCTTTGCGAATGTTTTTTCCAGATCGCGCGCGCCAAGGCGGGGCTTGACTTCGTCACCGTGCGCCCGTCGCGAATTTTCGGTCCGACGCTTTTGTCGAGCGACAGCAAGGCGTCGTCGCAGTTCCTGCGCAACGCGCTCGCCGGAGAGAACATCGTGCTGAAAAGCGCGGGAACGCAGCTGTTTTCCTACACGTACACGCCGGACTGCGTCGCGGGGATTTTCGCGGCGCTGAGCAAGGGCGAATCCGGCGAAGCCTACAACGTCGCGAGCGAGCCGATGCGGCTCCGGGATTTCGCGGAGACGTGCGCGGGCTTCGCGGGAACGCGCGTCGTGTTCGAGCTGCCCGAGGGCGTCGAAAAGGCGGGCTATTCCGTCGTGCAGAATTCGATTTTCGGAACGGAGAAACTCCGCGCGCTCGGCTGGCGGGAACAATGGACGCTGCGCGAAGCGATCGCGGAAACGCTCGCGATTCTCCGCGGGTGAAAAACGATGAAAGCTCAAATCAAAAAACTCCTGAAGCGTGTTCCCGGATACGCTTTTTTCAGAAAGTGCTATTTCGGGGGGCGAAAGCGCTGTGATATTTTTCTGTACAACAAAATTTTGCTGCCGATTCTTCTTCGGCGTGCGCGCGGGAAGAAGACACTCAAGGTCGTTTTCACCGCGTGGAACGTATCGATGTGGAAATACCATAGTGTCTATCGGCTCATGGAAAAGCATCCGCGTTTTGATCCCGTGGTCGTGCTGACGCCGAGTCCCGGCTTTCCGCTCGAAGCACGGGAACGCGATTTGGCGGAAATGCGGAAAGTTTTTTCCGAACGCGGCTACAGAATTCATCCCACGATCTTCTGGGACGAACGCAGACTCGTTTTCGACAAGAGCGTAAAGGCGGACATTCTCTGTTTCACGCAACCGTATTTCCCGAAGAATCTGACGCGTTTCACGTGGAATAAAATTTTCTGCTACTGCCCGTACGGTTTTCCGAGTGCCGCGGCGGAAAAATGGCAACACAACAACTTCATGCAGAACGTGGCGTGGAAGATTTTTCATGAGCGGCAGGAGACGATCGAGGCCGCGAAGACCTGCACGCTGAACAAGGCGAAGAACTGCGTTGCCGTCGGGTATTCGTTCGGCGATGAGCTTTCCGCCGAGCGCGCGGAGCGCAATCCATGGAAGCTGCAGTCGGGAACGCCGAAACGCGTGATCTGGTCGCCGCATTTTTCGATTGCCGACAACGCGATTTTTCACCTGTCGAATTTTCTGCGACTGCACGAGGCGATGCTCGAGCTCGCGGAGGAATTTCGCGGAAAGATTCAGTGGGCGTTCAAGCCGCATCCGTTTCTTTTGCCGACGCTGAGCAAGCCGGAATTTTGGGGACGAGAACGCGCGGAGGCCTATTTCGAAAAATGGAAAAACATGCCGAACGGGCAAGTGGAGCTTGGCGCGTATGCGGATTTGTTCGCGAGCTCCGACGCCATTGTGCATGACTGCGGATCCTTCACTATCGAATATCTTTACACACGAAAGCCCGCGATGTATTTGAGAATTCCCGGTTGCGAGCGCAACGCGGACGATTTGGGAAACGAAGCGCTCTCGTGCTATTATCAGGGCTCGGAAAAAGCGCAGATTCGCCGCTTTCTTGAAGACGTCGTGCTCGGCGGGAATGATCCGATGCGTGAGAGGCGGGAACGCTTTTACGAGAAATATCTGAAGCCTCCGCACAGGCGGAGCGTCGCGCAGAACATTCTGGACGAAATCGAGCGCGGCTTGGGCTGGAAATGAGGATGGAGCGGAAATCGTTTCTCGGGAATGTTTGCTACAAGGTCGAAGACAGGAATGTCTTCGCTCCCGTTTTTCGCGTCTCCGAAAACATTCCCGCGGAATCTGCGCAAAAAATTGCTTTCGCCGGACAGGCAAGTGCACTTATCCTCCCGCGTCTGCATTTTTGCGGGAAAGAACATGAAGGAAAACCTTTATGGCTGACTCATTGAGAGAGAAGTCGGTGCGTGGCGTGGCATGGAGCGCGATCGAGCGTTTCGCGCTGCTGGGGATTCAGTTCGTCGTGCAGGTCGTGCTCGCGCGGCTGCTCACGCCGGCGGATTACGGTGTCGTGGGAATGCTTTCGGTGTTTCTCGCGATTTCGCAGACGTTCATCGACAGCGGATTCACGAACGCGCTCATTCAGAATCAGCAGCGAACAGAGCGCGATTTCGCGACGGCTTTTTTCTTCAACGCGGCAGTCGCCATGCTGTTTTATGCACTGCTTTTTACAGGCGCGCCGCTGATTGCGGATTTTTATGCAATGCCGCAGCTCGTTCCCGTGACGCGCGTCATCGGACTGTCGTTGATTTTTTCGGCGCTTTCGGCGGTGCACCGCACGCAGCTGACGATACGCGTCGATTTCAAGACTCAGGCGAAGGCGTCGCTGAGCGCAGTCGTGCTTTCGGGAGCGGTCGGAATCGCGATGGCGTATCGCGGCTTCGGCGTGTGGGCGCTGGTGACGCAGACGCTCGTAAACACGGGCGCGGGAACGCTGATGCTGTGGTTTTTCGTGCGGTGGAGGCCGCGATGCTTTTTTTCGTTCGCGTCGTTCCGTCCGATGTTTTCTTTCGGTTCGAAACTGCTGTGCGCGAGCCTGATGCACACGGTCTATGCGAATCTGTATCCGCTTGTCGTGGGAAAGTTTTTTTCAGCGGAGGCGCTCGGCTATTATTCTCGAGCGGAGCAGATGGCGTCACTCCCGGCCTCGACAGGGTCAGGGATTTTGGGGCGGGTGACGTTCCCGCTGCTTGCTACGGTGCAAGACGACGATACGCGGCTCGGCGATGTCTATCGCAAATATCTTCGTGTCTCGACGGGGGCGATCGCGCCGGTGATGCTGGGGCTGTGCGCGCTGTCGGAGCCTGTTGTGCTTGTACTGCTCGGCGAAAAATGGCTTCCTGCCGTACCTCTGATGCGCGTGCTTTGTCTGGGCTGGATGATTGATCCGATTGTGCTCGTGAATCTGAATCTGCTTAACGTGAAAGGACGGACGGACTTGGTGCTTCGCCTCGAAATTGTGAAGAAGATCACGGCAACGGCGATTCTCTTCGCGTCGCTTCCGTTCGGATTGCTAGGGCTGTGCGTGGGGCGGGCGATTTATTCGCAGATTGCGCTGGCGATGAACACGTATTACACGGGAAAATTTCTGAAGATGACCTACCTGCGGCAGATGCGCGAAGTGTTGCCGATTTACGCGCTCTCGGGCGCGTGCGGCGCATGCGCGTTCGCGGGAACGCTGTTCATCGGCGACGCGCGGGTTCAGCTCGTCGCGGGAACGGCACTCGGCGCGGCGGTCTATGTCGCGGGCGCATTCCTGCTGAAGTTCGACGTCGCCGACGAGACCCGCCGCCTCGCCGCGAAGATTTTCGCTCGTCTTCGAAAGTAAATCCGTACCGAATTCTGCGGGAAAAACGGACACGCTTCTTCCATACCTCCCGCAAGCAGGCGTCACGGGGCATCTTTACGCCTCGCCGATCTTTCTTCTCCGGTAGAAAGAATAGACTTGCGGGGGAAATTCAATCCTGTAATTTAACTGAAAAATTAAACTGAAAATTCAAAATGGCGAAGCGCAGCGACGGCATAGAGACGAAGAAGAAGATTCTCGGAGCGGCCTCCAGGCTTTTTTCCGAAAACGGATTCAAGCAGACCTCCAACGCGGAGATCTCCAAGGCGAGCGGCGTGAACAGCGCGCTCATCAGCTACTATTTCGGCGACAAGGAGACGATCTACCGCGAGGCGTGGAAGCACAGTCTGCGCGAATCGCTCGCGAAGTATCCGGCGGACGGCGTCGTTCCCGCGGGCTCGCCCGCGCGCGACAGGCTCTACGGCATCATCGCCGCGACGGTGCGCCGCTACTCCGACCCGCTCTGCTTCGACGGCGGGATTCTCAACCAGGAAATCGCCTCGCCGACGGGGCTGCTCGAGGACGTGCACGAGAACACGATCTTCCGCCTGCGCGAAAACCTGCTGCACGTCGTAAGCGAATTTCTCGGCGAAGGCATCTCGAACGAGGATCTGCGCATGTCCGTCTATTCCATCGTCGCGATGTGCATTTCGCCGCAGAAAAAAATCCAGCGCATCGAAAAGACGGAGCCGTTCCCGTACGACGTGGAGAAGCGCATCGAGCACGTGTTCCGCTTCTCCGTCGCGGGGCTGAACGCGGTGAAGAGGGCCGCGAAGAAAGGCTCAAAGGCCAAGGCCTGACGCTTAAAGAAGAAAGGCGGCGGGAGGAGACCTCCTCCGAGCATTCCCGGCCGCTTTTCCCGAAACCAATTTCCACAACGATGAAAAAACGATATTTTCCGAAAATCCGAAACGACGAATGCAAGGGCTGCGAACGCTGCGTCGTCGCCTGTCCGCGCGACGTTCTCGCGCTCGGCAAGGAGCTGAACGTGATGGGGCTGCCGCACGTCTTCGTCCGGAACGAGGACGCGTGCACGGGCTGCTCGCTGTGCTTCTACACGTGTCCGGAACCCGGCGCGATCTCGATCGTCGAAGAAACGGAGGAAGCGTAATATGAGTTCCAAAAGTCTTCTCCTCTGCGGGAACGAGGCGCTCGTGTACGGCGCGCTGCTCGCCGGCTGCGACGCGTATTTCGGCTACCCGATTACGCCCGCGGGCGAAATCATCGAATGCGCCGCGAAGAAGTTTCCCGAGCTCGGGCGCGTCTTCATTCAGGCGGAAAGCGAGATCGGCTCCATCAACATGGTGATGGGCGCCGCCGCCGCCGGGCAGCGCGCGATGACGGCGAGCAGCGGCCTCGGCATCAGCCTCATGCAGGAGGCGATGTCCTACCTCGCGGGCATGGAGCTGCCCTGCGTCGTGGCGGACGTCACGCGCAGCGGCCCCGGCATCGGCAACATCAGCGTCGAGCAGAGCGACTATTTCCAGATCGTCAAAGGCGGCGGGCACGGCGGCTACCGCTGCCCGGTGTTCGCGCCCGCGAGCGCGCAGGAAATGTGCGACATGGCGTTCCGCGCCTTCGACATGGCGGAGAAATACCGCACGCCCGTCTATATCCTCACCGACGGCATGATCGGGCAGATGATGGAATCCGTCACGCTGCCGGAGCCGCTCGACAAGCCCGCTCCCGCGCCCTACACGCTCGCGCCCGGGAACGCGCGCACCAATCATTTCACGTCGATCTATCTCGAACCCGCCGAGATGGAGAAGAAGAACGAGGCGCTCCTCGCGAAATACCGCGAGATGGAGGCGCACGACCAGGACGCGGAGCTCTGGAAGACGGACGACGCGGAAATCGTGCTCGTCGCCTACGGCATCATGTCGCGCCTCGCGAAAAACGCGGTGGACGAACTGCGCCGCGCGGGCGTCAAGGCGGGGCTCGTGCGCCCGAAGCTGCTTTTCCCGTTCCCGAAGGACGCGCTGAACGCGCTCGTTCCCGCGGCGAAAAAATTCGTCGCCGTCGAGCTCAGCGGCGGGCAGATGATCGAGGACGTGAAGCTCGCGATCGAGTGCCGCCGCCCCGTGGAGCTGATTCACCGCGTCGGCGGAAAACTCATTTCCGTCGAGGAACTCGTCGCCGGCGTGAAGGCGCTCCTCTGAAGACGAAAGGAACCGCGCGGATGGCGACCACGCAAAGCTTCATCGATCACGTTTCCGGGCAGCTCGCGGGAACGGGAGAAATCTCTTCGAAGCGCATGTTCGGCGATGCGATGATCTGCGTGGACGCCAAGCCGATTCTCCTGGCGTGCGACGACACGCTCTTCGTCAAAAAGCTCCCGTGCATCGAAAATCTGATGACGGAGCGAAACGCCGGGACGGGAACGCCCTACCCGGGCGCGAAACCGCACTGGATTCTCGACGCGGACGACGCGGGAACGCTCCGCGCCGCCGTCGCCGCGCTCCTGCCCGTCGTTCCCGTTCCCGCGAAGAAAAAGGCGAAGAAGAAAAACCGATGAGCACGACACGCACATTTGTCGAAACGCCCCGCCTTCGTCTGCGCGACTGGCGCGAGGACGATTTTCCCGCGTTCGCCGCGATGAACGCGGACGCGCGCGTCATGGAATTCTTTCTCGAAACGAAGACGGAGGCGCAGTCCCGGGAGTTTTTCGACACGATCCGCGGCAAGCTCGCGCGCGACGGGTTCGGGCTCCTCGCCGCGGAACGCAAGGACGACGGCGCCCTGCTCGGCTTCGTCGGACTGCGCCGCTGCCCGTTCGAGACGGATTTCGCGCCGTGCACGGAAATCGCGTGGCGTCTGCGCGCTGAATTCTGGGGCGCGGGCTACGCGACGGAAGCCGCGAAGACGTGCCTGCGCTTCGGCTTCGACGCCTGCGGATTCGACGAAATCTTCGCCTTCACCGCGCTCCCGAACGCGCGTTCCCGCCGCGTCATGGAAAAGGCGGGAATGCGCTTCGTCAGGGAGTTCGACCACCCCGCCGTCCCGCGGGAACACCCGCTCGCGCGCCACGCGCTTTACCGCGCGAAACGCGCCGCCTGATTCCTTTTTCCACCGTCCAAAAAAATTTCAAAGCCATGAAAAATTTCCGCATCATCAAAGACCGCCCGGCGGGCTTCTTCGCCGAGTTCGACAAGCGCCCGAAGACGCTCCGGCACAACATGCACTATTGTCCGGGCTGCGGGCACGGCGTGCTTCACAAGATCGTCGCCGAGACGATCGCCGAGTTCGGCATCAAGGACCGCACGACGTTCATCTCGCCCGTCGGCTGCGCCGTGTTCGGCTATTACTACATGGACTGCTTCGGCATCTCCACGCCGCACGGACGCGCGCCCGCCGTCGCCACCGGGCTTTCCCGCGCGCACAGGGACAGCGTCGTCATTTCCTACCAGGGCGACGGCGACCTCGCGGCGATCGGCTTCAACGAGTTCATCCACACCGTGAACCGCGGCGAAAACATCTGCTACATCTTCGTGAACAACGCGATCTACGGCATGACGGGCGGGCAGATGGCGCCGACGACGCTCGTCGGACAGCGCACTTCGACCACGCCGAACGGGCGCGACGCCGTCGAGGACGGCATCCCGTTCCGCATCGCCGAAATCGTCGCCGCGCAGCCCAATCCCGTGTACGTCGAACGCGTTTCGCTCGGCGCGCCGAAGGAAATCATGAAGGCGCGCGCGGCGATCCGCAAAGCGATAAAAAACACGATGGAGCGCAAGGGGCTTTCGTTCGTCGAAGTGCTCTCGCCCTGCCCGGTCGGGCTGAAGAAGGACGCCGCCGGAATCACGAAATTCCTCGACGAGGAGATGACGAAGATTTTCCCGCTCGGAAAATTCAAGGACGTCGCCGCCGAGCGCGCGCCCGTCGAACACCGCGTTCCCGAGTACGACAAGGACAAGGTGCGCGCCGCGCTCTTCCCGCAGGAAGGCGACATTTCGCAGAGCTCGCTGCGCGCGGACTTCCGCAACAAGTCGCCGATCTTCGACAAGGAGCGCCGCATCAAGGTCGCCGGTTCCGGCGGTCAGGGCGTGCTCTCGCTTGCCTACATCATCGCGCACATGGGGCGTCTGCGGAACTTCAACGTCACCTACCTGCCGACCTACGGTCCCGAAATGCGCGGCGGCACGGCGGACTGCTCCGTCGTCGCCTCGCGCCGCGAAATCGCCTCGCCGATCGTGGACAGCAGCGCGAACATGCTCATCGCGCTCAATCAGCCTTCGCTCGACAAATACCTGCCGCAGCTGAAGCCGACGGGCATCATCGTGTACGATTCGTCGAGCATCACGCTCCCGCCGATCGGAAAAACGCAGGTCGCCTACGGCGTTCCTGCGGCGCAGGTCGCGGTGGAGCTCGGCAGCACGCGCTACGGCAACTCGCTGATTCTCGGCGCGATCGCGCGCATGATGGAAGAGCTTTTCCTGACGCCGGAAGACACGGCGGACTTCTCCGCGGTCGTCGAAGCCGCGATCCGCGAATGTTTCGCGGACAAGCCGAAAATCATCCCGCCGAACCTCGAAGCCTTCCGCCTCGGCAAGGAAAAATCCTTCCGCGCGAAGTGAAAAAAAGCGTTCCCGCGGGAGTTTTCGCGGGAACGCTTTTTTTCAGGGCTTTTTTCGTCTTACGCGTCGATGAGGAAGACGAAGAGCTCCTTCGGGCCGTGGGCGCCGAGGACGAGGATGCGCTCGATGTCGCCCGTGCGCGAGGGACCCGTGATGAAGCCGAGGCAGTCCGGAAGATCGTCGCCGTATTTCGCGCGGACGAGCGCGTAGGCGTCCGTGAGGTCGCCGACAAGCTGCGATTTCTTCGCGAGCACGACGTGCACCGGCGGCAGAATCGAAAGAGCGCGTCCGCCGCTCGCGCGCGTGGAGAACATCACGCTGCCCGTCTGCGCGACGAGGCATTCGCACTCGGAGACGCCGACGTCCGCCGCCTCGAGCGCGTCCCTGTCGTAGCCGTCGTCGGTGACGATCGGCGCCGTTTCCGCAGGGACGAGCGCGGCGCAGAGCGGCGCGCGGTGCGTGGCGATTTTTTTCCAGCCGCGCTCGGCGCGGAGGGCGTCGAGCTTCGCACGCGCGTCCTCAAGGTTCGCGCAGACGACGAGATTGCCTTTGAGCGCGGCGAGGTTTTTCGCGAAAATCTCTTCGCGCTCGGCGGGCGTCGTTCCCGCGGGCGGCATGGCGTCGCGGAAGTCGCGCGTGTATTCGGGCGCGGGTTTCGGGTCGTGGCGCGAATAGATCTGCGCGGGCGTGGGCGCGGGCGCGCGGAGCGCTTCGCGGATGCGGGAAAGGATTTTTTCTTTGCTGTCGTTCATGGGACTTTAAATTTTTTGACGGGAATCGTCAGTTCTTGGCCTCTTCTTCGAAGCGTTCGCGGAAGGAACGGCGCGGCGGCGGCGGAAGGTCGCGCGTGCCCGTCCAGCCGTAGAGCAGCGTGCCCGGGATTTTTCCGGCGAGCTTCGCGAGCGGACCCGACGCGCGCGCGAGCTTCCCCGCGAACGCGTAGAGCTTCGGCCGCGAGAACACGAAGTTGAAGCCGAAGAAGATGAGCCGCCAGAGCGGGCTCGGCGAGAGGCGCGTCGCGTTGCGGCGGTTTTCGAGCAGATGCTCGTGAATGTCGATCTTCACCGGGCACGCCTGCGTGCACGCGCCGCACAGCGACGAGGAATACGACAGGTGCTGCCAGTTTTTCGTGCCGCGCAGGTGCGGCGTGATGAGCGAGCCGATCGGCCCCTGATACGTCGTGCCGTAGCTGAGTCCGCCGATGTTCTTGAAGACGGGGCAGACGTTCAGGCACGCGCCGCAGCGCATGCAGTGGAGCGCATCGCGGTGTTCGGCGTCGGCGAGCAGCGCCGTGCGGTTGTTGTCCAGCAGGACGACGTGGAACTGCTCCGGACCGTCGGGATTTTCCGCCGAGCGCGGCCCCGCGTACTGCGTGTTGTAGCCGGTGAGGGGCTGGCCCGCGCCCGCGGTCGCGAGCATGGGCAGAAAGAGCGCGAGGTCTTCGAGCCGCGGCACGACTTTTTCGATGCCGACGAGCACGAGATGAATCTTCGGCAGCGCCGCGGTGAGGCGCGAATTGCCTTCGTTCTCGGTGACGGACACCATGCCGTCGCGCGCGACGATGAAGTTCGCGCCCGTGATGCCCATGTCCGCCTCGACGTATTTGCGGCGCAGATACTCGCGCGCGATCATCGTCAGCTCTTCCGGGTTGTTCGTGTCGCGGGAATGAATGTTTTCCTGAAAGAGCCGGTTGATCTCGTCGCGCTTCACGTGCATGCAGGGGAACACGAAGTGGAACGGCGGCTCCTTGCGCAGCTGCTGGATGAACTCGCCGAGGTCGCTTTCGACGACTTCCGTGCCCGCCTCGATCAGCGCCTCGTTGAGGTGGATTTCCTCCGAGGTCATGCACTTGGACTTGATGATTTTTTTGACGCCGTTGTCGCGCGCGACTTTCAGAATGTAGTTTCGCGCCTCGCTCGGCGTTCCCGCGAAGAAGACTTTGCCGCCGCGCGTCTCGATCTTCTTCGCGAAGATTTCGAGGTTTTCGGCGAGGTCGTTCAGCGCTTCGTACTTGGTCTGCGCGGCGCAGGTGCGCGCCTTCTGCCAGTCGCGGAAGGCGCCTTTGTTGCGGTCGCGCGCGGCGTAGTAGCCGCCGAGCGCCTTGTAGATGAAATCGCGCCGCGCGGCGTTCTGCGCGGCCTCGCCGCTGACGTGCTTGAAAATGGTCTGAGGGCTGCTCATGGGGAATTATCTGACAGGGATTTTTCGGATTTTAAGGGATTGTTTTCGGAAAGAGGCCAAGAGGACAGGTCAGTTCGAAGGCCCGCAAACGGCTTTCGTGAAGGCTCGCGAGCTTTGCCAAAGCCGCAGACGTTCGAAAGAAAGCAAAGTCGTTTCCATGACGGTCCTTAACCTCCTGACCTTCCAAGTCTTAAGCTCTTGTTCAGAAGCTCGCGAGAATTTCGGCAACGTGAATCGTCTTGAAGGGGAGACGGTTGCGCGAAGCGTAGCCGCCGATGTTCATCAGGCAGGACGCGTCCAGCGAAGTCACGTACTCCGCGCCGGTCTCGACGATCGACGCCGCTTTCTTCTCGACCATCGCCGTGGAGATCTTCGGGAACTTCACGGAGAACGTCCCGCCGAAGCCGCAGCACGATTCCGCCTCGCCCATCTCGACGAGCTCGAGCCCGCGGACTTTCTCCAGCAGCGCGCGCGGCTCGCGCTTCGCGCCGAGCATGCGCAGACCGTGGCAGCCGTCGTGAAACGTCACCTTGTGCGGGAACGACGCGCCCAGATCCGTGACGCCGAGCACGTTCACCAGAAACTGCGTGAATTCGAAAGTCTTCGCCGCGAGCGCCCGCGCGCGCGCCTCGTTCGGCGTGCCTTTGAAGAGATCGCCGTAGCCGTCCTTCATCATCGCGATGCACGAGCCCGACGGCCCGACGACGACCTCGGCGCTCTCGAAGACGTCGAGCGCGCGCGCCGCCGCCTCCCGCGCCTCTTTCCAGAATCCGGTATTGAACGGCGGCTGGCCGCAGCACGTCTGCCGCTCAGGGAAAAGGACTTCGTGTCCGAGTTTTTTCAAAATCTTCACGCACGCCATGCCGGCGTCCGGAAAGTACTGATCGACGAAACAGGGGATAAAAAGGCTGACTTTCATTGCCGAAGATTAAACACCGTTCCCGCGCGAAAGTGAAGCTCGGAGTTGCGCGCGCAGGCTTGACACGAAAAGGCTTTGCGGGCAGTATGTCGTGATACTTTCGTTCTTTGTCAGGGTTCCGGCGCGACCTGTTCCCTGCTCCGTTTTTTCGGGGATGTTCCGGATTCGATTTCGGCAAATAGGTTGCGGCTGCACGCGGAGGATGATGCTTGGCCTCCTAAATCATGCATCGCCACGTCAAATGGCAAAAACAACACCATCGCGTTCGGACGCAGCAATGCGTTCGCGCTTGCCGCCTGAAGTTGCGGCACGGTTACGCGCGCCCACGCCTGCCTAAGCGCGCGAGCCGTCAAAAAAGCAGGTAAAACTTCGGACTTGTCCGCATTCCCGCGAAGCGAAAAACGGGAACGCGGATAGGCTCTCCCGGGCGCCGCCGCCCCAAGGAAAGCCGAATTCCAAACGTACGGCTAAGCGTGTAGACGTCGCCTCCGAAAGGCCGAAAGACAGGGGTTCGACTCCCCTCATCTCCACCACTTTCAAGGCCCGCGGGCTTCTTTTCCGGGAAGCTCCGCGGGCTTTTTCGCGCAAAGAAAACTCCCCCTGTCGCCTCTGCGCCTGAAAAACATTCTCCCGTTCCCGAAGACGCGGCCGGAATGCCGCATTGCCCCGGAAAAAATCCGTGCGCGTCCGGTGTGCAGCGCCGCGGAGAATTTTGCTGTTATCAAAGAAGAGAAAATGCTTTTTAATTGCCCGAAAATCTTTCCCGAGACGAAGCGATGAAGAAAAATCAGACGAACGCATGGACGCCGGCGGAGGCGGAAGAATACTACGGTTTCAGACGCTGGGGCGCCGGTCTCTTCTCCGTGGACGAGGACGGGTTTCTCAACGTGCACCCGCAGGGCGACGCGCGCCGCATCCGCATCACCGACATCATCAGGGAAGCGGAGAGCATGGGGCTACGCCCGCCGATGACGATCCGGATTCAGGACGTGCTGCGTTCCCGCGTCATCCAGCTCAACCGCGCGTTTCAGGCCGCGATCAAGGACGAGAGCTACCACGGAAAGTATCAGGGCGTGTTCCCGATCAAGGTCAACCAGCTCCGCGAAGTCGTCGAGGAGATTCTCGACGCGGGCGAGGACTACGACTACGGACTTGAGGCGGGCTCGAAGCCGGAACTGCTGATCGCGCTCGCGCTGCTCGAAAACAAGAAGGCGCTGCTCGTCTGCAACGGCTACAAGGACGAGGAATACATCCGGCTCGCCCTGCTCGGCCGCCGTCTCGGCAAGCGCACAATCATCGTCGTCGAGCAGCTCGAGGAGGTCGATCAGATCGTCCGCATCGCGCGCGAGATGAACGCCGAGCCCGTGATCGGCGTCCGCGTCAAGCTCACGACGAGCGGCGAAGGCAAGTGGGCGAAGTCCGCCGGCGAATACGCGAAATTCGGGCTGACGCCGGGCGAAATCATACTCGCGGCGAAAAAGCTGAAGCACGCGCACATGGCGTCCGCGCTGCGCCTGCTGCATTTCCACATCGGCTCGCAGGTGCCGAACATTCTGACCGTCAAGAAGGCCGTCACCGAAGCCGCGCGCTTCTACTGCGAGCTCGCGAAGATGGGCTTCCCGATGGAGCATCTCGACGTCGGCGGCGGGCTCGGCATCGACTACGACGGCTCGCGCTCCAACTACGAAAGCTCCATGAATTATTCCATGGAGGTGTACGCGCGCGACGTCGTGGCGAACATCAAGGCGGTCTGCGACGACGCAGACGTGCCGCACCCGACGATCACGTCCGAAAGCGGCCGCGCGATCGTCGCCCCGCACGCGATTCTCGTCACCGAGGCCGTCGGGCGCATCGTCTCCGCGGACGACACGACGACGCCGCTCGTCACGCGCAAAAAGGCGGCGATCGTCCGCGAGCTCGAGGAAGTGCTCCGCGACGGGAGCCGCTACGGTCTGCTCGAACGCTTTCACGACGCGCGGCAGAAGCGCGAAGAGGCGCACTCGCTTTTCCAGCACGGCTATCTGAACCTCGAAAACCGCGCCGAAGCCGACCGTCTCTTCTGGCAGATCTGCCGCCAGATTCAGAAGGAAATCCCTTCGCTCGAAGGCAACGTCCCCGAAGAGCTGCTCGACCTCGACGTCATGCTTTCCGAGCAGTACGTGTGCAATTTCTCCGTCTTCCAGTCGCTGCTCGACAGCTGGGCGATCGGCCAGCTCTTCCCGATCGCGCCCCTCCACCGGCTCACGGAAAAGCCGACCGTTCCCGCGACGCTCGCGGACATCACCTGCGACAGCGACGGCAAGGTCTCCGAGTTCGTCGATTTCGAGGACGTCCGCAGCACGCTGAACCTGCACCGCCTCACGCCGGGAACGCCGTATTACCTCGGCACCTTCCTCGTCGGCGCGTATCAGGACATCATCGGCGACCTGCACAATCTCTTCGGCCGCGTGGACGAGGCGCACGTCTTCCTCGAAGACGACGAGGAGGACGGCTTCTACATCGAGGAGGCGATCTCGGGCTATTCCGTGGACAAGATCCTGAACATGATTCAGTACAACGCCGACGACCTCTGCCGCATGCTCAAGCGCGAAATCGACCGCGCGACCAAGGCGGACAAGGTGCGCCCGCGCGAAGGCATCTCCCTGCTCGCGCTCTACGAAAAGCTGATCCGCGACAAGTCCTACCTCGTCCCCGTGCACAAGAAACGCGCGCGCCGCAAGAACGCGGAAAAGAAATCCGCGAAGCCCGAGCCGGGCGACGCGCCCGCCGCGGAATGATGCCCGCCATGAGCGCCGGCGTTCCCGAGCTTCTCGACGCGGCCGCCGCGAAGAACGGCGGCCTGCTCAGCTTCCGCGATTTTTCCGAAATCGCGCTCTTCGCGCCCGGATGCGGCTATTACGCGCGGGAACGCGAACGCGTCGGCGTCGCGCCGGGAACGGATTTCTACACGGCGTCGAGCGCCGGCGGCGAAGTCTTCGGCGGGCTCGTCGCGCGCGCCGCGCGGACGCTGCTCGAACGCGCCGGAGCCGATCCGCGAGAGTTCGCGCTCGTCGAAATCGGCGCGGAGCCCGGACAGCGTCTCTTCGCGGACGCGGAAAAATTCTTCGCGGGAACGCGCCGCTTCCGCCTCGGCGACGCCGTCGAAATTCCCGAAAAGGCTGTCGTCTTCGCGAACGAGCTCTTCGACGCGCAGCCCTTTCACCGCCTGATCTTCAGGGACGGCGCGTGGCGCGAGACCGGCGTCTTCCGCGCGCGGGAAAGCGGCGAATGGATCGAGACGCTCCTGCCCGCGCTCTCGACGGAGGCGCTGCGCCGCTTCGTCGCGCGCGAGCTTCCGCCGGAAATCGACGACGGCTGGCGGCTCGACGTCTCGCTCGACGCGGAGACGCTGCTCGAAAAGATTCTCGCGGGCGCGTGGCGCGGCGCGATCGTCTTTCCCGACTACGGCAAGACGCTCGCGGACTGCCTCGACTCCTTCCCGGAAGGCACCGCGCGCGCGTATTTCCGCCACGCGCAGACGAACGCGCTCACGGCGCGCCCCGGCGAACAGGACCTCACCTGCCACGTGCTCTGGGAACGCCTCGAAAAAATCGCGCGCGCCCGCGGCTTCGCCGACGCGGGAACGCTGCGCCAGGAAGCCTTCTTCATGAAATTCGCGCTGCCGGAAACGGAGCGCATCGTCGAACGCGGTACGCCGCGGGAACGCGCCCGCCTCGTCGAACTGATCCACCCCGCGAAGATGGGGCACGCCTTCCGCGTCCTCTCGGGAACGCGCAGTCTCTGAATGCGCCGCCGCGCCGCTCACTCGCGGGCGAAGCGGCGATATTTGATGCGGTGCGGGCGGTCGGCATCGTGGCCGAGGCGCTTGCGCAGTTCGGCTTCGTAGGACGAATAGTTGCCCTCGTGCCAGTAAATCTGCGAATCGCCCTCGAAGGCGAGAATGTGCGTCGCGACGCGGTCGAGAAACCAGCGGTCGTGCGTGATGACGACGGCGCAGCCCGCGAACGCGTTGAGCGCGTCCTCGAGCGCGCGGATCGTGTTCACGTCGAGGTCGTTCGTCGGCTCGTCGAGCAGCAGCACGTTCGCTCCGCTCTTGAGCATGCGCGCGAGATGCACGCGGTTGCGCTCGCCGCCCGAGAGCGAGCCGACGAGCTTCTGCTGTTCCGCGCCCGTGAAGCCGAATCGCGCCGCGTACTGTCTCGCGGGAACGCGCGCACGTCCGAGCTCGACGATTTCGTTCCCGTCGGAAATCACTTCCCAGAGCGGCTTTGCGTCGTCGAGCGCGTCGCGCGACTGATCGACGTAGGCGAGCTTCACCGTCTCGCCGAGCGTGAGCGTGCCCGCGTCGGGCTTTTCCGCGCCCGTGATCATTTTGAAAAGCGTCGTCTTGCCCGCGCCGTTCGGCCCGATGACGCCGACGATTCCGCCCGCCGGAAGCGTGAAGTTCACGCGGTCGAGCAGCAGCCGGTCGCCGAAGCCCTTGGTCAGATCCTTCGCGACGAGCACTTTTTCGCCGAGGCGCGGCCCTGCGGGAATGAAGATTTCCATCGTCTTTTCCTGCTCGCGTTCGTCCTGCGCGAGCATCGTCTCGTAGGCGCGCAGACGCGCCTTGTTTTTCGCGAGACGGCCGCTCGGCGACGTCGCCGCCCACTGACGTTCGCGCTCCATCGTCTTGCGGCGCGCGGAGGCGACCTTCTCCTCGGCGGCGAGGCGCTTTTCCTTCTGTTCGAGCCACGAGGAGTAATTGCCCTTCCACGGAATGCCGTAGCCGCGGTCGATTTCGAGAATCCAGCCCGCGACGTTGTCGAGAAAATAGCGGTCGTGCGTGATCGCGATGACGGTGCCCTTGTATTGGTACAGGTGGCGTTCGAGCCAGTCGATCGTTTCGGCGTCGAGGTGGTTCGTCGGCTCGTCGAGCAGGAGAATGTCGGGCTCGCGCAGGAGCAGGCGGCAGAGCGCGACGCGGCGTTTTTCGCCGCCGGAAAGCGTTCCCGCAAGCGCGTTTTCGTCGGGGCAGCGCAGCGCGTCCATCGCCATTTCGATGCGCGAATCCAGTTCCCAAGCGCCGGAGGCGTCGAGCTTCTCCTGAATTTCGCCCTGGCGCGCGAGGATTTTTTCCTGTTCCGCGGCGTCGTCGGTCTCGCCGAGCGCGACGAAGGTCTCGTCGTATTCGTCGAGCAGCGCGCGCGTCTCCGCGACGCCTTCCTCGACGCACTCGCGCACGGTCTTCTCGGAATCGAGCTTCGGCTCCTGTTCGAGGTATCCGATCGAATAGCCGGGCACGCAGGAGACGTCGCCCTCGAACTGCTTGTCCACGCCCGCCATGATTTTGAGCAGCGTGGATTTTCCGGAGCCGTTGAGGCCGAGCACGCCGATTTTCGCGCCGTAGAAATACGACAGAGAAATGTCCTTCAGAATCGGCTTTTTCTCGAATCCCTTCGAGAGCCGCGACATCGTGTAAATGATTTTCTGCTTTTCGTTCGCCATGCCCTCAATCATTCCGTTCCCGCGGATTTTTTCGAGCCGAAAAACACCCGCCCGCCGCCGCAAAGCGCGCGCGCAAAAAAGCGTTCCCGCGAACGGTCGCGGGAACGCTTTTCTTTAAGCTTTAACCTTTAAGCTTTTCTCATGCTTTCCGCGCGAGCTTGGCGTGGTGGGACTGGAGGGATTCCACGTCCACCGCGCCGGCCTTGACGGCGGCGATGCCCTGCACCGTCGCGGAGGCGGCGGCGAGCGTCGTGAAGTAGGGAATGCGCAGCTTGATCGCGTTCTTGCGGATGTAGGAGTCGTCGATCACGGAGCGTTTGCCCACGGGCGTGTTCACGATGAGAGCGATTTCGCGGTTCACGATGCCGTCCACGATGTTCGGACGCCCTTCGTGCTGTTTCTTGATCAGCTCGCAGGGAATGCCGTTCTTCGTGTAGAAGTCGAATGTTCCCGCGGTCGCCTTGATTCTGAAACCGAGCGCGACGAAGCCGCGGCCGATTTCGAGCGCCTGCTCGTTCTTCTCGGCGATGGTGATGAGCACGTTGCCGGAAGTCGGCAGAGTCGTTCCCGCGGCTTCCTGCGCCTTGTAGAACGCGGTGCCGAAGTCCGGCGCGATGCCGAGCACTTCGCCCGTGGAGCGCATTTCCGGCCCGAGCACGGGATCGACTTCCGGGAACTTGTCGAACGGCAGCACGGCTTCCTTCACGCCGTAGTGCGTTCCCGCGACGAACGGGCGCAGGTTCAGCTCGTGGAGCTTTTTGCCCATCATCAGCTCGGTCGCCGCGCCCGCCATCTGAATGTTGCAGACCTTGGACACGAGCGGCACCGTGCGCGACGCGCGCGGGTTCGCCTCGATGACGTACACCTTGCCCTTCTCGATCGCGTACTGCATGTTCATCAGACCGACGACCTGCAGCTCGCGCGCGATCCGACGCGTGTAATCAACGATGTCCGCGTACTGTTTCGCAGGAATGTGCACGGGCGGAATCACGCACGCGGAGTCGCCGGAGTGAATGCCCGCGAGCTCGATATGCTCCATGACGGAGGGAATGAAGACGTCGTTCCCGTCGCAGAGAGCGTCGCATTCGCATTCGAGCGCATTCTGCAGGAAACGGTCGATGAGCAGCGGCGCATCCTCGGTGACGCCGATCGCCTTGCTGACGTATTCGCGCAGGGCGTCGTCGTCGTACACGACTTCCATGCCGCGCCCGCCGAGCACGAACGAAGGACGGATCATCACGGGATAGCCGACTTTGTGCGCGATTGCGAGCGCCTCGTCGATGTCTATCGCCATGCCGGCTTCGGGCATCGGGATTTCAAGCTTCGCCATCATCTTGCGGAAGAGGTCGCGGTCTTCGGCGGTGTCGATCGTGTCGATGCTCGTGCCGAGAATCTTCACGCCCGCCTCGGCGAGCTTGCGCGCGAGGTTGAGCGGCGTCTGCCCGCCGAACTGCACGATGACGCCCTCGGGCTTTTCGTGTTCGTAAATCGCGAGCACGTCCTCGAGCGTGAGCGGCTCGAAATAAAGTTTGTCCGATGTGTCGTAGTCCGTGGAAACCGTTTCCGGATTGCAGTTGACCATGATCGTCTCGTAGCCGAGACGGCGCAGCGCCATCGCCGCGTGGCAGCAGCAGTAGTCGAACTCGATGCCCTGCCCGATGCGGTTCGGACCGCCGCCGAGCACCATGACCTTCTTCTTCGCGCTCGGCGGGAGCGCCGTCGCGGGAACGCTCTCCGAGTAGGTCGAATAGTAGTAGCACGCGTTTTCGACACCGCTGACGGGAACGGGCTCCCAGCGCTCGACGACGCCGAGCGCGACGCGCCTTTCGCGGATCGCCTTTTCGGGAACGCCGAGAATCTTCGCCAGATACGCGTCCGCGAAACCGTCCATCTTCGCGCGGATCAGCAGCGCGTCCGCGGGAACGGCGCCGCGGCTCGTCGCGAGCAGTTCTTCCTCGAACTCGACGAGCTCCTTCGACTGCTCGATGAACCAGCGGTGCATCAGCGTCTTCGCCTGCACCTCCTCGACGCTCGCGCCCTTGCGCAGCGCCTCATAAATGAGAAAATGGCGTTCGCTCGTCGCGTCCTGCAGCATCGCAAGCAGTTCATCCTTGGATTTTTCGTGAAAATCCTTGGCGAAGCCGAGGCCCATGCGCCCGTTTTCGAGCGAGCGAATCGCCTTCTGGAACGCCTCCTTGTAGTTTTTGCCGATGCTCATGACCTCGCCGACCGCCTTCATCTGCGTGCCGAGCTTGTCCTGAACGCCCTTGAATTTTTCGAAAGCCCAGCGCGCGAACTTCACGACGACGTAGTCGCCCGACGGCGTGTATTTGTCCAGCGTACCGTCGCGCCAGTACGGGATTTCCGAGAGCGTGAGCCCGCTCGCGAGCTTTGCGGAAATAAGCGCGATCGGAAAGCCCGTCGCCTTCGACGCGAGCGCAGACGAGCGCGAGGTGCGCGGATTGATTTCGATGATGACGACGCGGCCGTCCTTCGGATTGCGCGCGAACTGCACGTTCGTGCCGCCGATGACTCCGATCGTGTCGATGATCTTCCACGCCTTTTTCTGCAGATCCTCCTGCACGTCCGCGGGAACGGTCATCATCGGCGCCGTGCAGAAGCTGTCGCCCGTGTGCACGCCGACGGGATCGACGTTTTCGATGAAGCACACGGAAATGAGCGCGCCCGTCGAGTCGCGCACGACTTCGACCTCGAGCTCCTCCCAGCCCAGAATGGATTCCTCGATGAGGCACTGGTGCGTCATCGACGCCTGCAGACCGCGCGCGACGATCGTCTTCAGCTCGTCCATGTTATAGACGAGGCCTCCGCCCGCGCCTCCCATCGTGTACGCGGGGCGCACGACCAGCGGGAAGCCGAGCCGGCCGGAAATCGCCACCGCCTCGTCGAGCGTGTACGCGATTTCGCTGCGCGGCATGTCGATGCCGATTTTCGCCATCGTTTCCTTGAAGATGAGGCGGTCTTCGCCGCGTTCGATCGCGTCGAGATTCACGCCGATGACCTTCACGCCGTACTTGTCCAGGACGCCCTTCTTGTTCAGCTCGATGGCGAGGTTGAGTCCCGTCTGCCCGCCGAGATTGGGCAGCAGCGCGTCCGGACGTTCCTTGGCGATGATCTGCTCGAGGCGCTCCTCGTTGAGCGGTTCGATGTAGGTGACGTCGGCGACGGCGGGGTCCGTCATGATCGTCGCCGGGTTGGAGTTGACGAGCACGATCTCGTAGCCGCATTCGCGGAGCGCCTTGCACGCCTGCGTTCCGGAATAGTCGAATTCGCAGGCCTGGCCGATCACGATCGGCCCCGACCCGATGATCATCACTTTCTTGATGTCGTTGCGTATGGACATGATAATTTTTCTGAGGTTGAGGGTGAAATTCCGCGGCGGGCGCTCAAGTCGCGAACGCCATAAAAAAGCTCAAACTTTCAAAAAAGTTTGAGCCGAAAATCGAACGGCAAGCGCTTTCGTCGTCGGAAGCGTTCATGCTTTTTTTCATGCTGAGAGCCGTTTTCGCCATAAAATTTCGGGAATTTAAGCGTTCTCGAGCCCTTTTGTCAACGGGAACGAATCCGGAAGCCGAGGAGTCGAAAAGGCAATTACCTCTCGCCACCCCAAGCTTTTCAGATCCTATTCTTCCCGTCAGATTCCGAAGACGGAGCGGACGGTTTCGCCGACGCGGTCCCTGGCGCAGACGAGCGCATGGATCGCCGGCGCGTTTTCCAGCTCGGCGAAGCGCGGCGCGCGGCCGACGAGCCCGCCGAGCGCGCGGAGGTTCGCGAAGTCGTCCGCACCGCACTCGCCCGTGAGCGCGCGCAGCATCGTCGCGGGAAACTTCCACGGCGCGGCGGTTTCGGCGACGACGGCGGGCACGTTCCCGCGCGCGCCGAGATCGCGCAGCACCTTCCAGCCGATCGCGGTGTGCGGGTCGGCGAGGTAGCCGGTCTCGCGGCGGATCGCGGCGATCGCGGCCTCCGTCTCTTCGGGCGAAGCGTGCCCGGAAACGAAGCCGGCGGCGGCGGGAGCGCCGCATTCCGCGCCGAGCGAAAATTCGCCCGTGCTTTTCAGCGACGCCATGCGCGCGCGCGTCGAAGCCGCGTCGCGCCCGGAAATTTCGAAGATGAAGCGCTCGATGTTCGACGAGACGAGAATGTCCATCGACGGCGAATTGGTGACGCGGAACGTGCGCCGCACGTCGTACACGCCCGTGCGGATGAAGTCGGCGACGACGCAGTTTTCGTTCGAGGCGACGACGAATCGGCGGATCGGCGCGCCGAGTTTTTTCGCGTAGAACGCGGCGAGCACGTTCCCGAAATTGCCCGTGGGCACGACGACGTCGAAGCCCTCCGCGCCGAGCGTTCCCGCGGCGTGCAGCTCGCGCCACGCCATGATGTAGTAGCAGATCTGCGGGAACAGGCGGCCGATGTTGATCGAGTTCGCGCTGGACAGGAAAACGCTCTTCGCGGCGGCGTCCGCGCGGATTTTTTCGTCGGCGAAGACGGCCTTGACCGCGGTCTGCGCGTCGTCGAAATTGCCCTCGATCGCGCACGCGTGCACGTTCCCGCCCGGACAGCAGACCATCTGCCGGCGCTGGATTTCGGACGTTCCCGTCTTCGGGAAGAACACGAGCACTTCCGTTCCCGCGACGTCCGCGAAGCCGCGCATCGCCGCCGAGCCGGTGTCGCCGCTCGTCGCCGTGAGAATCGCGACCTTCTTCAGCCCCGCGACGGACGCGGCGTGCTGCAGCAGCGTCGGCAGAATCGTGAGCGCGACGTCCTTGAACGCCGCCGTCGGGCCCTCCGCAAGATCCATGAAGACGACGTTCCCGCCGACGGCGCGGAACGGCACGGGATTTTCGGGATCGGCGAACCGGGCGACGGAACGCGCGACCGCGGCGTCGCGCACGCTCTCGGGCACGTCGTCGAAGAAGAGCTCGAGAATCCTGCGCATCGTTCCCGCGTAACCGGCGGCGGGTTCGAGCCAGTCCGGGAGCGCGTCGCCGCCCGGCATTTCGGCGGGGACGTAGAGTCCGCCGTCGGGCGCGATGCCGTTGAGGAGCGCCTCAGTCGAGGCAACCATGGGCGCGAGCCCGCGAGTGGAAATGTATTTCATGACAGGATACGTTTTTCAGGTTGATGATTTTTCGGTGGAAGATTCGGAAATTTTCGGGAACGCGACGCGCGAGAACGGCGCGGCGCCGGCGGCGCGGAGGATTTCGAGCGCCTCCGCCTCGGCGGCGCGCATGCGCGCGCGGTCGCTCTCGACGATGTCGTCGAGCCCGGCGAGATGGAGCCAGCCGTGCACGAGGTAGAGCAGCAGCTCGTCGGCGGGCGTCGTGCCGAACTGCGCGGCGGCGCGCTGTGCCTGCGGCACGCAGACGACGATCTCCCCGGCGAAGGCGTCGGCGTCCGCGCCGCGGGAACGCGCCGTCTCCGCGGGAACGTCGCGTCGGCGCGGCGCCGTGAAGATCTCGTCGCCCGGGAACGTGATGACGTCGGTCTTCGACGGATCGTTCAAAAAGCGCGCGTGCAGGTCGCAGGTGCGCGCGTCGTCGGCGAAGGCGACGGAGAGCGCGCCCGCGGGGAATTCCCACGGCGCGCGTTCGCGCAAGCGTTTCAGCACGGTCTTCACTTCGCGGCGGGAGATGCGGAAGCCGCGGCAGGCGATGGCGATTTCGTCGTTCACGACTGTTCTTCGGAAGCTTTTTTCTCTTCTTCGGCGGAGGGAGCCTTTTCTTCCGCGGGCGCCTCTCCGTTCGAAGGCAGCACGGCGGCGAGCGCCGCGGAGTCGAGCACGCGCGCGCGCGGTTCGGCGGCGGGCTTCTTCTCAGCGGCGTCTCCGGACTCGTCCGTATTGTAGGAAATGCGTTCGTGACGGCTCGTGAACACGGAGTCCACAAGGCTGCGGCGCACGGCGTCGAGCTGCTTCAGCGTGATCGGGCAGTCGTTGAACTCGCCCTCGGCGACGCGTTCCGCGATGCGCCTCTGCACGACGTCCTCGACCGCCTGACGCGAGAATTTCTTGATGGAGCGCGCGGACGCCTCGACGACGTCGCAGAGCATGAGCACGGCGGCCTCGACCGTCTGCGGGCGCGGGCCGTCGTAGCGGTAGTCGGCGTCGTCCACGAAGGCGGGATCTTCGCCGGTCTCCTCCGCCGCCGCGACGGCGAGCTTCTTCGCCTTCTCGAAGAAGAATCCCGCGAGCCCGCGACCGTGGTGCTGAAGAATGAGGTCGCGCACGGCTTCGGGCAGGTGGTATTCCTCGGCGAGCGCGACGCCTTCGCGCACGTGGCTGCGGATGATGAGGGCGGACATGCGCGGCGTCTGCCGGTCGTGCGGGCTGGGCATGCCTTCCTTCTTGTTTTCGGTGAAGTATTCCGGCTTGAGCGTCTTGCCGACGTCGTGAAAGAGCGCCGCGCAGCGGCAGAGCACGGGATTCGCGCCCGCCGCCTGCGCCGCCTTCGCCGCGAAGTCCGCGACCATGACGCTGTGCAGGAACGTGCCGGGCGCGACGACCTGAAGGCGCCGCAGCAGCGGGTGATCGTAGTCCGCGAGCTCGAGCAGCGTGATGTTCGTCGTGATCTTGAAAATGCCCTCGAAGATCGAGAGCACGCCGGCGGCGGCGATGCCCGAAAGCGATCCCGCAGCGACCGCCGCGACGAAATTCGCGGCGAAGGATTCCCAGACGAAGCTCTCGTGAAAGCCGACCAGCAGCGACGCCAGCGCAGTCGCCACGCCGGAATAGAAGCCCGCGCGCAGCAGCACCGAACGCTTGCGCGCGTCGCGCACGATGTACACGGACGTCATCACCGCGACGGACGCGGCGAGCAGCGATTCCGCGCTCCCGCCGAGCATCAGCGAGGAGATCGACGCGGCGGCGAGCGACGTCACGACCGCGAGCGGCGTGCCCAGCATCAGAGCCGAAAGAATCGCCGTGCACGTCGGCGCCGAAAGCCAGACCTGGATGTTCTGCGTCTGCGCGAAGATTTCCTCGAAGCGCGGAGACTCCACGACGCCGAGCATGAGGCGGACGAGCGCCGCGTTCGCCAGAATCAGCGTGCCCGCGAGCGCGAGACGGCGGCGGCGTTCGCGGAAGACGTCGGGCGTCAGCAGAATGCCGAAGATCGCCGCGCTCGCCAGAATGCAGTAGGCGTAAAAAGTGTTGGAGAGGAACGGCAGGCGCTCCTCGAAAAGTCCGTCCGACCGCTTTTCCTCCGCCGCGCGGTAGGCGCGCCAGCGCTCGAGCATCTCCGCCGAGACGGGAACGCGCTCGGAAAGCAGCGGATCGCCCGCGTGCACCTTCACGACGCTCTCGCCGACGTTCTGCGCGGCGAGGTTCTTCTGCTTCAGCGTCGCCTCGCGGTCGAAGAACATGTTGGCGCGGAAAAGCCCCGCCGTCTGAAAGACGTAGCCGACCTCCTCAGCGACCTTGCCGAGATTGCCGCGCATCTCCTTCGTGAAGACGCGCTGCCAGAGCACGGTGCGGAAGCGTTCGGAGAAGACGCCCTCCGCCTCGCGCTCGGTGCAGCCGGCTTCGTCGCCGAAGCGCGCGCGGCCGAGCGGACGCGAGAATTTCTTGGCGCCCTCGTGCGCGTCCTCGAAAATGCCCTCCTTCGCCAGCATCCAGAAGACGCTCTTCGCCGCGTCCGCGAGCTCGCGGAAACGCGTCGCGTCGTCGCAGTATTCGACGAGGCGGGAAACGCCCAGCGCCAGGTCCTGCCGCGCCGTCTCGTGCGCGAGCGCGGCGGCGCCCTTTCCGGGCTCTCCCGCGGCGCAGGTTTCGGCGACGATTTCCGCGATCGCGGCGTCGCGCGTCGTGCGCACGCGCAGGCGCTTCAGGTGCGGGAAATCCGCCGCGACGCGCTCGAAGACGCGCTCGAGCCCGCTCAGCGCGGCCTCCTGCGAATCGAGCTTCAGCGCGTAAACCGGATTGACCTGCAGACGCGCGTTCTCCTCGCGCTCGTTGCGCAGCAGCGTGCTCGCGTAGGAAAAGCTGAACGGCGCCGCGAAAGAATAATTCGGAACGTAGCCTTCGTAAACGACGGGCGCGCGCGGCGGGCGACCGAAAAAGGCGACGAGCGAGAGCAGCGCGCCGAAGACGAGCAGCAGCCACGTCCCCGCGAGCAGCCGCCGGAAGCGCTCCCGCAGAGGCACGCGCGGCTCCTGAAAGACGCGGTAGATCAGCGCGCCCTCCTCGCGGCGTTTTCTCTTGGAAATGTGAGCCATAAAATATTCTTTCAAGCTTAGACGAAACGCCCCGCCTTGTAAAGCGGCCGCGCGACGCGCCGCGCGCACGTTTTTTCTTGGCGTTCCCGTCCCGCTCGGCTCATAGTGCGGACATGAATAAAGTCAGATCCATGACCGGCTACGGCCGCGAGGCCTTTTCCGTCGAAAACGCGGATTTTTCCGTCGAAATTTCTTCCGTGAACCAGCGCGGACTCGCGATTTCCGTTTCCGCGCCGCCGGAATGGTCGCCCGCCGCCGAGCGTCTGCTCGCGCCGCTCGTCCGCGCGCGCGTCGCCCGCGGGAAGATCACGCTCGTCCTGCGTCTCGGCGGCGGAAAGAACGCCGCCTCCGCGGACGTCTTTTCGTGGGACGAGGACGCCGTCGCCGACGCGCTCGCGGAAATGCGCGACGCGGCGAAGCGCGCGGGCGTCGATTTCGCGCCGGACGCGACGCTTTACCTGCGCCTCGCCGAGCTGCACCGCGCGCGCGCCGCGGCACTTCCTCCGCTCGAGGACGAAGCCGTCGCCGACGCCGTCCGCGCCGCGACCGAACGCGCGCTCTCCGATTTCGTCGCGATGCGGGAACGCGAGGGCGCGAATCTCGAAGCCGACCTGCGGGAACGCCTCGCGCGGCTGCGCGCCTGGGCGGACAGCATCTGCGAAGCCTCGGCGGGAACGGTCGCACGCTGGCGCGACGCCCTGCGCGCGCGTCTCGCCGCGCTCGGACTCGAAATCGATCTGGACGATCCGCGCTTCCTGAAGGAAATCGCTATCTTCGCCGACCGCTGCGACATTTCCGAAGAGCTGACGCGCCTCGCGAGCCACTTCGCGCAGTTCGAAAACTGCCTCGCCGAAGCGGAATGCGGACGCAAGCTCGACTTCATCTGCCAGGAGATTCTGCGCGAATTCAACACGATCGGCAGCAAGGCGAACGACGCCGCGATCACGCGCCGCGTCGTCGAGGCGAAAAACGAACAGGAACGCCTCCGCGAGCAGGTGCAGAACATCGAGTGAGCGGAATCTGAAGTCGAGAAGCAACAACCTCCTCGACCTTCCTTCCGCCGCGCGAAGCGCGCCTCTGCGTCAGCGATAGTGGAAAGAAATCACGGTCGTCTGCTCTTCGCCGAACATCGCGGTCATCTCCTCGCCCCAGGGCTCGTAGGGCGCTCGGGACTCCACGGCGTCGCGGCAGGCGTAGGCGGCGAGCTCGGGCGCGCTCGAATGCAGCACTTCCGAGCCCTTCAGCGTGCCGTCCGCGCAGAGCGTGAAGCGCACGACGACCGTGCCGCGCGCGCGCACCGAAGAACGCTCGCAGGCGAGATACCACGCCGCCTGAATCGCTTCGAGCATGCGCTGCGTGTAGTCGCCGAACTCGCTGAACTTCGCGTCGAGCGAAACCGCGCCGATCTCGTTCGTCGCGGTGTTGGACTTCATCGTGAGCAGACGCAGGCCGGCGGGCGGCGCGATGCGCGGACGCGCGCCCGGGTCGGGAACGTCGTCGGCGGCGGGAGCGGGCTCGGCGCGGCGGGAGGGCGGCGCGACGGGCGTTTCGCCGCGGGCGACCGTTCCCGCGTCGCTCTCGCGCGCGTCGACGCCGACGTCCCCGCGCGGCGCGTCGGCTTCGGCGGAGGCGCTTTCGGCGGGAGCCTCGTCCCGCGCGGCCTCGTCTTCGCTCCGAGCCGAGGCGGGCGTCTCCGCGGGCGCCGCGGCGGCGCGCGTCGTGCGCAGTTCTTCGGGGAGCAGCTCGCGCGGCAGCACGTCTTCGGCGACGGCGACGGAATCCTCGAGCTCGCCGTCGTTCGCGGGGCGGCGGGAACGCGTCGTCGGATCGGGATTTTCCTGCGCGGCGCGCTGGTCGGCGGCGGCGCGGTTGGGCGTCTCCGCGGGCGGCGTCCGCGCGGGCGCGTTCGGGTTGACGGGCACGAAGCGCAGCTCCTTCTTTTTCCGAAATTCCTCGGGAAGCAGCGCTTCGGGAAGATCGACCTTCGCCGCCTCGACGAGCTCTACCGGACGCGCGGGAACGAGTTCCGCCGCGAGCGGTTCGAGATCCGGCGCGAAGCGGACGCAGAGCAGATGCGCGACGACCGCGAGCAGCGCCGCGGCGACGAGACGCTTCCGCGGAGCGCGGCGGTAGGCCGCCTCGAAGAGCTCGCGCCAAAGCGCCGTGTCCGCGGAAACGTTCATTGCGGGAAAACAATAGAGCATGCCGCCGCCGAGCGCGAGCGCGAAGAAGGAGTTTGCGGCGGAGGCGGGAACGCTTTTTGATTGTCGGCATGGGCGCTTTTTCCGTTCTGTTTTTTCTCGTCGCGGCGGTCTGTCTCGGCGTTCCCGCCGCAGTCGCCTCGTTCGTCATTTCGCGCGCGCGGCTGAAGAACGCGGAAGAACGCCTCGACCGTCTCGAACGCGAACTGCGCGGACTGCGGGAATCCGCCCGCGACGCCGCGCCCGCGAAAACGCCGTCGCCCGTTCCCGAGACGCCGCCGGAGCTTCCGAGGCCTCCCGCCGAACCCGCGGAGCCGGACTTCGCGGAAACGCTCCGCGCGCGGAAGATTCTGCCGCCGCGCGGCATGCCTCTGGAAACGCTTCTCATGCAGTGGTGGGCGCCGCGCGTCGGCGGGCTGCTCGCGCTGATCGCGCTGATTTTCTTCGGCGTGTGGGCGTCGCGCTTTTCTTCGCCGTCCGTCCGCGTCGTGGAAATGGCGGCCGTCGCGCTCGCGGCGACGGGGATCGGGCTTTTTCTGCGGCGGCGCGGAAACGATTCGCTCGGCGATCCGCTGACGGCGACGGGAACGACGATGATCTACCTCGTCGCGCTCGCCGCGGGAACGTTCCCGCCGACGAAACTTATCGACTCCGCGCCGCTCGCGCTCGCCGTACAGCTCGCGGCGACGCTGCCGACGTTTCTGCTGGCGCGCGGGCGGCTCGTGCCGCTGAACATGGGGCTGGCGTTCGCGTTCGTCAGCGCGTTCGTCGCCGTGCTCTGCGGCGCGGGCGCGGCGGGCCTCTTCACCGCGGCGCTCGCGTACTGCGTCGCTCTGTTCTTCGCGGAAAAGAAAAACGCTTTCGCGTTTCTGCTCACGGGCGCGCTCGGCGCGTATCTGCCGCTGTGGGCGCTGCGACCGGAAATTCCGGCGGACATGGCCCCCCTGCTCGCTCAATTGTCCGCGCAAAGTCCGCCGACGACTCTGTTCCTGTTTCCGGAATTTTGCGGAACGCTGATATTGTTCTTGCTCGGAATGGGAGCGCACGACCGCTTCGTCTCCCGCGCGGGAACGCGGCCGTCCGCCGCGCTCAAAGGCGCCTACGCGCTGAACGCGCTTCACGGCGTCGCGGCGACGCTGTTCGCGCTCGCGCTGATCGCCGACGCGCTTCCGTCCGCCGAAGCAGGACGCGAGGTATTTGCGCTCGCCTTTTCCCTTGCCGCGCTCGTCTTCGGCGTCGGCGCCGTCGTCGAGATTTTCCGCGGACGCCGCCTCGGCGGAATCACTTTCGCCGGAACGTTCGACGCCGTCGCCTGCGCGGTCACGGCGCCGCTCGCCCTATTCTTCTGGCAGAACTGCGAAACGACCCCGGCGCTCTTCCGCTTTCTGCTCGCGGAAGCGGCGCTGATCGCCCTCGCCGGACGCGCGCTGAAGGCGCCGCCGCTGCTGCTGCCGTTCGCCTACAGCCTGTTCTTCGCCTCCGCGATGCTCGGAGGAGAAGAAAATCTCGCACGTCTGCCGTTCTTCGCGGCGACGCTCACGCTCGCCTCCGCGTGGTTTTTCGGCGGAGAAACGTTCCGTCGGGACGACTCCGTGCGCGCGTTCTCGGGGCTCGCCGCCGCCGTCGCCGGCATCGGCGCGGGCGCCGCGCTCTTCGTGTTCTGTCGCGATTTTCCGGATACGCCGACGCTCCGCGCTCTCGCGCTCGCCGCGTGCTTCCTGCTCGCGGGAGCGGCGGCGTTCCCGCAGCGCCTCGCCGGAATTCCGTCCGCGTTCGCCGCGGGAACGCTCGTCTTCCTGTTCGGCTTCACGCCGATCGCGCTCCCGCGCTTCGTCACGGCGGCGGCGGCGTGCCTCGCGCTCGCGCTGATTCTGGCCGGGCTTTTCGCGCGCGTCCGCGCGCTGCGCGTCGGCGGCATCGCGCTGCTTGCGGGAACGCTCGCGCGGCTCTTCACATTCGACGTCACGGACACGACCTGGCGCGTCGGGGCGTTCGCGCTCGTCGCCGTCGCGCTCTTTCTGATCGGGCTCGCCTACCGCAGAAAATCGGAAAGGGAACGGCGGTGATTTCTTCGGTCTCTTACGCTTCGCCGCTCGGCGAAATGCTGCTCGCCGCAGACGGGCGCGCGCTCGTCGGCGCGTGGTTCTTCGGGCAGCGCTTTTTCGCGGAACCGTTCGCGGGAACGCTCGTTCCCGGCGACGCGGACGCGCCGGTCTTCTCGGCGGCGCGCGCGTGGCTCGACGCGTATTTCCGCGGCGAAAATCCGCCCGTGTCCGCGCTCCCGCCGCTCGCGCCGCGCGGCACGCCCTTCCGGCTCGCCGTGTGGCGCGCGCTGCGCGGAATTCCCTGCGGCGAAACGCGCGCCTACGGAGAAATCGCCCGCGCACTCGGGCTCGGCGCGTCGGCGGCACGCGCCGTGGGCGGCGCGGTCGCGCGCAATCCGCTTTCCGTCGTCGTGCCCTGCCACCGCGTCGTCGGCGCGGACGGCTCGGCGACGGGCTACGCGGGCGGTCTCCCGCGCAAGCGCGCCCTGCTCGCCCTCGAATCCCGCGCCGCAGGAAAACTCTGAACGCCGGCGCAACAGGACGAAAAAGACTTCCTGCAAAGACGCGAAGTTTTTTGCGGAAAGCGAAGGCGCGCGCCGCGTTCCCGCGTTGAAAAATCGCCGGAAAAGTGATTTAACGGAATCACAACGAAAGGCAGACACTCCATGAATTTTGACCTCCTCGTCATCGGCAGCGGAATCGCGGGACTGAGTTTCGCGATCAAGACCGCCGCCAAAGGCTTGCGCGTGGCGATCGTCACGAAAAAGGCTTCGGCCGAATCGAACACCAATCACGCCCAGGGCGGAATCGCCTGCGTGTTCGACCAGGCGGACGATTTCGAAAACCACGTGCGCGACACGCTCGTCGCCGGCGACGGGCTCTGCGACGAGACCGTCACCCGCGCCATCGTCGAGGCCGCGCCCGCGCGCATCCGCGAGCTCATCGAGATCGGCGTCGATTTTTCCAAGGGCGAGGACGGCGGCTACGACCTCACCCGCGAGGGGGGGCACTCGCACCGCCGCATTCTGCACGCGCACGACCTGACGGGCAAGGCGATCGAGGACGCGCTGCTCGCCGTCGCCGCGAAGAATCCGAACATTTCGTTTTTCGAGTATCACATGGCGATCGACCTCATCACGACGGCGCGTCTGAAGGGCTCGAAGATCGCCGCCGCCGATCCCGAAAACCGCGTGCTCGGCGCCTACGTGCTCGACGTCGCGTCGGGCGAAGTGCTCACGTTCCGCGCGGGCGCGGTCGTGCTCGCCAGCGGCGGCATCGGTCAGGTTTATCAGTACACGACGAATCCGGACATCGCCACGGGCGACGGCATCGCGATGGCGTACCGCGCGGGAGCGTTCGTGCGCAACATGGAGTTCGTGCAGTTTCACCCGACGGCGATGTACGCGCCGGACGGTTCCCGCGAGCTCATTTCCGAGAGCGTCCGCGGCGAAGGCGCGATTCTGCGCGACATTTCCGGCCGCGCGTTCATGAAGGACTACGACGCGCGCGGAGACCTCGCGCCGCGCGACATCGTCGCCCGCGCCATCGACGCCGAGATGAAGAAATCCGGCGCGCCGCACGTCTGGCTCGACATCACGCACAAGCCCGCCGACTATCTGCGGGAACGCTTTCCGCACATCTACAACACCTGCCTCGCGCACGGCATCGACATGGCGAAGGAGAAAATTCCCGTCGTTCCCGCGGCGCACTATCTCTGCGGCGGCGTGAAGACGGACATGAACGCGGCGACGAGCGTGCGCGGGCTCTACGCCTGCGGCGAAACGGCGTGCACGGGGCTGCACGGCGCGAACCGCCTCGCGTCCAACTCGCTGCTCGAAGCCGTCGTGCTCGCGCACAACGGCGCGGCCGCCGTCGCCGATTTTCTCGCGAAGAATCCCGTTCCCGCGGCGGACGTTCCCGCGTGGCAGGACGGGAACGTGCAGGACTCGGACGAGCGCGTCGTTCTCTCGCACAACTGGGACGAACTCCGTCGCGCGATGTGGGACTACGTCGGCATCGTGCGCACGACGAAGCGGCTCCACCGCGCGCTCACGCGCGTGCGCATGCTCAAGTCGGAAATCAACGAATACTACTGGAATTTCAAGGTGGAGGCGAAGCTGCTCGAGCTGCGCAACCTCGTGCAGATCGGCGAAATCGTCATTCTCTGCGCGATGCAGCGCCACGAATCGCGCGGGCTGCACTGCACGCTGGACTATCCGGAGAAGTCCGACGAAATCTACGATTCCGTCGCGCTCCGTCCGGACTTCCGCCCCGAAGAGCGCGCCGGCAACAAGCTCTCGCACAACTGAATAAGACCGCGCCGCGGTCTTCACCGGCGGGCGGACGGATAATTCGCGCTCGCCTTATCGGGCGGAAGCGCCTATAAAAAACGCCAACATCGCGCGGCTTCGGCGTTCCGATTCCGGCGCGTCCTCAAAACGAATCATGGAACAAATTCTTCAGTCTGAAAGCGCTTCGGGAGACCTCGTGTTCGCGGCGATCAACGTCCTGCTGTGCACGGTTTTCCTGCTGTGCTATTTCTACCAGTTCTTCTATCTCGCAATTCCTTTTCTGCTGAAGGACAAGCCGCACAAGCCCGCGCGCCCCACCCGCTTCGCGATTCTCATCTCCGCGCGCAACGAGGAGACCGTCATCAAAAACCTTCTCGACAGCATCGCCCGCCAGACGTATCCGCGGGAACGCATCACCGTCTTCGTCGCGGCGGACAACTGCACCGACGCCACCGCCGCCGTCGCGCGCGCGAACGGCGCCGTCGTCTATGAGCGCTCCAACCGCGAAAAAGTCGGCAAAGGCTACGCGCTCGAATTCCTCTACGAGCAGATCGTCCGCGACTACGGCGAGGACGCCTTCGACGCCTTCACGGTCTTCGACGCGGACAACGTGCTCGACCCGGGCTACGTCGAAGCCGTCAACCGCACCTTTTCCGACGGCTACGAAGTCGTCACCAGCTACCGCAATTCCAAGAACTACGGCGACAACTGGATCAGCGCCGGCTACGCGCTGTGGTTTCTCCGCGAAAGCGAATACCTGAACCACGCCCGCATGCTCGCGGGGACGAGCTGCGCCGTCTCGGGCACGGGCTTCACGTTCTCGTCGAAGATCATCCGCGAAGTCGGCGGATGGAAATTCTTCCTGCTCACGGAGGACATCGAGTTCACGGTCTACAACGTCGTCAACGGCAGAAAAATCGGCTACGCGAAGGACGCTGAGCTCTACGACGAACAGCCCGTCACCTTCGCGCAGTCGTGGACGCAGCGCCTCCGCTGGGCGAAGGGCTACATCCAAGTCTGGGGGAAATACGGGACCGCGCTCGTGCGCAACATGTTCTCCGAGAAGTTCACGTCCTGCTACGACATGACGATGACGATCATGCCCGCGCTCATCATCAGCATTCTCACGCTGCTGAACTGCGCGATCGGCGTCGTGCTCGGGCTCGCGCTCGACTGGGATCTTTCGCGCATCGGCGCCAGCCTCTTCGGAACGTTTTCGGGCATCTACGTCACGCTGTGGTTCATCGGCGCGCTGACGACGGCGACCGAATGGAACAAAATCCACTGCTCCGCCTTCAAGAAAATTTTCTATCTGTTCACGTTCCCGATCTTCATGCTGACCTACCTGCCAATCGCGATTACGGCGCTCTTCAAGAAGGTCGAGTGGAAGCCCATTGCGCACACGCAGGCGAAGACGCTCTCCGACATCGTGAGGAAGTGACGCTCCCGCGCGGAGCGAAAGTCCGCAAAAAAACGTTCCCGGCGAAAAGCGCGGGAACGTTTTTTGTACGAGGGAAAGACGCGGAAGACCTCAGCCCAGCCACTGCGTGCGGTCCTGGAAATTCGGTTCTTTCTTGCCGTAGTTGGGATCGACGAGCGAGGCGCGGATCTTTTCCGCGAGCGCGGGGACTTCATCCGGCGTCACTTTTTCGTAGAGCAGATGATCGACCTGCACGACCGGCCCCGTGCCGCAGCACGCCATGCACTCGACGAATTCGAGCGTGACGTTCCCGTCCGCGCTCGTCTCGCCGCGGCGGCAGCGGAATTCCTTTTCGAGCGCCTCCATCGTCTTGTAGCTACCGCGCAGCGCGCACGAAAGCGTGCGGCAGACCTTGATGTGACGTCTGCCGATCGGCGCCAGACGGAACATCGGGTAAAACGTGACGACTTCGTACACGTTGATCGGCTCGATGCCGAGCTTGGCGGCGATCCACTTCATCGCGGCGTCCGTGACGTAGCCGAGCTCCTCCTGCGCGAGGTGAAGCAGCGGGAGCGTCGCGCTGCGGCGTTCCGGATACTTGGCGACGATCTTGTCCGCCTTCGCGAGCGTCTCGGGCTTCAGCCCCGTGGCGGCGGCGAGCTCCGAACAGTCTTCCGCGGGCGCGGTCTCTTCCATCAGATTGAATTTTTCCGCGGGAACGCCGCAGACGGGACAGGCCGCAGGCGGCTCGTCGCCGTCGTGAACGTAACCGCAAATGGAGCAAATGTATTTTTTCATGCCTTTAATCAAAATGGTTTCCTTCAGAATAACACTTTACGCGAAAAATGAACACGCCTTTTTTGCGCTCACAGCCATTCTTCGCGGGCGGCGCAGCGCAGGTCGAAGTTCAGCGCGCGCCTGCCCGTCGGCGTGAGGCGCACGAAACCGCCCGCCGCCCTGACGAGCGCCATGCCCGCCGCGACGTCCCAGAGATTCGTGCCGCGCTCGTCATAGACGTCCGCGCGGCCGGAGGCGACGTAGGCGACCGCGAGCGCCGCCGTGCCGATCATGCGGATTTTCTTGAACTTGCCGACCTCCGCGATGAAGGGCGCGAGCGCCTCGGGCGACTTGTCCGCGAGCGCGGGAAAGCCCGTCATCAGGCACGCCTGCGAAAGCTCCGTCGCCCACGCGGGAACGATCTTTTCGCCGTTGAGAAAAACGCCTTCGCCGACGATTCCGGAAAAGAGCTCGTCCGCGTTGAAATTGTAAATCACGCCGAGCACGGGCTCGTTCCCGCGCATCAGACCGATGCTCACGCAGGTGAGCGGCTGGCCGCGCTGGTAGTTGAACGTGCCGTCGAGCGGATCGACGACCCAGTAGAGCGTTCCCGGCGAATCGTAGAGCGCGGGATCGCCGCCGAGCTCCTCGCCGAAGAGCGGCAGCCCCGTCGCGGCGAGACGCTCGCGCACGAGCTTTTCCGAATTCACGTCGGCGGCGAGCTTCACGTCCGTCGTCGTGCTGAGGGAGACGCTGCGGTCGCCGCCCGCGCGCAGAACCGCGCCCGTGTCGCGCGCCGCGCGTTCGGCGATTTCGAGGAGTTTTTTCAGTTCCGGGATGTTTTCCATGACGAATCTTTCAGTTTCTCGCCGCCCGCCGCAACAGGACGAAGCCGACGATCTGGTAAAGAATGTTCGGCAGCCAGACGAGAATGTCGGGCCGCCACGCGGGATCCTCGATCCACGAGACGAACGTCGTCAGCACGTAGAATGTGAGCGCGAGCGCGAGCGCGATGCCGATGTTCACGAACGTCTCCGAGCGCGAGACGCGGATGCCGAGCGGAATGCCCAGAATCGCGAGCGAGAAGCACGCCACTGCCGACGTCAGGTAGTTCTGAATCTGCAGCTGAATCTGAATGCGCTCCGCCTCGACGGCCTCGGGCGGGTCCTTCTTCGGGTCGGTGCGCCAGCCGGTCTCGCGCAGTTCGAGCAGCTCCGGCAGCGTGAACCAGCGCAGCTTGCGGTTCTTTTTCGAGACGATTTCGCGGCTGAGAATCTTGCCCAGCGGAATGACGACGGACGCGTGCCCCGCCTTGGAAAAACTCAGATGAGAGCCGGCGACGGCGTCCGGCGCGCGGCGGGAACGCTCTTCGGAGACCGCCTGCGAAAGCTCGATGCTGAGCGAGTCCTCGCCGTCCTCGTCCTGCGCCTCGACGAAGAGAATCGTCGCCTCCTGCGCGTGCGTCGTGCGGATCGGGCGCGACTGCCCGTCGAGCTCCCAGATCCAGAAATTCTTCAGCCTGTCGCCCTCGCGCGCCTCCGCATAGATCGTGTAGCCGGGGAAATCCGAAAAAAGCGTTCCCGGCACGATGAGCTTCGTCGGCGAATCGCGGAACGTGCTCTTCAGAATCGAACGGTAGGCGCCCGCCGCGCTCGGCGCCCAAAAGCAGTTAATGTAGCCGGAGACGCCGACTCCGACGATCGCGATGAAGAAAATCGGCGCGACGATGCGCCAGAGATTCATGCCCGCCGCCTTCATCGCGAGAATTTCGTTCGACGCCGACATCCGCCCGAGAATCAGCAGCACGCCCGTCAGCATCCCCAGCGGCATCGCGTACGGCACGACGCTCACCGAAATCAGCCCGACGATCTCGAAGAGCATCGACATCGAGATGCGCCCGTTCGCCAGCTCGCCGACGACGCGCCGGAGCACGTTTCCGGTGACCAGCACGAAAATGAAAAGCCCGAGCGACATGACGACTGCGCTCGCGAGCTGAACGAACATATAACGGGAAAGCGTCTTCACGGAAAGCGGAACGAAGGAAAAAGTTTTCTCGGACTCTAAGCGACCTCTCCGCGGAACGCGACAAAGATTTTCGCCCCGCCCCGCTCCGCGGCTTCCGCGCGGCCGTCAGCGGGCGGCGGACTGGGAGACGGAGAGAATCGTGAGCACGATGCTCAGCAGACAGAGGAAGACGATCGCCACCGCGGAGCCGAGCAGGACGGCGGAAAGCGTCGCGACGAGGCGGCGCAGCGCGGCGTCGAGCGATTTCTCGTGCTCCTCGGCGAGCTGACGGAACGCGGCCGGCAGCGTTCCCGAAGATTCGCCGACGGCGACGACGTCGAGATCGATCTGCGGCAGCACCTCGTGCCGGCGGAAGGCGTTCGCGAACGAAGCGCCGTCGGAGATGAGCCGGCGCGCCGCGGCGATGCGTCCGCCTTCGACGCGGTTGGCGGAAGCGCGTTCGGCCATGCGCAGCGCGTCGGGCGTGTTCAGCCCGTTTTCCAGCAGCGTCGAGACGAGCGAGCACAGCCGCGCCGCCTCGACGTGCGCGACGATGCCGCCGACGAGCGGCGCGCGCAGAATCCACGCGTCCGTCTTCGCGCGGCCCTCCTCGCTTTCGCGCCAGCTCCGCAGCGAAAAATACGCGATGACGAGCCCGAGCGCGACGAGCGGCGCGCCGTAGAGCAGCGCCTCCGAAAGCCCGACGAGCACGCGCGTGAACACGTTCATTTCGCCGCCGAGCTTCGTCATCATGTCCTGCAGCATCGGCATCAGGAAAAACACGAAAAGCGCGATGACCGCGCACGCGAGCGCGATGATGCACAGCGGGTAGATCATGCTCGCGAGGATCTTCGCGCGCAGTCCCTCGCGGGCGGCGTAGTGGTCGAGCAGACGCTTCACGACGGGCGCGAGCGTTCCCGCCGCCTCGCCGGCCTCGACGAGCCGCACGTCGGGCGCCTCGAAGAGCGCCGGAAAGCGCGCCATCGCGCCCGCGAGCGAAAGCCCTTCGGAGAGGTCGCGCCAGACGCGCGCGCACAGGGCGCGCAGCGGCGGATCGGAAACGCGCTGGCCGAGCAGCTTGACGGCGTCGCCCGCGGGAAGCCCGCTCGACATGAGCGAGTGGAGTTTTTCCATGAAGCTGCGCGCGAGCGGATGCGCGCCGAAAAGGCGTTTTTTGCGCAGGGCGGGATGGTCTTCCGCGGCGTCGGGAAGCGCGTCCGCGGGGGCAGTCTTCGCGGAGGCGTTTTTGGCGGAGGCGGCGTCCGCGGAAACGAGGCGCGTCGGCGAAAGTCCGCGGCGGGCGAGACGCTGCGCGGCTGCGCGGCGGTCGGGCGCTTCGAGCGTTCCCGAGGCGGTTTCGCCGGAGGCGGTCTGGGCTGTGTAATCGAACGCGGGCACGGAATTGAGGCGGATTGGGAGTTTTCGGGGAAACGCCGCGCGGGCGAAAAAGTTTCGAGTTCAGAAATTGAATTCGCTCTGCGGCGGCGCGGAATCCTCCGGCCGGAAGACGTGCTCCAGCCCCGCGATCGCGTGCGGCGACGTCGCGGCGAGATGCCGCAGAAACAGCGTACGGTGCAGCGGCGTGACGCCGCGCTCGAGAATCGCGGCGACGTGCGCTTCGGTGCCGTAGCCCTTGTGCGCCGCGAAGCCGTAGCCCGGAAACTGCGCGTCAAGCTCGCGCATGAGGCGGTCGCGCGTGACCTTGGCGACGATCGAGCCGAGCGCGACGGCGAGGCTCGTCGCGTCGCCCTTGACGAGCCCCTCGTGCCGCCACGCGAAGGACGTGAGCGGGCGCCCGTCCACGAGCATCAGCGGAAACGCGGTGCCTCTGCAGAAAAGCGGAGCGTCGTCCGCGCCCGCGCTCGCGAAGGGACAGGGCGTTCCCGCGGGCGCGCTCGCGGCGAATTTTTCGAGCACGCCGGCGACGGCGCGCTGCATCGCGAGCTTCGAGGCGCCGAGAATGTTGTGCTCGTCGATCTCGCGCACGCTCGCCGTTCCCGCGGAAAAAATCAGGTCGCCGCTCTTCTCCCAATGCTCGACGAGCGCGAAGACCTCCTCGCGCGTCTCGGCGGAAAGCTTCTTGGAATCGTTGATGAACGCGGCGCGGCGGACGGGCGTGGAGACTTCGTAGAAGCTGCGCTGCGCCCACACCGCGCCCGCGACGACGGGTCCGGCGAGACAACCGCGCCCGGCTTCGTCCACGCCGACGATTCCCGGCGCGTCGCCGAGCCGTCTGAGGTCGTATCTGATGAGCGAACGCGGAGCCATTTTCGGCGTAGCCTAACGCGAAGCGCCCGCGGACGCAAGCCGCGAGCCGCTCCCGGAGCTTTCCGCGCGCTTCCGCTTTTCCTGTGTTGCCCTTCGCGGGGGCGAGGCGCAGAATCGTGCGCACTATGTCGAAAGTCAAAGTCGGAATCGTCGGAGCTTCCGGTTACGCCGGAGAGGAACTCGTGCGCCTGCTGTCGCGCCACCCGAACGCCGAGCTCGCGTGCGTGTGCTCGCGCTCGCTCGCGGGAACGCCGCTGGCGGAGGTCATGCCGCAGTTCCGCGAGCTCATTCCCGCCGGGCTCGCGTTCATTCAGGCCGACCCGCAGGCGATCTGCGCCGAGCCGATCGACGTGTGGTTTCTCGCGCTCCCGCACGGCGTCGCCGCCGAATACGCGCGCCCGCTCGTCGCCGCCGGAAAGCGCGTGTTCGACCTTTCGGCGGATTTCCGTCTGAACGATCCCGCGATTTACGAGGAATACTACGGCAAGCCGCACCCGGACGTCGAGCTGCTGAAAAATTCGCCCTACGTCGTGCCCGAGCTCGCGCGCGACGACGCGTGGAAAAGCGCCGCGCTCGTCGCCTGCCCGGGCTGCTACCCGACGAGCATCCAGATTCCGCTCGTGCCGCTCCTGCGCGCCGGTCTGATTAAGCCAGCCGCGGGAACGTGCGTCATCGATTCCTATTCAGGCGTTTCCGGCGCGGGCAAAAAATCCGATCTCGCCTACGCCTACTGCGAGCGCGACGAGTCCGCGAAGGCGTACGGGCTGCCGAAGCACCGCCACCTTTCCGAAATCGAGGAACAGCTTTCGCTCGCGGCGGGCGCGCCCGTCGTCGTGCAGTTTTCGCCGCATCTCGCGCCGATGAAGCGCGGCATTTCGACGACGATCGTCGTTCCCGCGCGCGGCGCGACGCTCGAACAGCTCTACGCGTGCTGGGAGACGGCCTACGCGGGCAAGCCCTTCGTCGCGGTTCTCAAGAGCGGAAAATTCCCCGACACGGCGCACGTCGCGGGAACGAACCGCGCGGACATCTCCGCTGTGCTCGACTCGCGCACGGGCAATTTCGTCATCACGTCGTGCATCGACAACGTCGTCAAGGGCGCGTCGGGCCAGGCGGTCCAGCTGATGAACCTCGCGCTCGGCTTTCCCGAAACGGCGGGGCTGGTGTGAGCGCGAAAGCTTAAAGGTTAAGACTTAAAGAAAGACGAGGAATTCAAGAGGCAATTGTTTTTCGATTACAGAACACCTCCGCTCCTGAAATTTTTCCGATCATGAATCTCAACGCAACCATAGCCATTCCCGCGCGTCTCGGCTCGACGCGCCTTCCGGGCAAAGTTCTGCTCGATCTCGGCGGCAAGCCCGTCGTCCAGCACGTCTGGGAAAAAGTCCGCCGCATGAAGCACGCGGGCAAAATCGTCCTGCTCGCGGACACCGAGCGCGTCGCGGAAACCGCGACCGCGTTCGGCGCGGACGTCGTCATGACGTCGCCGGAATGCCGCTCGGGCACGGAGCGTCTCGCGTCCGTGCTGAAGACGCTTCCGGGCGAGTTCTTCCTGAACGTGCAGGGCGACGAGCCCTTCATCGACGTCGCCCTGCTCGACGCGCTCGTCGAACGCTGGGCGGAAACGCGCTGCGAGCTCGTGACCGCGGTCGCCAAAATCACCGATCCTGCGAAGCTGACGAATCCGAACGTCGTCAAGGTCGTGCGCGGGAGCGACGGCCGCGCGATTTATTTCTCGCGCTCGCCGGTGCCGCATCTGCGCGGCGTTCCCGCGGAAAAGTGGCTCGAAAGCGGCAACGTCTGGTGGTCGCACATCGGCGTGTACGGCTACGCGCGCGCGACGCTCGAAGCGCACCCGACGATGCCCGTCACCGCGCTGGAGACGATCGAGTCGCTCGAGCAGCTCCGCTTCATCGACCGCGGCATGAGCTTCCAGACCGTCGAGACGGACTACCATCCGGTCTCCATCGACACGGCGGAAGACCTCGAAAACGCGCGCCGGCTTTTCCGCTGATCCGGCGGGAACGCCGCTTCTCCGAAAAATGAAGCTCTGGATCTTCGTCGGGCTGGGAAGTTTTCTCGGCGGCGTCGCCCGCTACGCGACGGCGCGCGCGGTTCACGCGTGGCTGCCCGCGGCGGCGTTCCCGCTGGGCACGTTCGCCGCGAACGTCGCGGGCTGTTTTCTCATCGGCGCGCTGAGCGGCGTCTTCGCGCGCGGCGGCGTCGCCGATCCCGCGCTGCGGCTTTTTCTGACGGTCGGCTTCTGCGGCGGATTCACGACGTTTTCGACCTTCGCGAACGAAAATCTGCAGCTGCTGCAGGGGCGCGCGTTTCTGCTCGCGGCGCTCTACGCCGGGCTGAGTCTCGCGTGCGGGCTCGCCGCCGCGTGGGGCGGGCACTGGCTCGCGCGCGCGCTCTGATTTTTCGGGAAAGAAAATGGCGGACGAGGGACGCGCGGCGCTGCCGATCTTCGAACTGCGGGAACGCCTGCGGGAGGCGTGCGCGCGTTCCCGCCGCATCGTGCTGCAGGCGCCGACAGGCTCGGGAAAATCGACGCAGATTCCGCAGATGCTGCTCGACGACGGGCTCGTGCCCGAGGGAAAGCAGATCGTCGTGCTGCAGCCGCGCCGCCTGCCGACGCGCATGCTCGCGGCGCGCATCGCGCGGGAACGCGGACAGACGCTCGGCGGCGAAGTCGGCTACCAGATACGCTTCGACCGCATCGAATCCGCGGATACGCGCATCAAGTTCGTGACCGAAGGACTGCTGATGCGGCAGCTGCTCGGCGGGAACGCCGCCGAGACGGAAAAAATCGGCGCGATCATCTTCGACGAATTTCACGAGCGCCATCTTTATTCCGACGTCACGCTCGCGCTCGCCGCGCGACTGCAGCGCACGACGCGGCCGGACCTGCTCGTCGTCGTCATGTCGGCGACGCTCGACACGGACTCGCTTGCGCAGTGGCTCGCGCCCTGCGAGACGCTGACGGCGGGCGGGCGGCTTTTCCCGATCGAAATCGAATATTCCGCCGCGCCCGCCGCGTCTGCGGGAACGTTTCGCCGCGACGGATTCGCGCCGCGACGCGCCGTGTGGGACCACGCCGCCGCCGCGTTCCGCAAGGCTTTCCGCGAGGAGCCCGAAGGCGATTTTCTCGTCTTCATGCCCGGCGCCTACGAAATCACGAAGACGATCGCGGCGATTGCGGCGACGCCGGAAGGACGCGAGTGCGTCGTGCTCCCGCTCTACGGCGAACTGCCCGCCGAGGCGCAGGACCGCGCCGTCGCTCCCGCCCCCGCGGGAACGCGCAAGGTCGTCGTCTCGACGAACGTCGCGGAGACTTCGCTGACGATTCCCGGCGTGCGCGTCGTGATCGACCCCGGGCTGGCGCGCGTCGCCCGCTACGACCCGCACCGCGGCATCGACATGCTGCTGATCGAAAACATCTCGCGCAGCTCCGCCGACCAGCGCGCAGGCCGCGCAGGCCGCACGGCTCCCGGGCGTTGCGTGCGCCTGTGGACGCGCGGCGAGCAGGAGAACCGCGCCCCGCGCGACGTTCCCGAAATCCGCCGCGTCGAGCTCTCGGAGACGCTTCTGCAGCTCAAGGCGGGCGGCATCGAAGATCCGGATACGTTCCCGTGGTTCGAGAAACCGGACGCGCGTGCGCTGGAAAAATCGCTCGAACTGCTGCGCGATCTCGGCGCTCTCGACGCCGCGGGAAAGCTCACGCCGCTCGGCGCGGCGATGGCGCGTTTCCCGCTGCATCCGCGCTACGCGCGCATGATGCTCGCCGCCCGCCCGCTCGGATGCCTGACGCAGATCGCCTTCGTCGCCGCCATGGCGCAGGGGCGCGACGTCATGCTCGACCTCGCCGAACGCCGCCGTGAAGAGGAGCGCGAGGAACTGCTCGGCGAGAGCGATTCCGACTTTTTCCCGAGACTGACGCTGATCGGCATGGCGCGGAAAAAGGATTTCGATTTCGAATTCTGTCGGCGCTGGGGCATTCACGCGTCGGCGGCGCGCCAGGCGGATCGGCTCGCCGCGCAGTTCGTGAAGATCGCCGAAGGCGTCTTCGCGCGGGAACGCGGCGCGGAAAAGACGCCGCCGGCCGTCGCCGCTCCCGCCGATGTGCATGAGGCGGTGCGCCGCTGTCTGCTGCTCGGATTCGTCTCGCAGCTTGCGCGGCGCATCGACGCGGGAACGCTGCGCTGCCGGCTCGTGCACGGGCGCGCGGGCGAACTGCGGCGCGGGAGCGCTGCGCGGCGCGCGGAGCTTTTCGTCGCCGCCGAGGTCGAGGAAATCCAGACGCGCGGCGAAGTGACGGTTTTTCTTTCCATGGCTACGGCGGTCGATCCCGCCTGGCTCGAAGAGTATTTTCCCGACGATTTCGAGGAGCGCGACGACGTGCGCTACGACACCGGACAGCGGCGCGTCGTCACGCGGCGGGAACGCGTGTTCCGCGGGCTCGTGCTGAGTTCGCGGGAACTGCCCGACGCGCCGAGCGACGCCGCCGCGCGCCTGCTCGCGGAGGAAGTGATCGCCGGGCGCCTCGAACTGGAAAAATGGGATTCGCAGGTCGAGGCGTGGATCCGCAAAGTGAATTTCGCCGCGAAGCATTGCCCGGAGCTCGGCATCGCGCCGATCGACGAGGACGGGCGGCGCATGCTCGTCGAGGAAATCTGTCTCGGCGCGACGTCCTACCGCGACATCCGCGAAAAGCCCGTGCGCAGGACGCTGCGCGGCTGGCTTTCGCGGGAACAGGAGTCGGCGATGGAAGCGCTGCTGCCGGACGAAGTGACGATTCCGCGCAGACGCCATCCCGCGAAAATCGTCTATACGGAGGACTGCGAGGCGGTCGTCGGCGCGACGGTGCAGGAGCTATACGACTGTCCCGGCAAGGCGCTGCGGATCTGCGGCGGGCGCGTGCCGCTCGTCGTCGAGGTGCAGTCGCCCGCGAGGCGCACGTTCCAGCGCACGACGGATCTCGACGCGTTCTGGAAAACCTCCTACGAGCACGTCAAAAAGGAACTGAAGGGCCGCTATCCGAAGCACGAGTGGCGCTGACGCGAACCGCGCGTCACCCGCGCAGTCTGCGGAAAAGCTCTTCGGCGCGGCGGGCGAGCTCGGCGCGGCAGGAGGCGGCCTCGCGTTCCCGCGCGGAAAGATTTTCATTCGCGATTTCCGCGAGATCTTCGAGCCCGTAAAGCCAAAGCTCGTCGGACTCCACGCCCGAGGGAAAATTCCGCGGCATGCCCAGATCGACGAGAAAGAGCGGACGCCCGCCGCGCGCCCGCAGAATCCCGCGCAGCGCCGCCTCCGAAATCAGCGGCTCGGCGACGCTCGCGCAGCCGACGACGACGTCCGCCCTCACCGCGCGCTCGGCGACGGAATCCAGCTCGACCGCGCCCGCGCCAACGGAGGCGGCGAACTCGCGCGCGCGCCCGAAATTCCGGCTCGCGACGAGCACGTTTCCCGCTCCGCGCGACACGAACGCCTGAGCCGTCTTCCGTCCCGCCTCGCCCGTCCCGACGACGAGCACGGAACAGCGCGACAGCTCTCCGAACACGCGCGACGCGAGCTCCACGGCGACGTTCCCGACGCTCACCTGCCCCTGCGAAATTCCCGTGTTCGCGCGCGCCCATTTCGCCGCGTGAAAGCTTTTCTGAAAAACGCGGTTGAGCGCCGCGCCCGCCGTTCCCGCCGCGAGCGCCGCGTCGTACGCCTGTTTCGTCTGCCCGAGAATCTCCGCTTCGCCGACCATGCGCGAATCCAGCCCGGAAGCGACTTCGAAAAGGTGGCGCACGGCGTCCGCGTCCGCGAAGATTTCGGCGTTCTTCAGAATCTCCTCCGCGGGAACGCCGGAAATTCCGGCGAGCGTCCGCGCGATTTTTTCAGAAAGGACGTCCGCGCCCGCGGCGTAGATCTCCACGCGGTTGCAGGTCGAAAGCACGACGCATTCCGGAAGCGCCGCGAACGCGCGCGCGGCGTAGAGCGCGTCGAGGCGTTCCCGCGAGAGCGCGAGGCGCTCCAGCACGGAAAGCTCCGCCGTGCGGAAACTGCAGGAAAGCGCGAGCAGCCGCGCCCGCGCGGCATCGGCGGGAACGCCGTTCATCGCGCGGCGGCCTCCTCCGCGACTGCGCCGTCGGACGCGGCGACGGCGGCGTCCGTCGCGTTCTTCACGCACGCGGAACCGCCGAGAAAAACGAGCGCCGCGACGAAAATCCCCAGCCCGACGCGCGCGAACTTCAGCGCGGAAATCCGCCCGAGCCGCCGCAGCGCAGTCGCCGCGGAAAATCCGAAGAACATCGCGACCGCGAGCGCCGCCTTGTAGAGCGCGAACGCCGAGGCGATGCGCCCGCCGCCCGCGAGCACCGCGACGCCGAGCGCCGCGCCGACGCCGAAAATCACCGTTCCCGCGGCGCAAAGCCGCCCGCCGATGCGGTCCAGCGACGCCAGATCCGGCAGCCGCGAAAAGAACGCGCCCGTCCGCCGCGTCCGCAGCGCGCGGTTCTGAATCAGGTAGATGAGCCAGACCATCGCCGCCGCCGAAAAGCACGCGTAGCCGACCGTGATGAATCCCGCGTGGACGCCCGCCCATGGCGACGTCGCCGCCGCCGCGAACGCGTCCGCGGGCACGGGCGCCGCGTCCCAGCCGCTCCCGCCGGCGAAGCCCGCCGCGCAGAGCGTTCCCGCCGCCGCCGCGCCGAAGACCGTCGGCACGCGCAGCGTCCACACGACGCGCAGAAACACGACGAAAAAGACCGCGAACCAGCCCAGGCACTGGAAAATCTCGAAGACGTCCGAAACCGGGAACGCCGCGCGCGCCGTCCCGCGCTCGAAAAGCGCCCAGCTCAGCGCCGCCCACGCGACGCCGGCGAGGATTTTTTCCGCCCACGCCCGCGCGCGGCCGCGAAGACGCGACGGCGCGACGAGCGCGCACGCCGCGGAAGCGAAAAACGCGACCGCCGCGAGCGCGAAAATTTCCCTGTTTTCGAAAAGCCCGTTCATGGCGCGCCATTATGCGCCCGCGCACGACGCTTGGAAAGCAACTTTCGCGGGAACGCTTCCGGCGGAGGCGACTTTCTCCCGCGGACTCATTTTTTGCTGGAGGGGAGCTTTTTGTCGGGCGACCAGACGAGCCCCTCGACGGGCGCGGAGCCGTCCGGCGAAACCGGCGCGAACGTGAACATCCATTTCAGCAGACGCACCTGCGGAATCGAGAAATTCCCGACCGGCAGCTTGATCAGCACCTTGTTCCAGCCCTGCTTCAGATTGACGACGAGCGGAGGCCGCACCTCGAAATTCTCGTTCGCGAGCGGCGTCTCCTGGCTCTTCGTCTTGTGCGCGTTTTCCCAGCGCGGCGGGCGGATTTCCTTGCCGTTCAGCCAGAAGCGGCTGCCGCAGTAGTCCCATTCGCCCTGCGGCGGCGGCAGATCCGGCTCGGACGCCGCGTATTTGTGCGTCTGCGCCCAAAGCCCGATTTTCTGCGCCTTCGGAGACCAGATCCACGTTCCCGCGTAGACGGTGGAATTCGGACGCGGATTTTCGAGAAACGCCGCGACCGTCCCCAGTCCGCCCTTGCCCCAGACGTGGCGCAGGTAAACGCCGGCGCCGCGGGCGTCGCGCGCCGCGACCGTGCCGCCGTCGAACGCGTATTCCTTCGGGAACGCCGCGGCGGCGTTCAGCTGCGCCTCGGGCGGAAACGCCCTGGAGAGGTCGCCGCCGTTCGGGAACGCGTCCGTGATGCGCCAGCGCATCTCGCTCTGCGGCACCCACGGCATCGCCTTGCCCAGCGCGCGCTTCACGGGAAGCATGCGCCGCTCGAAGTCGCGGAATTCGGCGAGCTTTTCGCCCGAAAGCGGAATGACCGTGCCCGGACCGTCGTGAAAATACCTGTCGCGCCCGCCGCGCCACGCCGATTCCGCGAAAGCGAGCATCGCCGGGTAGAACGCGTTGTGCGCGAGCACCGCGTCCGTGCCGCCGACGATCGCGCGGTCGCACCAGATCGCGGCGACGCCTCCGGCGATCGTGCCGTCCGCCTCCGGCCGCTCGCCGAAATTGGAGAAGAACACCGCCACGGGATCGGCGAACGAATCGAAGTGGTTGAGATAGTGCAGACGGCAGTCGAGCGAAGGCGTTCCCGCGAGCGGGCGGCCGCGGCCGCTCCACATCTGCACGAGGTCGATTTCGCCCGGCTTGTACTGCGCGCCCGGATGCCACGTCGCGACCTTCTTGCCGCGCTCGCGCACGAACGCGACCATCTCGGGCACGAAATTCGGATTCGTGATCCGCACCTCGTCCGTGCCGATGTGCAGATACGGCGTCGCTTCCGTCGGGAACGCTTCGCGGATCGCCTCGTCCGTCAGCGTCCTGATGATCTTCGTGCCTTTTTCGCACTGCATGTCGCAGCCGAACGCGCGCTCGAACGCCTTGGCGTGGCCGGGCATGTCGATTTCCGGAATCAGCGTCACGCCGCGCGCGCGGCAGAACTCGACGAGCTCGCGCGCCTCCTTGAACGTGTAGAACTTGCCCGCGTCGCGCGTATAGACTTCCTTCGCGTTGAGCTTCGGGAACGCCCTGCTTTCCAGACGCCAGCCCTGGTTTTCCGTGATGTGCCAGTGGAAGACGTTGATCTTGTAGTCCGCGAGAAAGGCGATGATCTTCTTCAGATCCGCGACGGGAAAATAGCTGCGCCCGCAGTCGAGCATGAAGCCGCGCATCGGATACGCCGGCCAGTCGAGAATCTCGCACGCGGGAACGCCGCGCGACGGATCGGCGTGCTTCACGAGCTGCTTCAGCGTCTTGCGCGCGTTGAGCTCGCCCGCCTCGGAGACGGCTTCGACGCTCGCGCCGGAGGCGCCCACGCGCAGCAGGTAGGCTTCGTTCTGCGCGTGCTCGGGAACGCCCTTGAGCGCCTTCACGCGCTTCACCGAAACGCGCTTTTCCAGGTCGCGCGCGGGAACGTACGCGCCCGCGCGCTCCTTGTAGCGCTGCGGCAGCGGAATGACTTCGCACGCGGCGGACGCCGCGAGCGCGGATGCGCAGAACGCGACGGCGGCGAGGAAAAACGGGAGAACGCAGGGAACGCGGCGACGGATTTTCATTTGCTTCGCGAGTATGCCCCGCCCGCGTCTCCCCCGCAATTTTTTTCCGGAGAAGCGGCTTCCGGTCTTTC
>JBJEVQ010000024.1:0-105579 GCA_051884495.1 Candidatus Spyradosoma sp.
CGGTATTCTCAACCGGGACGGGGCGGAGGAGGTCTGTCCTCTCTGAAAAATCCGTGCGCGTCCGCGGTTTTGAAAAATCTTCGCGTCCCGGCGCCTTGGCGGGAGAAAGCGCGCTTACACGAAAAAGCCCGCGAAGCCTTTGTTCGTGCGGCTCTGCGGGCAATTGAAAGTGGCACCCCGTAGCGGAATCGAACCGCTATTCTCAGAATGAGGTTCTGCTGTCCTAACCATTAGACGAACAGGGCATTCATGTGAGAGAGGAGGAAACTCTTTTTCGGCGTTTTCGGCAAGCGAAAAATTTTTCCGCGCGTTCTTTTTTCTTGGAAAGGGGCGGTCGTTCGGGCATAGTTGATTTTCCTTTTGCGGTTCGGGCGGGTGCCCGTTCCCGCGGAAAAGGAACAACGACAACCATCAACCCTGCGCGGAACTTCCCGTTCCCGCAGACACAGAAAGAAGAACAGTACAAATGTCCTCCATCATGGAACAGCTGCTCGCCGAAAACGCCGGCAGCCTCAACTCCCTCATTCCCGGCTCGATCGTCAAGGGCACGGTGATTGAAATCCGCGACAACAACGTCGTCGTCGACATCGGCGGCAAATCCGAAGGCGTCGTTCCCGCGAGCGAATTCGCCGACGTCAGCGAAATTCAGATCGGCGACGAAATCGAGGTTTATCTCGAAAAGGCGGAAGACCGCAACGGCGCGCCCGTCATCTCCTACGACAAGGCGCAGCAGAAGAAGAACTGGGAAACGATCGTCGCCGAGTGCAAGGAAGGCTCGGTCATGCCCGGCCGCGTGAAGGCGAAGGTCAAGGGCGGGCTCATCGTCTCGATGGGCATCGACGCGTTCCTTCCGGCTTCGCAGATCGACGTTCAGCCGCCGAAGAATCTCGACCAGTACATCGGTCAGACCTACGACTTCAAGATTCTCAAGATCAATCTGGACCGCAAGAACCTCGTGATCTCGCGCCGCGAGCTCATCGAAGAGCAGCGCAACGAAAAGCGCCGCGCGCTTCTCGAGGAAGTGAAGCCGGGCGACGTCCGCCGCGGCGTCGTGAAGAACATCACGGACTACGGCGCGTTCGTCGATCTCGACGGTCTCGACGGTCTGCTCCACATCACGGACATGAGCTGGGGCCGCATCTCGCACCCGAGCGAAGTGCTGAAGGTCGGCGAAGAGATCGACGTGATGATCATCGAAATCGACCGCGAGCGCGAGCGCGTCTCTCTCGGTCTGAAGCAGTGCACGCCGAACCCGTGGGATTCGATCGAGAAGAAGTACCCGGTCGGCTCCAAGGTTCACGGCAAGGTCGTCAACCTCGTTCAGTACGGCGCGTTCGTCGAGCTTGAACAGGGCGTGGAAGGTCTCGTGCACGTCACGGAGCTTTCCTGGACGAAGCGCATCACGAAGCCGTCCGACGTGCTCAAGATCGGGCAGGAAGTGGACGCCGTCATCCTCGGCATCAACAAGGACGAGCAGAAGATTTCGCTCGGCATCCGCCAGCTCGAACAGAATCCGTGGGAAATGGTCCGCCACAACTATCCGGTGGGCGCGCGCGTGCACGGCAAGGTGCGCAACCTGACGACGTTCGGCGCGTTCGTCGAGCTCGAAGAAGGCATCGACGGCATGGTCCACGTCTCCGACATGAGCTGGACGCGCCACATCAACCACCCGGGCGAAATGCTCAAGAAGGGCGACGAAGTCGAGGCCATCGTTCTCGACGTGGACGCGGATCAGCAGCGCATCGCTCTCGGCATCAAGCAGACGCAGGACGACCCGTGGGACGAAATCGACCGCAAGTTCCACATCGGCGACATCGTTTCGGGCAAGGTCTCCAAGATCGCGAACTTCGGCGCGTTCATCGAGCTCGCGGACGAAATCGACGGCCTCGTGCACATCTCGCAGATCAGCGAAGAGCGCGTCGAGAAGATCAAGGACGTCCTCAAGCTCGGGCAGGAAGTCACGGCCCGCGTCATCAAGATCGACAAGGACGAGCGCCGCATCGGTCTCTCGATCAAGGCCGCGAACTACGATCCGGCTCAGCTCCAGGCGGAGATCAGCGCCTACGAGCGCGTCCGCGGTCCGTCTTCGGAACGCGGCGGCAGCGCTCCCGCGACGATGTCCACGAGCTCCGGCTCCGGCGACTTCGCGAACCTCGGCGACATTCTCGACAATCTCTGATCCGAGAAGCGCCGACAGGCACGAAAGGGCGTTCCCCGCGCGGGAACGCCCTTTTTGTTTTCTCCGTTGCCGCCGTTTAATCTTTTCTCTTTATGAGAAAAAGAACGAAGAAGACAACGAAGGTCTCGATTTCGCAGGACGAGCTCGTCGCCGTCCGCCAGCTTCTGGCGGGCTCGAAGCTCGGTCTGGTGGACTCCGTCCGCCTCGCGGTCGAGCTTCACGAATGCGCCGGCAAGAACCTGTGCGTCAACACGCTCCGCAGCGTGATCCGGATGGGCGTCGAGGCGATGAAGCGCAACCGCGCGAGCGTGACGGTGGACAAGCTCTGCGAAATCTTCTGCGCCGACCGCTCGGACCTGCGTTCCCGCACGCTCAGCGACTACCATTACGTCTGGCGGAAGCTGCGGGAGCGCTTCCCGGATTTCATCAGGCGCCGCGCCCGCGCGGTCGATCCGGCGGACGTGCGGGAAATCCTGCTGACGGGCTTCCGCACGGCGCGCCAGCGCTGCAAGGCGCGTTCGATCCTGCACGCGCTCTTCACCTACGCGGAGCGGCGCCGCTGGGTCTCGAACAATCCGGTTTCGGAAATCATCCTGCCGCAGGTGCGGGAGCAGGAGATCGTCCCGCTCTCGCTCGCGGAGATCCGCCGGCTGCTGGAATGCGTGCGCACCTGGGATTCGGGCTCGTGCGCGCCCGCCGCGGGGCTGATGCTCTTCGCCGGAATCCGTCCGCGCGAAGTCGAGCGCCTGCGCTGGCGCGACATCGACTTCGAGGAGAACGTGATCAGCATCCGCGCCGTCAACTCCAAGACCGGCGGCACGCGCCACGTGACGATCTGCGCCCCGCTGCGCGCCCTGCTGCAGGAAAGCGTGCGCAAGCTCGGCGAACGCGCGCACGCGGACGCGACAATCGTGCCGCCGAACTGGGAGACGCGCTGGAAGGAGGTCCGCCGCTCCGCCGGCTGGAACACGACGACCAACGTCTGGCGGCAGGACGTGCTGCGCCACACCTTCGCGAGCTACCACGCCAAATTCTACCGCGACTACCGCCTGCTCCAGTTCGAGATGGGGCACACCAGCTCCAATCTGCTCCGCACGCGCTACGTCTCGATGGTCGGCGTCACGCGCGCCGACGCGGAGAACTTCTGGACGCTCGACGTGCTGCGCGGCGGCTGGAAAAAAGATTTCGCCGGAAAGCCGAAGCTGCTTCTTCCGGCTCCGCTCCCCGCGCCCGCGCCGAAACCGCCGCCCGTCGCGCCCGCGCCGAAACCGCTCCCGAAGCCGCCGAAGAAGGCGCCGAGGAAGGCGCGCCCGAAACCGCCGCCGCCCGTCCCGCCGCGGAAGTTCGCGTTCGCGCTGCGTCCGCCGACGCCGCTGCTGCCCTGCGCCGAAGCGACTCCGCCGCGCGCGCGCAGCGTCCCGACGCCCGACCGCGCGCGCGTCTTCGCCGAAATTTTCCTCGCCTCGCCCGCGCCGCGCTTTCTCGCCGCGAAGCGCGTTTCCGCCGGGGCGCCGCGCCGGGCTGACCCGCCGGAGCCGCTCCCGCGGGCGCTCCCCGACGGAGCGGAGCCCGGCGCCGCCGTCGGGAGCGAGCCGCGGAAGTTCGCGTTCGCGCTGCGCCCGCCGCCGCTGATGCTGCCCTGCGCCGAGGCGACGTTCTTCCGCACGGCGGAAATCCTGCGCGACGTCGCGAAAGGCGGCTTCATCGAACTGCCGTGGCTGCCGCCGGCGGAGCTCTTTCCGCCGCCGCCTCCGCCGCTGCCGCCGGACGTGCCGCCGCTCCCCGTCGAGCTGAATCCGTCGCTGACGCTGATCCGCGGCGGCGCGAATTTCCGTTGCTAAAACTCCGCGGGAACGCTGCAATGAATCCATGGAAAACACTTCCGGATACGCTTCCGAAGCTCCCGCGTCCGATGCGGACGCCGCCGTTCCCGCCGCGGGCGCGCCGCGCCTCAGCGTCGTCGCCACGCCCATCGGCAACCTCGCCGACCTCTCGCCGCGCGCGCGCGAAACGCTGCTCGCCGCGGACTGCATCGCGTGCGAGGACACGCGGACGACCGGGAACATGCTCCGCCGCTTCGGCATCGAGCGGCCGCTCATCGCCTACCACGAGCACAACGAGCTCGCCTCCGCCGCCGGCATCGCCGCGAAGATCGAGGCGGGCGCGCGCGTCGCGCTCGTCTGCGACGCGGGCACGCCGACGCTCTCCGATCCGGGCTTCCGCGTCGTGCGCGAGTGCCGCCGCCGCGGGCTCGCCGTCGAGCCCGTTCCCGGGCCGTGCGCGCTGATCGCCGCGCTTTCCGCGTCGGGGCTGCCGACCAACGCCTTCGCCTACCACGGATTTCTCCCGCCGAAGACGGCGGCGCGCCGACGCTTTCTCGAAGAGAACCGCGATTCGAAAATCACGCTCGCCGTCTACGAATCCTGCCACCGCGTCCGCGCCTTCGCGGAGGAGATCGCGGAAGTGCTCGGCGGCGCGCGCGTCGTCTGCTTCGCGCGCGAGCTGACGAAGCTTCACGAGACCGTGCTCACGGGCGCGATCGCGGAAGTCCTTCCCCGCCTCGTCGGCAAAAACCTCAAAGGCGAGTTCGTCGTCCTCATCGCCCCGTCCGGCTTCGCGCTGTAAGGAAAATTCTCTTTGCTTCGGGCGGGCTTTCGCGGAAGAATCGCCCGCATGGACGATTTGGAGATTTTCCCGAAAGACACCGTTTCCGCCTTCGCCGAGCGCGGGTTCATGCTCGACGTTTCGCGCGGACGCGTGCCGACGATGCCCGCGCTCGAAAAGCTCGTGCGTCTGCTCGCCGCGCTGCGCTACAATCGGCTCCAGCTCTACGTCGAGCACACGTTCGCGTTCCGCGGGCACGAGGAGGTCTGGCGCGACGCGTCGCCGCTGACGCCGGAGGAGATCCGCCGCCTCGACGCGTTCTGCCGCGCGCACGGCATCGAGCTGGTGCCGAACCTCAATTCGTTCGGGCACGTCGAGCGCTGGCTGAAGCACGCGCGCTACAGGCCGCTCGCGGAGTGCCCCGACGGCTTTTATCACGAGCTTTTCAAGATGCGCCGCGCGGCGGGAACGTTCGCGCCGGGCGAGGCGTCGGCGGATTTCATGGGCGGGCTTTACCGCGAATATCTGCCGAATTTTTCGTCGGAGTTCTTCAATGTCGGCGGCGACGAGCCGTGGGAACTCGGACAGGGGCGTTCCCGCGGGCTCTGCGCCGCGCGCGGCAGGCGCGCCGTGTATCTCGAACACATGGCGCGGCTGAAAAAACGCGCCGAGGCGTGCGGCAAAAAAATCATGTTCTGGGCGGACGTGCTGCTCGGCGACGACGGCGAGATTCCCGCGGATTTCGTGCGCGGGACCGTGCCCGTGATCTGGGGCTACGAAGCGGATCATCCGTTCGACGCGCAGTGCGCGCGCGTGCGCGGCGCGCTCGCGGCGGCGGGCGGCGACCCCGGCGGCTTTCTCGTCGCGCCGGGAACGTCGTCTTGGCTCAGCTTCGGCACGCGGCAGACGAACGCGCTCGCGAACGTCCGCGCCGCCTGCGCCGCCGCGAAAAAATACGGCGCGCGCGGCGTCCTGCTCACGACCTGGGGCGATTTCGGCTATCACAATCCGCCCGCGGCGGATCTGGCGCCGCTCGTCGCCTGCGCCGCGGAAATGTGGGGCGGATTCCGGGAGGGCGACGTCCGCGACGCGCTGAAGGCGTTTTTCCCGGGCGAGGAATCTTTCGCCGAAGCGCTTCTCGAATTCGGACGGCTCGACGATTTTTTCGCGAAGAAAATCACGAACCGCAGCCTGATCCGCGAGCTTTTCTTCGCGCGCGACGAAGCGTTCGCGAAGCTCATGGACGGCGTTTCCGCGGATGAAGTCGCCGCCGCGAAAAACGTCTGCGCGCGCGTGCTTTCCTCGGCGGAGCGTTCCCGCGCCGATTGCGGCGGCTTCCGCGTCGCCGCCGAAATGGCGTTCGCCGCGCTGCGCCGAGCGGAGGCGTTTCTTAAGAACGACGCGGACGCGCGCGCGGCTGTCGAGGCGGAAATGTCCGGTCCGCTCAGGGAACGTTTCGCGGCGGCGTGGCGGCTTTTCGACCGCGAAGGCGGCCTCGCGGAATCGCTGTCCTATTTTTCCTGACGGCGTTCCCGCGCGGGAAAGAGCAGCGCGGCGACCGACCCGCCGTCCCTTACTCCCTCCACCCTACACCTTACACATTACACCTTACACCCTACACTCTACACCTTACACCCTCCACCTTCCACCGCGCGAAGCGCGTTCCCGCGCGCCGCGAAAAGTGTTGCGCGGGGGCGGGCGCCGTCGTAGCATTCCGCGGCAACAGGATCACTTATGGCATCGCACATCGACAATCTGTTTTACAAGAACTCGGACGACTTTTTCGCCGCGAACGCGGGAACGGGGCTCACCTACGACGACGTTTCGCTCGCGACCTGCTTTTCCGACGTGCTCCCGCGCATGACGCGCCTGGACACGACGATTTCCGACAAAATCGCGCTTTCGCTCCCGATCATGTCCGCCGACATGGACACCGTCACGGAGTCGCGCATGGCGATCGCGATGGCGCTCCACGGCGGCATCGGCATGATTCACTACAACATGTCCAACGCCGACCAGATCGACAAGGTCCGCCGCGTCAAGACCTACGTGCACGGCATGATCGACCGCCCGGCGACCGTTCCCGCGGACATCACCGTCGGCGACGTGCTCGCCCTCATCGAGCGCGAGGACTACAATTTCTCCACGTTCCCGGTCGTGGACGGCGCGGGCAAGCTGCTCGGGCTGCTGCGCGGCGGCGTCGTCAAGAGCCGCCACGCCGGCCACAAGGTGGGCGAAGTGATGATCCCGCGCGAGCAGGTGCTCACGATTCAGGAAAAGGATCTCGGCGGAGACCCGATCGCGACCGCGGACCGCATTTTCCTTGAGCACATCGGCACGAACAAGATTCTCGTCGTCGATGCGCAGGATCATCTGCGCGGGCTCTTCACGCTGTCCGACATCGAGCGCATCCGCGACGAGGCGGGAACGGACGCCATCCGCCCCTCGCGCGACGAAAACTTCCGCCTGCGCTGCGGCGCGTCCGTCGCCGTGCCGCGCCATCCGGACGGACGCGTGAACTACGACGCGCTGAACGAGCACGTCTCCAATCTCGTCGCCGTCGGCGTGGACGCGGTCATCATCTCCACGGCGCACGGCCATTCGGCGGGCGTCGGCGAGTGCGTGCGCTTCGTGCGCGACCATTTCAGGGAGCTGACGATCATCGCCGGGAACGTGACCAGCGGCGAAGGCGTGGAATTCCTCGCCGACGCGGGCGCGGACTCCGTCAAGATCGGTCAGGGGCCGGGCTCGATCTGCTCGACGCGCATCGTCGCGGGCGTGGGCATTCCGCAGCTCACGGCGCTTTACGTTTCCGCGCAGGCGGCGAAGAAAAAAGGCGTGCGCATCATCGCCGACGGCGGCATCACGAAGTCCGGCGACATCGTGAAGGCGCTGACTCAGGCGGACTGCGTGATGCTCGGCGGCATGCTCGCGGGCTGCAAGGAAGCGCCCGGCAAGATCATGGAAATCAACGGAAAACTTTACAAGGAATACCGCGGCATGGGCTCGATGGAGGCGATGCGCCACGGTTCCGCCGCGCGCTACGGGCACGACCTGCGCAACAGCAAGGTGACGAAGGTCGCGCCCGAAGGCGTCGAGGCGCTCAAGGAAGTCTCCGGCAGCGTGGATCAGATTCTGATCACGCTCGCGGGAGGCGTGCAGAGCGGGCTCGGCTACCTCGGCGCGCCCGATCTGAAGACGCTGCGGGAACGCGCGCGCTTCATCCGCGTCACGATGGCGGGACAGCGCGAATCCGCTCCGCACGACATCGTCGAAATCAAGACCACGCCCGGCTCGAAGGCGTGAGGGAAGCGGCTTCGCCGCCGTGGAATAGCGCTGCGCGCTGTGTAAGGTGTAATGTGTAGTGTGTAGGGTGTAATTCCCGAACGCCGCAAAAAAGCGTTCCCGCGATTCGTTTCGCGGGAACGCTTTTTTGCGTCCGCTCCTTCCGCCGAAGCGCACCCGACGGGAAGAGAGACGTCCGCATTTCCGTCGCGGGACATGCGGGTGCTTCTCGGCGAAATCTTCTCTCTTACCGGCCGCTTGCCGCGAGGCCGAAGACAGGAAGCGCTCTCACTTGTCGCGGATGGCCTCTTCGCGGGCGCGGGCGTAGTCCGCGCCCGGAATGCCCCAGCGCGCGCTCCAGTTGACGACTTCCTTGTACGCCTTGCGCGCCTCGTCGTAGTCGCCGTCCTCTTCGCAGAGGTCACCGACGGCGAAGAGCGCGCGCGCCAGCCAGTAACCGGACGAGACGCCCCAACGCGTGCTCGGATCGACGTTCCCGCGCGCCGCGCGGTCGAACAGCTCGTTCTTCACGCGCCAGAGAATCTTGCGCGCTTCGGCGCGGACGCGTTTCCGCGCCTCGGGCGAAAGATTTTCGGAGTCCGCGGACTTCGCCGTCGCCTCGCCCCACTTGTAGCCGGCTTCGGCGCGGAGCTCGTGCGCGGCGCCGGGACCGCTTTCGTAGGCGTCGCCGGGCAGGCTGAACAGGCGTTCGTAGGCGGCGATCGCCTTGCGCAGCGAGGCGGCGCGCGTTCCCGCGTCGGTCTGCGGCGCGGAGGCGAGCGCGAAAAGGCAGTCCGCGCGCGCGATTTCCGTGCGGCGCAGATCCGGATGGTCGGGATATTTCGCGATCAGCGATTCGTAGATGACGAGCGCGGATTCGAAGTCGTTGAGCGAGCGGAAGCAGTCCGCCTGGCGTTTGCGCGCGTAGAAGACGAGCGGCGAATCGGGGTATTTCTTGATCAGCTCCTCGAGGCGCGCGATCGCCTCGCGGAAGCGCCCGAAGGCGGCTTCCTGCTGCGCCGCCTCGAAATACGCGATGATGCCGTAGCGGGCGAACTTGGGTTCCGCGGCGCAGATTTCGATCATCTTTTCGAAACAGCGGAGCGCGTCCGAGAGCTGTCCCTGCTCGGCGTAGGCGCGGCCTTCGTCGAGGTAGGACGCGGGCACGGCGGTGCCTTCGGTGAATTCCGCGCGCAGGAGCTCGAGCTGGCGGCGCGCGGCGTCGAAGCTGCCGTCGGCGAGCAGACCGCGCGCCTTGAGCAGCGCGGCTCCGCTCCGGAGCGAGTCGCGGTCGCGCGGCAGACGGGCGTCCGGCGGGAGCGCGTCGAGGATTTTCCCGATTTCGTCGGCGGCGGCGACGGTCGTCTTCGGCGCCTCGAGTTCAAGCCCGAGGAGCGCGCGCCACCACAGCACGCGCAGACGGTAGGTCTCGGGGACGTCGGGCTGGGCGAGAAATTCCGCGCAGCGCTTTTCCGCCGCCGCGAGTTTGCCCGAGCCGCGCAGCTTCGCGATGAGAAAACATTCCGCGCGGAAGACCCATTCGCGGTCGAACGGAAGCTCCGCGTTCCCGCGCGCGGCGTCGATGAGCTCTTCCGCGCCCGCGAAATCGCCGGCGTTCAGCTCGCACAGCACGCGCTGGGAAAACACCGTTCCCGCGTAGCGGCGCGCGACGGCGCCGGCGCTTTCGGCGACCTTCGCGTAGGCGGAAGAGGCGAGCCGATAGTCGCCCGCGAGAAAGCGGCAGTCCGCGAGCACGATGCCGATTTCCGCCTTTTCGTCCTCCGTTCCCGCGGCGTCCTTGAGTCGTTCGAGATACGGCACGGCGCGGCGGTACTCGCGGCGCGCCATCGCCTCGTCGGCGAGCACGCGGAGCACGTCCGGCACGAAGCGGCTCTTCGGGTACTTCTCCAAAATTTCATTCGCCCATTTTTCGATTTCGTTTTCCTCGCCGCCGACGAGCCCGGCGATGCGGATGCGCGCGAAAAGCTCGAGATCGGCGACGGCGGGATCGGGCCTGAGCCGCTCGGGAACGCCGGGGATCTCCTTCCCGTCGAAGAACGCGTCGATCTCCGCGGCGGCGGCGGACGCGGCCTCTTCGTTTTTGCGCTCGCCGGAAGCGAATTCGGACTCCGCCTTCTTCTCTCCCGCGGGAACGCCGTCGCCCTTCATGATTTCGCGGACGTTGCGCCAGAGGCCGGCGATCGCCGCCTCCTGCAGGGCGACGTCCGGGCGGCGGCACAGCGCGCGCATGAAGGCGCGGCGCGCGCTTTCGCTCTTCGGCGAATCCTGCAGCACGCCGTCGAGAAAATCGAGCTCGGCGCGCAGATTCGGCGGGATCTTTTCTTCGACGGCGCGGGCGAGAACCGCGCGGGCGACGCGGCGCTTTTCCGGGTCGCGGTCCGCGTCGAGCGCGACGGAAAAGGCGTAAAGCTTGGCGAGGCTCACGCGCTCCGTCGGATCCGTCGCGGCGTCGGCGCGCGCGCGGAGCGCCTCCAGCTCGGCGGCGGAGAGCTCGGGCACGAAAGTCGCGTTCGCCCAGGCGCGCACATATTCGAACTGGGCGCGCTGTTCGGCGCCGACGGCGCGTTTCAGCGCGGCGTCGAAACGCCGTTCCGCCGCGGCGTCGTCCCCCGCGTCCTTGGCGACGACCGCCGCCGCGAGCTCGAACCAGGCGGCGTCGCTCGGCGTCAGATCCGCCTCGACGACGCCCGCGAGCGCGGCGCCGGCTTCGCGGATCTCGCTTTCGCCGATTTTCGCCCAGGCGCGATAAAGCGACTTCACGGAAGAATTTTCGCCGACGGCGTCGAGCGCCTTTTCCGCCTCGGCGAAGCGCCCGCGCTCGATCAGCGCCGAGGCGCGGATGCGCAGCGCCGCGTCGCGCAGACCGCCGCCGACCACGGTCTCGTCCTCCGCCAGCACGTCGTCGGCGAAATCGAGCGCGAGCCCCGTGAGGCCGCTGCGCAGCGCGGAACTGGCGAGCACGACGTTTTCGCCCGGCGTCGCGGCGGCGGGAGCTGCGGCGTCCGCGGGCGCGCCGTCCGGCTTCGCGTCGGGCGCTTCCGCCCGGCAGAGCGCGCCGGACGCGGCGGCGAGCAGAGCGAGCCCGCCGAGGAAGATTCTACTTTCCGCAAAAAACATTGCGGCATTATGCGTCCCCCGCGCCCCCTCGGCAATTGAGAATCGCGCGCGCGCCGAAAGAAGGCGACATGGCGCGGGCTTTCGCGAGCCGCAAAAAAAGCGTTCCCGCGAAAGGGATCGCGGGAACGCTCTTCTTTAAGCTCTAACCCTTAACCTTTAAGCTTTTCTCAGTACATGCCGCCCATGCCGGCGTCCGGCGCGGGAGCCGCCTTCGGCTCTTCGGGAACGTCCGTGATGAGGCATTCCGTCGTGAGGAGCATCGACGCGACGGAGGTCGCGGAGACGATCGCCGTGCGCGTGACCTTGGTCGGATCGACGACGCCCGCGGCGACGAGATCTTCGTACTTGTCGGTCGCGACGTTGTAGCCGTTTCCGCCCTTGGCGGCGAGGACTTCCTTGACGATGAGCGAGCCTTCGACGCCGGCGTTTTCGCAGAGCGTGCGCAGCGGCTGTTCGATCGCGCGGCGGACAATCTTCGCGCCCGTCTTCGCGTCGCCGTCGAGGGTTTCGATCAGCTTGTCCACGGCCTTCGCGGTGCGCAGGAGCGCGACGCCACCGCCGGGAACGATGCCTTCCTCGACCGCCGCGCGCGTGGCGTGCAGCGCGTCGTCCACGCGGTCCTTCTTTTCCTTGAGTTCGGCTTCGGAAGCCGCGCCGACGTGAATGACGGCGACGCCGCCCGCGAGCTTCGCGAGGCGTTCCTGCAGCTTTTCGCGGTCGTAGTCGGAGGTCGTCTCTTCGATCTGGCGGCGGATCAGCTTCACGCGGCCCTGGATGTCGGAGGACTTGCCGGCGCCTTCGATGATCGTCGTGTTGTCCTTGTCCACGGCGACGCGTTTCGCCTTGCCGAGGTCGGCGAGCGTGACGCTTTCGAGCTTGATGCCGAGGTCTTCAGTGATGAACTTGCCGCCCGTGAGCACGGCGATGTCTTCCATCATCGCCTTGCGGCGGTCGCCGAAGCCCGGCGCCTTGACCGCGCAGACGTTGATGATGCCGCGGATCTTGTTCACGACGAGGGTCGCGAGCGCTTCGCCGTCGATGTCTTCGGCGACGATGAGGAGCGGCTTGCCCTGCTTGGCGACTTCCTGCAGAAGCGGGAGCAGGTCCTTCATCGAGGAGATCTTCTTTTCGAAGAGCAGGATGTAGGGCTCGTCGAGCGTGCATTCCAACGTTTCCGCGTTCGTGCAGAAGTACGGGGAAAGGTAGCCCTTGTCGAACTGCATGCCTTCGACGACGTCGAGCGTCGTTTCGATGGTCTTCGCCTCTTCGACGGTGATCGTGCCGTCCTTGCCGACCTTCTCCATCGCTTCGGCGATGATTTCGCCGATGCCGGAATCCCAGTTGGCGGAAACGGTCGCGACCTGCTTGATCTCGTCGGAGTTCTTGATCTTCTTGGAGATCGAGGCGAGCTCCTTGGTGATCGTCTCGCAGGCGGCGTCGATGCCGCGCTTCACGAAGATCGGGTTCGCGCCGGCGGAAACGCTCTTGAGGCCTTCCGTGTAGATGGCTTCCGCGAGAACGGTCGCCGTCGTCGTGCCGTCGCCGGCCTTGTCCGCCGTGCGGGACGCGACTTCGCGCACCATCTGCGCGCCCATGTTTTCGAAGGCGTCGGAAAGTTCGATTTCCTTGGCGACGGAGACGCCGTCCTTGGTCACCTTCGGCGCGCCGTATTTCTTGTCGATCATCACGTTGCGGCCCTTCGGTCCGAGCGTGATCTTGACGGCCTTCGCGAGCGTCTGAACGCCGACGAGAATCTTGCGGCGTCCGGCTTCGTCAAAAAGAATCTGTTTTTTTGCCATGATGTTTCAGAATTTCGGTTGTTGAAATTTTTTATCCGACGATCGCGAGGATTTCGTCTTCGCGGGCGAGCAGATAGGCCTCGTCGTCGATCTTGACTTCCGTTCCCGTGTACTTGCCGATGAGAACCTTGTCGCCGACGGAGACGTTGAAATCGACCTTCTTGCCGTCTTCGATCTTGCCCGTGCCGAGCGCGATGACTTTCGCCTCCATCGGTTTTTCCTTCGCGGAGTCGGGAATGATGATCCCGCCCTTGATTTCTTCCGCGACTTCGCAGCGCTTCAGAAGCACGCGGTCGCCGAGAGGCTTCACGTTGACGCCGCATTTGCAGCAGCATTTTTCTTTTTTGTCCTTGCTCATGATTGAATGAATGTGGATTGAATTTGAAAGTTTGAACTGTCCAAAGTCTTTTGCAAAAGGCGTGCCAAAACAATTGGGACAATCCGCCCGCGCGGGAACGCGGACGCGCTCAGCGGCACGGATTTTCGGCGAGAAACGCGTCGCCCGAAATCGCGGCGAGGCGGACGACGCGCAGCTCGTTCGCGAGATTTTCGCCCGGGAACGCGTCCGCGGGAACGAGCGCGCGCAGGTAGTTGCGCGTGTAGGCGGGGAAAAATCCGCCGGCGGGATTTTCGCAGAGCACCTCGACTTCGCGCCCGAGAAAGCGCTCCATGAACGCGCGGCGCTTCTTCGCGGAAAGCGCGCGCAGGGCGGCGGAGCGGCGCTGGCGCACGGGCACGGGCACGCGGTCCGTGCGGCGCGCGGCGGGCGTTCCCGCGCGCTCGGAATACGTGAACACGTGGCAGTAGGCGAACGGGCCGTTCATGAACGTCGCGCAGGTCTCGTCGAACTCCGCGTCGGTCTCGCCGGGGAAGCCGATCATGACGTCCGTGCCGATGCAGATTTCGGGCACGCGCGCGGCGATCGCCCCGACGAAGTCGAGATACTCGCGCAGCGTGTAGCGGCGGCGCATGTCGCGCAGAATGCGCTCGCAGCCGGACTGAATCGGCATGTGCAGAAACGGCGTCAGCGGGTGCGCGGGATCCGCCATGCGGTCGAAGACGCCGTCGGGAATCGTCTTGGGCTCGATGCTTCCGATGCGGACGCGGTCCACGCCGGGGATTTCCGCGAGCGCGTCGATCACGCCGAGCACGTCGTATCCGGAATTCGCATACGTCCCGACGTTCACGCCGGTGATCACGAGCTCGCGCACGCCGCGCGCCGCCAGCGCGCGCGCCTCGGCGAGCAGGTCCGCGAAGTCGCGCGAGCGCGCCCGCCCGCGCGCGAACGGAATGACGCAGTAGCTGCACATGAAGTCGCAGCCGTCCTGAATCTTCAGATTCGCGCGCCTGTTGAACGGCGCGTCGCCGACGAAGGGCACCGTGAAGTCTCCGCGCGCGGCGCGGTCGCGGACGACGACGGGAACGGCGTTCTTCGCGCCCGCGCCGACGTAGTCGAGCACGTCGAGCTTGGCGCGGTTGCCGACGACGAGATCCACGCCCGGAATCGCCGCGAGCGCCTCCGCGCCCGTCTGCGAATAGCAGCCGACGACGGCGCAGAACGCGCGCGGATTCGCCTTCACGAAACCGCGGATGATCTGGCGGCATTTCGCCTCCGCGAGCCCCGTCACCGTGCACGTGTTGATTATCGCCAGGTCCGCGGGCTCGCCCCATTCGACGACGCGCCAGCCCGCCGCCGCGAGCCTGTCGCGCAGCACTTCCGTCTCGTACTGGTTCAGCCGGCAGCCGAGCGTGAAAAGGCTCGCGCGCCGCGCGGGCGGTGTTGCGTGATTTTCCGGCATCGTTCCGTTCCTCAAAAAAATTCGGACGGCGCGTCGCCGCGCCGCCCGCGATTTTCCCCGAACGCGTCCGCTTACAGCGGCGGGCGGATCTTGAGGATTTCGAAGCACTCGATGAGGTCGCCCTCCTTGTATTCTTCGAAGCCCGTGACGCGGATGCCGCATTCGTAGCCGGCCTTGACCTCCGTGACGTCGTCCTTGAAGCGCTTGAGCGTGTCGATGCGCCCCGTGTGGAGCACTTCGCCCTTGCGCACGACGCGCGCGTTGAAGTCGCGGCGGATGCTGCCTTCGGTGACCATCGAGCCCGCGACGAACGCGTTTTTCCCGAACGGGTAGATCACGCGCGCCTCGGCGACGCCCACCTTGTTTTCCTTCAGCTCCGGATCGAGCAGTTCCGCCATCGCCTCCTTGACCATGTCGAGGAGCATGTAAATGATGTCGTGCGTGATCAGCGGCACGTTCTGGCGCTTCATCAGCGCGGGGACGCCGTTGTCCGCCTTCACGTCGAACGCGACGATCGTCGCGCCCGCCGCCGACGCCGTGTTGACGTCGCTCGGCGTGATCGGGCCGACGGAGCCGCCGACGATCTCGAGCTTCACGCGCGTGGACTTGATCGCCTCGAGCGACGCGTTCAGCGCCTCGAGAGTGCCGTCCACGTCCGCCTTCGTCACGACCTTGAAGACCTTTTCGCTCGTTCCCGCGAGGAGCTGGTTGAGGCGCTCGATGTCGGAAAGCCCGGAGAGCTGTTCCTCCGCGGCCGCGCGGCGCTTGTTGTCCTCTTCCTCCTCGATCGCCTTGCGGAGCTTGTACTGGTTGTCCTCGGCGATCTTTTCGGCCTCGCGCGCGTTCTTGACGGCGGAGAAGACCGCGCCCGCGGAGGGCACGCCCGACCAGCCCATCACGCGCCCGGGGCAGCCCGGCGCGATCTGCTTCAGCGGCTTGCCGTATTCGTCCATGATCGCGCGGACGCGGCAGAAATGCGGACCGCACACGAGCGCGTCGCCCGTCTTGAGCGTGCCGCGCTGGATGATGACGGTCGCCGTCGGGCCGCGTCCCTGCTCCATCTGAGCCTCGACGACGGTGCCTTCCGCCGGGCATTTCGGGTTCGCCTTGAGCTCCATCATTTCCGCCTGCAGGAGAATCGCGTCGAGCAGCGAATCCATGTTCGTGCCCTTGAGCGCGGAGACGGGCTCGCACTGGACCGTGCCGCCCCAGTCTTCGGACGTGATGCCGCGCTTCTGCATCTGCTGCTTCACGCGGTCGACGTTCGCGCCCTTCGCGTCGATTTTGTTGACGGCGACGACGAGCTGCACGCCGTTCTTCTGCGCGAACTTGAGCGCCTCGTCCGTCTGCGGCATGAAGCCGTCGTCCGCGGCGACGACGAGCACCGCGATGTCCGTGAGCGCCGCGCCGCGTTCGCGCATCTTCGAGAACGCCGCGTGACCGGGCGTGTCGAGGAACGTGATCGTCTGGTCGCCGTGCTTCACGGAATACGCGGCGACGTGCTGCGTGATGCCGCCCGCTTCGCCCGCGGTGACGTTCGATTTGCGGTAAAAGTCCAGAAGGGTCGTCTTGCCGTGGTCCACGTGTCCGAGCACGCACACGACCGGCGGACGCGGCGCCTTGTCCTTCTCGTCGTCCACCGGCTTCGGCTTTTCGACGACGACGGGCTTCGCCTGCTGCGCGCCCTTTTCGCGGCGGTGAATGTCGAGCTCGACGCCGTATTTTTCGGCGACCTTGACGGCGGTCTCGTCGCCCAGATCCTGATTGAGCGAGGCGAAGACGCCCATGCTCATCAGCGCGGAAATCAGCTGGAACGGACGCACGTCAAGCGCCGTCGCGAGATCGCGGACGACGACCGGCGCGCGCATCGTGACCTTGCGCAGCTCATCCTTCGCGATCGCGGCGGGCTCGCCCGCCGAGGCGTTCCCGGCGGGAAGAGGCGGCACGGGCGCGGGAGCCGGAACCGGCGCGCGCGGAATCCCGGGAACGGGCGGCGGAACCGGCGCGGAGGGCGCGCGGGGAACCGACGGCGCGGGCGGAACCGGAGCCGCCTTCGGCACGGCGGGCGGAGGAACGGGAGCCGCGGCGGGCTTCGGCGCGGGCACGACGGAAACGCGCGGCGGCACGGGCGCCGGACGCGGAGCCGGCGGAGGAACCGCGGGAACGCTCTTCGGCGCCGACGGCACCGGCGGCGGATTCAAGGGAACCGACGCGCGCGGAGCCGGAATCGGCGGCACGGGAGCCATCGACGGACGCGGCGGAGGAGGAGGAACGGGCGGAACCGGCGCGCGCGGCGCGGGCGGAGGAACCGGAGGCACCGGCGCCGCCGCAGGAGCGGGCTTCGGCGCGGGCGGGACAGACGGCGCAGGCGCGGGCGCGGGAGCCGCTTCCGCCGGCTCGGCGGGCTTTTCGGCGCTCTTGCCCGCAGGCTTCTTCGACGCGGGCGCCTTCCTCGCCTTCGGCTTCTCGACGAGCTCCGGATGTTCACGGAAAAAGGCGTCCAGCTCAGCCAGAATTTCCTCTTCCATCGTGTGCCCGTCAGCCGGGAACCACGAGAAGCTCTTGCCGTGATGTTTGCTCGGATCGGTGATTCCGAGTTCCGAATGCTTCTCCGCGAAGAAAAGCACCAGCGTCTTGTTCGGAACGCCGATCATTTTGGATAATTCACTGACGCGTATTGCCATATTTCCGTTTCAGAAAAAAGTTTTCGCTTGTCCCGTTCCCGCCGCTCAGCGCGCGGCGGCGATCGTCGTGACGATGAAGCGGGCCTCTTCGGGCTCGAAGCCCGCGGCCTCGAGGTCGGATTCGATGCCGTCCTCGTCGAAGATCTGCAGGTCGGAGAAGCCCGCGTCCACGAGCCGCGTCGCGAGCTCGAGCGTGACGCCCGCGTTCACGAACGCCGAAACCGCCGCGTCGCGCTTCATGTCGAGGTGCGGCGCGCGTTCCGAAACCTTGTCGATCTGCAGACGCCAGCCGAGCAGCTTCGACGTCAGCTTCGCGTTCTGACCGCGGCGGCCGAGCGCGATGGACATGTCCTCGGACGTCACTTCGAAATAGATGCTGTGGCGCGCCTCGTCGATCTCAACGTTGCGCGGAACCGCCGGCTTGATCGCCTCGCGGAGCATCGTCTCCGGATCCGGGCTGTAGCGGATGATGTCGATCTTTTCGTTGTTCAGCTCCTTCACGAGATTGCGCACGCGCGCCCCGCGGGAACCGACGCAGGCGCCGACGGGGTCGATCTTCGGATCCGCGGCGTCCACCGCGATCTTCGTGCGGTTGCCCGCGTCGCGCGCGATCGCCACGATCCGCACCGAGCCGTCGGAAATCTCCGTCACCTCGCGCTCGAGCATGCGGCGGACGAAATTCGGATCGGAGCGCGAGAGCACGATCTCGGGTCCGCGCGGCGTCGTCTCGATGCGCTGCAGCAGCGCCGTCACGTGGTCGCCCGCCTGGAAATCCTCGTTGTAGGGGCGCTCACGCGACGGGAGGGTCGCCTCCGCCTTGCCCAGATCGACGATGAAGTCCCCGCGCTCGCGGCGGTGCACCGTGCCCGAGACGATCTGCCCGACCTGGTTCTTGTATTCTTCATAGAGACGCTCCTTCTCGAACGTGCGCACCCACTGCATGATGGTCTGCTGCACCATCTGCGCGGCGATGCGCCCGAGCGAGCCCGGGCTGATCTCCTTCTCGATCACGTCGCCCAGCTTCGGTTCGGACGCGTAGAGCTCCGCCTTCTTGATGTGAATCTCCGTCAACGGATCGGAAACGGAATCCACGACCGTCATCAGCGCCCACGCGCGGATGTCGCCCGTCTTCGGATCGATCTGAATCTTGAGGTTCTGCCCCGCGTTCACGCCCTTTTCGGAGGCGTTCTTCATCGCGTCGCAGATGACGGGAATCAGCTCGTGGCGGCTGATGCCCTTCTCTTTTTCCATGTACTCAAAAACACTGATGATTTCGTTGTTCATTGTTCGTTTCGTTTGCGTTGTCGGTTGTTTTTGCTGACAAAAAAAAGCGGGGAGCGCCCCACTTTCCTCTGAAAGCAAAATTGAATTGTGCGCAATCATGCCCCGCTCCGCGCGAATTGTCAACCGGCGAAACGCGTTCCCGCAAATTTTTTCGCGCGGGCGCCGCTTCCGAAGCCGAAAACAAGACGGGCGGCTCCTCTCGGAACCGCCCGCCCGCTTTCATCTCTAACTAACTCTAACTTCTCTATCTAACCCAAAAACACCCGATAAGCGGCGCGCGAAATTTTTTTTGTCTGAAATTCCGAAATTTTTTCGGCGCGCCGTTCCCGCGGAAAAATTTCCGTGCGTCGCGCGCGCGGCGCGGGTAGAATGGCGCGCATGAAAATCCCCTACCCGTTCGCCGCCGCGGCGCTCGCGCTCGCCGCATTCGCCCCAGTCCGCGCCGACGTGCCCGTCATTCCCAAACCCGCGAAGGAAAGCGCCTCGGGCGACTACGCCGACGCGATCGCGGGGACGCGCGTGTTCACCGCCTCCGTCAACTGCCGCATCGAGGCGCCGAAGGAACTCGCCGGCGAAGAGGCGCATCTGCGCACGGCGCTCGCGCGCATGACGAAGAAGGCCCCCAAGAGCGCGCGCGGCGCGATCGCGCTTTCGCTCAACAAAAAGCTCCCGCCCGAAGGCTACAAGCTCAAGATCGAGACGGGGCGCGTTTCCGTCGAGGGCGGCGACGCGGCGGGCGTCTTCTACGGCGTGCAGACGCTGAACCAGATGCTTTTCGCGTCGCGTCTCGCGGAAAAGCCCGGCGTGCTCCCGTGCGTCACGATCGAGGACGCGCCGCTGTGCTCGTGGCGCGGCGTGCACATCGATTCCGCGCGGCATTTTCAGCCCAAGGAGTGGATCATGAAGTTCATCGACGTGATTTCGCTCTACAAGATCAACCGTCTGCACTGGCACATCGTCGATTCCGAAGGCTGGCGTCTCGAAATCAAGAAATATCCCAAGCTCGCCAAGGTCTGCGACGAATTTCCCGCCTATTACGACTGCGAGGATCCGACGAACAAGGCCGCGCGCGCGTCGTTCAAATACGGCTATTTCCACGGCGGAGGCCATTACACGCAGGAGGACGTGAAGGAGGTCGTCGCCTACGCGAAGGCGCGCCACGTCGAGATCATGCCCGAAATCGAATTTCCCGCGCACGCGATGGCGGCGCTCACGGCGTATCCGGAGTTCAACACCTCGGGCAAGGTGCCGACCGTGCGTTCCAACCATTCGCCCGATCTCGTGCGTCCCGACGACAAGGGGCTCGGTTTTCTCAAGGACATTCTGAACGAGACGATGGATCTGTTCCCGTTCGGCTTCATTCATTTCGGCGGCGACGAGGCGCCCAAGGGGCATTGGAAGGAAAGCCCGATCGCACAGGCGAAAATCCGCGAGCTCGGGCTCGACAAGCACGGAGACAAGGCGGAAAACGCACTCCAGGCGTGGATGTTCAACGAAATGGCGGCGCACGTCGCCAAGCGCGGAAAGCGTCCCGTCGGCTGGGAGGAAATCATGCACGACAACAACATGGAGCACCTGACGAAAAAGGCGGTCATCATGCCGTGGCTTTCGCTCGGGAACGCCGTCAAGAGCGCGAACGCCGGCCACGGCGTGATTCACGTCTCGACGGCGCCGTTCTACCTCGACTCGCAGCAGTCCGACTCGCCTGCGGACAACTGGCCGCTCTACGACGGCACGGCGTTCCGCCTGCCCAACATCTACAATTTCAACCTTTTCCCGGGCAGTCTCACCGCCGAGGGGCGGAAAAACATTCTCGGCGCGCAGTGCCAGCTGTGGGCGGAGCTGCTGCCCAAGCCCGAGCACGTCGAGTTCCAGGCGTTCCCGCGCGTGCTCGCGCTCGCCGAGCTCACGTGGACGCCGCAGGAACGCAAGAACTACGACGACTTTTACCGCCGTCTCGTCCCGCAGGCGAAACTCCTCGACGCGCACAAAATCAACTACCGCCACATCGACCCGCTCCCGTCGGGAACGTGGAGCGCGGACGCGCTCGGCTCGAAGACCTTTGAAATTCCCGTCGAACCCGCGCGCCTCAAGGCGGCGGACGAAACCGGACTCGTCGCCGCGTTCCGCCACACGAAGGGCGCGCCGCTGAAGCTCCGCAAAGTCGAGCTGCTGCGCGGCGGGAAAGTCATCGCCGCGGACGAGCACGACGACGTCGCGGACGAAAAGACGCCCGGCGGCGTCGCCTTCCGTCTGCCGCTCGACATGCCCGTTCCCGCAGGCAAATACGCGCTGCGCGTCACGCACGCGAACGCGTCGGGCGAGCGCGACAGCGCGGGCGAAGTCCGCGTGTTTTCCGGCAGGCGCGGCACGGCGCTCTTCGATCCGCGCAATTTCCGCGGCGGCGATTACCCGTCCGCCCTCTGGAACAAGACGCAGACCAAAGGCGGCAAGGCGGACGTGCGCTTTTCGACCGAAGGGCTGCTGACCGAACCCGGCGCCTACGAGCTCATTTTCACCGCGAAAAATCCCGAGGAGGAAATCCTCGTGAGCAAGCTTCGCATCGCGGGCGCGAAAAGCGAGACGCCCGTCTCAAAATCCGTCGCGAAGATCTCCGCGCAGAATCCGACCGGCATCGTTCCGCTGAAGATCGACGCGAAGGCGCTCCGCGGCGGGAACACGCTCGTCGCGACCGTAGAATCGAAAAAGCCGTCGCAGGGCGAAATCCGTCTGCGCCGCGCCGAAGCGCTCCCGAAAAAAGGCGCGAAGTTCGCGTGGAACCAGGAAGCGCTCGCGAAGGGCGCCGTGCTCTACGCGCGCGACGTCTCCGTGAAAAGCGCGGGGCGGCTGCGCGTGACGTTCCGCTACACGGGCGGCGGGAACGGCGCGGACATTCTTTCCGTGCAGGCGCTTTCGGCGGGCGCGGTCGTCGCCGAAGATTCGCACAAGGGCTTCGCCGGCGGCAACCCGAAGGACAACGTCTTCACGCTCGAATCGCCCGCGCTCAAGGCCGGCGCGAAAATCGACCTGCGCGTCACGATGGCGGGCGCCGGCGGCACCAACTCCGAAGGCGAAATCACCGTGGAATAATCCGCCTCCCGACTTTAAAAAACACAGAGCTTTTCGGGGAAGCGGCGTTCCAGTCGCTTGCCGAAAAGTTGTTCGCGCAAATTTTCTCCCGCCAAGACGCAAAGATTTTTTGAAGCCACGGATGAACACGGACGCACACGGATTTTTTCAAAGGAGGACGGGCTTCCGGTCTGTCACCGCGGTGTCCGCGCGTTCGCTGCCGTCCGCCTTACGGCGGAGACGTGGACGTCCCCGCTCCCATGCGCCTCGGGCGCTCCCCGAACGCGAAGTTTCAAATTCGTGTTCATTCGTGGTTCCCCTTTTCCCCGAAAAAACGGCGCCCCCGCGAATCTCTCCGCGAGGACGCCTCAAACTAACTAACACACTAATGAAAAAAGATGAGAGCTCAGGGCTGAGAGCTTAGAGAAACGGCGGACGCCGCCTCTTTAAGCTTTAAGCCTTAAACTTTAAGCTTTCCTGCGGCGGCGGCGCGTTCCCGCGAGCGCGAGAGCGCCCAGACCCGCCAGCAGACCGAACGTGCTCGGCTCCGGAATCGCCGTAATCGTGAGCACACCTTCGGAAACGGCATATTCCCAGCCTCCCGCCGTGAGCATGTCCTCGAAGTCCGCAGAAAGTTCGAGCATCGTGTCGGTCGTCAGCGTCGAATCCCAGATGTTATATTCGTTCGCGACGCCGACGACGAGTCCGAGCGCGCTCAAATCCGTCGCATCGACCGTCACCGTCGTTCCCGTCGCGAGACCGCCGCTCTCGCCGACGAGCGCCGCAACGCCGCCTTCCGCTTTGTACGCCTCGCCGAGCACGACCGTGATCGCCGTCTGATTCAGCGTCACGCCGCTGACCTTCAGCTGCCCGCCCTCGACCCGAACGGAATTCGTGCCGAGCGCGCTCGCGCTCGCGGCGACGAGCACGCCGCCTTCAATCGTCGTGCCGCCGGAATACGAATTGGCGCCGCCGAGCGTCAGCGTTCCCGCGCCGGTTTTCTTCAGCGCCCCGTCGCCGGAAAGCAAGCCGTTGAGCGTGATGTTTCGAGCTGTCGTGGAATCCTCGGAATCAAGCGTGTCAATCGTCGCCGTGCCGCCGAGCGAAATCGCCATCGACGAGCTCCAGTCCGCGAACGCGCCGAGCGTGCCGCCGGTGAACGTGAACGTCTTGTTCGCCGACGTCGAATAATTCGTCATGCCGCCCGCACCGACGTTCAAGCGTCCGGACGAAAGATTCAGCGTCGCAGCGTTGTTTCGCACATTCGTGGCTCCGCCGCCGAACGCGATACCGTAAGCATTGTAGGTGCCGCCGCAGATATTCAGCTCACCCGCGCTGTCCCACGAAATGTTCGTACGGGCGTTTTTCGCGTTCACGACACCGCCTTCGACATTGAGCACGGAAGCCTGCGTCCCTCGCCCCCAATCGCCGATGACGACGGCCGCATTCCCGTCCTGATCGTCATTCAGATTGCCTCCGGTCACCGTCAGAGTCCCGGATTTAATCGTCAGGGTTTCATAAGATTCGCTATTAAGGTCGTGAATGATCAGGCGTGTCGCTGAAACGGTCGGATTCAAATCTTCGCCGCCGATGACGATTTTACCTCCGTAATACAGGCTGACGACGCCTGCGGTCGTATTGCCTTCGACAATCGTCGTTCCGCCGGTGACTTTCAGCGTCCCGAGAGTCGTGCTCGCACCGGAGAATTTCGTAATCCCAGCTTCCGCCGAGAACGAATCGAGACTCACCGTGTTCGTAAAGGTGTGCGTACCGCCGTCCCAGTGGCGAATCGCCGTGCCGGTCACCGTCCCAGAAAAGGTCACCGTATAAGTATCGTATCCATACGAACGCAAAGCCCCGCCAGAACCCTCCGCAACGATATTTTTTGTAATCGTAAGACCTGCTCCTCTCACAAAGCAGAGACCGGAAGCGTTCCCTCCGGAGAGAACGATTTTCTCCACGGAAGAACTCTCGATGGCGCTCACATTCTCCAAATTCAGGTAACCTCCGGTAATCTTCACTCCACCTGAAAAATCATTCGCGAATTCAGAAATCGTCGTAAACGTGTCTGCACTCGAATTCGCGTTGATTTCAATAAGTGATCCCGAAACGCCCGAAACGTTCGCCAAGGAATACGTTCCCGCCGCAGAAGAAAAGTCCGCCACATATGTCGCACCGGACGCCAATGAGGTCTTCAACGCCGTTTGCGAAGAGGCGCCGGCAACGTCTAGCCGACCGAATGCAACGTTCAGCAAGCCGTTTGTTCCCGTAGAAACGTTACCGGAAATGACGCCGCCGTTTGTGAAGTTCAACGTGTTGTTGATGACGATGCTCGTTTCCGTATTTGCCTTGATTGTGCCGGAAGCCACCATGTCGACGGCGTTCCCGGAAAGCGTAAGATTCGCAGAAGCCGCCTCGGAAGAAAGGGACGCGATAATCGCAACCGTCGAAATTCCTTCCTCGGTGACACTGATTGAAGTATCTCCCGCAAGCGTGAGATTCGCGTAGCTCCAGCCGTTCGTCGCGTTGGCATTCGACCACGTCGTCCCCGCAAGAGAGCTGTTTGTCCACGTGCTGTCGCCGATTGTCGGCGACACGTCCATTGCCACGGAAACGTCGACGATTTTAATTGCGGCGATGTTGCCGCGTGTCTTATTCTCAGCCGAGAGTCCAACATCATCTCCCAAAGACGAGATAGACAAGTTCCCACCCTGCCCGGAAATCGTAAGATAGTTCGTTCCTTCAGTCGCCGTCTCTGTGCCGAGAGCTCCCCAAGCCGAATCTCCCAAAATCGTGCAGCCCTCGTCCGTCGAATACGTATAGGTTTTTCCGTTGACGGTCTTCGCTGAGAAATTTGCTCCGCCATCGGCCGCGCAGTAGATGGTGACGTCATACGCAAGATAAGAAACGCCCGAAACGTTGATTTTAATCTCAACGTTGCTTCCAACATTGTTGTCATCAAGATATCCGTTCAGAATGCCGGTTCCGGTGTCGCTCAGCCGCCACAAACCGGTCGCAGTCCAAGTGGCGGTCATTCCGGTGGAAACGTTTGAGGAATCGACCAACGCGCTCCCCGTGGTGTTCGAGCTGGCGGTCGTGTCGTTCCACGTTCCTTCGGCAGTAGATGTCCCTTTGTCGGAATTGAAGTTTATCAGCACGGTGTCTCCGGTTGACGCGAACGCGGGAACGCTCATCGCCGCGGCGGCGAGGAGGGAGGTAAGGAGGAATTTGGAATTTCTCATTGTGTGAATATGTTTTTGGTTCTTATTGAATTTTCGGGGATTCTACCCCGGTTACAAATACCGGTGCAAGCCCGATTTTTGACCACGGAAAACACGAAATTTTCAGAATTTTTCTGGGGCACAAGCAGCTCCGCGCTTCGTGTACGAATCGTTTGCCGAAATCCTCATGCGCAGACGTCTTTTTTCGCCAAGACGCAAAGATTTTCAGGGAATCGGCACGGTTTTAACGGGAACGCCGTCTGAGATTCGTGAAAATTCGTGTCAATTCGTGGTCAAAAACTTTCTTTAACTTCCGCTGACTTCGCGGTCAAAGCCTTTGCGTCCTTTGCGTTAAAATGAAACTTATATTTATTTGTCGGACAAAAGATGATGAATAAAGGCCTGGGAGGCGTTTCCCCCTCGGTATTTGTAACCGGAACGAGGCGGAAAAAGTCTGCGGAAACGCTTTTTCGGCAAGCGACCGGAAACTTCCCCCGAAAAAACTCCGCCGTGCGGCGTCCGCGTATTTTCTCCTTCAAGCCTGCGCCGATTCTGCCGACCGGGAGCGGGCGCGTCGTTTCCGCGCTTGCGGGGAGGGGCGGAGGCGATTATGGTTGCTCAATCGTAATTATGCAGCCCAAGCTCAGCAGTCCGTTCAATCTCCGCGAACGCTTGCGCAATCCGGATTCCCGCATCGGCGTCGTTCCGCTCGCGAGCGTGCTGCTCGTCGCGTTCTTTCTGTTCGCGATGACGTCGAAATACGTCTTCGCGCCGGGGCTGACGGTGGATCTCGCGCACGACGGCGGGAACGCAACGGAGGCTCCCGCGCAGGCGGAAGGCTTCGCGCTTCCCGTGCTTTCGGGCGCGCCTGAGGGGAAGATCACGACGTCGATCATCACGGTGCGCAACGAATCGATGTTCATCTTCGACGGGCGGATTTTCCGCAGCGTGGACGCGGCGCTCCCGCCGGAGCCCCGGCTGAAGGCGGGCGAGCGCGGCGTGCTGCTCGCGCGCATGGACAAGAACACGAGCATTCAGGTGCTCTTCGACCTGGCGGAGGCCGCGCGCGACGCGGGTTTTTCCGCCATACAAATCGCCGGAGAAAGCGCCGGGCGCCGCTGAGCGCCGCCGCCCGTTCCCGCCATGCCGCAAGATCCTTTCGGAGCGTTCTTCTATTTTTTGGTCGTCCTGTGGTTCATCCGCATGTGGGGGCGCGACCTGCTCGAAGCGCGCGCGGATCCGAAGCAGGCCGGACGCGGGCTTCCGGGCGCGACTCCCTGCCCGGCGTCGGCGGTCGTCGTCGCCGTCGCGGGAACGCTGGCGCTGCTCGCCGCGGAGACGTACGGCGAAATCCGGCTCGGCATCGCGGACGAACAGACGGACGTCTCGTGGTTCATGCTGCCCGCGCTCGTCGCCGCGGCGTTCGCGGAAGAGTTCGTGTTCCGCGGCTTTCTCGTCGTCGAGTCCCGCGGCGCGGCGGCGAAGTGGCTTTCCGTCGTCGCGTTTTCGGTCCTCTTCGCGCTCGCGCATCCGTATCTGTGGAGCTTCGACTGGGACGCCGCAGGCGAGGACGCCTCGACGCTCGCGCGCGTCGCGGAAGGCTTTTCGCTTCACTTCACCGCCAAGGCGTTCTTCACGACGGGCTTTCTCTTCGCGGGATCGCTGTGGTTTTATTTCGTGCGCTTCTTCCGCCTGAACCCGCACGCGTCGCTGCTGGCGCCGTTCGCGGCGCACCTCTCCAAAAATCTCGCCGTCTTCGCGATCAAGCTCGCGCAGGGGCATGTCGTTTCCTTTTTCTGACGTTTCCGCCGCCATGATTTCCCGCCGTTTCCGATTCGCGCCCTTCGTTCTCGCCGCCCTGCTCGCGTGCGGCGTTCCCGCGGAAAGCCCCGCCGAAAACCGCATCGACGTGCGTTTCGTCGAGCACCTCACGCTCGCCGGCTACGGCAAGAAGGACGACGCGCTGAAATGGGCGATCGACGCCGCGCGCGCCGAGCTCCGCCGCGACAGCGCGCCCGCCGGCAAGGATCCGCTCAAGAACGGCGTCTGGGACGTGCGCGAGCTGACGGTCACGACCTTCGCCGACGGGCGCGAGAGCGTGACCGTCGCGAGCCCGACCGCCGTGTTTTCGCCGCTCGAACGCCGCGCCGAAAGCGACGCGCGCGTCTCCGTCAGCGATGCGCAGGGGCGCTTCTCCGTCTCCGGCAAAGGCTGGCTCTGGCAATGCGACCGCAAGGACGACGCCAACGCGATCGCCGTGCGCGACGAGGTCGTCGTGAAGCTCTACGACGCCGAAAAGCCCGCGCGGGAAATCACCGTCACCTCCGCGACGCTCGACATCGCGCTGCGCGACGAGGAGACCGTGCTCACGTTCCGTGGCGCCAAAAACCGCCCGACAATCGTCGTGCAGGGCGAGACCAGAACGTTCTGCGACGCGCTCGAAATCGTCGTTCCCGCGGACGCCTCGCAGATCGAGGACGCCTCCGCCGCGCGCGCGTCCGCGAAGTCCGGCGAAGACGGCGCCGCGGACGAGGCCGCCGCGCTGAAGCGCATCGAAAAGATTTCCGGAACCGGCAACGCGCGCATCCGCAACGGCGCGCGCGAAGTCCGCGGCGACGCCGTCGATTTCACGCCGGACTCGAACAGCTTCCGCGTGCGCGGGAACGTCGTTTTCGAAGACCGCAGCGCGGCGCTCGAAGTGCGCGGCGACGAGGCTCTCGGCTTCATGCGCGAGGACGGCAAGAAGCTGCTGCTCGAAAAGATCGTCGTGACGGGCGCGCCGGGCGTTCCCGTCGCCGTCGAGACCGCGTCGCTGGAAAACCGCAGAGCCGGCGCCCGCGAGCGCGCGAAGTTCACGGGGAAAAAACTTTCCGTCCTGCTCGAAGACGAGGACGAGACGCGCATTCTGTTCGAGGAGAACGTCCGCGTGGACGACAGAACCGTGCGCCTGCGCTGCGACGCGCTCGAAGTGCGCGCGCGCCGCGAGACGGCAGACTCCGCCGCGGAGCGCGAACGCCTCGCGAGCGTCCGCGAAATCGTCGCGCGCGGCAACGTGAAGGCGACGCAGGACGGACGCGAGATCGAATGCGGCGAGGCGCGCATCCGCCCCGGCGAAGGGCGGACGACGCTGACGGGCACGCCGCGCGTGAGCGTCCCCGCCCAGCGTTTCGCGCTCGCCGGGCACCGCTACGAAATCTTCCACGACGCGAAGCGCATCGAAGTCTTCCGCGACGAGACGGACGCGGCTTCGCGCGTGACGGCGACGCTCGGCGACGGCGAAAACGGAGCCGCGGGAACGACGCTGAGCGGCGAATTTCTCGAAGTCGAGCCCGACGCCGCTGTGCCGGAAAAATTCGCCGTCTTCGCGCTCGAGGGCGACGTGACGCTGCGCTCGCCCTCGCGGGAACTTGAAGGCGCGTGCGGCAGACTCGTCGCGTTCTTCGACGTCGAGAAGACGAAGGGGAAAAACGCCGCGGGAACGCGGAAACGCGGAAGCGCCGCCGAAAGCGGCGAGCTCGACGCCGTCAGGAAAATCGAGGCGTACCGCGACGTCCGCCTGCGCAAGGGCGAGACGGAAATCTCCGGCGGCAAGGCGCTGATCTTCAACGACGTCGCCGTCGAGGAATGGAACGAGGCGGACGCCGCCGCCGCGCCCGGCGGAGCGACGAAGATCGTCATGCTTCCCGAAGACGGCGCGGACGGAACCGCCGACTCGCGCCCGCGCGTCGAGCTTCCGCGCACGCGTTCGGCGGATGCGCTGACGCTCCCGCTGCCGAGCTCCGACGCCGCGAAGGAGCGCACGGCGCGCGACGCGGGAACGATCGTCGCGCGCGGCGACGCGCTCGAAGCGATCGCGGACGACGCCGGGCGCCGCCTGCGCTTCTGGCTGCGCGGGAACGTCTCGCTCGAAACGGCGGACGGCACATGCGCGGGCGAGGAGCTCGAAGCGGAGGCGCGGCGCGCCGACGCGGACGCGCCCTTCGAACCCGAGGCGCTTTTCTGCCGGCGGAACGTGCGCGTGACGCGCGGCGACGCGACGGCGAGCGGCGACCTGCTCGAAATCTTTCCGAAAAAGCAGATCGGCTTTCTCGTCGGGAACGCGCGGATGAAATCGCCGAAGTTCGGCGTGACCGTTCCCGGCAAATCCGCGGGCGACCGCTTCGTGCTCGACCTGGCGAAGAGCGAAGTGCGCATCGAGACGGATCCCCGGCTGCTCGAAGACAATCCCGCGCAGGTCGCGACGCCGCGCACGCTGCTGCCGAAGGGCGTCGGCGAGCGCTTCGAGGACCACTTCGGCAAATCGCGGAAGCGCCCGTGAACGCCGACGCGCGGACGAATTTTTCTCAACCGAAATTCATCATCACAAAACCATGTTCAACTTCAATATCAACCAGCAGGTCGTCAACTTCCTCAATCAGCGCTTCGGCGAAGTCGGAGAAGTGACGGCGTTCGATTTCAGCCGCGGCAACGTCTCGATTTCGCTCGCGCTCAAAGGCGAGCCGGAGGTCGTCACGCTCGAAGTCGCGGATTTGTGCTACTCCGTTTCCGACGGAAAAATGAATCTGCACTATTCGGATCTGCGCGCCACGAAGCCGTGGGTGCAGGAAATCTTCCGGATGATCAGCGAGAAGACGGGACGCACGATTTCCTTCCCCGACAACATGAAGCTGATGCCGCTGAAGATGCTCCTCCCGAAGAAAAAGGCTTAAAGCGCTTCGCGCCGTCTGGAGCTCAAGGAACATGATTTGGAGGAACAGACTTTAAGCGCCTTCGAGGAAATCCTTTAAGCTCTCATCATTCATCCGCCATGCTTCGCCGCTTCGCATTCCCGCCGCTGACGCCGGAAGTCTTTTCGGCGCTCGCGCGAGCGCCCGCCGAGACGAAGTTTCTCGTCGAAAACCGCTCGCGCGGAATCGCGGAAATGGGGCTCGGAGAACTCGGCGCGGACGCGCCCGGAAAGACGTTCCGCGCAGTTTCCTTCGACGCGGCGGAGACGTTTTCGCTGCGCCCGAAGTGGGAGATTTCCCGCTACGGGAACGCGACCGCCGTCGTGCGCAATCTCGCGGACGGCGAGCCCGACGCGCCCGAAATCTTAAGCGCGGAGCTGGACGCGCTGCTCGCGCACGCCGTTCCCGCGGGAACGGAGAAAGTGCCGCCCATTCCGCCTCCGCGCGAGATCGGCGGCGAGTGGTATCTGCCCGCGGCGCGGAAGATTCTCGACGAAATCGGCGCAGGCACGCTGCGCAAGCTCGTGCTCTCGCGCGCAATCGAAGCCCGAGCCGAAAGCCCGATTCCCGTCGCGCCGATTCTGGGCAAGCTTCACGAACGCTTCGAAAAAAACTGCACGATCTTCTGCGTCGCGCGCGCGGGCAGGACGTTTCTCGGCGCGTCGCCGGAGACGCTCGTGAGCCTGCGCGGCGGCGCGCTCGAGACCGAGGCGCTCGCGGGCTCGATTCCGAATTTCCCCGGCGCGGACGTTCCCGCGCTCGGCGCGCGGCTGCTCGCCGACGACAAGGAGCGGCGTGAACATCGCGCCGTCATCGACTTCATCGCGGAAAAGCTGCGGCGGCTCGGCGCGGAGCCGGAATTTCCGGATACGCCGGAAATCGTCGTGCTGCCGAACATCCTGCACCTGCGCACGCCTATCCGCGCGCGCGTTCCCGCGGGGCTCGGCGTGCTCGAATGCGTCGCGGCGCTGCACCCGACGCCCGCGATGTGCGGCGTTCCCGCGGAGGCGGCGCGCGCGCGGATTCTCGCGACCGAGCCGTTCCCGCGCGGCAACTTCGCGGGACCGCTCGGCTTCTTCGACGCGCGCGGCGAAGGCTTTTTCGCCGTCGGCATCCGCTGCGCGGAGGTGAGCGGGAACGCGATCCGCCTTTTCGCGGGCTCCGGCCTCGTCGCGGGCAGCGTTCCCGAAAAGGAATTCCGCGAAATCGACAGCAAATTCGCCGCCGTCCTCTCGCACATCCAGGGAAAAGCGTAAGAAACCGGAGCGCGCCTCTTGCCGGCTCTTGTCCGGGGCGAAAAATGCCCTCTCGACGAATCGGATTTCTGCGGATAGTCTCAAGGCAGAAAAAACGTCATGGCAAAACTTTCCGAAATCGTCGCCTGGTGCGACGCGCGCGTCCGCCGAGTCGGCTTCCGGGATTTCCCCGGGGCGAACAACGGGCTGCAGTTCGAAAACCGCGGCGAAGTCCGCAAGATCGGCGCCGCCGTGGACGCGTCCACGCCCGTCTTCCGCGAGGCGGCGCGGCGCGGCGTCGATCTGCTGCTCGTGCATCACGGCATGTTCTGGCACGCGCAGCCTCCCGTCGTCGGGCCGGTCTACGAAAAATTCCGCGCGCTGCTCGACGCGGACCTCGCCGTCTATTCCGCGCATCTGCCGCTGGACGCGCACCGCGAGATCGGCAACAACGCGATTCTCGCGCGCGAACTCGGCGCGGAAATCCTCGACTGGGGGCTCGAATACGAGGGCAACACCTTCGCAGCGATCTGCGCGGGCATGCCGCGGGAACGTCTCGTCGCGAAGCTGCGCGCGCTGTTTCCGGACACGTTCCGCGCGATCGAGTTCGGGAGCGCGGAGCCGCGGCGCGTCGCGCTGCTCTGCGGCTCGGGCAACACCGCCGTCTCCGAGCTGCGCGCGCTCGGCTGCGACACGCTCGTCTGCGGCGAACTGAAGCAGGAGCACTTCACCGCGGCGCAGGAGCTCCGCCTCAATCTGTATCCGTGCGGCCATTACGCGACGGAGCGCTTCGGCGTGCGCGCGCTCGCCGCCGAAGCCGCCGAAAAGTTCGCGCTCCCGTGGGAGTTCATCGAGACCGGCTGCCCGCTCTGAACCGCGTTCCCGCGACGAAAAACTTTCCGCCATGGACGAAAATCTGATTCTTTCCCTGACGCTGCTGGGCGTATGCGTCTTCTTCTTCGTCATCAACAAGCCGCGCATGGACGTCGTCTCGCTGCTCGCGCTGATGCTGCTTCCGCTGCTGGGCATCATCGACATGAAGGAGGCGCTGAGCGGCTTCAGCGACCCGAGCGTGATTCTGATCGCGCTGATGTTCGTCGTCGGCGAAGGTCTGATCCGCACGGGCATTTCGACCGACGTCGGTCTGTGGATTCTGAAGAAATCGCGCAACAACCCGACGAAGCTCATCGTCTTTCTGATGGTCGCCGTCGCCGTGATCGGCTCGGTGATGAGCTCGACGGGCATCGTGGCGCTCTTCATCCCGATCGTGCTCGGCATCTGCCGCAGCCAGAAGATTTCTCCCGCTAAGCTGATGATGCCGCTGAGCTTCGCAGGGCTGATCAGCGGCATGATGTCGCTCGTGGCGACGCCGCCGAACATGGTCGTGAACTCCGTTCTCACGCGCGAAAATTATCCGAGCCTCGGCTTCTTCGCGTTCACGCCGATCGGCGTGCTCGTGCTCGCCGCCGGCGTCGGCTACATGCTCTACGTGCGGAAATTTCTCGGCGGGAACGACGACGCGGAAACGGCGGCGCGCGCGCGCGGCAAGCGCGAGATGAACTTCGTCGAGCTCGCCGAGCGCTACCGCGTGACGTGGCGCGACGCGGTCTTCGTCGTCACGGCGGACTCGCCGCTGTGCGGCAAGAAAATCCGCGAATGCCCGCTGCGCTCGGAATACGCCGCGAACATCGTATGCATCGACCGGCGGGAACAGCGCCTCGGCAAGCGCTCGCTGATCAACCCGGTCGGCGACACCGAGCTGCGCGAGGACGACGCGCTGCTGATCGATTTTCTCAACGAGACGCCTCCCGCCGCGATCGCCGCCGTCGCCGAAAAGCTCCGCCTGCGCCAGGAGCCGCTCGAAGGCGGCCGCCGTTTCGCGAAGGCGGAGCGCGAGTTCGGGCTGCTCGAAATCTCCGTCATGCCCGATTCCGATCTCGAGGGCAAGACGCTCGCGGAATCGCGCTTCCGCGAAAAATACCGCATGAGCGTGTACGCGGTGCGCCGCAACAACGTCGCGATCTCCGGAGAACGCCTCGCGCGGGAACGCTTCAAGGTCGGCGACACGCTGCTCGTCGGCGGTCCGTGGAAGGAGCTTTCCTCGCTGCAGACGTGGAACAAGCACTTCATCGTGCTCGCGCTGCCGGAAGAGTATTCGCGCGCGGTCGCCGTGCCCGGCGGCGCGCCGTTCGCGCTCGCGAGCGTCGCCGTCATGGTCGGGCTGATGATCTTCACGGACATCCCGAGCGTGCTCGCCGCGCTGATCGCGTGCATGATCCTGATCTTCTCGAAATGCGTGGACATCGACCGCGCCTACCGCTGCATCAACTGGTCGAGCATCATTCTCATCGTCGGCATGATTCCTTTCGCGACCGCGCTGGAGAAGACGGGCGGCGTCGCGCACGCGGCGTCCGCCGTGATGGCGACGTTCGGCGACTCCTCGCCGCGCGTCATTCTCGGCGCGATGATGGCGACGACGATGATCGTCGGGCTGTTCATGTCGAACACGGTGACGGCGGTGCTGCTCGCGCCGCTCGCCGTCAGCGTCGCGAAATCGCTGGAGCTTTCGCCCTATCCGTTCGCGGTCGGCATCGCGATCGCGGCGTCGACGGCGTTCATGACGCCGATTTCCTCGCCGGTGAACACGCTCGTGCTCGAGCCCGGCCGCTACAAGTTCTTCGACTTCGTGAAGATAGGCGTCCCGTTCTCGCTCATCGTCCTGCTGATCGGCGTCGCCTTCATTCCGCTTTTCTTCCCCTTCGCGGGCTGAAGATTTTTCGGCGGATTCCCGAAAAAAAGGCTTGCAATTTTTCGGCGGGAAAGGTCTAATGACGTTCCTTTCCATTTATTGCAGGGTGGAGCAGCTCGGTAGCTCGTCAGGCTCATAACCTGAAGGTCTTAGGTTCAAATCCTAACCCTGCACCCATTTCCTCGCCCGCGAAGCTGCAAGACGAAAGCTTCGCGGGCGTTTCTTTAAAATCAAAAACAGTCACAATTCACATCATGCCGATCGCTTCCGAATACAAGATCGCCGACCTCGCCCTCGCCGACTGGGGACGCAAGGAGCTCGACGTCGCCGCCTTTGAAATGCCCGGCCTGCAGGCCGTCCGCAAAAAATACGCGCCCGCGAAGCCGCTCGCGGGAACGCGGATCATGGGCTCGCTGCACATGACGATTCAGACCGCCGCCCTCATCGAGACGCTCGTCGATCTCGGCGCGGACGTCCGCTGGGCCTCGTGCAACATCTTCTCGACGCAGGACCACGCCGCCGCCGCCATCGTCGCCGCGGGAACGCCCGTCTTCGCCTGGAAGGGCGAGACGCTCGAAGAATACTGGGACTGCACCTACCGCGCGATGACGTGGCCGGACGGGAACGGTCCCGACCTGATCGTGGACGACGGCGGCGACGCGACGCTCCTCATCCACAAGGGCTACGAGCTCGAAAACGGCGACGCGTGGGCGGATTCGCCGAGCGAATCCGAGGAGGAGGCCGTGATCAAGGCGCTGCTCAAGCGCGTCCGCGCCGAGGACCCCGACCACTGGCGCCGCGTCGTCGCGAAGTGGCGCGGCGTTTCCGAGGAGACGACGACGGGCGTCCACCGCCTCTACCAGCGCGCCGCGGCGGGCAAGCTGCTCGTTCCCGCGATCAACGTGAACGACTCCGTCACGAAATCGAAGTTCGACAATCTTTACGGCTGCCGCGAATCGCTCGTGGACGGCATCAAGCGCGCGACGGACGTGATGATCGCCGGGAAAATCGCCGTCGTGTGCGGCTACGGCGACGTCGGCAAGGGCTGCGCGCAGTCGCTGCGCGGGCTCGGCGCGACCGTGTGGGTGACGGAAGTCGATCCGATCTGCGCGCTGCAGGCGGCGATGGAAGGCTACCGCGTCGTCACCGTCGAGGACACGCTCGGGCTCGCGGACATCTACGTCACGACCACGGGCAACTGCGACATCATCACGCTCGAGCACATGCTCGGGATGCGCGACCAGGCGATCGTCTGCAACATCGGCCACTTCGACAACGAAATCCAGGTCGCGCGGCTGAACGCGCTCGCGGACGCGAAGAAAGTGAACATCAAGCCGCAGGTGGACCGCTACGACTTCGCGGACGGGCATTCGATCTTCCTGCTCGCGGAAGGCCGTCTCGTCAATCTCGGCTGCGCGACGGGACACCCGAGCTTCGTCATGTCCAACAGCTTCACGAACCAGGCGCTCGCGCAGATGGATCTCTGGAAGAACCGCGACGCGTACAAGCCCGGCGTGTACATTCTGCCGAAGGTGCTCGACGAGGAAGTCGCGCGGCTGCACCTCGACCGCATCGGCGCGAAGCTGACGACGCTCACGCCGAAACAGGCGGCCTACCTCGGCGTTCCCGTCGAAGGTCCCTACAAGGCGGAAAACTACCGCTACTGATTTTTTCGCGCGCGCTCGAGTGGTGAAACGGCAGACACGTCGGATTTAGGTTCCGATGCCGCGAGGCGTGAGGGTTCGAATCCCTCCTCGAGCACCAGCGTTCCGGCTTCGGGGAATCGACATTCCCGCCGCTTCCCCGAAAAATCTTTGCGCCTCGGCAGCTTTGCGGGAAAAGCGTCTGCAACGAATCTCGCCGCGTTGCGCGTCATTCTTCGCGGACGACACGGAAGGTGACGTTCGCGTAGCCCGTGCCGGACGCGCGCGCCTCGTCTTTGTTCTCCGTGCGGCAGAGCGTCCGCGGGGAGTCGTAGGCGCCGCCCTTGACGGCGCGGCGGCCATTCGTCTTCTCGGAAGTCCATTCCCAGCAGTTGCCCCAGAAATCAATCGCGCCGCACGCGCCGAGCGTTCCCGCATAGGCGTCCACAGGCGTGGCGCCGTCGTGTTCGCCGCAGTTGAAGTCCGCGTCCTTGGGCATGTGCCCGGCGGCGATTTCCCATTCCGTCTCGGTCGGGAGACGGTAGGTCGCCTTGCCGTCGCGCGCGGAAAGCCACCTGCAGTAGGCGGCCGCGTCGTAGTTCTTCTCGACCTTCTTTTTGAGCGCGGCGCGGTTGGCGTCCGTCGGCGATCTGCGGTAGGCGGCGATGAGGGGGAGGAGAGTTTTCGCGATGGGGCAAGGCAAGATTTTCATGCCTTGGGAAAACGCGCGTTCCCGCCGAATGTTTCGTGCGCCGGCGACAAGGGAAAGCTTAAATTGCGCTTCCCTCGAAAACCGGAAGCGGTAGAATATTTCCCAAGATGAGAAAATCGCTCCGATTCCCGATTTTCGCAGCCTCCGCGTTCGCGGCGCTCTGTCCGCTGAACGCGCCCGCCGCCGGATCCGCATGGACTTACGGAGTCTCTCGGGATTCCGGCTGGAACGACGTGAACAAGACGGGGAACGGAGACTCCTCCATGTGCTGGGCCGCGCAGTCCGCCGACATGCTCGGGTACTGGCAAAGTCTCTACGTCGCTTCGGGCAATGCGCTGCCTGCGGGCGCTCCGGGCGGGAGCGGGGAAATATACGAGTATTTCACTTCAAATTGGAGCAACAAAGGCGGAAACGCCTTGATTGCGATTCCCTGGTACATGACGGGAGATTTCATCAGCGGATATGAACCCTACGACGAAAGCACGCAGCTCAACGAAGGCGCGGATTCCGCCGGATTTTTCAGCGGGCTGTATCCGACCGTGGAAGACCTGTTCGCCTACGATGAGACCCACAATCCGACGGGGGATTTCCAGGTTTTCTGGTATGAAGAAAAATCGTCTCCGGACTGCTTCTATTCGTATTCGGCATTCTCGAGCATTCTGATTTCCAAGCTCTCCGGAAACTCGGTCGTCGGCCTGGGGCTGACGCTTTCCACGGGCACGCTGAGCGGCGGTCACTCCGTGACTCTTTGGGGATGCGACTACGACGATTCCGGGCTGGTCACGACGATTTACATAACGGACTCCGACGACAATTGGACGGGCATCAGACCCGTCGCTTTATCCGGAGACGATTCCGGCATCTACCTCACGGATTATCAGAAAAACCCCGAAATAAGCGTGAGCGTCTCGAAATTTTCCGCGCTTTCCGTAGAACGCTTTCTCGCGCAGATTCCCGAACCCTCGGCGTTCGGGCTGCTCGCGGGAACGCTCGCCCTCGCGCTCGTTTCCGCCCGCCGCCGCAGAAAGATTTCATAAGGGAAACGCGTTATCTCGACTGAACGCTTCCCAGGGCGAAGATTGGTCAAGCCTCCGCCCTCGCGGCAAGCGTGTTTGCCGAAAGACGCCTGCAGAGACGCGTCTGCGGGAGAGCGGGCGCAAAAAAACGTTCCCGCGGAGACGCGGGAACGTTCGTGAACAGGTTGTCTCGAAAACTTATTTCGCGATGACGCGAGCCATTTCGAGGACCTTGTTGGAATAGCCCCATTCGTTGTCGTACCAGGAGACGACCTTGACGAAGGTCTTGTCGAGCTGGATGCCCGCCTTCGCGTCGAAGATGGAGGTCTTCGGGCAGTTGCGGAAGTCCGTCGAGACGACGGCTTCGTCCGTGTAGCCGAGAACGCCCTTGAGTTCGCCTTCAGAAGCTTCCTTCATCGCGGCGCAGATTTCTTCGTAGGTGCATTCCTTGTTGAGTTCAACCGTGAGGTCGACGACGGAAACGTCGGAGGTGGGAACGCGCATGGACATGCCGGTGAGCTTGCCGTTGAGTTCCGGGAGAACCTTGCCGACGGCCTTCGCCGCGCCCGTGGAGGACGGGATGATGTTCTCGAGGATGCCGCGGCCGCCGCGCCAATCCTTCTTGGAGGGACCGTCGACCGTCTTCTGGGTCGCCGTCGCCGCGTGAACCGTCGTCATCAGACCGCGCTTGATGCCGAACTTGTCATTGAGCACCTTGGAGATCGGCGCGAGGCAGTTCGTCGTGCAGGACGCGTTGGAGATGATCTTCTGGCCCGCGTAGGTCTTGTCGTTGACGCCGTAAACGAACATCGGGGTCGCGTCCTTGGAGGGAGCGGACATGATGACCTTCTTGGCGCCCGCCTTGAGGTGAGCGGAAGCGAGTTCTTCCGTGAGGAAGAAGCCCGTGGATTCGACGACGACGTCGGCGTCCACTTCGTCCCACTTCAGGTTCGCGGGATCCTTTTCGGCCGTGATGCGGATTTTCTTGCCGTTCACGATGAGCGCGTTTCCTTCGGAGGAAACGGAGCCGTTGAAGGGACCGTGAACCGAATCATACTTGAGCATGTACGCCAGATAATCCGGGTCGAGGAGGTCGTTAATGCCGACGATTTCGATGTCGTCCGCGAAGTTTTCAATCGCAGCACGGAAAACCATGCGGCCGATGCGACCGAAACCATTGATGCCAACTTTGATAGCCATTGTCTTTATGTTTTTGTTAGGTTAAAAAAATTCGTTGTAGAAAACGTTCCCGCGAATCAGTAGCGGAAACGGAGGGCGACGCCCCACCAGAATTCGTTGCAGTCTTCGCCCGGATTGTGGTCGTTGTTGTAGGCGTAGCGCATGCCGGCGGAAACGTCCGTCGTCTTGTTCAGGCTGTAGATGCCGTCCACCGAGAATTGGCAATAGCCGTAGTCGGAGTCCGGAGAGCCGTCGCTGGCCCACTGGTCGCCGTCCGCGTCCCTCATCGTGATGTAGCCGTAAACGGCGCGGAGGTTGACGGAGAATTCGGGAACGAGAACTTCTTCGAAGGTCTTTTCCGCGAAGAATTCCCACGAAACCTGCTCGAAGGTCCAGTCATAGGAGACCGTGCCGCCGATCTTCACCTGCGACCATTCGGCGTCCTGCCAGAAGCGGACGTCGCGCGCGACGCCGAGGAAAATCTCGTTCTCACGGTTGACGCAGTTCTTGTCGGTGCTCGGTCCGGAATTCGGATACGTTCTGAAGATGTAGCCGAAATCGAAGTAGTATTCGTCGGCGTAAACGGCGGTGCCGCCGATCTTCCAGTCGACTTCGTTCATTTCGTCGTCGAACGGAGCTTCATAGAAAAATTCGCCGTAAACGCGGAAGCCCCAGTCGCCGGTGCCGCCGAGCGAGTAGCCGGCGTTGACGGTCGCCTGCATGTTTTCGTCCGTGAAGGACTTGCCGCGGAAGACGTAGTGAGACTCAAAACCGAACAGAGCGCCGATTTCGAGCTCGTTGCCTTCGGGAGCAGCGACGGCCGCGTCCTGTGCGTAAAGGCCGCCGGCGGCGGCGAGCATCATGAGAGGAAGGATTGCTTTTTTCATGTTCAAAAAAATCTCCAAATCTGTTGAGTCTGCAATGGAACGCTTGCGGAAACGCTTTTGCAAGCCGAAAATCCCGCGGCGTCAGAACGTGTCTTCGACGGCTCCGTCGTCCTCTTCGGGCGAAGCGGCGGCTTTTTTGCCGGAGATCTTGCGCTTGAGCGCGCGGACGAGCCCGAACACGACGTAGGCGAGCAGCGCCGCCGGAATCGCGTAAACGTGGAACGCCAGCGCGAAGATCGCGAAGAGTATGATCAGCACGAACGCCTGCGCCTTCGCCTTCGTGTTCCAGTCGATGTGCTTGAACGTCGGATAGGGAATGTTCGTGACCATCAGAATGGAGACGAGCACCATCGTCGGCAGCAGCACGATCGGGATGTAGTCGCGGACGGCCTCCGCCGCGGGAACGCCCGCGTCGCCGGAGTTGAGGCGCGTCAACAGCAGCACGAACGACGCCGTGATCGCCGCGGCGACCGGGGAGGGAATCCCCATGAAGTCGGACGCGGGGCTCTTCTTCTCGTTTCCGGGAATGAGCGGATTCGTCAGCACGTTGAACTTCGCGAGGCGGATGCCGGCGCAAAGCAGGTAGATGAAGCCGACGACGGGGCCGACCTTGGTCAGCACGGGCACGAACGCCTCCGCGCTGCGGCTCGGGTCGAGAATCAGAAAATACACGAGAAACGCGGGCGCGACGCCGAAGGAGACCGTGTCGGCGATGGAGTCGAACTCGGCGCCGAACATGGATTCCTTCTTGAACATGCGCGCCATGCGGCCGTCGAAGAGGTCGAAGATGCACGCGCCGAAAATCAGATAGACGGCGAGCATGTACTTCTCGTTGGCGGCGGCGACGGTTTCGCTGTACTTCGCCTCGATGCACTGGCAGAGCGACATGAATCCGCAGAACATGTTGCCCGCCGTGAAGAAATTCGGTAGCAGGTAGATGCGCGCCGCGTCCTGGACGCACTTGTATTTGGGCTCTTTGGGCGCGGGAACGTTTCTGTCTTCTTCGCTCATGGTCGTGTTCCTCGTCTTATTTGTTGAAGGAATCGAGATATTCCCAGAAATTCTTGTCCTGCTCGACGAGATGCTCGTCCTTCACGGGCAGATTGGCGCGGAAGGCGAAATCGGTGATGCTGTGCTTGTGGAGAATGTAGCAGCAGTAGATCTCTCCCTCGGTCGCGGTGAAATAAATGCGCAGATCGCCCTGGCGGAGACGGTAATACGTCTGCTTCCCGCGCGCGAACGCGCCGTAGGCGGACTTGTCCTTCTTCAATTCGTCGAGCGAAATGTTCGTCAGCGCATCGATGATGGGCATCTGGTCGAGCGGCGAAAGCTTGTTGAGCTCCGCCGTGCTTTGGTCACTGAAGTTCAGTTGGTTCATCGTAAAAAAATCGTGTTGAAGTTCAAAAATCTTCCGGATTGCTCCAGACGTCGCCCTCGGTTCTGAGGCGCCGCGCGTTCTCCTTTTCTACCGCGTCCAGATAGGCGTCCATGGTGCGGATTTCCCCGCTGACGACTCCCGAGACCGCCGGGCGGTTGTAGCCCGGATCGTCGGGATTTTCGGCCGTGGCGCAGGACGCGAGCGTTCCCGCGACGCACAGCGCCGCGGGAACGAGGAGCAGGAATTTTTCTGCGGGAACGCGCCTCATGTTTCGTTTCAGCCGTTCGCGCGGCGCATCGCCTCGTCCTTGAGGAACGCCTTGGCGGCTTCGACCGCGGCGGCGGCGTCCGCCTTGGCTTCGGCGAGATCGGTCTTCGGACTCGTCGCGAAGATGTAGAATTTGATTTTCGGTTCGGTGCCGCTTCCGCGCACGGCGATGCGCATGCCGTTTTCCAGCGTGAAGAAATAGAAATCTTCCTTCGGAATCAGGTCGCCGTCGCAGTCCTTGATGACGTCGCGCCCGAAGTCCTTGAAATCGACGACCTTGGAGCCGAGCACCTCCGTCGGCGGATTTTCGCGCAGCGAGGCGAGGATGCGCTTGATCTGCGCCGCGCCGGCCGCGCCTTCGAGCACGATGTTGAGCAGGGACTCGAGGAAGTAGCCGTAGTCGCGGTAGATGGAATCGAGGAATTCCGGGAGCGTCATGCCCTTGAGCTTCGCCCACGACGCCATTTCGACGACCATGAGCGCGGCGGCGTTCCCGTCCTTGTCGCGCACGCTGTCGGAGTGCAGGTAGCCGTAGCTTTCCTCGCCGCCGAAGACGAAGAACGTTCCCGCGTCGAGCTGCGCCTTCGCGCGTTCGCGCCACGGGAGCGCCATGTAGCCGGGCACGGTCTTTTCGACCGCGAGCTGGTATTTCTGCAGCTTGGCGCCGATCCACTTGAAGCCCGTGAGCGCGTTCACGCAGCGCAGGCCGTTCTTTTCCGCGATCGCGTCCCAGAGCGGCGAGGTGACGAACGTCTTGATGAGCGTCGCGTGCGGCGAGCCTTCGGGCGGCAGAATGCCGAGCTCCTTCATGCGCGCGCAGCGGAACGCCGCGAGCATTGAGCCCGTCTGGTTGCCCGTGTAAAGCGTGTAGGAGCCGTCGCGTCCGCGCGCGGCGATGCCGACGCGGTCGTCGTCCGGGTCGGTGCCGATGACGATGTCCGCGCCGATTTCCTTCGCCTTCGCGAGCGAGAGCGTGAACGCCTCGGCATTTTCCGGATTGGGCGACTTGACGGTCGGGAAACGGCCGTCGTGCGGGAGCTGCTCGGCGACGGTCGTGACGTCCACGCCGAACTTCTTCATCGCGGGAACGATCATCACGTCGCCCGTGCCGTGAATGTTCGTGTAGCAGAGCTTGATCTTGGCCTGTTCGATCACGGACTTGTCGAGCACGGCGCACTCGAGGTCGGCAAGGTAGCGCGCCTCGATTTCGGCGGGAACGGTCTTCACCGCCGCGAGATCGACGTCGAGGAAGCGCGGAATGTCCGCGAGCGTGACGGCGTTCACTTCGCCGATGATGGACTCGGCGTGCGGCGAAATCACCTGCGCGCCGTCGCGGAAGTAGCACTTGAACCCGTTGTCGTGCGAGGGATTGTGGCTCGCCGTGAGCGCGATGCCGGTGTCCGTGCCGAGCGCGCGGATGGAGAAGCTGAGCTGCGGCACGGAGCGCGGACCGTCGAACACGTACGCCTCGCCGCCGAGCTTCGTCCAGATGCTCGCCGCGAGCTGCGAGAAATGCTTCGAGAAATGCCGCACGTCGTGCGCGATGACGATGCGCGGCGCGCGCGTTTCGCCGTTTTTCGCGAGCCAGCCGGAGATGTAGCGGAACAGGCCGACCGTCGCGCGGACGATGTTGAAGTCGTTCAGATTCGCGGTGCCGACGGCGGTGTGCTCGGGCGCGCCGAGCGCGTCGCGCGTTCCCGCTTCCGCCGGGGGCGTGACCTTGCCGATCGTGCGGCCGCGCATGCCGCCCGTGCCGAAGGCGATTTTTTTGAAGAAGCGGTCGTTGAGCTCGTTCCATTCCTTGGCGGCGACGAGCTCTTCGATCGCCTTGAGCGCCCACGCCGGAAGAAAGCCGGCGCCGAGCCATTCGCGAAGATTCGCGCGGGTGGTTTCCGTGATTTCGCCCGCGGAGAAAGCGTTTTCGATTGTTTCGATGAGGTTCATTTTTTCGGGTTCCTTTTTGATTTGCAGGGGTAAAATATAAAAAAGAAGGCGGATTGAAAAGGCGGAAAGTATTTGACTCCGCGGCGGGATTTCAAGAATTTTGTGCGCAAAAACCGACCTTTCTTCCCCGAAACCCCGCGTTCCCGTGCCCCCGATTTTCCCGAAAAACCAGGACAAAAAAGGCTTCGCGCTTTTCGCAGTCGTGATTCTGCTTCTGCTCATGGCGGCGGTCGGCGCCGCGCTCTTCACGTTTTCCGAGCGAGAAAAGGCTCTGACCGACGCCGCCCTGAAGCGCGCCGCCGCAAGCCAAGCCGCGACGAACGCCGCGCGCCTCGCGCTCGCCGAGCTGCAGCTGCGCGCGGGAAAGGACTCCGCGTCCACGGCGCCCGACGGCGAAAATCCCTGGTGCGCCGTGCGCGCCGGCGCCGAGCCCGACGAAGCCCAGGCGCCCGCGCGGACGCCCGCTCTCCCAGTCCCGCTCGTCTCGCGCGGTTCCGAGCAGAACGGCGGCGAAGCTTCGTTCCCCGACCCGAAATCGCCCGGCGGCCGTGTCCGGGCGCCCTGGAAATACGTCGGCGACGGCCTCCGCGTCGCGTATTTCGTCGTCGACGAATCGGAGAAATTCCCCTTGCGCGACGACCGCGCGGACCCCGCGGAAAATCCCGCGGACGCGCGCGCGGAACAGCGGCGCCGACAGCTCGTCGGCGCGCCCGCGGCGGCGCTCAAGGCGTTCCCGCGGAACGCGTCCGGCACGGGCGTCCCGCCGCTACTCAAGGCGCGTTACGATCCCGCGCTCTTTTTCGCCGAAAATTCCGGCAGGGGAACGGACCGCGGAACGACGGCGCTGCGGACGCTCGGCGTCGTCGCCGACTGGCCGCGGAACGCGCTCAAGAAGGATCTCTCGAAAGAAGACGCCGCGCCCGAGCTCTTCGCCGCGCGCGCGCCCGCGGCGCGGACGGAGGCGCTCTCGCAGGGCGTTCCCGCGGCGACGGCGGAGGCGAAGCCCGACGCGGGCGGGCTCGGGCTGCTCGAACATTTCTGTCCGCTCGTCGCAGACCTGCGCCTGCACGTCGGCTTCTTCAATCCGCGCACGGACGGCCAGCACCGCGCGCGCTTCCACGTCACCGCGAAACTGTGGAACCCTTACGCGTTCCCGCTGCTCGCGCACGCCGACGGACAGTTCGGCATGATCGATTTTTCCGTGCTGCCGACGATTTCCGTGACCAACAGAAACACCGGCGCGGGATTTTCCGCCGCGCTCTCGGATTTCCCGACGGGGCGCTTCGGGCTCGTCCGCCAGACGCAGTCCGACAGAACCTTCAACGCCTACTGCAGAATTTTCGACGCGTCCGACCAGGGCTTCGGAACGGACCGGAAATCGCCGGAGACCGGGCTGCACGCGGGCGAAATCTACACGGCGCGCTTCCCCGATCCGAGCGGACAGCCGGAAGGGCTCTCGCGGATCACCGGCGGCGCGACCTGGAAATTTCAGAAGGGCGCCGACCCGAACAAGCCGCCTTCGGGCGCCGTGGACGGGCGCTGGTTCCACGACGAGCACGCGATCGAATTCTTTTCGATTCCCCCGCTTTTCCCCGGCGAAATCGCGCTCCGCCACTACAACGGAAGCTTTCGGCAGACGACGGATCCGCGGGACTACGCGCCGCCGATCTTCAGATTCGCGAACGTGAGCTTCCCCTACGTGCAGTTCACGCTGACGGGCAGAGAATACAACCGGCAGAAGGCGGGCGACCACGACGCCGCGCGCGCGAATCTCGTCTATCGCATACGCCTCCGCACGGAGGACGAGAACGCGCTGAAGAATCTTCTGGAAAGCGTGGACCTGCGCGACGCCGTCTTCGACTTCGCCGATCCCGTCGTCGCCGCCGCGTTCGAGGTTTCCGCCCACGTCGGCGAAGCCGCGAAAACGCTCGCCGAAGCCGAAGACGACGAGAACGAAACGTATTTCTTCGACAGATACGTCAACGCGCACAGGACGGAGGAGCGCGCGCCCGCGTTCGCGTCGATACAGCTCTACGACCTGCCCGAGGGCGACGGCGCCCCGTCCGCGAGCGCGCTGCGCTTCCCGCACCTGACGAAGATTCCGCCGCTCGCGCTCGGCCGCTTCGACGAGAACGTCGCGAAGCTGAAGATCAACCAGATTTTCGACCGCTATTTCTTCTCGTCCCAAAAACGCGGCGAAAACGCGGTCACGAGCGACGACCCGCTCTTCGTGAGAAAAGACCGGACGATGTGTCCGCCCGCGTTCTCTTCGGCGTGTCCCGTCGATTTCGCGGAAGAGTGCATGACGGACGGCCCGTTCAACGTGAATTCAACGAACGAAAAGGCGTGGGCAGCCCTGCTCTCCAACGCCTTCGAAAAATGGGAGCAGTATTCGGGAAGGGCCGGAGAACTGCGGATGCCCTGGGACACGCCGCGCCCGAAAAAGGATTTCGACAACGCGTTTTTCATGCGCCCGTTCTCGGCGCAGTTCTTCTCGCCGGACGGCAAGGTCTTTCCGCTGAGCGACAAGGAGCTGGAGGAAGCGCCCTGGCGTTCCCGCGACCACTTCCTGCTCTCGCAGGGGCTCCGCGGCGTCCCCGAGGAAAAGATCGCGCGCATGGCGAAAAACGTCGCCGACGAGAACCGCGAACGCCTCGCCGCGGGAAGGCACTTCGCCTCCGTGGCGGAATTCGCGGATTCCGGCGTCCTTCATCGGGCGATCGAGCGCGCGGAGATCAACACGCTCGCGGGGAAAAAAATTCCGGCGTGGTTTCCGGGATTTCTGCGTCAGGAGCACGTGCTCCAGAACGTCGCGCGCAGACTCGCGCCGCGCGGCGACACCTTCACGATCTACGCGCAGGCGGAAATCCTCAATCCGCTCACGGGGAGACCGGAGGCGCGCGCGACGGCGGAGATGCTCGTTCAGCGCTTCCCGGAATTCTTCGACGCGTCGCAGCGCCCGAACACGCCTTACGGACAGTGCGGCGCGGTCAACCGCTGCTTCGGCCGCCGCTTCAGAATCGTCCACTTCCGGTACGGCATAGAATAGCGGCCCGCCCGTTCCCGCGCCTCATGCGCTTTCGCCGCGTCGCGCGCAGAAGAGAAATTCCTTGTTCCCGTCGCCGCCGAGAATCGGAGAATCACAGAGCCCTTCGAGCCTGAACGCATCCAGATTCTCATTACAGAATTTCAGGACGTCCTCGACGACGCGGCGGTGAATCGCCTCGTCGCGGATGATTCCCTTGCCTCTGGAGACTTCTTCGCGCTCCGCCTCGAACTGCGGCTTGATCAGCATGACCAGCGCTCCGCCGGGGCGCACCCGGTTCCACGCCGCCGGCAGAATTTTTTTAAGCGAGATGAAGGAGAGATCGCCGACCACGAAATCGTACTGCGGGAACGGAAGCTCGTACGCGTCCAGATCGCGCGCGTTCACCTTTTCGAAATTACTCACGCGCGGATCCTGCAGGAGCTTGTAGTGCAGCTGCCCGTGCCCGACGTCCACGCAGGTCACCGCCTCCGCGCCGTTCTGAAGCAGGCAGTCCGTGAAGCCGCCCGTGGAGGCGCCCACGTCCAGCGCGCGCGCGCCGCGGACGTCCAACGAAAATTTTTCGAGCGCGCCCGCCAGTTTCTCGCCTCCTCGGGAAACGAAGCGCGGCGGATTCTCCACCTGCAGATCCGTGCTTTCGGGGAGCAGCTGCGAGGGCTTCTGGACGACGCTGTCGCGCCCGCTCCGCACCTTGCCCGCCATGATGAGAATCTTCGCGCGGGAACGCGATTCCGCCTTGCCCTGCCGGAAAAGCAGCTCGTCCGCTCTGATTTTCTTTTCGTTGCCCATGGTCGGAAAAATTCAGATTTCCCGCTCCGTGATCCGCGTCAGCGTCGGCGCGGGCGCGCTCCCGCAGATCAGGCGCAGCGTCGTCGCCTCCCGCACGTCGAAGCCTTCGGGAAAGACGAAGACGCATTTCAGACCCGCTCCGGAAAAGACGAGCGCGGAGCATTTCAGGACGCGCCCGTCCGTGCCGCGCAGCTCGCAGTCGAAATCGGCGGCGCTTCCGAAAGGCGTTCCCGCGTCGAACTCGAAGACGTATTCCATCCCCCGAGCTGCGGCAGACGGGACACGGACGGGAAAATCGTTGTTCCCCTGTCTGAGACTGAACGTTCCCGAAAAAATTTCCGTGGCGCGCCGTTCGGGCGTCTCCGCGGGGACGCGCGCTTCCTGTGCCGCCGGCGTCTTTTCCCGCTCCTCCATGAAAAGCGCGAACATGAGCGTCAGAATCAGAACCGCAGTGAAGGCGAACAGGTTTTTCGGCAGCTTCGTCTTCAGGTTCACAGCCAAAAGCGCGACGCCGACGACGCAGGCGACGAGCAGCGCGTAAAAAATCGCGGTCACGGGAACCTCCTGTCGAAGATGATTTCCAGATAATTCTTGAGCGTGCTTCCGGGAACATGCCCGCCGGCGACGGCGGAAAGCGTCCCGCGCCTTTCGGCGAGACCCGCCGAGGCAGAGTCCACGTCGAAGACCTCGACGTCCGCGTTTCCGCCTTCGTCCGAACCCCGAAACGCGAGCGGCATGCCGAACCAGGTGAAATCGACGACGCAGAATTTCGCTTCGTTCTTCCCGAATTTCTTCAGAGCCGGACTTCTCGCCGCGAGGCTCGGCGGCTCCTTCGGCATCGGGAGGCGGACGGAGAACGCCTTTTTCTGCGAAGCGATCCACTCGCGGAAACGGAGCCCGTCGCCGCCGGAATGAAACGCGAAGAAGTCCAGCGGATCCGCGCCCGCGAGATTGAAGCCGTTGCAGCGCCCGTGAAGATTTCCCGGTCCGTATCTGCGCCGGTACCACGCGTCGAAGCCTTCTTCGCCGAGCATCATCCCGACTTCGAAATGAAGATGCGCGGAGCTCTTGTCGATTCTGACCGCCGTGGAAGTCCGCCCGAGCATTCCCAACACCGCGCCCGCGGGAACGCGCGCGCCTTCCTTCAGCGACGGCGAAACGGCGAGCAGATGCGCGTAAAGCGTGTAGAGCTGGACGCCGCCGCTCTCGTGAAGCAGCACGACGTACCTGCCGTAGGAACCGTTGTTCTGAGGCGAAACGTGCGCGACCGTGCCTGCGCAGACGGCGCGGACGACGTCCATCGGCACGCCGCCCGCCATCTTCCGGACGGATTTCACGTCCACGCCTTCATGAAAGCGCGTGCCGCCGTTCCGCACCATGCCGAACATGGCGGATTCCGGTCGCCCTGACGCCGCGGGCTGAAGAAACGAAAAATCGCCGCGGCGCAGAAAATCCGCGACGCCCGGCGACGTAGGACCGACGAGCGCCTCCGCGAAAAGCGGCGGGAACGCGCCCGCGAAAATCAGAAAAAACGCCGCGAAGCGCATCGTCAGTTCTTCACGTCCTTCATGTATTCGCGGCGCTCCAGAATGTACTCGTTCAGCAGGAAGCACACTTCACGGAGCTCTTCGGCGAGCTCGCGCCCGTCCTTTCTGGACTCGATGATGAAAAAGAGATCGTCCCTGCGGATCTGCCGGCGGATGAGGCAGTAGCCGACGGGATTGCCGTCCACGACGAGGAAGAAGCGCTTGAGCCCGCGGCCCTCCGCGACGGCTTCACCGGACGCCTGATAGATCTGCAGCCACTTCTCGGCCTTGACCTGAAGGCGGATGCCTGGACGCGCCTCGCCCATGTCCTCCTGAATCAGAAATTCGGCGTTGGTGAAGGAATCGATGTCGGCGACGGGCGGCGTGGTGATTGTCGCCGTCACGCCGGAGACCGGCATGACGATCTTCTGGTGCAGCCCGAAGCTGGCGGAACGCGTCGGCGCTTCGAGAAAGACGTCGATGGCGTGGCGCGGCATGGGCTTGGAGCAGCCCGCGAGCAGAGCCAGAATTCCGGCGGAAAAAAAGAAAAGGACCTTTCTGAACATTTTATTCATGGCTCACATTATAAAGGCGTCGATGACGGAAGCAAGCCGCGCCAGTGTTTCGGGATCCGCGTCCCGGACGGGAACGCTGAAGATTTTTTTGGTCTTCACGTGGACGAAATTCTGAAAACCGTTTTCCGGCGCGCCCGCCGCGCGGAGAATCCGCTTCCGTTCGAGATAAAGGGCTACGAACTGCTTGAGAATCTCGCCGTCCTCGCTCGGCGGCACGTCGAACAGTGAAAAGAAAAAGTCCTCCTGCGAAACCAGCTTCTGCTTCATGTCCGCGGCCGCCGCGGGATCGGAGGAGAACACGCGCCGCCAGAAGCCGACCAGCGTCCCGGGCGCCTTCAGCGCAGGCACGTTGCGTTCGAGCACGTCCGCGCGCTCGATTTCGCCGGCTTCCGTCTTGAACACGAAGCACATGACGGCGTCGCCGTCCGAAAAAGGCTCTCCGGAAACGCCGCAGCGCTTGGACAGGGATCTGATGCTCCATTCCATGCGTTCAGAGTATGAAGGCGCGCGCTCCGAGCACAACCGAAAAGCGCGCCGCCGAAAGGACGCGGCGCGCCTTCACATGCCGAGGTCGGCGCGCATGAAGTCGACGACCTGCTTGAAGCGCGGGACGTTGTCTGGATCGGCGGCCATCAGCGTCTCGTGCGCGTGAAGAATCGTGCGGTTGGTCGCGGGCGCCGCGGCGGCGCAGCTCGTTTCGCCTTCGGCGAGGAGCTTTTCCGTGCCCGCGTCCACGGCGTCGTCGGGAAGCAGCGTGAGGAGCGCGCCGAGCCCGAGATTGGCGGTGACTTCGGCGATGCGCGGGCTGCAGCGCTGCAGGATCACTTCCCCGCCCTTCCCGCGGAAATCGCCCGCCGCGCCGGCGATCAGTCCGAGCACGGTGCTGTCCACGCCTTCGCAGAGCTTCATGTCGAGAATGAGCTTGCGGACGTCGGGGCTCCCGCCGACTTTTTCGAGAAATTCGCCGAATTCGCGGCAGGTCGTGTAAACGGCGCGACCGCGGACGGAAACGATGACGGCGTCGCCGAGCGCGGCGACGAGGTACTGCGTGTTGTCGTTGGACATGGGAAGTGCGGGGTTCGGGTTGTTCGAAGAGGGGAAATTCAGCGCGCGGCGGGTGCGGACGCGGGCGCTTCCCTGCCGACCGGCTCGGGAACCGGAATCTCGGGAACGTCGCGCGAAGAATCGCGCGCGAACGTGAGCTTGTGCAGCGCGTCGATGAGCGGCTGGCGGATGCGGAAGACGCAGGACGGCTCGGGCGTTCCCGCGAGCTGGAACGTGCCGCCGAGACGCTTCGTGAGCCAAAGAACGCGGCGCGTCGGCTCGGCGTCCTCCGCGGCGGCGGCGATTTCGAGTTCGAGGCGGAAGCGCCACGTCTCGCGCGCGCCGGAATCCTGGTAATCGTAAGAAAAGTCCCGCGAGAACGGCTCGGGAAGAAACGACTCGGCGCGGAAGTCGGCGAGGAGCTTCATGAGCTCGCACAGCGCCTTGGACGTCTCGTCGGTCTTCGCTTCGAGCGCCTTCGCCCAGTCGGCTACGCCGGCGGGGCGGCGTTCGTCGAGCACCGTCTTTTCCTCGGAATCGGCGACGTCGAAAATGCGGACCGCGAGGATCTTGGCGTCCTCGGGCAGCTTCCAGATTTCGCGGGAGCGGAAGAAGGAGGGCTCGGTCGAAAGCGATTCGAGAATCTTCTCGCCGACGGCGTAGATGGAGCCGCCGAACTTGGCGTGACAGGGCGCGCCGGGCTTGTCGGCGGGCGGCTCGGCGACGGAGAGCGTCATGGTGCGGCGCGGGCTTTCGGCGTCCTTCACGGGCGCGCCGAACTGAAGCTCGACGACGCGCGCGGGGCGCTTGAAGCCGAAGGATTCGATCTCGACTTCGGACGCGTTGTCGGCGGCGAAGGCGCGGTAGAACTCGCCGGGCTCGGCGTCCGTCTTTTCCGGGTCGGGGAAATTCTCGGCACAGAGGTTTTTCAGCGTCTCGACGAAATCGCGCATGACGGCGGGCTCGACGGCGGTCGGCTCGACGACGCGGGAATCGGGCGCGGCGGGCATCTGCCACGCGGCGTAGAGGTTTTCGGCGGAAGCGTCCGCGACGGCGACGGGCTCGTCCGCGTCCGCGCCGAGCGCGACGGCTCCGGAATCGACCTTTTTCGCGCCCGCGGCGCGCAGATTCGTGCGGTGGAGGAGAAGCTGCTTCTTGCCTTCGAAGATCGTGACGGACCGCAGCTGCGCGGGGTCGAAATCGAAGAAATGCGGGTCGCGCAGCTCGGAGGTCGCGCGTTCCCAGCGGTCCGCGATGTCAGCGGGAACGGTGAAGATCGCGTCGTTGCCGTCGAGCTTGGCGTAGCGCAGGTGCTTGTTTTCGGGCGTGAGCTTGCCGATGAGGAGCGTCTGCGATTTTTCGTTGCCGTCGGAGAGCGTGATGCTCATCTGCGGCGTCTTGACGCCAGATTCGCCGAGCAGCGAAGGCTTGTCGAAGAAGAACTCGCCGTAGTTGAGGGAGACGAGCTCCCGCAGACGCGCCTCCGTGCGCGCGGTCTCGGCGGCGGCGGAAATCGGCGTCTCGAAGCGCCAGCCGTATTCGACGCGCGCGGCGACGCCGTCGTTTTCCCTGCGCGTGCGCACGAGGCTCACGCGGCGCGATTCCTTGTCGCGCGCCTGTCCTTCAAAAGAAAGAATCTTGAGGCTCTGCACCTCGTAGGGCGCGACGGAAAAGATTTCGCGCGCGCGGAAGTCTTCGGACTTTTTGGAGATGACGTCCAGAAAGCTCTTCGGCGCGGGAATGATCTCCGAGCCGTCGGGCGAAAGGACATACACGCTTTTCCGGTCCGGCGTGGCGTTGCCGATCCGGATCTGGCGCGTTCCCGCGTCGTCGGAGACGGAGAGCGTCGCGCGCGGATTTTCGAGCCCGTAGTCGGCGAGCGTGCCGCCGGTCGCGCGCGCCTCGGCGACGGAAAAGCCGCCGTCCGCGCCGAGGAAGCGCAGCTCGTTCAGCAGCCGGTTGACCGTGAACGGGTTGGCGGCCCAGCGGAACGGGCTCGTGATGAACCAGTCCTTCTTTTCGAGCGCGAGCGAAAATTCGCCGGAGGAATCCTTGACGGAAATCTTCGAAATGCCGGCGGAGAAGATCGCCCGGCGCACGCTGTCCGCGGCGTCGCTCTTGCCGGATTCGTAAAGAATCAGGCCGAAGGTGAGCACGTTCGCCAAGATCAGAAAAAGGGTGAATTTGAAACGCATCGCTTTGCTTCCTTTCCGAAAAGATTTCTCAGATCCGCCGCCTCCAGAACGCGACCAGCAGGCCGAGCAGCACGACGGCGGCGGGAACGACCGCGAACGCCCACGCGACGCGCACCAGGTCGGGCATGGAGACGTTGAGCCGGAAGTCCGAAATCGGCCGCGGCGGAATGTTCAGATACACGTCGCGGTCGATCAGCCAGTTCACGGCGTTGAAGAGGAAAGTCTTGTTGCCGCCGTTCTCGAGCTGCGCGTTGGAGGCGATGTCGCCCGCGCCCACGGCGACGAGGCGGCCGCCGGGAATGTTGAACCCGAGGCGCGTTCCCGCCACGCGCTCGGCGACGGCGACGACGGAGACCGGCCCGGGCACGTCGCTCATGCGGTCGCCGTAGCGGTAAGGCGGCGTGCGGTATTCGCTTTCGCCCCAGCTCGTCGGCACGCCCGCAGCGTTCACGCCCGGCGAAGAGAAGACGAGCTCCTGCACGCGGCGCGTCGCGTCGTCCGCGGAACCGACGTCGCGGCGCACCTGGCGGAACTGCGAGGCGACGAGCGGAATCTTCTGCTCGGCGAGAATCTCCGTCGTCTTGTGCGCGGGAACGGAAATCGTGTTCACGGCGACGTTGCCGTCGTAGAGCAGCTTCGCGGGATCCTTTTCGACGACGAAATTGTCCGCGAGCTGAATGCCCCAGTCGAAGAGCAGATCGTCCAGCCCGGGATCGCGCCCGGGTCCCGAAAGCAGCAGCACGCGCCCGTTGCGTTCGCGCAGGTAGCGGCCGATCTTCTTTTCGTCCGCCTTGTCCACGGGAATGCGCGGATTGGCGATGAGGAGCATCGCCGCGTCCTCCGGCACGTCCTTGTGTTCCCGGAGGTTGAGGGTGAGCAGGCGAATCTGCCGCGCGCGCAGCTGCTCCGCGAACGAGGAAAGCCCGAAGGAGCGGTCCGTGCTTTCCGGCGAAAATTCCCCGTGCCCGACGAGCGAATAGACGACGGGCACAGTCTCGTCGGCGACCTTGAGAATCGCCGCCATCAGCGCCTCTTCGCCGCGGAAACCGTCCACGTCGGCGGGATTGCCGGCGTCGTCGCGACGGATTTTCAGCAGCTCCGCGGCGGTGATGACGGCACAGCGCTTGCGCGAAAGCACGACGACGGCGGCGTTTTCGGGAATTTTCCTGATGCCGTTCTTCTCCATCTCCGCGGCGAGGCGCGTGTTCTTCACGAGGTCGCCCTCCTCAAAGCGGATGAAGCCGGGAACGCCGAGCGATTCCGCCTTGTAGCGGAAGTTGTCCGTAAGCGCGACGATGCGCTTGCGCATCATGTTCTTGCCGTAAGCCTCTTCGCGGGATTCGCCGAAATCGGAGCGCGGGAACGTGACGACGACGCGGATCCACGGATTCTCCGCTGTCGTGTCCGCGGGCGCCTTGCCGACGAGCGATTCGAGGAACATGCCCGATTCGAGCGAGAGCGTGTGGCTCTTCGCCTCGTCGATGTCCCAGCGGAAGCGGAACGACGGCAGCGAGGCGAGATAATTGAGCCCGAAGACGAGCAGCACGGCGAGCGCGGCCTGCGCGCACAGATTCGCTCCGCGCAGCACGCGCACGTAACGGAAATCCTCGATTTTGAAAAGACGGAAGAATCGCATAGGCTACGCTTTCGATTCGACGTTGAGCGTCGTCAGCCCCAGCGCGAGCGCCGTCCCGCTGAGGAACAGGAAGAAGGGGCGCGACTCGATCAGCCCGCCGTAAAAGTTTTCGAGATGCTTGAACGTGCGGAGATAATCCGCGGGACCTTCGAGCCACGCGAAGGATTCATAGACGTTGAGCGGAAGCATCTGCAGCACGCCGCCGAGCACGACGAAGACGAAAAGACCGCACGACGTGAGCAGCCCCGCGACGAGCATGCTGCGCGTCAGGCTACTCGCAAGAATGCCCGTCGCGACGTAGAGCAGCCCGGAAAGCGCGACGAAGAGCGCCCCGCCCTTCAGCGAGCTCAGCGCGAGCAGGCGCGGGTCCGGGCAGAAGTCCTTCAGCATCTGCCACGCGATCACCGGGAACAGCAGCGCCAGCGCCCACAGCGCGACGTAGAGCGCGTAGGCGGCGGCGAATTTGCCGAGCACGACGGCGAACGCGCTCGTCGGCGTCGTCATCAGCGCGCCGAGCGTTCCCGCGCGCCGCTCTTCCGCGAAGGAGCGCATCGTGATCAGCGGCACCAGAATGAACAGCGGCACCCAGAAAACGAAGAAATAGCTTTCCACGGGCAGCAGCGTCTCGCCGTTCTGCATCGTCGCCTGCTGAAGCGCGAACCAGTAAATCCCGCCCATCATGCAGAGGAAGACCGTTCCCGCGACGTAGGTCGAAGGCGAAATGAAGAGCATGCGCAGCTCGTAGCGGAAAATCGTCAGAAAGTGTCTCATTGCCGTTTGGAGACGTCGTCCACGACGTCGTAATTGCGTTTGGTCGCCGCGATGAAGATGTCCTCAAGACTCGCGCGCTTTTCGGAAAATTCTTCGACGCGGATTCCCGAGAAATGGAGTTTTTCGAGAAAGTCCTCGCGCGGCGCGTCCGCGGGAATGCGCGCGAGCAGTCTGCTCGGCTCCGTCGCCGTCGCGGGAACGCGCTCGACCGAAAGCGCGCCGAGCACCTCGGCGACGCGTTCGGGCGCGGCGTCGGAAACGATCTCGAAGGCGCGCGAACGGACGAACTCCGCGCGCAGCTCCTCCGGCGTTCCCGCCGCGACGACGTGCCCCTGGTTGATGATGATGACGCGGTCGCAGACGTTCTCGATTTCCGGCAGGATGTGCGAGGAGATCAGCACCGCCTTTTTCCCGCGCAGCCCGCGGATCAGCGAGCGGATGCCGAGAATCTGGTGCGGGTCCAGCCCGATCGTGGGTTCGTCGAGAATGACGACGTCCGGCTCCGAAAGCAGCGCGTCCGCGATTCCGACGCGCTGGCGGAAGCCCTTGGAAAGCGAGCCGATGAGCTTGCGCCGCGCCTTGCGCGCGAGGTCGCACGCCGCCATGACGCTCTCGACGCGCTCCCGCAGCCGCTTCTCGGGAACGTCCTTCAGGCGCGCGCGCCAGCGCAGGTATTCGATGACGCGCAGCTCCTCCGGCAGCGGATTGTTCTCGGGCATGTAGCCCAGGTGCGCCTTCGCGCGGAACGCGTCCGTCGAAACCGGAATGCCGCAGATGCGCGCGATGCCGGAATTCGCCGGCGTGAGCCCCGCGAGAATGCGCATCGTCGTCGATTTGCCCGCGCCGTTCGGCCCGAGAAAGCCGACGATCTCGCCGCGCTTCACGGAAAACGACACGCCCGAAACGGCCTTGTGCGAACCGTAGTTCTTGCAGAGCTTGCGGACGACGACGGCGTCTTCGACGGTTGCGGTTTCTGTCATTTTTCGGAAAGGAATCATTCGGCCGCGGCGGGCACGGGAACGGATTCGGCGGGCGCGGCGGCAAGGCGCGGCTCAAGCCGAATCAGATTGGATTTTTCGGAATGCCACATGTTCTGCGCGGAAAGCGCGCGGTCCATCTCGTCGAGCTGGGCGCGCGCGCCCGCGACGTCGCCCGCGCTCAGCGCGAGTACCGCGAGATTGTACATCGCCTGCCCGCGCACGGTCTCGTCCGTCTTCAGCGAAGCAGCGAGAGCCTCGAGGGTCGCCCGCGCCTTGTCCTTCCCGCCGGCCTTGTCGAGCGCGACGGCTTCGGAAAATTTCGCGCGGTCGCGCGGGAGCGCGAACTCGGGCTCGGATTTTTCCGCGAACACGGCGGCGGCGGCGGCGTAGTCCACGGCGGCTTCAGCGAACTTGCCCTCGGCGAAACTCTCGTTGCCGAGCGCGTAGAAGATCGTCCCCGCCATCGCGTCGCCCGTGTGCGCGGCGGCGAAGGCGCGGCGTTCGTCCGCGGTCTTCAGCTCGGCGTAGTCGGACTGCAGAGCCGCGACGTGCATCTTCTTGCCCTGCGTATAGACGATCACGGTGAACGCCGTCAGAAAAACGGCGACCGCCGCGGCGACGGTCTTCTTCCCGTGCCGGCGCCAGAAAAGCCAGACCTTGTCTTCGAAATCGGCGTCCTGAAAATCGTCGTCCACCAGGACCAGATTGCGGTCGTCGCCGGCGGCGGACTTCATTTTTGCGTTCTCTCTGCGGATAGCGTTTTTGGCCATAAAAAATCAAAGTGCTTCAATGCTCCAATGACACTCGAAAAGCGCCGCCCCGTCAACGGAATGTTTCGCCCGCGCGCGGCGGACGGAAAGTTTTGAGAAGAAGGAGCGTTTCTGCCTGTCCGCCGAAATCCCTCCCGCACAAACTTTTTTCACGGAAGGGCTTGACTTTAAGAATGAGTCTCATTTTTATTCGCGGCCTCATTCGCACATGGACAAGCCGCCGCAGGAAATCATTGATCAGATCGTGAAACAGCTTTCCGAGCTTCGTTTCGGAGAGCTCACCGTGGTCGTCCACGACGGCAAGGTCATGCAGATCGAGGTGAAGCAGAAAATTCGCCTCCCGCGATGAACGCACGCCACCGAACCAAGGAGCGCCGACAAAAAAATTTCTCGCCCGCGACCGGACACGCCGGAGTGCGCGACACGACGAGAACAAAAAAATGCAACTCAGACAGTCCTTTCTGATTTTCGCGGGAGCGGTCATGCTCTCCTGCGTCCCCGCGCTCGCGGACGACGCGGCGCCCGCGGAATCCGAAACAAACGAAAACGCCGTTCCCGCGCCCGAAGAGGGCGTCGCCGAACCCGAAATGAAAACCGGCAAAGCGGTGCGCGTCACCGCCGCCAAGCACGAAATGGAAATGGCGGACGTGCCGATGAGCGTCTCCGTCGTCGAAGGCGACGCCGTGACGAAGAGCGCGGCGGCGACGGTCGCCGACCTGCTCGAAGACGTTCCCGGCGTGCAGGTCGAGTCCACGGGCTCGGCGGGCTTCAAGCAGGTCAACATCCGCGGCGAAAGCAACCAGCGCGTGCTCGTGCTCGTGGACGGGCAGAAGATTTCCGAGACGAAAGGCATGAACGGCGCCCCGCTGCTGATTTCCGTGCAGGACATCGAACGCGCCGAAGTCATCAAGGGGCCGGCGTCCGTCCTCTACGGCTCGGAGGCGATCGGCGGCGTGGTGAACATCATCACGAAGAAATCCGGCGAAGAAGGCGTGCACGGGAGCGCCGGCGTCCGCGGCGACACGGGAACGCGCGGGCTCGACCAGTATTACGACCTGAACGCGCGCTACGGCGATTTTTCGGCGCGCGTCTCGTGGTCGGACGAAGATCACGGCGACATCGAATCGCCCGACGGGCGCGTGAAGAACACGGACTGGCGTTTTCAGAACGCGAGCGCGTATCTCGCCTACGACGTTTCGAAAAAGGCGACGCTCGGCGCGAAGTTCGAGTCGTTCCGCGGCCGTTCCAACGTCTACACGGGCAGCGAGGACATCCGCATGTCGCTTCCCGACTGGGACCGCGAGAAGGCGGCGCTCTTCCTCGAAGTGAAGGACGTTTCGGACACCTTCGTCAAATTCCGCCTCGACGCCTACGCGCAGAAGACCGAAAAACGCTTTCTGCAGGACATCACGACGCGGCAGACCGCGGGCCCGATGAACGTCAACGTGAACGTGGACGCCGACCGCCTCAACACGCATTATTCCTACGGCGCGGAGGCGCAGGCGGACTTCGCGTTCGGCGAAGAGCACTACCTCATCGTCGGCGCGCAGCTCGATTACGTGAAGCTCGACTCCGACGAAGCGACGACGACCTACGGCACGATGACGAACGCCATGAGCGGAACGACAAGCATCATGGCGGACCAGACGACCTTCAACCGCTACAAGGCGGACGTGCTCACGGCGGCGCTTTTCGCGCAGGACGAATGGAACTTCGCCGAAGGCTGGGAACTCGTGCTCGGCGCGCGCGGAACCTACGTCAAAAACGAGCTGGACCGCAAGCGTTCCCGCCTCGTCAACCGCAGACGCGGCACGGACACGACCACCGACGACCCGAGCGCAAGCGACGAGGACGCGAACGCGACGTTCTCGGCCTCGCTCGTCAATTCGCAGCTCGAAGACTGGACGTTCCGCGCGACCGTCGCGCAGGGCTACCGCTACGCGTCGGTGAACGAGCTTTACGTCGGTTCGGCGATGGCGAGCTCGGTCACGCACGCGAACCCGGATCTCGATCCGGAAAAGAGCGTCAGCTACGAGCTCGGCGCGCGCTACGAACGCGGCGGCGCCAAGCTCGACGCGACGCTGTTCTACACGGATTCGCGCGACTACATCGGCACGCGCACGACAGGCACGGGAACGGGCGACGAAGTCTGGTTCGTCAACTACGACTCGGCGAAGAGCTTCGGCGCGGAGCTCGCGGCGTCCTGGGCGTTCGAGCTCGGGCGCGACGCGACGCTCACGCCCTACGCGGTCGCGACCTTCCTGCGGCGCCGCTTCGAGAGCGAGTCCGGCTCCACCTACAACACGGGGCAGCCGGAGCTCTTCGGCAAGCTCGGCGTGCGCGGCGCCTATTCCGAATCGAACCGCGACTGGTGGGCGGACTTCAACATGCGCGCCAATTCTGCCTCGAAGGAAAACGTCGAAAACTCAGACGGCTCCGTCTCCGTCGAACGCACCGCGGGCTGGGCGACCTTCAATTTCTCGTTCGGAGTGGACATCACGCCCGAGCGCAGAAACCCGTATTTCTCGAAACTCACGCTCGCGCTCGGCGTGGACAACATCGCGGACACGCGCTACGAACTGCCGAACCTGAGCTACGCCCAGCCGGGGCGGAGTTACTGGGTTTCGCTGAAATACGAATTCTGAGTCCGTTCGCCATATACATTGCACCTTAAAGCATAAATCCACCGACAATGAAATCACTGATCGTTTATTCATCGAAAACCGGAAACACGAAAAAAATCGCCGAGGCGATTCTTTCAGTCATGCCCGCGGGAACGGAAATCTTTCCCGTGGAAAACGCGCCCGCGCCCGACGCCTACGACTTCGTAGCCGTCGGCTACTGGGTGGACAAAGGCACTGCGAACGCGGAAATGGCGGCCTACCTGCCGAAAATCCGCAGGAAGAAAGTCGGCGTTTTCTTCACGCTCGGCGCGTTCCCGGACTCCGACCACGCGAAAAAATCGTTCGAGGGCGGCGTTTCCCTGCTGGGCGAAGGCTGCGAAGTCGCCGCGAAATTCTGGTGCCAGGGCGCGATCGATCCGAAGCTGACGGAGTGGATGAGCAAGCTCCCGCCGGAGCATCCGCACGCGCCCAATCCCGAGCGCATCCGCCGCTGGGAGGAAGCCGCGAAGCACCCCGACGACGCGGACGTCGCCGCCGCCAAAAAGGCGTTCGAAAATTTCGCCCGCTGACGGCGGGAACGCGCGAACGCCGATCATCCGAACCCGACACATTCCCATGTTCGACGATTTTCTGTTTCCCGAAAATCCGGCGGAAGTCATCGCCCGCCTGGAAGAAAAAAAGCACTTCGACCACACGGCGAATTTCCGCCGCGGGAACGCCGCGCCGCCGCCGAATCCGCGCGAGGCCTGGCTCGCCGCCGCCTCCGCGCCGAAGCGCTCCGCGCGGCGCGCGCTCTACGTGCACGTGCCCTTCTGCCTGCACCGATGCGCGTTCTGCTCGTTCTTCTCCAACACGACGCGCGCGGCGGATCTCGACGCCTACACGGCGAACGTGCTCAAGGAAATGCGCGACGCGCTCGCCGCGTCCCCGCGCCTCGCCGAGGAGGAAATCGGCGTCGTCTATTTCGGCGGCGGAACGCCGACGGATCTTTCCGCGAAAAACCTCGCCGAGCTCATTTCCTTCATCCGCACGCGCTTCAGAATCGCCGAGGACGTCGAGTTCACCGTCGAAGGGCGCACGAGCGGATTCGACGAGGAAAAAATCCGCGCCTGCGTCGAGGCCGGCGCGACGCGCTTCTCCTTCGGCGTGCAGACGTTCGACACCGCGCTGCGCCGCCGCCTCGGGCGCCTCATGTCCAAGGAGGAGCTCATCGAACGCCTTGCGCTCGTGAAGGAAATCGGCGGCGAGCGCGTTTCGCTCATGCTCGATTTCATCTACGGGCTTCCGGGGCAGACGCCCGAGATCTGGGCGGAAGACCTCGACATCGTCGCGAACCGAGTTCCCGTGGACGGAGCGGACTTATACCAGCTCAAGCTTCTCCCGGGAACGCGCCTCGCCGCGGCGGGCGAAGATCTCTCCTTCGACGAACGCTTCGCGCTGTTCACGCACGCGCGGGAACGCCTCGCCTCGCTCGGCTGGCGGCGGCTTTCGATGACGCACTGGGCGCGCACGCCGCTCGAACGCAACCTCTACAATCACGGCACGAAGACGGGCATGGAAGTGCTGCCGTTCGGCTCGCGCGCGGGCGGATTTCTCGGCGGGTTCAGCTTCATGCAGATCATGGATCTGAAAAAATATTCCGAGACCGTCGCCTCGGGCGAAAAAGGACTCATGGTCGCCGTGCCCGACAATCCCGGAATCCGCTTCAAGAACGCCGTCACGCATCAGCTCGAACTCGGCTTTCTCGAACCCGCCACGATTTCTCCCGAACTCGACGCGCCCGACGCCCGCGCCGTATGGGAAAACTGGGTACGCGCGGACCTCCTCGTTCCCGAAGCGGAAACGGCGCGCCCGCGCTTCACGCTCACGCCGCTCGGCGAATATCATCACACGACGCTGATTTCGCTCGTGCTCGCGATGCTCCGCCGCGTAGGCGACCGTCTCGGGCACGGCTCCGAAGCGCCGCGCCGCCGCGCACCCGCAAACAACGTTCCCGCCGCGCCATGAACGCTGAAACGACGACCGCGCCCGCGCGCGCTTACGCGGGAACGCCGCCGCTCCGGAAATTCTACTGGACGACGGAACACCTTGTGCTCGTGGGAATCTTTTCCGCGCTCATCCGCCTTTCGTCGCTCGCGATCGGGCTTGTCGGCGGCGGACCGAATCCGATTTCGCTCTTCGTGCGCAACGGGCTGACGACGGCGCTGCTGATCGTCCTCGTCTGCCGCGTGCGCAAGTTCGGCGTGCTCTGTCTCTACTGCCTCGTCAACGTCGTGATTTCGTTCTTCATGTCGGGTTCGATGCTCGTTATGCTCGCGCCCGCGAACGTTCTCGCGGCGTTGATGAGCGATCTCGTCATCGCCGCCGCGGGCGGCTACCGCAACACGCTGAGCGTGCTCGCGGGCGTCGCGATGTACGACCTGCTCTCGCGCGCGATCGCGCTCGGATTCAGCTGGTTCGTGATGCGGGAAAACCTGCAGCTCTTCGCGGCGGGCGCGCTCATGATCGCGCTGGGCTACCTCGGGAGCCTCGTCGTCGGCCTGCCCGCCGGATACAAATTCGTGAAGGAGCTTCGCCATGCCGGACTCATCAGAGAAAACTGAACGCGTTCCCGCGCGGGAACGCCCCTTCGTCGCCGCGCTCGACATGCGCACGAAGATTCTCGTCTCGGTGACGGCGACGAGCTGCGCGATTCTGCTGAGCGACTGGCGCCTGCTCGCCGCGCTGAACGTGCTCACGCTCGCCTACGTGCTGAATCTGAGGCGCATCCGTCCCGTCCTGGCGATGTACGCGGCGACGGCGCTGATGCTCGGCGTCGCGTTCGCGTTCATTCCCGCGTTCGTCGCGGCGCTGGAGCTCTGCGCGCACGCCGTTCCCGCCGGAAACGCGGCAACGGGACTGCGCCGCCTCGCGGACGCGCTCGGCACGCAGGCGTTCTCGACGGTGCTGCTGCCGTTCATGCGCATCTGCGTGAGCATGAACGTTTTTCTCGCGCTCGGGCTGAGCTTCGACAACGCGGAGTTCGTCGCGGTGATGCGGCGGCTGCGCCTGCCGCGCGTCGTGTTCGTGCCGCTCATGGTGTGCTGCCGTTTCGTGCCGAGCTTCGTGAACGACCTGCGCGAACTTTACGAAAGCCTGCGCGTGCGCCGCAGAAAAATGAACTTCCTTTCGATGCTGCTCGCGCCGAGGGATTTCCTGCGCTTCATCGTCGTTCCCGTATGCGTGCGCACGCTGCGCATCGCGGACAATCTCGTGATGATGTGCGAAGTGCGGCGCGTCGGGTACGAGCGTCGCGGAGTCGGCGTTCCCGAGCGCCCGCTGCGGCGGCGCGACGCGCTGACGCTCGCGTTCGCGCTCTCGTGCGCCGTCGTCGCGCTCGCGCTGAACTTTGCCGTCCGCGCTCCGTGAGCGCGCATTTTCCGTTCTCCGTTTTTCACTTTCCGTCATTCGTTTTCCCGTGTCCGTCCTTTCCGTAAAAAATCTTTCCTACCGCTATCCGTTCGCGTCGAAGCCCGCGCTGACGGACATCTCCTTCACGCTCGAAGAAGGCGAAGCGCTGCTCGTCTCCGGGCCGTCCGGCTGCGGCAAGAGCACGCTGCTGCGCGTGCTCGACGGGCTGATTCCGTTTCACTTCCGGGGCGAGCTCTCGGGCGAAGTCGAAATCCTCGGCGCCGCGCCGCGTTCGCTCGCCGAAATCTCCGAGCGCGTCGGCTCCGTGTTTCAGAATCCCGACTCGCAGTTTCTTTCGATGACGGTCGAGACCGACGTCTCCGGCGCGCTCGAATGGCGGCTCGATTCGAGCGAGGAAATCCGCGCGCGCACGGAGGCGGCGATCGCCCGGCTCGGACTCGAGCACCTGCGTTCCCGCAGTCTTTTCGAGCTTTCCTCCGGCGAAAAGCAGAAGACCGTCATCGCCTCCGCCGTCGCCATGCGCCCGCGCCTGATTGTGTTCGACGAACCGACGGCGAACCTCTCGCCCGAAGCGACGCGGGAACTCGCCGTGCTCTGCCGCGAGCTCAAGCGCGAGGGCTTTTCCCTCGTCATCGTCGATCATCGGCTTTACTGGCTCGAAGGCGTGCCCGACAAGATTCTGATTCTCGACAAAGGAAAAATCGTCCGTCGCGTCGAAGGCGAAAACGGCGACGCGCTCGCGCGGCTTCGCGCGGGAACGGACGTGCGCGCGCTCGGACTGCGCGCGATCGACGTGGACGAAAACCCGCCCCTGCGCGACGTTCCCGCCGCCGCGCCCGCCGCGCTCGTCTGCGAAGGGCTCGAGTTCGCGTACACGAAGAACGGGAAAAAGATTTTCGACGGCACGCGCGATTTCCGCGTTCCCGCCGGAGCGGTCACGGCGATCGTCGGACACAACGGCGCGGGAAAGACCACGTTCGCGAAGATCGTTTCCGGGCTGCTGAAGCCGAAGCGCGGGAGCGGCGGAAAAATTCTGCGCGACGGCGTTCCCGCGACGCCGCGCGCACTGCTCGAAAACTCCGGATTCGTCATACAGAACACCGACGTGCAGCTCTACATGCGCACGGTCGAGGAGGAGCTGATTTCCGCGTCGCCGCTCCCGCGCGAATCCGCCGAGGCGGACGCCTCCGCGCTGCTCGAAAAAATCGGGCTGGCGGACAAGCGGGAACGCCATCCGCAGTCGCTCTCGGGAGGCGAAAAACAGCGGCTCGTCATCGCCTCCGCGCTGATGAAGCGGCCGTCGCTGCTCGTGCTCGACGAGCCGACGAGCGGGCTCGACGGGCGCAACATGCGCGTCGTCGCCGAGCTGCTCGACGACTGCGTGCGCGCGGGCGGCACCGTGCTGCTCATCACGCACGACCTCGAATTTCTTTCCCTCCTCGCCACCTACCGAATCGAAATATGAACAGAAAGATTAAAACTTAAGGCTGAGAGCTCGGGGAAGCGGGAGCGACAAAAACAGCGCGAGTTCCGCGCCCGGCGAAAGTCTTTGAAAAACTTCTTCGGCCGCCTCCCGCCGCTTCTCATTTTCCGTTTTCCATTTTCCGTTATTGTTTCCATGTTCACCGCCTATTACGAAAAACTCGGTCCCGTCGGCATTCCGCTGGCGCTCGCGGCGTTCGCCGCCGTGTTTCTCTCCGTCAAGGTCTATCTGAAGTTCTTCTTCACGGAGCTGCAGTTCCGCCGCTTTTTCCGGCGCGTCGAAAACGGCGCGCCCGAGCTGCTGCTCGAACGCGCGGACTGCGCGAAAAATCCCATCGTCCGCGTCGTCCGTGAAATCGCGCTCAGGCATCGGCATCACTCCGACGACCTCCGCGCCGAATCCTCGTATCTTTTTCATCGCTCGTTTCACGACACCAAGCGCGACTTCACGATTCTGCGCCTCATCACCGCGACCGCGCCGATGCTCGGGCTTCTCGGAACCGTGCTCGGCATCATCCAGGTCTTCGAGGTCATCGGGCAGGACGGCGGGAGCGCCGTCGCGGACAACGCGCGGCTCGCGCTCGGCATCGGGAGCGCCCTGTGGACGACCGTCATGGGCATCGCGATCGCCGTGCCCACGCTCGCCGCGACGTTTTACCTGAAGCACAAGATGCTCGGCTTCATGATCGTCGCCGTCGAATTTTCCTACCGCGCCGTCGCGATCGCGAAAAGCCGCGAACGCGCCGCCGAAGCCGAAAAAACTCCGCCGCTTCCGCGATGAATTTTCCGGGCATCGACGATTTCGAAGAGCACGGCGAATCCGCCGGAATCGAGCTGACGCCGCTCATCGACGTCATCTTCATGCTCCTCATTTTCTTCATCGTCGCGACGACTTTCGTGAAACCGAAATTCGACGTCGCGCTTCCCGACGCGGACACCGCGAAAATCGTCGCCGAAGACGAGAAGCGCCCCGTCTGCGCCGTCACCGTGGACGCCGCGGGAACGGTGTTCTTCGACGGCAGGGAAACGCCGCCCGAGGACTTCGAGCGCCTTTTCACCGAGAACGCCGAAAAGCGCTTCGAAGTCTTTTCCGACGAAGGCGCGCCGTTCGGCGTCGTCATGGCGCTGATGAACGCCGCGAGAAAACAAGGCAATGAAAAACTTGTATTCATGGTCGAAAAAAATCGCTGAGGACATCGAGCGGCTCAGCTCCGCGATCGCGGGCGCTTTCTGCCTCGTGCTCTTCGCGGGAACGCTCGCGCTCTTCGCGCACCGCCCGCCCGAGACGACGGAAACGGACGCTGCGGAAAGCGCGCCCGCGCTCCCCGCGAAAATCGCCGTGCGTCTCGAAACCTTCGTTCCCGAGCCCGAACCGCCTCCGCCGGACGTTCCCGAATCCGCTCCCGAGGAACCGCCTTCGCCCGCCGAGCCCGAACCGCCGACACGGGAAACGCCGCCGCCCCCGCAGGAAAAAATCGAGGACGACGCCCTGCGCGAAATCGACGAACCGCCGCCCGAACCCGAGCCGACTCCGCCCGAAAACGCGGACGCCGCGCCGCCGGAACCGCCGAAGGCGGAGAGCGTTCCCGAGCCCGAGCCGACGCCACAGGACGATTCCGCCGAACTCCGCGCCCGCGCCGACGCCGAGCGCTCGCTCTACGGGCTGCTCGCCGACGCCGTCTCCCGCGAAAAATTCTATCCGAAGGCCGCCCGCCGCGCGGGGCGCACGGGAACGGTGCGCGTCCGCGTCGTGTTCGACGCCGACGGCGCGATTGCGGATTTTTCCGTGCTTCCGGGCGCGGCTCACGCCTCGCTGACCGCCGCCGCGATCGAAACGCTGCGCCGCGTCTCGGCGAATTTTTCCGTTCCCGCCGACCTCCGCCCCGCGCTCCCCGCCGCCTTCGTCGTCCCCCTCATCTACGACCTCCGCTGACGGACGCGCGCGCTTTACTCAGAAGCGATAGGAAAAACCGACCTCCACCGCGCTCGCGGAGGTCGTCACGTCGCCCCAGTCCGCGGCGGAAGAAATCAGCGAAGGGGCCATGTAAACAAAGCGGTAGGCGACGAACAGCGCGAAATTCTTGTTCAGCATGAACTCGGCGTAGGGCTTCACGGAAAGCACGGTGTTCATCGTGGCGAAGTTTTCGTCGCCGCCGCCCGTCTTGTCGCGCCGAAAATGCGTCGCGCCGACGAGCCCGTAGCCGAGCACGCAGCCGAGCTCGAAGTAGCGGGAAAAATCGTAGGCGCACCCGGCGCTGAGCATCAGGTTCAGCGTGCGCAGCTCGGCGTCGCGCCCGCCGTCCTCGCCCTTCGCGGAAAATCCGAAAAGCTCGCCGCCGAGCAGGAACTTGAAGTCCGGCTCGTCGGAGTTCATCTGCAGCAGCGCCGACGCGCTCGCGCCCCAGCCGTCGCCTCCGGAAACGTCGTCCGTCATCCCGAACATGAGACACGGCGCGACGGCGACGCGCAGCGTGCTCTCGCGCGGGCTCTCGTCGAAGTCCCGACGCGCCTTGTCGCTCCGGGCGGCGCCGCTCGCCTTCAGCGTCGCCTCGAGATCGTAGTTCGGATCGTGACGCCCCAGAGTCTTCCCGGACGAAGCATCGCCTTCCTCGGCGAACGCGGAAACGGCGGGCGCGGCGGCGCAAAGACAGACGGCGGCGAAACGTGAAAACTTCATGCCCGCGAGGAAACCCCAAAACCGCCCGGAACGCAAGCGCGCGAACGCAAAGGAGTCATCCCCGCTTCCCCGAAAGGGTTTCCGTGTCATTCCGTGGTTGAAATTGGGCTTGCACCGGTATCCACAGGGGCGGGTCGCTCCGTGCGCCAGGCAGAGTCGCGGGAACGCGAATTTCGCTTTCCGCGTTTCGGCGTCTGTGGTTTCATTGGCGCCATGAAGACCGATTTTCAGCCCAAACCCGCCCGCGTTCCCGCGAAGTTCAAGCCCGAGCCGTTTGCGTATCATCAGGAGCTCGAGCTTGAAATCGCGACGCTGACGAATCTCGGCGAAGGCGTCGCTCGGCACGACGGCTGGGTCGTCTTCGTGCCGGGCGCTCTGCCCGGCGAGCGCGTGCGCGCGCGCGTCTGGCACAACGCGAAGAATTTTTCCCGCGCCGACCTCGTCGAAATTCTCGTGCCCGCGAAAAACCGAGTCGATCCGCAGTGTCCGCTTTTCGGCACGTGCGGCGGCTGCCAGTATCAGAATCTCGACTACGCGGCGCAGCTCGAATGGAAGACGCGCCAGGTCTCCGAGTTGCTCGAACGCCTCGGCAAAATCTCCTTTCCCGTCAGTCCCTGCCGCGGCTCGCCGAAGCTCTACGGCTACCGCTCGAAAATCACGCCGCACTTCGAACGCCCGCGTCCCGGCGACGCGGATTTCCCGATCGGCTTTCTCGCCGCGGGAACGGCGCGCCGAGTCGTCGACGTGCCCGCGTGCCCGATCGCGACCGACGCCGTGAACGCCGCGCTCCCGCGGCTGCGCGAAGGCGTGCGCGCACGAGCCGCGAGGGGCGAGTTCCGCAAGGGCGCGACGATGCTCGTGCGCGAAACGCTCGAAGGCGTCGTCACGGACCCGAAGGCACCCGTCTCCGAGCGCGTCGGCGCGCTCACGCTGAAATTCGTGGCGGGAGACTTTTTCCAGAACAACCCGTTCATTCTGCCCGAGTTCGTCGAGTTCGGCGTACGCGCGGCGCGCGGGAACGGCGAATGCAGATATCTCGTGGACACGTACTGCGGGAGCGGGCTCTTCGCGCTCTCGGCGGCGAAGCATTTCGAGCGCGTGCTCGGCGTGGAAGTCAGCGAGGACGCCGTCGTCAAGGCGCGCGAGAACGCAAAGGCGAACGGGCTCGCGAACTGCGCGTTCACGGCGGGCTCGGCGGAAATCATCTTCGCGGAAGTGCCGTTCCCGCCGGAGGAGACCGCGCTCGTCATCGACCCGCCGCGCCGCGGCTGCGACGAGGCGTTCATCGCGCAGCTGCTCGCGTTCGCGCCGCGCCGCGTCGTGTACGTCTCGTGCGGTCCGGACACGCAGGCGCGCGACCTGCAGCGCATTCTCGCCTCCGGCGCCTACGCGCTCGAGGAAGTGCAGCCCTTCGACCTGTTCCCGCAGACGCGCCACATCGAAAACGTCGCCGTGCTCGCGCGGAAATGATTTCGCCGTTTCCGCGACGGCGCGCGGCAGATTTCAGAAAAAAGAACGGGCGACTCCTCTCGGAATCGCCCGCTCAGCTTCTATCTCTACTAACTCTAACTTCTCTATCTAACCCAAAAACATCTTAAAAGCGTCGCGGAAATCATTTTTTGTTTTTCAGATTCACGTAAACGTCTTTTCCCGCGTCCTCGTCGGGCGCAATCGGTCTCAGCGTCGTGAAGCCGGAAATGATTTCGAGCGCGCGCGGCGGAATCTTTTCGATCTCCGCCTGCGTCGCGCAGGGACCGCGGAAGATTTCGCCGTCCTCTGCGGTGCGCACGGTGACTTCGCGCTTGTCGTTTTCACGCATCAGCAGCACGGTGTTCCCGTCGGCAAAATAGACCTGCGACGCGGCGGACATACCGCCGATGAGCTCGCCGCGGCCGCGGCGGTCGATGGTGCGCGCGCTCTCCATCGGATCGGGCATGCGCGCGCGGAAGCTCCGCAGCACGCGCATGAGGTCGGCGGGAACGTCTTCGACGTTCGTGCGGATGATGACGGCGTCGGGCGTCACGGCGACGCAGTTGCTCCACTCCATGTTCTTGGAGAGCGGAATTTCGCGCCCGTTGATGAGCAGGCGGACGTCGTCCTTGTCGTTCGGCGCGGGCACGATGCCGCCTTCGTTTCCGCGGACTGCGACCGCCGAACCCGTCCGCGCGCAAAGCTGAACGCGGGCGCGCTTGAGTTCGCCTTCGTGCACAAAGTCGATCTCCACGACGTCGTCGGGATCGTAGGTGCGCAGCAGCGCCGCGAACTGATTCGGGAAAAAGAGCTTCTGACCGTCGAAGGAAAGCAGAATGTCGCCGACGCTCAGCCCGGCTTTTTCCGCGGGCGAGTCTTCCTTGACGTAGATGACGGGGAGCCCGAACTTGCGCTCCCCGCGCGCGTAGAAGGTGTTGATGCCGAACGCCGCGCCGAAGAGCGGCACGGAGTTTCTCACGATGTTCACCGAGGCGGGATTCATCTTCGCGGCGGGAACGTCTTTCGCTTCCTGCGCGATCGCGGGCGTCAGGAGACCCGCGGCGATGACGAGCGGCGCGACGGCTTTGATTTTCTTGGAGATGCGCATGACGGGACCTTTCTCCTTGCGGTTGTCAATAGACGGCGACGAGCGTCGGCACGGTGTCCTCGAAGGGGCGGTATTCCACGTAGGTCTTCTTCGTCTTCGGGTCGCGCCAACGCTGCGCGTTCGTGTAAATGTAGCGGATCGGGCGCACGAGTTCGCCCTCGTCGTTCAGCTCGACGGGCAGCTCCTCGATGTTGCGCAGCACGTTCTCCGTGCTCACCAGTTCGTAATTGGGCGCCTCCGTTTCGGAGAGCTGCCAGAACGCGGCGCCCGCGGCGGCGATTCCCGCGGCGGCCGCAGCGGAGATCCAGCGCGGGAACGCACGCGAACGCTTCGGGAACGCGAGCGTGTTTCCGCCCTTTTCGCCTTCGCCGAGCGCCTCCGCCGTGCGGCGGAAAAACGCTTCGCTCGGAGCCCGCGGCGTGAGCGCCCGCAGCGCCGATTCAATCGCCGCCTCGTCCGCGGAAAGCGCCGCGTCCTCCTCCGCCATGCGCGCGCGCACGGCTTCAAAAAATCTTCCCGAAAGGGGCGTCAGGGGCGCCGATTTCAGTTCCTCTTCAAATTCTCTGATTTCCGCTTCGGTCATGATTCTTTCCTGATTGTCTTGCGCAGCGCCTCCAACGCGTAACGGTAGCGGGACGCCGCTGTGTTTTGCGATATTTTCAGTTCCTTGGCAATCTCGTCGAAAGTCAGTTCGCCCCAGATCTTCATCACGACGACTTCGCGCTGTTCGGGAGGCAGCTTCTGCAGCGCCGCCTCCAGGACCTTCGCCTCGTCGTCCCTGCCGAACTCGAACATCGTCGAGCGGTCTCCCAGCTCGTAGGCCTGCGTCTCGCGCTGCACGCGACGGCTGCGGGAACGCCCGTGGTCGATCGCGGCGCGACGAATCGAAGTGATGATGAGAGCTTCCGGACTGCCGCCCAAATGCCGCTGATGCTTCCAGTAGCGGACGAACGCCTCCTGCAGCACGTCTTCCGCGTCCGCGAGAGAATTCGTCCATTGCTGAGCGCACAGGAGAAGTCGGCGGCCGTTGGCGCGAAGCCACGTCTGCCAATCTTCTTGAGCGGTGGGTTTCTCGGACATTGTCGTTTAATTTGTTCTGAAGTAAGCGGAATCGTTCCCGCGTTTTGTCTGGAAAAGTGAGAAGAGACGACTGCGCGGAGATGAGCGCTCTCGGCTTCGCCGAAAGAATTTCGAAAAATTTTCTTTTGCGGAGCGAAAACCCGCTCGCCTCTCATCTTCATTTACCCTCCCTTTCCCGAAAAAAGTCCGGGAGCCTTCGCCGGCTCCCGGACTTTCTCTTTAAGCCTTAAGCTTTAAGCGTTCTGCTCTTTTTCGAGTTCGTTCTTCACTTCGATGAACGCCGCGAGCGCCTTTTCGAGGTCGGCGCGCGTGTGGCCGGCGGTGATCTGCGTGCGGATGCGCGCCTTGCCTTTCGGCACGACCGGGTAGAAGAAGCCGATTGCGTAGATGCCCTTTTCGAGCAGGCGGCGGGAGTATTCCTGCGCCAGACGCGCGTCGCCGAGCATGACCGGGGTCACCGGATGCGTGCCGGGAACGACGTTGAAGCCCGCCTTCGTGAGTCCTTCGCGCCAGAACTTCGTGTTCTCCTGAATGCGCTGCACGAACGACGGATCGTTTTCGAGCAGTTCGAGCGCCTTGAGCGCGCCGCCGACGATTGCGGGTGCGATCGAGTTCGAGAACAGATACGGGCGAGACTGCTGGCGCAGCAGATCGATGATTTCCTTTTTGCCCGAGGTGAAGCCGCCGGAACCGCCGGAAATGCCCTTGCCGAGCGTTCCCGTGATGACATCCACGCGGTCCATCACGCCGCAGTATTCGTGCGTGCCGCGGCCGGTCGCGCCGAGGCAGCCCGTCGAGTGGCATTCATCGAAGCCGACGAGCGCGTCGTACTTGTCCGCGAGATCGCAGATGCCCTTGAGGTTCGCGATCACGCCGTCCATCGAGAACGAGCCGTCCGTGAAGATCATGACGTTCTTCGCTCCCGCCGCGCGCGCTTCCTTCAGCTTGGCTTCGAGATCCGCCATGTCGTTGTTCTTGTAGCGGTAGCGCGTCGCCTTGCAGAGACGGACACCGTCGATAATCGAGGCGTGGTTGAGCTCGTCGGAAATGATGGCGTCGCCTTCCTTGAGGAGGCATTCGAAGAGGCCGCCGTTCGCGTCGAAGCACGCGCCGTAAAGAATCGTGTCCTCGGTCTTGAGGAACTTGGAAATTGCGGCCTCAAGCTGCTTGTGAATCGTCTGAGTGCCGCAGATGAAGCGGACGGACGCGCAGCCGAACCCGTATTTGTCGAGCGCTTCGTGAGCCGCCTTGATGACTTCGGGATTGTCCGCAAGGCCGAGATAGTTGTTCGCGCACATGTTGATGACTTCGCGCCCGTCCTCAAGGCGGATGTGCGCCGCCTGCGGGCTGGCGATCACGCGTTCTTCCTTGTAAAGACCGGCTTCGCGGATCTCCGCGAGACGGGCCTTCGCCGTTTCGAGATAACCTTTGTATGACATAGCTTTTTCTTGTTTTTCGGTTGAAAGGTGCTTGGAAAATCCCGATTTTCCTCCGCGCCCCCGCTTCACGCAAACAAAAAATCGCGTTCCCGGAACCGCAAAGTCAAAGAAAGTGCTCTTGCGACATGGAGTCCACGGGAACGCCGCACCGTCCGGGAAAAGGACGCCGCTCAGTCTTTGAAGAGCGGGCGCGGTTCGGGCTTGCGGCGCGCCGCGGCGGTTTCGTCCGCGACGTCGAGCTGCATCTTCACCTGCCCGAAAAGCTTTTCGAGCAGAGCCTTGACTTCGCCGTGCTTGGAGGCGTCCGCGGTCCGCTTCAGCTCGTCCGCTATCGCCTTGAGCTCTGTGGCGCGCTCCCTGACGACTTCGCCGAAAATCTTCTTTCCGAGGTTCGAGTCCTTGCGGTCTTCGGGGCTCATCTCCTTGTATTTCGTCTGCGCTTTCTCATAGAGCTCGCGGAAGATCTTTTCGCATTTTTTCGAAACCGGCATATAAACCGTAAAAAACGGATAGCCTTCGCGCAGTCCCTTGCTTCCGTCGGGATCGAAGTCGAGAACTTCCCGGACGAGTACTTCGTTCCATATCTGTTCCTCCACGGTCATGAAGCGCGCCACGGCGTCGATCTTCGCGACGCGTTCCGCCGTTCCCGGCTTCATTTCGGCGATTTCGGTCTTCAGCGCGGCGATTTTCCTGGCGTCCTCGAGCAGCACTTCGAGGTGCGCGAGGTAGAGCCCCGCGCCGCCGCGGCGATAGCCGGTCTTTGCGAGTTCGTCGCCCTCGGGAGTCAGAATCAGCACCGTCGGAAAACCGCGGATGCCGTAACGCTCGACCAGCTCGGCGTTCTGCTTCGCCGCCGCGGGCGAAAGCAGCTTCTTGTCCCGCGGCGAATCGACGAAGACGAGCACGAACTGGTCCTTCACGCCGTCGAGGAACTCCTTTTTGGAGAGCACTTCCTTTTCGAGACGGATGCACCAGCCGCACCAGTCCGAACCGGTGAAGTCCACGAAAAGCAGTTTGTTTTCCGCGGCGGCGAGTTTTTTGGCGGCCTCGAAATCGTCGAGCCAGCCGGCGGGCGTGGAGGTCGCGGTCGCGTCTTTTTCATGCGCGGCGGCGGCGGTTTGAGCGGGAGCGCACAGCGCCGTTCCCGCGAAAAGGCTCCCGAGGAGGAGCGAAAAAAGGATTTTTTTCATTCTGATGAGGAGTGGATGGAATTTGGTCGGTGAGAAAAAAAGCGTTCCCGCGGGAAAATTTCGTTTTGCTTCCCGCGGGAACGCGTTTCGCTTCGAACGCTCGCCTCAGTGGCGGAAGTGGCGGTGTCCGGTGAAGATCATCGCCATGCCGCGTTCGTTCGCGGCGTCGATGACTTCCTGGTCGCGCACGGAGCCGCCCGGCTGAATCGCCGCCGTCGCGCCCGCGTCCGCCGCGGCGAGAAGACCGTCCGCGAACGGGAAGAACGCGTCGCTCGCGATGATCGAGCCCTTGAGCGAAAGCCCCGCCTCGCCCGCCTTCCAGACGGCGATGCGCGAGGAATCGACGCGCGACATCTGCCCGGCGCCGATGCCGAGCGTACGCTCGCAGCCCGCGTACACGATCGCGTTGGACTTCACGTGCTTGACGACCTTCCAGCCGAAGAGCATCGCGCGCAGTTCCTCGTCGGTCGGCGCGCGCTTCGTCACCACCTTGTAGGCGCTCGGGTCGATGGGCTTGAGGTCGCGCTCCTGCACGAGCACGCCGCCGATCGCGTAGCGCACGTCGTAGAGCTTGTCCGCCGAAATCGGCCTGACCTGCTCCATGAGGCGCAGGTTTTTCTTTTTCGCGAAGATTTCGCGCGCCTCCGCCGAGAACGACGGCGCGATGATGACTTCGGAGAAGATGTGCGCGATGCGCTCGGCGAGCGCCTTGTCCACTTCGCGGTTGGCGACGATGATGCCGCCGAAGGGCGCCTGCTTGTCCGTCTCGAACGCCTGATCCCAGGCGTCGGCGAGCGTCGCCGCCGTGGCGATGCCGCACGGGTTCGTGTGCTTGAGAATGCCGACGGTCGGGCGTTCGAACTCTGCGATGAGATTCGTCGCGCCTGTGATGTCGAGAATGTTGTTGAAGCTCAGCTCCTTGCCCTGGAGCTGGTTGAAGAAGCTGTGGAAATCGCCGAAGAGCTTGGCGCCCTGATGCGGATTTTCGCCGTAGCGGAGCTCCTGCGCCGACTTCAGATTCAGGTTGAACTGACGCGGGAACGCCGGCGCGGTCGCGGCGCTCGGCACCTGTTTCTCAAGATAATTCGCGATCGCCGCGTCATAGGCGGCGGTCCGGGAAAAGACCTTGAGCGCGAGCTCGCGGCGGAACTCCGGCAGCGCGGCGGGATCGCCGTCCATCGCCGCGAGCACGCGGGAATAGTCCGCGGGATCGGTGACGACGAACACGCTCTGGTGGTTCTTCGCGGCGGAGCGCAGCATCGAGGGACCGCCGATGTCGATGTTCTCGATCGCGTCCTCGAACGCGCAGTCCGGCTTGGCGACGGTCGCCTCGAACGGATAAAGATTCACGACGACCATGTCGATCATCGGAATGTCGAGCTTCGCGGCCTGTTCCATGTGCGCGGGCAGGTCGCGGCGGCAGAGCAGACCGCCGTGGACGCGCGGGTGGAGCGTCTTCACGCGCCCGTCCATGATTTCGGGGAAGCCGGTGTGCTCGCTCACGTCGGTGACGGGCAGCCCGCCATCGCGGAGCATTTTTGCGGTGCCGCCCGTAGAGAGCAGCTTGTAGCCGTGTTTTTCTACGAGGACCTTGGCGAAATCCAAAAGCCCGGTTTTGTCGCTGACGGACAGAAGCGCGATTTTCTGCATAGTGCCGACGAGTAAAAACCTTTTCCCCCGGGAACGCAAGGGAGGAGAGCCGCGTCAGTCCAAGAAAGGCGTGTATTCGGGGACGACGGTCTTGATCGCCTTCTTGATTTCGTTGCGGACGGGATTGCGCGCGATTTTCGCGATGAAGTCCTTGAGCTCTCCGAGCTTTTCCGGCGGGAGCGGCTCGCACTTGAACCGCGCGATGCGCGGGTGCCCGGACGGCTCGTAGTCCTCGCCCGTGGATTTGAGCTCCTCGAAGAGCTTTTCGCCGGGGCGCAGTCCCGTGATCTTGATTTCGATGTCGATGTCGGGGCGCAGGCCGCTGAGGCGGATCAGGTGGCGTGCGACGTCGATGATCTTCACCGGATCGCCCATGTCGAGCACGTAGATGTTGCCGTTCTTGCCGATCGTCGCCGTCTGGAGCACGAGCCCCACCGCCTCCGGAATCGTCATGAAGTAGCGCTTGATTTCTTCGGAAGTGACGGTGAGCGGGCCGCCTTTTTCGATCTGCTTCTTGAAGGTCGGAATCACGCTGCCGGACGAGCCGAGCACGTTCCCGAAGCGCACCGCCATGAAGCGCGTTCTGTTTTCGGGCGTCCGCGCGAACGACTGCAGCATGATTTCGGCAAGACGCTTGGAGGCGCCCATCGCGTTGGTCGGGTTGATCGCCTTGTCCGTGGAGATCAGCACGCACGCCTCGGCGCGGTATTTCGAGACGATTTCGAAAAGCCCGATCGAGCCGAGCGAATTGTTCTTCAGCGCCTCGCCGGGCTGGCGTTCCATGAGCGGCACGTGCTTGTGCGCGGCGGCGTGGAAGACGATGGCGGGATGATATTTGTCGAAGACGCCCTCCACGCGCTGCACGTCGAGAATGTCGGCGATGATCGGCACGATGCAGTCCTTGAAGCCGAGAGAAATCAGATCCTGCTCGATCTGGAACATCAGCACTTCGCACTGTTCGACGAGCAGCAGGCGCGCGGGCGCGCAGCGCGCGACCTGGCGGCAGATTTCGCTGCCGATCGAGCCGCCCGCGCCCGTGACGAGCACCGTCTTCCCGCGGATCATCTTCACGATCGCCTCGTCGTTCAGGTTCAGCGGCGGACGGTCGAGCAGGTCCTGCAGGTCGAAATTGCGGATTGCGGAAACGGACGCGTGCCCGAGCGAAAGCTCCTCCGTGCCGGGCACGAGCGAAACCGTCAGCCCCGCCGCGATCGCCTGTTCGCGCAGCTCGCGCACGCGCGTGATCTTCGCCGCGGGAATCGCGATGATGAGCTCCGTGAACCCATAAACGGATTTCCAGTATTCGACGTTCTCGAATCTGCCGACGATCGGCACGTCCGAAAGGGAAAAACCTTCTTTCGCCTTTTCGTCGTCGAAGAAGACGACCGGAATCTTGCCCAGATTCGGACGCGAAAGCAGCACGGAACAGAGCTCCGAACCCGCGTCGCCCGCGCCGAAGATCGCGACGCGCACGGCGTCGCGGCGGCGGGAACGCGGCGTCTCGGTCTCGCTCTTCTTGTGTTCCCAGAGCAGCCGCAGCGCAATGCGCAGCGCGCAGACCGCGGTGGCGGCGAAGACGAAGTCGATGCATACGAGCCGCCGCGAAAGCGCGGGAAGCAGATCCGCGATCGAGGGCATGTAGGACGCCGCGAAAAGCCCCGCCGAGATGACGAACAGCGCCGCCGTCTGCCGCAGCAGCTCCTGAATCCGGAAGTAGCGCAGCAGCGTCGTATAGATGCCGCAGACCGCGAGCGCGACCAGCTGAAACGCCGCGATCGGCAGCGCGCTCAGCAGCACCGCTGAACGCGGATAAAGCGGCACGTACGTGAGCGTGCCCTTGCCCGCAATCCACGAGGCGACTTCATTGGAAAGAAAATAGGCGACGTAGAGCGCCGCGCCGAAAAAAAGCGAGCGCACGACGAAGCGCCGCGCGGGCGAACGATTCTTTTTGAATTGTTTTCCGATCATTTGAGACGAGCGAGGTGTATCTTGGTCGCCAATTTTAGCGCAACACTTCGCTTTTTTACAAGCGCGCAATGCATGGTGCGCCACCTTCGCCGTTGTCGGCGGCGCGAAAAGCGCGTAGTGTTTCCGCATTCCCGTGCAACGCAGCCGCATCATTCTCCTTTTCGTCCTCGCGTTCGCCGCAGCCGCGGCGGTCGTGCTCTCCTGCGCCGCGGGAACGACGGACATCGCCGTCGCGGACGTTTTCGGCGCGCTGAAGTCCGCGCTCGCGGGCGCGCCGGACGACGGCGACGCGGCGCGCGCGATCGTCTGCGAAATCCGTCTGCCGCGCGCGGTCGCCGCCCTGCTCTGCGGCGCGGCGCTGGGTTCGGCGGGCGCGGCGCTTCAGGGGCTTTTCCGCAATCCGCTCGCGGATCCGGGACTGATCGGCGTCTCTTCGGGCGGCTCGCTCGGCGCGCTGCTGGTCTTCGCGTTCGCGGGCGAAGCGCTCGCGCGCGTTCCCGCCGCGGCGCACGCGTTCGCGCTGCCGCTCGCGGCGATGGCGGGCGCGCTGGCGGTGACGCTGCTCGTGCTCGCGCTCTCGGGCACGCTGGGGCGGATGCGCGTCGGCGGAATGCTGCTCGTCGGCATCGCGGTCAATTCCGCGATTTCGGCGGTCGCTGGACTGATTCTGCATTTTTCCGCGGACAGCCAGATCCGCACTTATCTTTTTTGGATGCTCGGCGGGCTGGACCGCGCGGAATGGCGGCTCGTCGCGCCCGTCGCGCTCTTCACGCTCGCGGGGCTGCTGGCGCTGCCGCGTTTCGCGCGCGACCTCGACGTGCTCGCGCTCGGCGAGGCGGAAGCGCATTTCGCTGGCGTGAACGTGAAGCGGCTGCAGCGCGCCGTCGTCTGGATCTCCGCGGGCATGGTCGGCGCGGCGGTCGCGATCGGCGGGATGATCGGCTTCGTCGGGCTCGTCGCGCCGCATCTCGTGCGGCTCGTCTTCGGGCCGGCGCACCGCTTTCTCGTTCCCGCGTCGGGGCTGACGGGCGGGCTGCTGCTGATCGCGGCGGACGTCGCGGCGCGCGCGCTCGGCGGCGCGGCGGAGCTGCCGCTCGGCGTCGTCACCGCGCTCATCGGCGCGCCCTTCTTCCTCGGCATCCTGCTGAGAGGCGAAAGGAGCGCGGCATGAGCTTTTCCGCGAAAGACCTCGTGCTCGTCCGCGGCGGGAAGCGCGTGCTCGACGGCGTTTCGGCGAGCGTTCCCGCGGGCGCGCTCACGGTCGCGCTCGGGCAGAACGGCGCGGGCAAGTCCACATTGCTGAACGTGCTCGCGGGCGGCGTCGCGCCGGATTCGGGCGAAGTCTTCTGCGACGGCGCGCCGCTGAAGTCGTTGCGTTCCCGCGAACTCGCGCGGCGCCGCGCCGTGCTCGCGCAGTCCACGCGCTCCGTCTTCGACTTCACGGCGGAGGAAACCGTGCTGCTCGGCCGCGCGCCGTGGATCGACGGCTCGGAGACGCGCCGCGACCGCGAAATCGCCGCGTCCGCGCTGCGCGTCGTCGGGCTCGCGGGCTTCGAAGACCGCCGCCTCTCGACGCTCTCCGGCGGCGAGCTTCAGCGCGTGCAGATCGCGCGGACGTTCGCGCAGGGCATCACGCCGACGGGCACGCCCACGACGTTCTTTCTGGACGAGCCGCTCGCCGCGCTCGACTTCCGCCACCGTCTCGAAATCATGCACTGCCTGCGCGAACTCGCGCGCGCCGGAAACGCCGTCTTCGTCGTCCTGCACGACCTGAATCTTTCGCTGCGCTTCGCGGACCGCGTGCTCGTGATGCGCGACGGGAAGCTCGCGCTCGCGGGCGCGCCGCGCGACGTGCTCACTCCGCCCAACCTGGCGGAAGTCTTCGGCGTGCGCGCGGAAATCGTCCGCCGCGGCGACGAACCCTTCGTCTGCATCCTGGACAAAATCTGACCGCGCGCGCGGCTCACTTGTCCAGACCCCAGCGTTCGCGGAGCCAGTTTTCGACGGGCGCGAAGCAGAAGCGGTCCATCACGAGGCCGACGAGAATGATCACGAGCATCACGCCGTAAACCTTTTCGACGTTCATCTCCTCGCGCCCGGCGTTGAGCATCCAGCCCAGCCCGATGCCGCTGAAGATGTACACGTAGATTTCCGCCGACATCAGCGAACGCCACGCGAACGCCCAGCCCTGCTTCATGCCGGAGAAGATCAGCGGGAGCGCCGCCGGGAACATCACGTGCGTCCACAGGTGAAAATTCTTCGAGCCCATCGTGCGCGCCGCGCGGACGTAGAGCGGCGGCACCGAGCGGATGCCGCTTTCCGTCGCGAGCATCAGCGACCACACCGAGCCCATCACGACGACGGTGAGGATCGCCCATTCGTCCTGCCCGAAGATCACCAGCGAAATCGGCACCCAGCACACGCTCGGCAGCCCCTGGAAGCCGAGCGCGAGCACGCCAAGCGTGTCGCGCACGAGCTTGCTCTGCGAAAGCAGCAGCCCGAGCGGAAGCGCGATCGCGAACCCGATCGCGTAGCCCAGCAGCAGACGCCGCAGCGTGACGACGAGCGCGCTCAGAATCGATCCGTCGCAGACGCCGCGCCAAAGGAAGCGCGCGATCTCCGAAGGCAGCGGGAAAATCCCCGCGCGCATCTTCGCCGAAATCTCCGTCGTCTGCACGAGCTTTTCGACCTCGACCTTCTCCGGAATCATGCCCGTCGCGTAGCCGTCGTTGATGTATTCGGCGAGCGAGCGCCGGTTCACCTCGGAGACGAAGCGGATGCGCGGGAACGCGTTGTTGACGATGCGCTGCGGGAACTCCGCGTGCGTCTCGCGCGTGAGCGCGCGCTGCAGCAGCGTCTTCGCCTCCTCCGGATGCGCGTTGATCCACGCCGTAAGCTCGCCGTGCGCGACCGTGAACGCGTTGAGCAGTTTTCTGCGGTGCGCGAGCGTCTCCGTCGAGCTCGCCAGCACGGTCGTCACGGACTCGAAGTCTTCGAGAAAAATCTTGCCGCCCGCGTCCAGTTCGAGCCGCGAGACCCAGGGCTCGACCGTCCACGCCGCCTCCAGCGTTCCCGCGCGGAAGAGCGCGAGCTGGTCGGGATTCTTCGTCGGCGCGATCTGCACGTCGCCGCCGCCCGCGGCGGGCACGGCGATCTTGTTCTTCGCGAGCCAGGCGCGGCAGGCGACGTCCTGCGTGTTGCCGAGCTGCGGCGTGGCGATTTTCCTGCCGACGAAATCGCGCGCCTCCGTCCCCGTGAAGTCCGCGCGAACGACGAGCGCGGCGCCGCCTTCGGCGCTCCCGCACACGATGCGCACCGCGCCCTCGCGCCGGATGTAGGCGTTGATCGCGGGCGAGGGGCCGACGTAGGAGACGTCGATCGAACCGATCGTCAGTCCCTCCATCGCGGCGGGGCCGGCGTTGTAGGGCTGCCACACGAGCTTCGTTCCCGCGGGCAGACGCGGCTCGAACCACGGCTTGCCCTCGAACGCCATCTGCTGCGCGACGAGCGCCTGCGCGTGCGTGATGTTCGGGAAGTAGCCGACGCGCAGCACCGAATCGTCCGCGGTGTTTTTCTTCAGCGAAAAATCGGCGAGCCAGTCGCTGCGCCCGATGATTTCGAGCCCGGCGAGCAGAATCGCCGCGAAGAGAACGTAGAAAACGACGCGTTTCATGAGAAGATCTTTCCTTTCCGTCTGCGTGGTGAAAATCGAGGGAAAAAGCGGAACGGCGCGGAGACGCGCGCGGCTCACGCGTCCGAGACGGCGCCGCCCGCCGCCTTGCCGAGATGCCGCTTCAGCGCGGCGGTGATCGGAATCGACGTCTTCGAGAGCTCGGGATCGTTGATGTCGCGCGGACGCGGAAGCGAGACGCGGAAATCCTGCCCGACGCGCCCCGGATTCGGCGAAAGCAGCACGATGCGGTCGCCCAGGCAGACCGCCTCGCGGATGTTGTGCGTGACGAAGATGATCGTCTTGCGCCGCTGCACGAAGATGCGCTGCAGGTCGCCGTAGAGCTGCTCGCGCGTCATCGCGTCGAGCGCGGAGAACGGCTCGTCCATCAGCAGAATGCGCGGATTCGGCGCGAGCGACCGCGCGAGCGCGACGCGCTGCTTCATGCCGCCGGAAAGCTGGTGGACGTTCGCCTTGTAGAACTTCTCCAGCCCGACGAGCGAAAGGTAGTACATCGCGACCTCGGCGCGCTCCGAGTTCGTCAGATTCGGCTTGAGGCGCAGCCCGAACATCACGTTCTGCAGCACGTCCAGCCACGGGAAAAGCGCGGACTCCTGAAACATCACCATGCGCTCGCGCCCGGGGCCGACGATGGGTTCGCCGTCCATCAGCACTTCGCCCTCCGTCGCCGTCTCCAGCCCGGCGATCAGGTTCAGAATCGTCGATTTGCCGCAGCCGCTCGGCCCGACGAGGCAGACGAACTCGCCCTCGCCGATGTCGAGCGAGACGTCGTCGAGCGCGAGCACCGACCCCTGACGGGAACGGAAGGTCTTGCTCACGTGGCGCAGGCGGATTTTCGCGGCGGTGACGCATTCTCCGGCGATGCTCACCGGCGGCGGGGAAATGTGAGTCGCGTTCATCATGGCAAAGAATAACGGGGGTGACTGTTTGAAAACCGCCGCAACAATGCCCGCGCCGCCGCCCGAACGCGAGATTTTTTTGAATCCGCGAATTTTCTCGGAACGCCGCGGCATCGTAATCCTGACTGCCAATATTTAAAGGTGTTTTCTCCGCGCTTTCCGCTTTCCATTTTCCGTTTTCCGCTTTTCACTTTCTCCATGCGTTTTCTTTTTCTGATTTCCGCCGCGCTGTTCGCCGCCGTTCCCGCCGTGAACGCGTCCGAACCGCTCGAAGAGCCGCACGCTCTCGCCGAAAAGGATTTTCTGCCCGCGCCGAGCGAATACGTCGTGCTCGTCTCCGAAAAGACCTTCGCGAAGAAGGCGTGGCGCGACGCCGCCGAAAAATTCCGCGCGCGCTACGCGGGAACGCTCGTCACGTGGAGCGGCGACGACGTCGAGTCCGCGCGCGACGCGCTCCGGGCGGCGAATCCGCGCTACGTCGCCGTCGTCGCCGAGCCGCGCGAAATCGACCGCGTCTTCGTCGCGAAGATCCACCGTCTTTCGCGAGAGATGAACGACGACCGCTGGGGCGATTTTCTCTGGGGCGTCGTCACGGGCAAGGACGGCGCGACCGCCGCCGCGCAGCTCGCGGGAACGAGCCCGCTGCGCCTCGAACGCGCCATGGGCACGACGAATTTCGACCGGGCGCGCTTCCGCGAGAGCTTTTTCATCACCGACTGGGGCGCGCGCGAATTCGTCGAGGGCAAGGACTACGTTCCCGGCGAAAAACGCTCCGCCGCGCCCGGCGTCGAGATGACCGACCTTTTCTCCGAACAGTGGAAGAAGCTGCGCCCGCAGTACTTCGTCTCCGCCTCGCACGCGACGGAATACAATCTCGAAATGCCCTTCGGCGAAGGGCTGATCGCGTCCGCGGGAACGCATTTCTTCCGCGTGCCGAAGGCGCTGCTTCCCGCGTTCGCGGCGACGCTCGGGAACGAGCCCGCGACGCTCGCCTTCGAGCGCGCGCACAAGCTGAAGAAGCTGCCCGCCGCGCCCGGCGACAAAATCTGGATCGCCGCCGGGAACTGCCTCGCGGGCGACGTCCTCGGCTCGCCGTACACGATGGCGTGCACGGCGATTTCCGCCGCGGGCGTGAAGCAGCTCGTCGGCTACACGGTGCCGAGCTGGTTCGGCGAAATGGGCTGGGGCACGCACGGGCGCTTCTTCGACGGCTGCCGCGCGGAAATCGGCACGGGAAAAATCGCGAGCGTCGCGCAGGCGTGGTTTTTCACGAATCAGATCCTGCTCGCCGCGCTGCCCGACGCCGCCGCGCGCGTTCCCGTGCCGCTCACGGCGGGCGACCTGCGCGGCGCGGACATCCGCGAAATCGGCGAAGCGCTCGCGGCGACCGGCGCCGAAGTCACGCGCGAAACGCTCGGGCGCTTTCATGACCGCGACGTCGTCGCCTTTTACGGCGATCCGCTCTTCGCCGCCGAATTCGACCCGCGCGCGCCGAAGCCGCCGGCGGGCTGGGTTTTCGGCGCCTCGGCGGCGGGCGAAGAACTTTTTCTCGACGTGAAATCCGCCGACGGCGAGGCGCGCAAGGGCGAAATCTGCCTGTGGTTCCCGCGCCGCGTCCGTCCGGAAACGCTGAAGATTTCCGGCACGAAGAGCGTTCCCGCGCCCGCGATTCTGACGGAAAACTTCGTCGTCTTCCGCGAGGTCTCGCTCGCCGCCGGCGAAACGCTGCGCCTTTCCGCCCGCCTCAAATGACGCGCGGAAACGCGCAAGATTTCCAACGCCGTTTCCCGGAAAGCTCCGGAAGCGTCAGAGGATGGCGCCGGGACGGATGTCGGCGGCGGCGGGGAATTTCGCCAGAAGCTCCTTGGCGGAGGCGACGAAATTGTCCACCTGCAGGCCGGCTGTTCCCGTCTCGGCGGCGGCGACCTTCGCGATTGCGTCGAAGTCCGCGCGAGCGAGGCGCAGGCGGCCGTCGGCGGCGAGGCGGTCGAACAGATCGTTGTGAGAAATCTTCCCCTGCCGGATGTCGCGCGCCGTGACGACCGCGTGTTCCTTGATGACTTCGTGCGCGGTCTCGCGTCCGACGCCGCGCTTGACGGCCTCCATCATGATCGTCGTCGTGAGCAGGAACGGCAGATAGTAGTTCTTTTCGCGCTCGATGACGGGAACGTTGATTTCCATCTGGTTGAGAATGACGAGGAACGTCTCCAGCAGCGCGTCGATCGCGAAAAACGAATCCGGAAGCGCGACGCGGCGCACGACGGAGCACGAGACGTCGCCCTCGTTCCACTGGTCGCCGGCGAGATCCGCCGCCATCGCGAGGTAGCCCTTGAGAATGACGTGCAGACCGTTGAGGCGCTCGCAGCTGCGGGAATTCATCTTGTGCGGCATCGCGGAGGAGCCGACCTGTCCGGGCAGGAAGCCCTCGCTCGCGAGCTCGTGCCCCGCCATCAGGCGCAGCGTCTTCGCGAAGCTCGACGCGCCCGAACCGATGTGGACGAGCGTCGAGATCGTCGCGAAATCCAGCGAGCGCGGATAGACCTGCCCCGTCGCGTTGAACGCGTGCGGAATGCCGAGGTGCGCGCGCACGCGGGAATCGAACGCCATGACTTTTTCCACATCATGGTCAAAAAGCGTGAGCAGATCGAGCTGCGTTCCGACCGCGCCCTTCACGCCGCGCGCCGGGTAGTTGGCGATGAGCGCGTCGAGCTCGCGCAGGGCGACGAGCATGTCTTCGCCGAACATCGCGAAACGCTTGCCGAAAGTCGTGAGCTGCGCGGCGACGTTGTGCGTGCGCGAGGTCATCGCGACGTCGCGCGTTTCCGCGGCGCGCTCGGCGAGGCGCCCGATCGCGGCGACGGTCTTGAGGCGGATGTATTCGAGCGAACGGAACACCTGCAGCTGCTCGACGGACTCGGTGAGGTCGCGCGAAGTCATGCCCTTGTGAATGTGCTCGTGGCCGGCGAGCGCGCAGAACTCCTCGATGCGCGCCTTCACGTCGTGGCGCGTGACGCGTTCGCGCGCGTTGATGGAGTCGAGATTCACGTCGTTCTTGACGCGTTCATAGGCTTCGATCGCCTCGGCGGGAATGTCGAGCCCGAGGTCGCGCTGCGCGCGCATGACCGCGATCCAGAATTCGCGTTCGAGGATGATTCTTCCCGTCGCCGACCAGATGTTGCGGATCGGCTCCGTGGCGTAGCGTTGAGCGAGGACGTCTGCGATTTTTTCCATGATTTCGTTCAAAAAAAGGTTAAGTCGGGATTATCGCCGAAGGGGCGCGGAATTTCAATTGGAATAGCGGCGCGAAAACGGCACGGCGCGGTGGTGCACGGCGCGCATGGCGCCGTCGCTCTCGCGGACGAAGACTTCGACGACGTCGAAGCGGTGCGCCGGCGGGCGTTCGCGCAGCGCGTCCAGGTAGGCGCGGGCGGCGCGTTTCTGCGCGGCGCGCTTGTGCGCGTCCACCGCCGCGTAGCCGCCGTGCGGATCGGTTTCGGAGCGCGTCTTCACTTCGACGAAGACGAGGCAGTCGCCGTCGAGCGCGACGATGTCGATTTCGTCGTGCCCGTGCCGCCAGTTGCGCAGGAGGATCTTCGCGCCCTCGCGCCGCAGGAATTTCGCCGCGAAATCCTCTCCGGCGTCGCCGCGTTCCCGCCGCGCGGTCTTCGGCTTCCTCCGCGGGAACGCCGCGCGGACGCGCCCGACGAGCCGCCTCAAAAACGTGTTCAGATCCATACGCCCGTTCCCGCGGCGTCAGAAAAGCGTGCCCTGGCGGCGTCCGCCGAAATCGCGCTCGACTCCGGCGACGCCCCAGCCCTTTTCCGTGAGCACGCGCCCCTGCGGCGTGCGCGCGATGTAGCCTTCCTGGATCAGATACGGCTCGTGCACTTCCTCGAGCGTGTGCTCGTCCTCGCCGACGGCGACGCCGATCGTGCCCAGCCCGACGGGCCCGCCGTTGTAGTTCTGGGCGAGCGTGCGCAGGATGCGCTTGTCCATGTCGTCGAGCCCGTGCGCGTCGATCTCGAGCAGTTCGAGCGCGGCGGCGGCGGTCGGCTTGTCGATCTCGCCGTTCCCGCGTTCCAGCGCGTAGTCGCGCGCGAAGCGGATGAGATTGTTCACGATGCGCGGCGTCCCGCGGGCGCGGCGCGCGATCTCCATCGCGCCGCCGTCGTCCACGGCGATGCCGAGCTTGGCGCAGTTGCGGCGCACGATTTTGAAAAGATCCTCGTGCGTGTAGTAGTCGAGGCGCGTCTGCAGCGTGAAGCGCGAGCGCATCGGCGCGGTGAGCAGCCCCGTGCGCGTCGTCGCGCCGACGAGCGTGAAGCGCGGAATCGACAGGCGCACGCTGCGCGCGTTCGGCCCCTGATCAATCATGATGTCGATGCGGAAATCCTCCATCGCCGAGTAGAGAAATTCCTCGACGACCTTCGAGATGCGGTGGATTTCGTCGATGAAGAGAATTTCGCCCTCCTCGAGCGCAGTGAGCAGCCCCGCGAGGTCGGCGGGCTTTTCGATGACGGGACCGGAGGTGATCTTCACCTTCGTTCCCATTTCCTCGGCGAGAATCAGCGCGAGCGTCGTCTTGCCCAGCCCCGGCGGCCCGTGGAGCAGGATGTGGTCGAGCGCGCGGTGTTCGCGCCGCGCCGCGCCGACCATCACGCGCAGGCGCTCGATCGTGCGCGGCTGTCCCGTGAAGTCGTCGAAATTCGGCGGACGCAGCGCCTGGTCGAGCGTCGCGTCTTTGCGCGCGAGCGCCTCTTCGAAATAACTGCGCGGCGCCTCCTCCTCGGGAAGGCTCGGCTCTGTCTTCTTTTTCGCCATCGTGAGCAAGACAATAGCGCGTTCCCGCGAAAAAAGGAAGCGCGCAGCGCGGCGCGGCATTCCGCTTGCGGAGCGTTCCCGCCCGCGCTACTGTTCAGCGAAAATGTTTTTCAGGAAAAAAAAGTCCCGCGGGAAGGCCGCCGTTCCTGACTGGCGCAGAACGATTCCCCAGATCGTGAAGATCGGCGACACCGGCTCGGCGAAAAAGCTCTGGTGGCGTTCGTTCCGGCGGGCTTTCGGCGTGGCGGCGTCCGCGCTCGCGATGATTCTGCTCACCGCCGTCGTCGCCGAGCGTCTCGCCAACGGCGGCGACGACTCCGGGCGGCGAGTCCGCATCGCGCGGCTGATTCTGACGACGGACGGCGCGCTCGACGAAGCCTGGGTGCGCGCCTTTTCCGGCGTGGGCGAGAGCGGCGCCGACGTCAGCGTGAGCGCCCTGCGCAAGAAGCTCGAATCCTACCCGCAGATCCGCCGCGCGCGCGTTTCCCGCGACGACGGCGACGCGCTCCGCGTCGAGCTCGAGGAACGCGTCGCGATCGCGCGTTTCCGTGACGCGGACGGCAAGATCCTCATCGTCGGCGACGACGGCGTGCTCTTTCCCGCCGAGACGCATTTCGGCACCGTGGAAGCCGAATATCCCTTCGTCGAGGACGCCGTTCCCGCGACGCTGCCGAACGGCTTCCGCACGCTCGCCGGGACGCCGCCGCTGACGGAATTCCTCAACTTCGCCTTCCGCGAGCACCGCGCGGCGCTGAAGGGCTGGGCGAGCGTTTCCGCGAAGGATCTGGCGAAATCGCCTTTCCCGGCGCGCTTCCCGCAGCCGTGGCGCCTGCTGCGCGTCCGCCCGCGCCCCGCCGCCGACGTTCCCGCGGACGGCGCGCCGCGCATCCGCATCCGCGAAATCGTCTTTTCCGCGCAGAATTTCCGCGAGGAGTTCGCGCTCTTCGATTCCGAGGACTGCGCGAAAAAGCTCCGCGGCCGCTTCGACCCCGACAGGACCTACCGCGTGGTCTTCATTTCCAACCGCAAAAACGAACGGCGCCCGATCACGGAAATGCGCCTCGTCCCGGACGAACCCGCGCCGCGCGTTCCCGCCGCGCGCGCGCGCCGCGCCGGACGCTGACCTCCCCGATGCTCACAAGAAACATGATCGCTCTCATCGATATCGGAAGCGCCGAGACCAAAGTGCTCTTCGCGCGCTTCACGCCCGCCGTCGAAATCGTCGGCGCCTTCACCGCGCCCACGGAAGGCATGGTCAAAGGCGAAATCACGGACATCCGCCGGCTCAAGGAAAGCGTGCACGACGCGCTCAACGGCGCGGAAAAACGGGCGGATCTGAAGCTGCCGCTGCGCTTCGCGTGCCTCTCGCTTTCCGGCCCCGAGCTCTCGGGAACGCAGGTCAAGGGCCTCACGAGCGTGAAGTCCGAAAACCGCACCGTCGCCGCGGCAGACGTCGAGGACGCGCGCGCGGACGCCTGGGCGCGCCGCGTCGCCGAGGGGCGCACGATCGTCCACCGCATCCGGCAGAACTTCACGCTCGACGCCCGCCCGATGAGGAATCCGGAGGGCGCCGTCGGCGCCGAGCTCGCCTGCAATCTCTGGGTCGTCGAGGCGGGAACGACGTACCTGACGGAGCTCATTCAGATTCCGAACCAGTACGGCATGCGCGTGGAGGAGATCTTCGTCGCCTCGCTCGCCGCCGCCGCCGGCGTCGCCACGGGCTCCGAGGCGGACAAGAACCGGCTCGTCATCGACATCGGCGCGGGAACGACGGACTACATCCTCTACCGCGACGGCATGGTCGTCATGAGCGGCGTCGTTCCCGTGGGCGGCCGCCACCTCACGAACGACATTTCCGAGGCGCTGCAGATTTCCGAAAAGAACGCCGAATGGACGAAGCTCCACGTCGCGCGCGCGAAGTTTTCCGACGCCGATCTGGACGCGGAATTCACGCTGCCCGGCACGGAGATTTCCGGCGAGCTCGCCGGCTTCGCCTCGCACTATTCCGTGTTCAAGGTGAAGTTCGTCACGCACCTGCGCGTGCGCGAAATCTTCGAGCTCGTCCGCAGGAAAATCGGCGAGGACACGGACGTCGGCTCCGTCCGGCTCACGGGCGGCACGTCGCTGCTCCCCGAAATCGCCGACGTCGCCGGGCAGGTCTTCGACGCGGAAGTCTTTCTCGCCGCGCCGGAATTCGCCTACGCGCGGCGCGAAGAGACGCTCAACGCCGAACGCGACGGCGTGCATCCGAAGTTCAGCGTCGTCGTCGGCATGGCGGAGCTCTTCCGCCGCGCCCGCGAAGAAGCGCTGCGCCGCGCCGCGGAACAGAGCTTCTGGACGCGCCTCCGCCGCGCGCTTTTCTCGCACTGAAAACCGCCTTCCCGCCGCCCCGCGAATCCGAACCGAAAACGAAAATCATGCTCACGGAAATCGAAAACGAAACTCCTCCCGAAAACGCTCCCGCCGAGACCGACGCGCCTCCGGCGGGTCTGCCCGCGGCGGTGCTCATGGGCGTCGGCGGCGGCGGGAACGCGATCGCCGCGGAAGTCCGCGCGGACGCGTTCCCGCTCGAGCGCGTCTTCGTCGACGCGTCCGGAGCCGACCTTTCCAAAATCGCCGTCGCGGGCGCGAAAAAAATCCTGATCGGCGCGAAGGCGCTGCGCGGATTCGGCGCGGGAACGAACCCCGAACGCGGCGCGGCGGCCGCCCGCGAAAGCGAGGCGGAAATCCGCGCGCTCTTCGAAAAGACGGACCTGCTCTTTCTCGTCGTCGCGCTCGGCCACGGAACCGGCAGCGGCGCCGCGCCCGCGATCGTCGAAATCGCGCGGGAGATGGGCGTCGTCGTCGTCTGCTTCGCCACGCGCCCGTATTCCGACGAAGGCGCGCTCTTCACCGGCCAGGCGGACGCCGCCGTCGAAAAGCTCCGCGCGCGCTGCAACGCCTTCGTGCTCGCGGAAAACGACGCGCTCGACGCCGCCGAAAGCCGCGAGCCCAGCGGCGCCTTTCACCGCCCCGCCGCGGCGTGGATCGCGCGCGGCGTCCGCGTCTTCGCGGAAACGCTCTTCGCCGGCAACCCGGACGCGCGGCTCGATTTCGCGACGTTCCGCAGCATCTTCCCCGTCGTCGGCGCGCGCACGCTCTTCGCCGTCGGCGAGGGCTCCGGCGCGGAGACCGCCGCGGAAAACGCGCTGGGCGAACTGCTCCGCTGCCCGCTCTCGAAGACGACCGTCGCCGCCGCGCGCTCCGACACGCTGCTGCTCCGCATCGAGGCGGGAACGCCCCCCGCCGCGAGCGTCGTGGACGACGTCGCCGGACGCGTCCAGGCGCGCTTCGGCGGCGAAGAACGCATGTTCACGAAAATCGCCGTCGTGCCCGAGCGCGGAGACTCCATCGAAATCTGCGTCATCGGCGCCGGCGAAATCCGCGCCGCGAGACGCAAGCGCGACAGCTTCGTTCCCGCGCCGAAAAAGACCGCCGCGCCCGAAGACGACGCGCCCGTCTCCGCACCCGAAGAGACCGAGGACGCGATGCTTTTCGATCCCGACCGCGGCGTCTTTCAGGCGATGCGCAAACGCCTCTACGAAGGCATCGATCTCGACGCGCCGACGTTCCGCCGCAAGCGCGTGAACCTGCAGAACGAAATCGACGTGCGCCGCAAACGCCTCAGGAAGACCTGACCGCGCGCCGCCGCCGACGCCGCAGCGCCGCGAAGACGAGCGCGCCCGCGCCCGCGAACAGCCCGAACGCCGACGGCTCGGGGACGACGGCGAGAATCGTCGTGAAGGTTTCGAGCCGCCACGCGGAGCCGAGATAATCGAAGCTCACGACGCCGTTTTCCGCCGTGACCGCCATGCTCTTCAGCGATTCGTCGGGAGCGTCGCCGACGCTCCCCGTGTTCGTCGCGCAGTCGTCGGAATCCGTGTAGTAGACTCTGACGCCCCCGTCCGCGTCCGTCTCGACGCCCCAGCAGGTGAGCGCATGCCCGACGCTCCCGCCGTTGTTTATGGCGAGCCCGATCATGTAGTCGTTTTCAAAAAGATAGGTCAGGCGTTCCGCGACGTCGGCGGCCGTCGCCGTTCCCGGGAACGCCCAGACTTCGACGACGGCGCTCGCGGAAGAAAGCGTTCCCGCGAAATAGCCGCCGCTCGTCTCGGCGCCCGCCTTCGGGAGCGAGGCACCCGCCGCGGCGGCGACCTCTTCGTAGTCCAAGTAGAAATACGAGCCGTCGAGCCACCACGCGAGCCCGGTTTCGATGAAGCCGGGACCGTCCGTCCAGTTCTCGCAGAAGGTCTTGTAGATTTCCAGCTGACCGCGGTCGGCGTAGGGCGCGTCCCACTTGCCGTCCGGCGTTCCCGCGGGAACGTATTCGGGGCCGATGCGGTCCTGCCGCCACTGGAGCATGTTGCTCGCGACCGCCGCCCAGCACAGATTGTAGTCGCTGTTCGGGTAGAGCGTCTCCGCGTCCTTGACGGCGGGCGCATACGTGTAATGCTTGACTTCGCCCTCGACGGTGATGTTGAGCGTCGCCGGCCAGTAGGCCTTGTTCACGTCGTACCAGCCGGATTCGAGCGTCACGCCCTTCGCGAAGACGATTTCCGCGCGCGCGGCGAAACTTCCGCACGCGAATGCGGCGAAGACGACGGCGGCGAGGCTGAGACGTTCTTTCATGAAAACGCAGATTCTGCCTCACGTTCCCGCGTTTTGAAACGCCAAAATGCCGCCCGGAAAATAAAAAATCGCGTTTTCAAAAAAAATGCTTGCGCTCGTCAGCGAAAAAGGTTTTATTGGTTTTCACTTTTAAACGCGCCCGTGGTGAAATGGATATCACTAGTGACTACGGATCACTCGTTCGGGGTTCGAATCCTCGCGGGCGCGCCACTTAAAAAAACGATTTTTTGAGTGGGGCGCTAGCTCAATGGTAGAGCAGTTGCCTTTTAAGCAATTGGTTCGGGGTTCGAATCCCCGGCGCCCTACCATTAAGAAAAGCCCGCAATCCCGCATAAATACTGCGATTGCGGGCTTTTTCGTGTCTTTTCGCATTCCTCAAAAATCGCCCGAAATACCCCTGAAATCGCGTATTTTTGCCAGTAAAAACGACAACAAAACAGCAACAAACATTTGTTGAGCATGTCGCACAGGAAAATTCTCGCAGGGAAACGGGAGCGGATCCGTCGGAGCGAAAGCAAAAAATCCCGCATCCCGCCCAGACGTCCTGATTTTAACACAGAGAACACGGAGAAACGGAGCAATTTTCATGGAAGCGACACGGTTCCACGCTTCGCGGACCTGTCGCTTGGGAGAAAACTTTCCTTCCGCAAAGGCTCCAAGACGCGAAGATTTTTTGAATTCACGAATTGCTCGAATTCCACGAATTTTTAAAAGAGCGTACCCGTCCCGGCTGCTCTCGAAATCCCTTTTCACGCGTTCGCGGGTTTCATGAAAGACGCCCTGCAGACTTCCGCCTGGCGGCTGAAATCGTCGGCGTAGGCGTCCGCTTCTCCGCCGCCGACGAAGGCGAGATCCGCGAAAACCTTTTTCTTGAAGCTCTCGACCGCCTCGCGAACACGTTCACACTCCGAATAACTCCGTGTCCCCGCCGCAATCGCCTTCGACACTTCCCCGAAATATTTTCGCGACGGCACGAAACGCCCGCAAATGGAAATTTCCTTCGAGCGCTTCGCCGGATCCCATTCGAGTTTCGGGTAGCGGAGTCCTGTCCGCGCATCCGGACGCGTCTTGTCCGCCTCCGTGCCGTGTCCGCGCGCGAGCAGCTCGCAGTTTTCCCGCGTCAGTCCGCACAGGATAAACGCGCCTTTCTGCCGCGCGACGCGCGGATTCGACATCCGAGGATGCACCACATAGTTGCAGGAATAATCCTCGCGGAGACGTTTCAGGAAAAAATCCTCCTTGAAATCCGTCCGCTCCTGCGCCACCTCGTGGCACAGATGCCCCGAATTGAACTGCGGCTTCATGCGCGCGACGGCGGAAAGCGTCGCGACCAAGTCGCCGTCCAAGAATTTCTCGCGTTTCCTCGGCACGCGCAGGACAAGCACGCTCGGCACGAAGAACGTCCCGCGAGGCGAATTGAGTTCGCGGAGGACTCCGTCCGCCTTCCACCCGTCCACCGCCATGAACCACGCCATCGCCAAATCGGTCGAAATGTCGATGAGCCGCGTCGGGAAGCCGTAGTGCTGCATCTGACAGAGCTTGTCGAACGTCGTCGGGCAATTCGCGAACAGCGCGGGAACGCGGTTCTGCGCGTCCTGGAAAATTTCTTTCTCTTTGCTCAGCAACGCGTTCTCGCGCAGAAGACTGGGCGTCGGATCGGGGAAAACCGCGCATTCCCCGCGAAAGAAATAGCGCGCGTCCTTATCGTCCTTGAAACCGTTGATTCCCGCGTCCAACAACGCCCCGAGCGAATCGAACGCCGCCATTTCCGCCGCGTGCGGCGGGAACGGCACGTTCCCGAATTTCGGAAAATCTCCCGGCATGTCGAAACGCTCCCGATTTAGAAAGCGGTTTTGAATCCGACAACTTGATTTTTGTCGTCGAGCTCAAGAACTACGCAACTTCCTCGACAGGCGAAAATCGCACCAAAGAGTGCCGCGTCGTGGACATTCAAGTCCGTCTGGTGATTGTCATCAAGCGAAAGCCGCTTAATCGAAAAATCCGTCGCTGCCGAAAACGAATCGTCGGGCACTTCTTCAAGCAATACGCCAAAATTCTCGCTTTGCGGAATATGGTTCGACATGCGGAAAACATCGCACGGTTCAATCTGAATCTGGGGTGTTTGAACAGTACCGAGACGCGCACTAACCGCCCCTCCTATGATTTTACATTCCAACAAATAATTTGCCATATTTTCCTTTTGTTGAGGGTTAAAAATTACTCTGCGGGATCAAGGACGACGCGGGAGCCGAGGGTTTCTCGGCGGAAGCCCGACGAATACCAGTTGCCGCAGGTTGCTTCGAAGCCGGCCTTGCAAGGCCAACGCTCTCCTTCGAATCGCCCGTGCAGAAAGACGTTCTCGGACGTCCACCGGGGAACCTGGCGCTCGGGCACGGCGTACGCGGGAACGGCGCACAAGAGGGCGAGAGAAAAAATGAGACGTAACTTGAATTCATGGATGTTTTGCAGAAGGCCGAATGGGGAAGCGCCTCGTCAAATTTCCGAAATCCTACGAGCGACTCTGGAAGAAGTCGATTTAAAATTTTGGAAGTCCGGTTCGGACGTTGTTGGACGTCCCACGATATGTACTGGCGTTCAGTTCAGCTGAATTCGGCGCTTCCCGCCGCGCCTGCGGGCACAAAAAAAGCACTGCCGCCCTGTAATCGGCGGCAGTTTTGGAAGACGCGGCGTTCCCGCCGCGTGCTCACTTCAGAATCTTGCGGAGGACGTACTGCAGGATGCCGCCGTTCGCGAGGTAGTGAGATTCCGCGAGCGTGTCGATGCGGCACAGCAGCGTCGTGCGCGTCACTTCGCCGTTTGCGCGGCGGACGACGAGCGTCGCCGTCTGCTTCGGCTTCACGGGGTTTTCCAGCCCTTCGATGTCGAAGATTTCCGTGCCGTCGAGCCCGAGCGTCTCCGCGCTTTCGCCGTTCGTGAACTCCAGCGGAATCACGCCCATGCCGATGAGGTTCGAACGGTGGATGCGCTCGAAGCTCCGCGCCACGACCGCGCGCACGCCGAGCAGCGCGGCGCCCTTCGCCGCCCAGTCGCGCGAAGAGCCCATGCCGTAATCGACGCCCGCGAAGACGATGAGCGGCGTTCCCGCCTTTCTGTAGGCTTCGCTCGCCTCGAAGATCGTCGTGAGCGTTCCCGCCGGCTGCAGCTTCGTGAAGCCGCCTTCTTTGCCGTCCGCCATCTTGTTCTTGATGCGGACGTTCGCGAACGTGCCGCGCACCATGATGCGGTCGTTCCCTCGGCGCGAGCCGTAGGTGTTGAATTTTTCGCGCGGAACACCGCGTTCTGAAAGGTATTTTCCGGCGGGCGTCTCAGGCGCGAACGCTCCCGCGGGCGAGATGTGGTCGGTCGTCACCGAGTCGCCGAGAATCGCGAGCGGGCGCATTCCCGCGAGCTTCGCGGGCGGCGGGAGCGCCATGCCGAAACCTTCGAAATACGGCGGCAGCTGGACGTAGGTCGAATCGTCGCGCCAGCCGAAGAGCGCGCCGCCGCTCGCGGGAACGGTCTTCCATTCCGCGGTCGCGTCGTCGAACGACGCGTAGCGTTTCGCGAACATTTCCGGCTTCACTCCGGCGGCGATCAGCGCGTCGATTTCCGCCTGCTTCGGCCAAATGTCACTGAGGAAGACGGGCGCGCCGTCCGCGCCGACGCCGAGAGGCTCCTTTTCCAGATCGACGTCGATTCTGCCCGCGATCGCGAACGCGACGACGAGCGGCGGCGACATCAGGAAATTCGATTTGATGAGCGGGTGGATGCGCGCCTCGAAGTTGCGGTTGCCCGAAAGCACGCTCGCCGTGATGAGTTTTTCATTGCGGATTGCGTCCTCGATCTCCGGAGCGAGCGGTCCGGAATTGCCGATGCACGTCGCGCAGCCGTAGCCGACGAGATTGAAGCCGAGCTTGTCCAGATACGGCGTGAGCCCCGTCGCGTTCAGGTAATCCGTGACGACGCGCGAGCCCGGCGCGAGAGAAGTCTTCACGTGCGCGGGAACGCTCAGCCCTTTTTCGACCGCGCGTTTCGCGAGCAGCCCCGCCGCGATGAGCACGCTCGGGTTCGAGGTGTTCGTGCAGCTCGTGATCGCCGCGACGACGATGCTCCCGTCGCGCAGCGTTCCCGCGGACGTCGGCGCGCCTTTCGCGTCGGCGACGAATTTCTCGAAGACGTTCTTCACGTTCCCGAGCTCGATGCGGTCCTGCGGGCGCTTCGGCCCCGCGACGGAGCGCGTGATCGTCGAAAGATCGAGCTCGATGACCTTCGTGTAGCTGATTTCGCCCGCCTTCGGCATGCCGAAGATGCCCTGCGCCTGCAGGTAGTCGCGGACGAGCGCGACCTTCTTTTCGTCGCGCCCCGTGAGGCGCAGATAGTCCAGCGTCTTTTCATCGACGGGGAAAAATCCCATCGTCGCGCCGTATTCGGGAGCCATGTTCGCGACGGTCGCGCGGTCTGCGAGCGAAAGCGACGCGGCGCCCTCGCCGAAAAATTCCACGAATTTGCCGACGACCTTCGCCGCGCGCAGAATCTCCGTCACGCGCAGCGCGAGATCCGTCGCGAGCGTCCCCTCCGGCAGCGTTCCCGTGAGGTGCACGCCGATGACCTCCGGCGTCTGGAAGCACACCGGCTGGCCGAGCATGCCCGCCTCCGCCTCGATGCCGCCGACGCCCCAGCCGACGACGCCGATGCCGTTCACCATCGTCGTGTGCGAGTCCGTCCCGACGACGGAATCCGGGTAGAACACCGTTCCCGCGTCCGTCTCCTTTTCGAACACGACGCGCGCGAGATGCTCCAGATTCACCTGGTGGCAGATGCCGACCGCGGGCGGCACGACGGAAAACGTCCTGAACGCGCCCTGACCCCATTTCAGCAGTTCGTAGCGCTCCGTGTTGCGCGAAAAATCCTTTTCGATGTTCCTGCGGAACGCGTCCGGCGTTCCCGCGTAGTCGATCTGCACGGAGTGATCGACGACCATGTCCATCGGCACGAGCGGCTCGATGAGCGCGGGATCGCGTCCGAGCCTGGCGACCGCGTCGCGCATCGCCGCGAGATCGACGAGCAGCGCCACGCCCGTGAGGTCCTGCAGCAGCACGCGCGCGACCGTGAACGGGATTTCCGCGTCGGCGGGAGCGCCGGCGTTCCAGTTCGCGAGCGTACGCACGTCGTCTTCCGTGACGAGCGTGCCGTCGCAGTTGCGCAGCACGCTTTCGAGCACGACGCGCAGGCAGACCGGCATTTTCGAGACCTGCCCGATTCCCGCCTGTTCGAGCGCGGGAACGCTGTAGTAAAAGCCTTTTCTGCCCGAAGCCGGGCTGTTGAATTCGCGGAGCGTCTGAAACGGATTGTTCATAGTTGCGCGCAAGCATACGCCCCCGCGTTCCTCCCCGCGACGAAAAAAAGCGACGCGGAGGCGCTCACGCGAGAAGGCGGCGCATGATTTCGTCCACCTTCGCGGGATTCGCCTTGCCGCGCGACGCCTTCATCACCTGCCCCTTGAGCACGTTGATGACGCGGTCGTTCCCGTTCTTGAAGGAGGCGACGGCGTCGGCGTTCTTCGGGTCGGCGAGCACCCCGGAGATCATCGCTTCGAGCTCTCCGGAATCGGAGCTCTGCGCGAGTCCTTTTTCCCTGATGATTTCCGCGGCGGATTTCCCGTGCGCCCACATTTCCGCGAACACGTCCTTCGCCTGCTGCTTGGAGATCGTTCCCGACTCGACGGCCTCGACGAGCCCGGCGAGCGCCTCGGGCGAAACGCGGCTGTCGGCGATGGTCGCGTCCGTTCCCGCGGCGGCGATTTCGCGCAGAATTTCGTTCACGATGAGGTTCGCGGTGTGCTGCGGCGCCTTCGGGAACGCGGCGACGGATTTCTCGAAAAATTCGCACAGCGCGCGGTCGGGCACGAGCACGGAGGTGACGGTGTAGGGCAGCGCGAAATCCGCCATGTAGCGGCGCTGGCGGTCGAAGGGCTTTTCGGGCAGGTCCGCCTTGAGGCGCGCGAGCCATTCCGCGTCGAGCTTCACGGGCATGAGGTCGGGATCGGGAAAGTAGCGGTAGTCGTGAGCGTTTTCCTTGGAGCGCATCGAATAGGTGTGCCCGGTCTCGGCGTTCCAGCCGCGCGTTTCCTGCACGACGGTCTCGCCGTTTTCGTAGGCGCGGATCTGGCGGCGGATTTCGAAATTGATGCAGTTGCGCACGCCCGTGAGCGAGTTCACGTTCTTCATTTCCGTGCGCGTGCGCAGCTCGGACGTTCCCGCGGGGCGCACGGACACGTTCGCGTCGCAGCGGAGCTGTCCCTTCTCCATGTCGCAGTCGGAAAGCCCGGCGGCGTTCAGAATCATGCGCAGCGCGTTGAGCAGCGCGACGGCCTCTTCCGCCGAATGCATGTCGGGCTCGGTGACGATTTCGAGCAGCGTCGTTCCCGCCCGGTTGTAATCGACGAGCGAGGTCGTGCCGCCGTGCGTGAGCTTGCCGACGTCCTCCTCGAGGTGCGCGTGGTTGATGCGGATTTTTTTGTGCTCGCCCATCACGTTGCGCGACGGGCCGGGCAGCTCGATCTCGACTTCTCCGGGGCCGACGATCGCCTCGTCCGCAAGCTGCGTGATCTGGTAGTTCTTCGGGCTGTCCGGGTAAAAATAATTTTTGCGCGACCAGCGCGAGACGCTCGGCATCTTCGCGTCGATCATCAGTCCGAACTTCATCGATTTTTCGACGGATTCGCGGTTGAGCACGGGCAGCGCGCCCGGGAGCGCGAGCACGGTCGGGTCGATCAGGCGGTTCGGCGGCTCGCCGAATCCGGCGGGCGCTCCCGCGAAGACTTTGCTCCTTGCCTTGAGCTGCACGTGAATTTCCAGACCGATGACTGCTTCGTATTCCATACCGTTGAAAAATTTCTGGCGGCGAGAATACGCTTTTCCCGCCGTTCCCGCAAGCGGCGAAGCGGGACTTCGCGCGCGCCGCCGCTCATCCGCCGTTCGCGCGCGACGCCCTCTCCTTCGGCGGGAGGACGATCTTGCGCGGGTTCGCCGCGCGGTTGCGCCACTGGGAACGCGGGAGCGCCTCCGTCGGCACCAGGTCGATGAAGACGATCTCCGGCGGGCAGAAAAGCCGCAGGCGCAGACGGCTCTCGCCGATGCCGCGCGTGACGAAGACGTCCTTGCCGTCTTCCTCGAACATGCCGTGCGCGTACTGATCGCCGATGCGGCTCGCGTGCGGCACGAACGGGATGCGCCCCGGCAGGCAGACCTGCCCGCCGTGCGTGTGCCCCGCGAGCGTGAGCGCGTAGCCAGCCTCGCGCGGCAGGTCGAGCACGAGGTCCGGCGAATGCACGACGAAGAGCGCCGCGCCGTAGAAATCTTCCGGCGGGAACGGAGCCGACTCCCCGGGAGGAATGCGCGAGATGAGATGGTTGCGCACGCCGCCGAGAAAGACTTCGCAGTCGTCGCCGAAGCGCAGACGCGCCGTGCCCGGTTCGAGAATTTCGACGCCCGCGTCCTCGAGCATCTTCCGGATCTTGTCCGCGCCGTAGGCGTAGTCGTGATTGCCGAGGCAGCCGAAAACGCGCGTCTTTCCGCCGTCGCGCAGCTCGCCCAGAATCTCGGACATGAGCGGCAGATTCAGCGTGTTCTCCGCCGGATCTTCGGACGCGAACGCGTAGTCGCCGACGAGGATGACGAGGTCGGGCGAGCGTTCCCGGATCGCGTTCACGACGCGGCGGAGGCGCGGCGCGTCGCCCGGGCGCGCGTGGAAGTCGCCCGCGACGGCGACGCGCACGCGGTTGCTCGTGCCGTTCCATTCCGGAATGGGGTATTTGAAGCGCGTCTCCGTGAGCCGGTTCGGCTCGACCCAATACGCCCACGCGAGCAGACAGAGCAGGAACGCGGGAACGCCGAGCGCGCCCGCGAGCAGGATTTTCTTGATGCGTCGAGTCATGAACAGAAAAAGCGTCGCCGGACGGCGGTTCCGTCGATTTTTCCGAATCCGCGGGAACCGACGAACGGCGGATTCACTGACCGGGCGCCTTCTCTTCGGGACGTTTCGCGTAGCGGTTCGCGAGAATCGTGCAGACGAAGAGCTGGAGCTGGTGGTAGAACATGATCGGCAGGACGATGAGACCGAGATTGAGGTCGCCGGAAAGCGCCGCCGCGCCGAAGATGACCTTCGCCATCGGCACGCCGGACGCGAGCGTCTTTTTCGACCCGCAGAAGACCGTCGTGATTTCGTCCTCCTTGCCGAAGCCGAGCGCGCGGGCGAGCGTGCGCGAGACCGCGAGCGCGACGCAGAGAACGGCCGCCGCGCCGACGAAGGTCTTCACGAGAATCATCGGCCCGTAGGTCGTCCAGAGCCCGTTCGCGACGGAATCCGCGAACGAAGAATAGACGATGAGCAGAATCACGAGCTTGTCGAAGAGGTTCGTGTATTTTTTGTAGGGCTCGAAAAAATTGCGGAGCAGCGGCCGCAGGAACTGCCCGAGCAGGAACGGCAGCAGAAGCAGGACGAAAAGGTCGAGAATCGTCTCGCCGAGCGGCAGGGAATCGCCGGAGGTCGTGGCGAAAATCCCGATGAGCAGCGGCGTGAGAAATATGCCGAGCAGGCTCGAAATCGACGCGTCGAAGATCGCCGCGGGAACGTTGCCGCGCGCGAGCGCCGTCATCGCGACGGACGACGAAATCGTCGAGGGCAGCGCGCCGAGAAAATAAAATCCGAGCTGCAGCTGCGGCGGAATCCAGCCGAGCTTCGTGCCGAAAACGAAGCAGAACGCGGCCGTGACGAGCGGGAAGACCGCGAACGTCAGAAGCTGCACGGTCGTGTGGACTTTCCACGCGAGCAGGCCGTTGCGCAGATTCTTCCACGGCAGCCCGAGCCCGTGAAAAAAGAACACGCCCGCGACGCCCCAGTTCGCAAGCTCGTCCGCGCGGAGCACGCCGCCGCTCTTGCCCCAGTCCGGGAAAAACGTCGCGAGCACGACGCAGCCGATCATCCCGTAAAGGAACCAGTCTTTGTAAAACGCGCCGCCGGATTTTTTCGCGGCGGCGGGGGCGGCGCCGCCCGGCCGATTTTCGCCATCGTTCATGGGAAGGGAGATGAAACGCCGAAAGACGCGCGCGCGCAAGAAAATCGTTGAAGCGCCCTCGCGCGCCTGTTTCATTGTAGAAAATCTCACGCCTTCCCCGCCTTTCGCCCATGCCTTCCGTGAACCCCGAGGAACAGCCCGTGCTTCCGCCGCCCGCCGTCGCCGACGCAGCCGCGACGCGCGACGCGCATTTCATCTTGGGAAGGCTCGTCCGCCGCCCCGCGCGCCGAATCGGCGAAAAGCCCGACGGGAACGCCTCCGAAGAGCGTCCGCGCGCGCGTTCCCGCGTGTTCGGCGCGGGCTTCGTCGTCTCCGCGGCGCTGCACGTCGCGCTGATTCTGCTCTCGGTCTTCGTGATCACGAAACGGATACGCGAGGTCCCCGAAGAGACGCCGACGGCGTTCATCACGGGCGCGGGAGGCGGGAACGCCGGCGACCCGCGGACCGCGGCGGGCCGCATTCCGAAGAAGCCGAAGCTCGACGTGAAGCCGCCGCGCATCGCGTCGAAATCCGCGAACGCCGCGATCGCGCTCCCGCCGATCGAGATGAAGCTGCCGGAGCTTTCCGCGTCGCGCTTCGGCGGCGATTTTTCGGCGGGACTCGGCGACGGCGGCGCCGGCGGGCTCGGCGGCGGTTCCGGCGGAGGCGTCGGCGCGGGAACGGGGCTCGGGCTCGGCGGCGGAAAGAATTTCGTCGCGAAATTCGCGCCGAAAAAGGTGCTGGGCGCGACGATGCGCGCGGAAAAGGTCGCCGTCTATCTCGACTGCTCGGGCAGCATGCTGCCGTTCCTGCCGCGCGTGCGCAGAGAGATCTACGAAAATTATCCCGACGCGGACATCTTCGAGTTCGACGGCGCGGGAACGCTCGTCGCCGACGGCGAGATCGTCGGCGGACGCAACGGCAAAGGCAAAAGCCCGAAGCCGCGCGGCGGCGGCAGGCTCGACGGCACGGACAGGACGAAGCTCTCGAACGACGGCCGGCGCATCCACAAAAAGTTTGCGGAAGGCTTCGAGCAGGGTTCGCTCGGCGCGTGGCTTGACGTGATGCTCGAAGAAAAATACGACGCGCTCGCCGTCTTTTCGGATTTCTTCGACGGCCTGCGCCAATACGACGAACGCGGCAGAACGCTCTTCGCCGACTCCGTCTATCGCCCGACGAAGAACGACGCCCGCAAGGCGCGCGATCTGCGCTGGGAGACGCGCTGGCATGCGACGCTGAAGCGCCGCCGCGGCTCGCCGCGCATCTACCTGTTCTCCATCGGCGCGGATCCGCAGCGCTTTCTCGCGGAATGCGTCGCGCTCTCCGACGGCGAAATTTCCGACGTGCGCGATCTGCGCGCGGAAGTCGTCGGCGAAAAGCCCGCGGGCAAAGGCTCGCGTTCCCGCGCGAAAAAGCACGCCGAATCGAAAGACGAATGAAGCGAAATCCTTCCCCGCGCAACCGTCTGGAAAACCACGGATGAACACGGACGCACACGGATTTTTTCAAAGGAGGACGGGCCTCCGGTCTGTCACCGCGGTGTCCGCGCGTTCGCTGCCGTCCGCCTCACGGCGGAGACGTGGACGTCCCCGCTCCCATGCGCCTCGGGCGCTCCCCGAACGCGAAGTTTCAAATTCGTGAAAATTCGTGTTCATTCGTGGTTCCCCTTTTTCCCGAAAAAAAGCGTCCCCGAGGATCTCTCCCCGGGGACGCACACACTAACTAACACACACTAAGAAAAAAGGATGAGAGCTTAGGGCTGAGAGCTTAGAGAAGCGGCGTTCCCGCCTCTTTAAGCTCTAAGCCTTAAACTTTAAGCTTTCCGGCGGCGTCGGCGCGAACCCGCGAGCGCAAGCGCTCCGAGTCCCGCCAGCAGACCGAACGTGCTCGGCTCCGGAATCGCCGTAATCGTCAGCACGCCGCCCGTGTAATCCGAAATCTGCCAAGTGTCTTTCAGACCCTCGGAAAGCACGAAACTCAGATTTTCTCCGCCGTTTACGGTGTCGAGAATCTTGAACTCGTAAGAAGAATTCGCGAGCGCGGCTTCCGCCACGAGCACAATGCCCGTCAAATCGACGCTCGAAATCGTCACGACAGTATCCGCCGCGAGGCTCGCCGTCGCATCCGCACCGACAATCGCAGCAACGCCGCCGTCCGAAGCATACGCCGAGCCGAGCGCGATTTCGACGTTCGTCTGCGCAAGCGTCACGCCGCTTGCAACGCTCAGCTGACCACCGGAGAGCTTCACGGCGTTGTTCGCGTCGCCGAGCGCATTCGCATGCGCCGCGACGAGCGTACCCGCGGACAGCATCACGTCGCCGGTGAACGTGTTGCCTCCGCTCAGAGTCAGCATTCCCGAGCCGGTTTTCTTCAGCGAGCTAATCGTGCCGGAAAGAGAACCTTCAAGCGTGATGCTCTTGTCGGCCCCGACGTCCGCGCCCATCGTTCCCGCGAGCGACATCGACAATGAGGACGACCACGAATCCGCGCCGTCGCGCACGCCGAGCGTCACGCCAGTAAGCGAAACCGGAGTGCTGGACGTGCCGGTAATCCCGCCGGCACCGACCTCAAGGCGGGCATCGGAGACCGCGAACGTCGTCGTTTTATCACTCCCGTTATTCAAGTTTATTGTCCCGACGGAAAGCGTGGAGACATCCGCGCCCTGTCCGGAAAACGCGTGGGTCTTGTTTCCCCAGACACTGTTCAAAACCAAGGTCGTCGCGGAGACGGAAGCATTCTCTCCCCCGATGTTGACGGTCAGAGAATCACCGTGCGCAATCGTGCCTGCGGAAAAACTCGCGCCGGCGCCCACATTCAGAGTGTAGGTGTGTTGTCCTGTGTCGTCCGCATTGGCCGTCGTCGTGCCGAACGTTCCTCCGACGGAAAGAGAAGCTCCTGCCGCAAGGGAAATCGTTTCTCCGTTTTCGGCTCCCATCTCTCTACTAACTTCCTGAAAATTACCGGAGACGATGACCGTTCCTGCGACATTCAGAGTCTGATCCGCGGTCCCCATGCCGAAGCCCACGGACCCGATGCTCAGACTTTTTCCTTCGACGGTTCCGCCGTCGAGAGTCGAAGCCCCGACAATGATTTTCCCACCGAAGGTCGCGGAACCGCCGGCAAGGACAAGGCTCGCGTCTCCAAGCGTAAGCGTCCGCCCTGAATTTCCTCCGTCAGTGACGCTTCCGCTCGAAATCTTGATTGTTCCCGTCCCGCTGACAGTCGTGTTCAAAAGAATAAACTCATTGTCGTCAATTTTTGTGAGCGTATTGGAACCCAAATTGAGCGTCGTCGTGGCATAACTGCTCCCGATCAACCCGAAAGTTCCGGAGCCGCCGACTTCGGAGTCCGCCGTCAAGGCAATCCCGTGGAACTGGCGTTTGGAAGTCCCTGTGTCTGCTCCGTTATTGACGAGCTTGCCTCCGTCGAGCGTCACCATCGTCAGTCCGCCGTACCCGGCGCTTTCTGCACCGTTCATATCGAGCGTACCACCGGACTGAACTGTAACGGTCCCGGAGACGCTCGTTCCTGTGCCGACCAGAGTCAGCTTCAACGTCGCGCCGTTCCCGATGACGACACTGTCATCAGCCGTGACCGTTCCGCCGGAAAACGTCACAGTGCCCGAGGAAATCGTGACCGTCCCCGCCCTCACGCCGGCGGAATCGACCGTCACGGAAACCTCGCCGCTCGTGCTGAACGTCACGTTGTCCTTCTGTTGGAAGGCGACGTTGTCATCGCCGATTTTCCAGTTCGTATTCGTCGCGGTATAGTTCCACGTTTCGGCATTTCCTCCGTTCCAGACGAGCTCGCCCGCCGTACCGTCGGTGAACGTCATGGTCCCGTCGGCGTTAAATGTCGCACTCGCGCCGCGAGCAATGAAATCTGTTCCCGTGAAATTGAGATTCGCCGCGTTGAGACTGTTCCATGTAAGCGCCGCCCCGTTTTCGAGCGTAAAGAGCGTGAAGGTCGTGGTGCCGTCCTCGTTGGCCGTTCCCGTCAGATTGGCGAGCGCGAAAGCGACGTCGCTCGTCGTCGTCACCGCAGCCCCGTCCGCGACCTCGATCGCGTTGGAAAGATTGACCGCGCCCGTGAGCGCGAGCGTTCCCGCCGAAACGGTGATCTTGCCCGCGCCCGTCGTCGTCAGAGCCTGCGCCTGCGTGAACGTGCCGCCGGAAACCGCAAAATCGAGAATCGAGCCGTTGCCGTTGACCGTCACCGCGCCCGAGCCGAGCGCGCTCGCGTGCCGCACTTCGACCTCGCCGCCGTTGACGTCGAGCCCGCCGGTGAAGTCTTCGCTCGGTGCGCTCTCGTCGTCCCCGTATGTGCGGAGGTCAAGCGTCATCTTGCCGGCGCCGGTCTTGATGATTTTTTTGCCGGTTGTCGCGTTCCCGATTTTCCCGGTGATGTTCAGCGTAGCACCGTCCGCGACATCGAAAGTCAGGTTGTTGCGCAGACGAATCGACGCGGAAATGGTCGATTCCTTGCCGTAGGAGTTCAACACGTTGACCGTTTTCTCGTCCATGAAATCGAGATTGCCGTATTTGTTGGTTCCGACCGTCTGGCTTGATCCAGTGATGTTGCCTCCGTCGAGAGAAAGCGAATTGTTCGTCTTGAACGTCCAGCGGTTGCTGCCGAGAGCGAGCGTGCCGCCGTCCTTGACGACGATGGAAGTCGTGCCGTCGTAATCCAACTGGTCAGACCCATTGTTTCCATCTTGAACGAATGTCGAACCGTCGCCGACAATCGAAATGTTACCACGCAACTTGTTGGCGGAGGCGTTCACGGCCGTGCCGCCAGAAATGAGTAGATTGCTGCTCGCCGAGAGTCCTGTCGAAATCTTCGTCACTCCTCCGGAAACAATCAAATTTCCGCCAGCGGAAAGCGTTCCCGAGAACAAGTTCGGCGCGGCCGTCGTGCCGCCTTCGGCGATTTCGAGCGTCGCGCCCGAGGCAATCGTGCCCGAGTAGGTCAGCAGCCCTGTACCGGTTTTCTTGAGCGTTCCCGCGCCTCCGAGGTTCGCGGCGAGCGTCATGTCCGATGCGAGATTCAGCGTCGCCGTCTTAGCCCCGGCGACGGCGATGGAAGTCGCGGCAAGCGAGCCGTCCGTGCCGACGGCGAACGTGTAATTGTCCGCGACGGAAATCGTTCCCGCCGTGACGGCAGAATCAATCGCCACGGTTTTCACGAGCGATTCGCCCGCGCCGAAATAGGCATTTCCGCCGCTCGGGAAAGTGATGCTCGTCGAGCCTCCGTCCGTCGTCCAGACCGTGCCCGACCATGCGGCGCCTTCCGTCGTGGCGTTCCACGCGTAAGTCGTTCCCGAGACGACGTAGGAGACGCTGTAGCCGGAAGAATCTTTCGTGACCATGTAAGATCCGGCGGCGGCGCCGGAAATGTCTTCCACGGAAGAGAGCGTGCCCACGCCGGCGCCGGCGGTCATCGTCACGGTCGTGTTCGTGGAATCAAAAGAAACGTTGTCGCCGAGCGTGATGAGATTGCGCGTGTAAACGGTGTTTCCGTTGGCGTCGATGGTGTAGCTGTCGAAATCCGTAGTGTTCAGCGTCGCGTTGAGCTGGGAGACTTTGGCGGTTCGCGCAGTAGTATTATACGCAGTAAAATTCAGCACTCCGCCATTGCCGAGATTGGCGACGAAGCCTTCACCGCCCTGATTCTTATTATATACAAGGTTAAAGACGCCTTCGACATTGAGCGTCGTCGATCCGCCGTCGTTCCCGGCGGAAGAGTATTGGCTGACGGTCAAAACTGAGCCCGCGTCCAGATTGAGCGTGCAGCCGCCTTGCAATTTATTCAGAGTCGTGACCGTGAGGTTCGCATTCTGAAGCGTAAGCCCGAGAGCCCAGCCTTCGAACGTGTCGACGGTGCCGGAAGCGTTCGCGACCGTCACGCCGTTCCAGGCGTTGGAGTTCGGCGTCAGCGGACCGTTCCCGCCCGTCGGCCAAGTCGTGGTGCCGGTCAGCGTCCAGGAAGCTTCGGTCTGCCAAAGATCCTGTGTGATGGTTTCTCCGCCGTTCCAGACGAATCCGGCGTACGCGGGAACGCTCATCGCCGCGGCGGCGAGGAGTGAGGTGAGGAGGAATTTTGAATTTCTCATTGTGTGAATTTGTTTTTGGTTCTTGTTGAATTTTCGGGGATTCTACCCCGGTTATTAATACCGATGCAAGCCCAAAGTTTTAACCACGGAAAACACGGAAAAG
>JBJEVQ010000025.1:0-160449 GCA_051884495.1 Candidatus Spyradosoma sp.
ATAAATAAAGACTTCAACGCGAATCAGACGATTTTTTAGTGGACACTAGTGACTTTCTAGTCGCTTGTCGGGAGTGCTGCCGCAAAATTTCCCCGTCAAGGCGTCAATACGCAAAAATTTTAGATAAAAGACGTGATTTTTCACGGAAACGCCGCTCGAAATTCGTGAAAATTCGTGTCAATTCGTGGTCAAAAACTTTCTTCAACTTCCGTTGACTTCGCGGTCAAAGTCTTCGCGTTTTTGCGTCAAAAATTAAACTTATATTTGATTGTCGCATAAAACGTGATGAATAAAGGGCTGTGCGTCGTTTACCCCTCGGTATTAATAACCGAAGGAAGGCGGCGGACCCGCTCCGTGCGCCCGCGGGCGAAGAAGTGAGCCGCTGGAAACACGAGCTCCGGAGGCGAAGACGTTTCCGTCGTCGCCCCCGAGGCGTCGCCCTTCGCGCGCAGGGAGGTCAGCGGGCGAAGGTGTAGTCCACTTCGGCGCGGGAGGGGACGGCGCGCGCGCCGTCGCGGGCGGGAAGGTATTCCGAAGCGCGGGCGGCGCGGATCGCCGCGGCGTCCAGCGAAGGCGAGCCCGAGGAACGCTTCACGCGCACGCCCGTGAGCGCGCCGCGCTCGTCGATTTCGAGCAGCAGCACGACCGTTCCCGTCCTGCCCGCGAGCGCGTCGGCGCGCGGATACTTCGGTGCGACGCGGCGGCGGTAGCGCACGGTCGCGGTCGCGTCGGCTCCGTTCCCGACGCTTCCGAAATCGCCTTCGCGCGCGGCGGTCGGGTCGCCGCGCTTCCCGATTCTTTCGCCGCCGCGTTCCCGCGGTTCCTCGGGCGCGGCGGAAGCCTCCGCGAGCGCAGCGCCTTCTTCCGCGGGCGCGACGGAGTTTTCCGGCGGATTTTCCGCAGGCGCGGGAACGCCGAGCGTCTCGTCGGCGTCGAGCGCGTCGCCGCGCGTGTTCCCGTCGTCGCCGGGCGCGGCATCGTGCGCGGATTCCGTAAGGATTTCCTGCGGAGGCTCGGGCGCGGGAGCGGGCGGAGGAGGAGGCGCGGATTCCGTTTCCGCCGAAGCCGGGAGCGGCGCGGCGTCTTCGGGAGCTTCGGCGGGAAGCGCGTCCGCGGCGACGGCGGGCGCTCCCGCGGCGGCCGTCTCGTCGGCGTTTTCCTTTTCCGGCTCCGTTTCGGGTTCGGGAGGCGTTTCCGTTTTTTCGGCGGGCGGTTCCGCGAAAAATTCGAGGATGAGCGGAACGGATTCGTCGCGCGTCTCGGGCGCGGATTCGTCGAGAGCCGCGAGCGCGAGAATCGCCGCGGCATGCGCGAGCGTCGCGGCACTGAAAGTGAGGATTTCGGTCCGGAGAGGTCTCACGGGAACGTTCCGCGCGGACGTTTATTTTCCGTCGATCGCGTCGCGCACGGCGGCGAGATTGCGGCCGTCGGCGACGAGGAGCTCTCCGTTTTTCTTGAAGACGCGGAAATCCGGAATGCCGTTGATGTCGTGGCGGATCGAAAAGCGCTGAATCGCGGCGGAACCGCGTTTGGCGGCGAGCCAGGGCATGCCGTGGTCCTTCATGTATTTGAAGACGGCTTCCTGGTCGCGGTCGCCGCCGAGCAGCACGATCTCGATTTTGCCCTTGTTCTTTTTGTAGAACGCGACGAGTTCGGGCGTGAACTTCCTGCACGGGCCGCACCACGACGCGGAGGAGTACAGGCCGATGAATTTCTTGGAGGTCAGCGCGGAAAGCGGCACCGGCTTGCCGTCCGCGGTGAAGAGACCGTCGGCGAAGAGCTCCTGCCAGTTTTCTTTCGTCGCGGCGGGCGCTTTTTTGGCGGCGCGGACGGGCGCGGCTTCGAGCGCGGGAACGGCGGCGGGGAAAAACGCGCACGCGGCGCAGAGGAAAAGGGTTAAATTCCTGAAAATTTTCATGTAGGACATTTTCGCGGGAACGCGCCGCGGGAGCGAGTAAATTTTCGCCCCACGCGGAAATCGTCGGGCGGCAGGAAAAATTTGCGTTCCCGCGGGAACGTTCCTTAGACTGAAAAAACTTTTTTGATTCCGATGGAAGCCGCAAAACAAATCGAACTTTTGAAACAGCGCACCGAGGTCTTTCTCGGCGAAGAACAGCTCCTCGAGCGCATCCGCGCGGGAAAGAAGCTCCGCGTGAAGCTCGGCGTCGATCCCACGCGCCCCGACCTCACGTTCGGGCACATGGTCGTGTTCAACAAGCTGCGCCAGTTTCAGGATCTCGGGCACCAGGCCGTGCTCGTCATCGGCGACTTCACGACGCGCATCGGCGACCCGTCCGGGCGTTCCGTCGCGCGCCCGATTCTGAGCGAGACCGAAATCGAGGAAAACGCGAAGACGTATCTCGACCAGGCGTTCAAGATTCTCGATCCGGAAAAGACCGAAGTGCGCCGCAACAGCGAGTGGTTCGGCAGAATGTCGATGCTCGACACGCTGCAGCTTTCCCGCCAGATGACGGTCGCGCGCATGCTCGAACGCGACGATTTCGCGAAGCGCTACGCCGCGAAGACGCCCATCTCCATCGTCGAATTTCTCTACCCGCTGCTGCAGGGGCGCGATTCCGTCGAGCTCGAAAGCGACGTCGAAATCGGCGGCACGGATCAGCTTTTCAATAATCTCGTCGGCCGCCAGCTGCAAAAGGAGGCGGGAATGCCGGAGCAGGCGGTCATCACGATGCCGCTGCTCGTCGGGCTCGACGGCGAGCGCAAAATGTCCAAGAGCTACGGCAACTACATCGCGCTGAACGATTCCGCGAAGGACATGTTCGGCAAGGTGATGAGCGTGCCCGACGCGACGATGTGGGTTTACTACGAGCTGCTGCTCGAAAAGTCGCCCGCGGAAATCGCCGCGATGAGGAACGAGCATCCGATGGAGATGAAGAAGCGTCTCGCCGCCGCGCTCACCGCGAAGTTTCACGGCGAGGAGGCCGGCCGCTACGAGCGCGAGCAGTTCGAGAACGTGTTTTCCAAAAAACAGGTGCGCGCCGACGTGCCCGAGTTCGCGTGGGACGCGCTCGTTCCCGCGGGCGCGGCGGACGCGAGCGTCGTCGATCTGCTCGCCGCGACGAAGATTTTCCCGAGCAAAAAGGAAATCCGCCGTCTCGTCGAAGGCGGAGCCGTGAAGGTGAACGACGCGAAGCTCTCGGACGTGAACGCGCGCCTCACGCGCGAAGCCGCCGCGGGAACGGTCATTCAGGCCGGCAAGCGCAACTTCGTGAAGATTGTCTGAGGAGGAGGACGCGGGCGTGACGGACGACGGCGGCTGCGGCGCGGACACGCGTTTCCGCGAGATTCCGATCGGGACGTGGGAGCGCCGCGAGCTCTTCCGCTTTTACGCGGGCTTCGCGAATCCGAACTACAACGTCTCCGTCGCGCTCGACGCGCGGGAGATTTTCCGCTTCGCGAAAGAGCGCGGCGAATCTTTTTTCCTGCTCGCGTGCTTCGCGGTCGCGAAGGCGCTGAACGCCGTTCCCGCGATGCGTCTGCGCTTTCTCGACGACGCGCGCGTCGCCGAATACGCGGTCGTGCACCCGTCGTGTCCGCTCGCGCGCGACGGCTCCGAGCTCTTCGTGCAGGCGCTGCTGCCGTACCGGCCGACGTTCGCGGAGTTCCGCGCCTGCGCCGAGCCGATCGTCGAAGCCGTGCGCCGCGGCGGAGCGCCTGCGGAGACCGGCGAGGGACTGCCGAACATTTTCTGCGCTTCGTGCGTGCCGTGGTTTTCGGCGACGGGAACGAGCGCGGCGGACTTCGCCTTCAATCAGGCGGAGCAGATTCTGACCTGGTTCAAGATGACGCCCGCGGGCGAAATCACGCTTTCGGGGCGCTTCAATCATTGCTTCACGGACGGCGTCCATCTCGGCGCCTTCTTCAACGGCGTCGCCGCGAACTTCGCCCGCCCGGAAACTCTCTGAGCGTCTGCGGACTTCAGAAAGAGCCCAGGAAGTTGCGGTAGAGGAGAATGCCTTTTTCCTGGCTTTTTTCCGGATGGAACTGGACGGCGAAGACGTTGCCGCGACGGATTCCGCTGACGAAACGCAGACCGTATTCCGAAACGCTCCAGACGATGTCCGTTTCGGGCGTCTCCACGTAGTAGCTGTGGACGAAATAGAAGGATTCGCCTTCCGCTTTAAGGTTTTCGGCGAGCGCACCCGAATTGTTTACGTTCAGGGAAATCGTATTCCAGCCCATATGCGGAATCTTAAGCCCGGAATCCGCCGGAAATTTTTTGACGTTCCCGCGAAAAACGCCGAGTCCATCGGTATTTCCCTCTTCGGAATGTTCGAAAAGAACCTGAAGGCCAAGGCAAATTCCCATGAAGGGCTTGTCGGCGGCGATCCATTTTCTGATGAACTCGTCGAAGCCGCTTTTTTTGAGTTCGCGCATGGCGTCCACAATGGCGCCCTGTCCCGGAAAAACGAGCGCCGCCGCATTCGCAGCCTCTTCGGGAGAGCGGACAAGAGTGACTTCTGCGCCCGCCTTTTCAAGAGCACGGCGAACGCTCCGCAAGTTTCCCATTCCGTAATCAATTAAAGCGACTTTTTTCATGAAAATCAGAGAACGCCTTTGGTGCTGGGAATCGTTTCCGCGGCGCGCGGATCGATTTCGCATGCGACGCGAAGCGCGCGCGCGGCGCATTTGAAAATTGCTTCGGCGACGTGGTGCGGCTCTTCGCCGTATTCGAGACGGATGTGGAGATTCGCGCCGACGGTGTTCGCGAACGCGAGGAAAAATTCGCGGACGAGGCAGATGTTGAAATCGCGAATCATCGGATTTTTGACGGGAACGTCGTAAACGAAATACGGTCGGCCGCCGAGATCGAGCGCGACGCGGGCAAGCGATTCGTCCATCGGCAGAATGAAGAATCCGTAGCGACGGACGCCTTTTTTGTCGCCGAGCGCGTTGCGGAAAGCGTTGCCGAGCGCGATGCCGACGTCTTCGACGGTGTGGTGATAATCCACGTCCACGTCGCCGCGCGCCTTGAGAGTCAGATCGAACAGACCATGGCGCGAAAAAAGCGTCAGCATGTGATCGAAGAAAGGAATTCCGGTGTCGATTTCAGAGTTTCCTTTTCCGTCAATATTTACGGAAAGGAAAATACGAGTTTCCGCCGTGTTGCGTTCAATTTCCGCGATTCGTTCTGAATTTTTCATTGTCTTTTCCTCATTCAATGTAACCGATGAAAGGCAGTTCGCGATACTTTCCGGAATAATCAAGTCCATATCCGACCACAAATTTGTCTTCGATTCTGAATCCGTAATAATCCGGCTCGACGTCGGCGACGCGCCGGGAAGGCTTGTCGAGCAAAGCGCAGATTTTGACCGAAGCCGCACCGAAATTTTCTATCTGTTCGCGGATTCGGTTGAGCGTGTTCCCAGTGTCGATGATGTCGTCCACGATCAGAATGTCGTTGTCCTGAAAATTTTCGACGGAAAGTGTCCCGAAAATTTCCGGATTTCCGGAGGAGGACGTTCCGTTTTTGTAGGAAGAAACGCGGATGCATTCGACGAAGACAGAGATTCCTCTCATCGCGCGCAACAGATCGACGCCGAAAAATATGCCGCCATTGGCGAGAATCAGCACGGTGACGGACTTTCCTGCGTAATCGCGGGAAATTCTGGCTCCCAGCTCCTCTATTCTTCTGTTAATTTCCTCTTTAGGAATCAATAATCGAACTTCTTTTTTCATTTCGCAATTCCCCAGCGTTCGGAAAAAGGATAAATGATGAAGGAGGCTTTGCCAACGGCGTCTTCGGCGGGAACGCAACCCCAGCCTCGGGAATCGTAGCTGTTGCCGGAATTGTCCCCGAGCGCGTAATAGGAATCCGCAGGAACGGAAAAATCGCTTTTCAGCGGTTTCGCATAAATGCCGGCGGCGCCGCAGGAAGGAAGATAGCCGTAATACTTCTCGGAGACGCGCGGCTCGTTGTTTTTGTCGAAGGCTTCAGCGCCGGAAATAAGATTTCCGTTTCGGTAAAGTTTTTTATCGCGGACGGAAAGCAAATCACCCGGCGTTCCCGCAAGACGTTTGATATAGTAAAGATCGACGTTATTGAGTCCGGGAATGTTCTTCGTGCGGAAAACGAAGGGATCGCCGACTTCGGGTTTCGTGAAGTGATAGGCAAAACGATTGACGACGACCATGTCGCCGCCAAGAATCTTGAAGCTCAGGAAATTTTCGCCTTTTTCCGCCGAAATCCCCGTGCGGACGAAAACCGATCCCGCGGCGTCACGAAAAATTTTTCCGGATTTTCCGGCCTCATCAAGCGCCTCGTTCCAGCGTTCCCGCAGGGAAAGATTTTCCATTTTTGAAAACTCCGGAAAAAATCTTTCAAGAAAGACGGAATCCATGGAAAAATCGCGCGGACATTCGATTTCCACGGGAACACCGGCGACGAAGACTTCGAAGACGTCCTTGGAGCCGATACGCGCCTTGCGGTTCACGCGGAGGACGACTTCGCCGGAAGCGGGCGCCTTGAATTCGTAAAACGAGGCGCTACGAAAAATGCGTTCAGCCCATTTTTCAGCGGCATTTTCGGGTTCCGTGCAGACTTCGGCGGTCATGCCGTTGTAGGTCGGGAACATCGAATTGGTCGGAATCTTGAAAAGCTGAAAGAAAAACGCGCGCACACCGCCCGCGAGAATCGCCGCCACGACGATGAGCTCGACCCATTCGGGAATCGTTTTCTGCGGAAAAATCGTTCCGCCGAGCTCGGCGAGCGTCTCCTTCAGGCGTGCGGCGGCGGCCTCACCCTCCTCTTTGGTCGCGGCGTTTTCGAGAGCCTCCTCGTCGCGGCGCAGGCGTTCCCGCTCGGAGTCGTCGAAAAGATCTCCGCGGTAATTTCTCACCTTCGCCGCCGCCGCGAGAAGCGTTTCCGCTTCGGCGACGCCGTGATGATTTTTTTTCCGCCAAAAAGCCATGCGGGAATTATCTTCGAAGCGCGGGAATTTTTAAACGAAAAAAGCGTTCCCGCGAAAAATCCCGCGGGAACGCCGAAACGAGCAAAAAGGGAATCACTTGCGCTGCGGCATGACGACGCAGAGGAACGATTCGTCCTTGGTCTTGAAGACGCCGGGGCTGAGGTCGTCCTTGAACTCGAAGACGACGGAATCCTGCGCGAGCGCCTTGAGCGGATCGGTGATGAACTGCGGATTGAAGGCGATGCGGGCTTCGGGGCCTTCGTAGCGGACGGCGAGCTTGTCGCTGGCTTCGCCGTATTCCACGGAGCTCGCGGTGATCTCGATCGTGTTCGCGGAAATGTTGAGCACGACGGAGCTGTTTTTGTCCGTGGTGACCTTGGCGGCCTGAAGCACAGCGCCGAGAAGATCTTCGCGCTCGATTTCAATGCGGTTTCCGGAATCCTTCGGAATGACGCCCTTGTACTGCGGATAATTGCCTTCGACGATTTTGGAGACGATGCGGATGTCGCCGACGAGACCGCTGTTTTCGTCTGTCACGCCGATTTCGAAGACGACCTGACGCTCGCTGAGCGCGAAACGGATCTTGCCCGAGCTTCCCAGCTGCTTCTGGAGCTCCGCGATGGTCTTCGCGGGAAGAATGAACTGGGTCGGGTTTTCGACCGAAACGGACATCTTCTTTTCGCAGGTGGCGAGACGGCGGCCGTCGGTGGCGACGAGCGCGATCTTGTCTTCGCTGAAGCTGAAGAGCACGCCGTTGAGCACGTAGCGGTTTTCGTCCGTAGACTGCGCATAGGAAACGGACCTGATCATCGTCGCGAGATCGCCCTGCTCTATCTCGAACGCGAATTCACCGCCGACTTTCGGTTCATTCGGAAAATCGTTCGCGGGAATGCCGATCGGATTGAACTTGGAGCTTCCCGCCGTGATCTTGACGCGGTTCTCGCCCTGAAGCTCGACGAGCACGTCACCGCTCTTGAAGCCGACGACGATGTCCTTGAGCCATTTCGCCGGAAGCGTGATCTGCCCCTTATCGAAGACTTCCGCCTTGATCTTGCAGGAAATGCGGATGTCGAGATTCGTGGTGGTGAGGCGGATGCCGTCGTCTTCCGTGTCGATGAGGACGTTGGCGAGAATGGGGAGGCTGAGACGGTTGCTGACGACGTTCGTGACCTGACCGAGGCCGGCGGCAAAGTGATCGCGGTTGATTTTGAACTTCATGACCCAAAAGCTTGTTGTTTTCGTGCTGTTTTTGCAAGTTTTCTTCGTCGAAATTTATTCACCGGAAAAATACGTAATTGAATTTTTCAAAATAAATCTCCGTAGAATTATTAAGGTCTGTGAACAGAACGAACAAGTCGCCGAAGGCCCGTTTCATGCGGAATGCGCGGCGGAGCGTTCTGCTGATAACTCTGTCGGGAACCTGTCGACGAAATGTCGACAACGCTGTTCACCGAGTTATCGCCGAGTTATTCTCAACCTTATTGACAGGGAAAAATTTCTTGGCGTTCGTGCGGAAATTGCTTCATGCTCGTCGGCTTATGGAAATTTGGTTCAATCCGGTTCAGTCTCTCGAGAAGATTTTGAAGCAGACGGCGAAGACGCTCGACGGTTTTTCCGACGAATTTTCGCCCGACGTGCGCGCGGCGGATCCGCGTTTCGGCGACTTTCAGGCGAACGGCGTCCTGGCGGAGGCGAAGCGTTCCCGCAGGAATCCGCGGGAGCTCGCCGGAATTTTCGTCGAGGCGCTGAAGAGCTCCGGCGAGTTGGATGCCGAGCTGGTTTCGTTGAGCATCGCCGGACCGGGCTTCATCAACTTCAAGTTTTCCCCGGAGTTTTTCGCGCGCTGGGCGACGCTCTATCGCGATGCGGAAAGGCTGAAGGAATCGGCGGGAACGCTTTACGCGGGCAGGAAAGTCGTCATCGACTATCCGTCGCCGAACACGGCGAAGCAGATGCACGTCGGACACCTGCGCATTCTTGTCATCGGCGAGGCGATCGCGCGCCTGCTGCAGTTCTGCGGCGCGGATCTGACGCGCGACAATCACATCGGCGACTGGGGGACGAATTTCGGCATTCTCATTTTTGAAATCAAACGCACGGGCTACGTCTTTCCGGATGACGACGTGCGCGCGCTCGCGGAGCTGGAAGAGCTTTACAAGGCGGGAACGGCGTTCGTCAACGACAAGGAAAAGAACCCCGACGCGTTCGACGCGGCGCGCCTCGAGCTCGTGAAGCTGCAGCGCGGCGATCCCGAAAATCTTGAGCTGTGGAAGCGCATCGTCAAAGTTTCCGACGCGGCGTGCGAAAAGATCTACGCGCTTTTCGGCGTGAAGCCGGACGTGACGTTGGGCGAGTCCTTCTACCGCGATAAGGTGGAGCGCGTTTACGAAGAGCTCACGGAATGCGGCATCGCGGAAGAGGACGACGGCGCGCTGATCGTCTGGAACGATTCCGACCCGCGTTACGCGCGGACGAACGAAAACGCGGCTCCCTTCATCGTGCGCAAGAAGGACGGCGGATCCAACTACGCCTCGACGGACTTGGCGACGCTGCTCTACCGCGTGGAACATTTTAAGGCGGACGAAGTCGTCTACGTCACGGACGACCGCCAGCAGGACCATTTCCGCATGCTTTTTCTGACGGCGAAGCGCTGGTTTGACGCGAAGGGCTATCCGTTTCCGTCGCTGCGTCACGTGATGTTCGGAAAAATCCTCGGCGAGAACGGAAAGCCGATCAAGACGAAGGAAGGCGGTTCGATAAAACTGAAGGCGCTCGCGGACGAGGCGACCGAGCGCGCCTTTGCCATCGTGAGCGAGAAGAGTCCGGATCTTCCCGAGGAGGAACGCCGAAAAATCGCGGAGACGATCGGCATCGCCGCCGTGCGCTACGCGGACCTGCTTCAGAACCGCACGATCGACTACATGTTCTCCTGGAAGCGATTGCTGGCGTTCGAAGGCAACACGGCGCCTTACCTGCTCTACGCGGCGGCGCGCATTCAGTCCATTTTCCGCAAGGCTGGAACGACGCCCGAAAGCGTAGCCGCGAACGCGGAGATTCTCGTGCCGAAGACGGACGGCGAAATCGCTCTGATCCGCAAGCTGATGGGCTTTTCCACGGCGGTCCGGACTGCGTGCGAGGAACTGAAGCCGCACTACATCTGCACGTATCTTTTCGAGCTCGCGGGAGCGTTTTCGTCGTTCTATGCCGCGAACAAGGTGATGGACGACGATCTCGCCGTCCGTACCCTGCGTCTGCGCCTCTGCGCGAATACGCACGTGATTCTGAAGACCGGGCTGCACCTGCTCGGCATCGAAACGCTCGAACGCATGTAAGGAGCCGTCGCCATGGAAAATTCTCCCGTTTGGAAAAAAGTCCGCGATTTTTCGGAAATCATTTACGAAAAGTGCGATGAAGGCATTGCGCGCGTGACGATCAACCGCCCGCACCGCCGCAACGCGTTCACGCCGGAGACGGTCGCTGAAATGTACGAAGCGTTCGCGGATGCGCGGGAAGACGTGAAGATCGGCGTCGTGCTGCTGCGCGGCATGAATCCGCAGACGGACGGAAAATTCGCGTTCTGCTCCGGCGGCGATCAGAAGATCCGCGGCGACAAGACGGGCGGCTACACCTCGAAAAGCGGCGTGCCGCGTCTGAACGTTCTCGACCTGCAGCGGCTTATCCGCACGATGCCGAAGGTGGTCATCGCTCTCGTCGCGGGATACGCGGTCGGCGGCGGACACGTGCTGCACGTCGTCTGCGACCTGACGATCGCGGCGGACAACGCGGTTTTCGGACAGACAGGCCCGAAGGTCGGCAGTTTCGACGGAGGCTTCGGCAGTTCTTATCTCGCGAGGCTCGTCGGGCAGAAAAAGGCGCGGGAAATCTGGTTTCTCTGTCGGCAGTACGATGCGAAGCAGGCTCTCGACATGGGGCTCGTGAATGCCGTCGTTCCCTACGAGGAGCTCGACGCGGAAGGCGTCCGCTGGGCGCGCGAAGTGCTCGACAAATCGCCGATAGCGATCCGCTGCCTGAAGTCCGCCTTCAACGCGGAACTCGACGGTCAGGCGGGCATTCAGGAGCTCGCGGGCAATTCCACCCTGCTCTACTACTTGACTGACGAAGGCAACGAAGGCCGCAAGGCATTTCTCGAAAAGAGAAAGCCGGAATTCGGCGACTGGCTTCCGTGACGTAAGCCTTTTTTTGCGATGAAAAAAAACGCCGTTCCCGCGAAAGGAACGGCGCTCGGAAAGACTTTAGGCTTACTTCATCAGCAACATGTTACGCGCGCGCTTGATGGCTTTCGTAACATGGCGCTGTTGCTTCGCGGTCAGTCCCGTGATGCGGCGCGGCAGGATTTTGCCGGTTTCCGTCACATAGCGGGAAAGGACTTCCACATCGGTGAAGTCAAAGTCTAACGGTGTTTTGGAATGTTGCTGTGATTCTGCCATAAATGAAACTCCATTAACTCAATTTTCGGGAAAGGACGCAAGTTTTAATTTCGCGAACGTTTGCGTTTTGCGGACGAATGTGGTCTGATTGGAAATTCCGACGAATCATGACCGATAAATCCACAATCGCCGCATTCGCGACTCCTCTCACGGAGTCGGCGATAATCGTTCTCCGCGTCAGCGGACCGATTTCCGCGGATCTCGTCCGCGGGATTTTCCGCACCGAGAGCGTTCCCGAGCCGCGTCGCTGCAGACACGGCTTTTACCGGACGCTTGACGGAGAAATCGCGGACGATTGTCTTTACGTCTTTTTTGAAGGAGCATCGTCCTACACGGGAGAGGATTCGCTGGAAATCTGCTGCCACGGCAATCCGTTCATCGCCAAAAAGATTTTTTCGGATCTCGTCGCGCGCGGCTGCAGAGAAGCGCTTCCGGGAGAATTCACCCGGCGGGCTTTTTTGAACGGAAAAATGGATCTGACCCAGGCGGAGGCCGTCGCCGACGTCATCGCCGCACGTTCGGAAGCCTCGCTGAAGGCGGCGCGAAGACTGCTCGCTGGAACGTTCGGCAAGATGATTTCGGAATGGAGCGAGGAAATCATGAGCCTGATCGCCGAGCTCGAATCCCAGATCGATTTTTCCGACGAGGAGGTTCCGGATTTCGAAAATGAACATTTTAGGAAAAGATTGGACGATATAATTTTCCGCCTCAAAAACGTCGAGAATTCCGCGCGCTATTCCGCCGCCGTTCACGACGGTATCAGTGCCGTGATATTCGGCGCGCCGAATGCGGGAAAATCGTCGCTGATGAACGTTCTGCTCGGTGAGGAACGCGCCCTCGTCAGTCCGGAGGCAGGGACGACGCGGGATTTCATTACGGAAAATTTCTCCGTCGGCGAATACCGCCTTCGCATCTCGGATACCGCCGGTCTGCGCGGAGACGCGGAATCCGAAATCGAAAAGGCGGGAATCCGCCGCTCGACGGAATGCATGAAGAAAGCGGACGTCCTGATTTTCGTCGTGGATTCTTCCGAAGATTTCCCGGAAATTTCCGGGGAGACGAAGGCGCTGATGAATTCCGAAAACACGCTCGTGGTCTTCAATAAGAGCGATCTGACGCCCGCGTTCGAAGGCGAAAGCGCCCTGCCCGGCTTTGCGCGCGTTTCTGTTTCGTTGCTGGACGCCTCCGCCCGCGAAATCGTGACCGCGGCGCTTGTGAAAATGATGAAGGAAAAGGAGATCGTCCCGCGAGGAGACGTTCTGGTCGTGAGCGCGCGGCACGCGGAATTTCTTCGACGCGCCGGAGAACGCCTGTATGAAGCCGCCGAAAAACTCGGCTCCGTGCCTCCCGAATTCGTCGTCAGCGATCTGAGAAACGCCGCGGAGGAACTCTCCGAGATTTTGGGACGATTCGACGACGAAAAGGTTCTGGACAAGATATTTTCTTCGTTTTGCATAGGAAAATGAACATCAGAAAAGAAATCCGCATCGACGAATCCCGTCCCTACGACGTGCTCGTCGTAGGCGCCGGACACGCCGGAGTCGAAGCCGCGCTCGCTGCCGCGCGCATGGGAACGGACGTCCTGCTGCTGACCGGAAACCTGGACACCATCGCCAAAATGAGCTGCAATCCGGCGATCGGAGGTCAGGCGAAGGGACAGATCGTGCGCGAAATCGACGCTTTGGGCGGCGAAATGGGCGTCTGTGCGGACGCCACGGCTATTCAGTTCCGTATGCTCAACGCTTCCAAAGGCCCCGCCGTTCAGTCTCCGCGAGCGCAGTGCGACAAGCTCGTTTATGCCGCGCGCATGAAGCAGACCTGCGAGCTGCAGAAGAATCTCACGCTCTTTCAGGCGATAGCTTCCGGAATCATCTTCAGAAATGGGAAGGCCGTGGGCGTGAGGACGACGCTCGGTGTTTCGTTCTACGCGAAGACCGTCGTCGTCACCACGGGAACGTTTCTCAAGGGAAAAATGTTTGTAGGCAGAAATGTAAATTTCGGCGGAAGACTCGGAGATTTCAATTCGGAGACTCTTTCGGACAGTTTCCGTGAAATCGGCATGCAGGTGGAACGCCTGAAGACGGGAACGCCGGCGCGGATTCTGGGAAAATCCATAGATTTTTCGAAGTGCGAAGAGCAGCCGGGAGACGAAAAACCGGTATTTTTCGGATTTTACGACACGAGAACGGAGGACGACGTGTTCCACGTGGAACATGAAGGCGAAAAAAGACTCGGATGGATTCCGGGAACGAACCGCCGCTCCTGCTGGCTCACGGACACGGGACTCTCCACGCGCGAAATCGTAAGCGGGAACATTTCCGAATCTCCTCTTTACTCCGGACTCATCAGCGGAACCGGAGCCCGCTATTGCCCGAGCATCGAGGATAAATACGTGAAATTTCCGGACAAGGAGACGCATCGTCTTTTTCTCGAACCGGAGGGGCGTTTCTCCGACGAATGGTACGTCAACGGTTTTTCCACTTCCCTGCCCTTCTCCGTGCAGCTGGACATGATCCGCAGCGTTCCCGCGCTCGCTTCGGCGGTCATGCTGCGCCCCGCTTACGCGATCGAATACGATTACGTGGTTCCCACTCAGCTCCATTCGAGTCTGGAGACCCGATTCGCTGAAAATCTCTTTCTCGGCGGTCAGATCAACGGAACTTCCGGCTATGAAGAGGCCGCCGTTCAGGGACTGATTGCGGGAACGAACGCCGCGGCGCGTGTTCTGGGAATGAATCCGCTGATTGTCGGCCGCGATCGCGGATACGCCGGTGTTCTCGTCGACGATCTCGTGACCAAGGGAACGCAGGAACCCTACCGCATGTTCACCAGCCGTGCCGAATATCGTCTGCTTTTCAATCATGGGAGTGCGGAGCTGCGTCTCGTCGATCTCGCCGGCGAATACGGGCTGATTTCCGATTCCCGGAAAAGAAACGTGCTTCAAAAACGTGATTCCGTGCTGTTCTGGAGCGAACGCCTGGAAAAGATGACCGTGAAGGGCGGTTTCGTCGGCGACGTCATGCGGAAGGATCTCGCTACGCTTCCGGAAGGTCTGCCCGCGGAATTCGCGGCGCTTTCCGAGGAAATCAGAGAGGAAGTGCTTTATCGTGTCCGTTACGCCGGTTATCTCGCCCGCGAAATGAAGTCCGTCGAGCGCATGAAGGATCTGGAAAGCGTCCGCATTCCGGAAGACGTGGACTACGACGCGATTGTCGGACTGCGCACGGAAGCCCGACAGAAGCTTTCAGCGCTGCGTCCCGCCGACCTGGCGCAGGCGAAACGGATCAGCGGAGTCGGTCCCGCAGATATATCACTGATCATGGTCCATCTGCGCGCCCGCAAAAAATGAATCGCGCCGCGTGCGTATAAAAGCGATTTCGAAGATTCTGAGGAGTTTTCGGCGGAGCAGGGCAGGGGAGTGGGTTCTTGCCGATTCTCAAAATTCGTCCGCACAAACATTTCATTTTTCGCTTTCTTCTCTCTTTTCAAAACGTCCGGAACGCGACGAATCGTCGTTTGTTCCACGTGGAACAGCAACCTCGTGGTGACGCTTTTCTCGGAAATGTAGAGATTTGCTCGATGTCGAACGCCGCAACGGCAATAAATAAGGAAAAGTAGCTCTTACTCTTTTTCAAAAATCGTCCATACAAAGTTCTTTACTTGCGAATTTTTCAAAGAGTTGAACCTTTTTTGAAATCTGCGGTAAAAAATTGCGGCTGAGATTTTCTTAAGGATGGCAGGAATATCGCCTTCCTCTAAGAATTTTTTGCGTAAAAATAATCTGTGTTTATCTGTCGCGTTTTTAGTGGTGTTTAATGGTTAAGCAACGTGTTGTTTTTCTCAATTGGGGTAGGGCAGGGCGCTTCAGCGCGGGGGATTCTCGTCCGTCGCCTTGTAAAGACCGAGCTTGTAGGCGTAAGAGCCGTAGAGGACGGCGGCGAGCGCGTCCTTCGCCTCCTCTTCGGTGACGTCCGCGGGAACGAGATCCTTTTTAGCGAAGTCGTAGGTGAAGCCCTGCGCGGGCTTGGACGGGAGCAGAATCGTGACGCGGTCGCCCCGCATCATCGCGAAATTCTTGTCGTAGATCATCATCGCGCGGTCGGGCGTTTCGCGCGTGAGATCGAAGCCGAGCATCGGATATTCCGCGTCGACGCCCGCGAGCGAAAGCAGCGTCGGCGCGAGGTCGATCTGCGAAATCAGTCTCGGGTCGCGCGCGGCGGGAACGCCGTCGCCGAGAATGAGCGCGGGAATGTGGAAATTGCGGATCGGTACGAGAGCCGCACCCGCCACGCGCGAATCGTGATCCGCGACGACGAGGAAAACCGTGTCCTTCCAGTAGTCGGAATTTTTCGCCGCCTCGAAGAATTTTCCCAGCGCGTAGTCGGCGTATTTCGCGGCGTTGTTGCGCGTCTGCTTTTCGGCGTCGTAAAGCTCGATCCGCTCGTCGGGGAACTCGAACGGGTCGTGGTTGCTCGACGTGAACACGAGCGAGTAGAACGGCGTTCCCGCGGCGCTCCATTCGCGGAACTTCCTGTCCGCCATCGCGAAAAGGTCTTCGTCGGACGCGCCCCAGGAGCCCGCGAACACGGGATTTTCGTAGTCCTTTTCGTCGATGATCTCCTTGAAGCCGTTCCCGTAGAAGAACGACGCCATGTTGTCGAAATGCTTTTCACCGCCGTAGATGAACGCCGTGTGGTAGCCTCGGTCCGCGAGCAGGTCGGCGACGGTGAAGAAGCCCTGCTGGCTTTTGCCGAGCTTCACGACGGAGCGCGCCGGCGTGGGCGTGAAGCCGGTGACGACCGCCTCGATGCCGCGCACGGAGCGCGTTCCCGTGGCGAAGCATTTTTCGAAAAGCCAGCCTTCGCGCGCGAGCTCGTCGAACTTCGGCGAAAGCGGAAGCCCGCCCAGCGCGCCGATGAACTGCGCGCCCTGCGATTCCATGAGAATGACGACGACGTTTTTCGGACGTTCCCGCCGCACGCTCGCCGTGTTGCGCGTGAGCGTCGGCTGCTCTTCGGAGATGTAGTCGACCGCGGGGCGGCCGCGCATCGCCTTGACGCGGTCGAGCACTTCCGCGAGCGGCATCTTGCCGTAGATTTCGCCCGCTTTTTCCTCGTCTCCCATCTGTTTCGCGGCGAAGATCACGGAGTAGCCCGAGTTGATCGCGAGCGAGTTCACCATCGCGTCGGAGGAAAACGCGACCATCGACGGATTCAGCGGCCTGTGCCCGAACGTCGAGCGCGCGCCGATGAACAGCGCCGCCGCCGCGCACACGGCGTAGAGCGGCCTCAGCCACCAGCGCGGGAACGCGAGTCCGCGCGAGACGCGTCCGGCGAATTTCCAGAAAACGACGGCGCCCGCCGCCGTCAGCGCGAAGGCGACGAAGAGCTCGAGCAGGTGTCCGTTCACGAGCATCGTGAAGACTTCGCGCGGGCTCGTCAGATATTCGAAGAAGAGGCGGTTCGGGCGGAAGTCGTACGTCGCGAGAAACGCCGGCGTCGAAAGCTCCATGAAGAAAAAGAACAGCGTTCCCGCCGTGAGCCATACGCGCTGGACGGCGCTCCAGACGCGCCCGAGCCGGTTGTCCGCGAGAATCAGCGCGCTCAGGACCGCGGGAACGAGCAGCAGCCAGCCCATGCTCGCGAAATCGACGCGTGCGCCCTGCAGCAGCAGTTCGCCCCAGCCCCCGACGGCGCTCACGCGCTCGTGCTGCCAGACGGCGAGCCCGATCCGAAACGCGGAAAGCAGCGCCATGTTCAGGCACACGACCGCGAAAACCGGAAAGAGCGGCCCGAAGAAAATTTTCGCTCGGCGATAAAATCTTTTCATCATTTTTTGGAATGAAGAGGTTGCTATGATTTTCCTCCGGTTGTCAATGCGCGAATTGTCTGAATCGCGTCAGGAAAACTGATTTTAACGCGCCGTCCGGAAGGTTCCCGTCCGCCGAACGGCGCATGTCTTTCTGTAATTAATTTTTGATTACGTGCAGCGGGGCGGAGAAAACGGAAAGGCGGGGAGGCGTCCGCGCGAAATTTTCTCGGATTCCGCAAACGTTCTTGCGTTTGCGCGAGAAGGCGTTTTAATTCGCCGATGTAGCCCGAGAATGCGGTCGCTACCAGAACAGATTTACAAGCTCACTCAGTCATAAAAACCTCATGGCAAAAAAAAATTCCCTGAAGTCCGGCGCCAAATCGGTCAAATTCGTTTATGAATTCGGCAGGAAGACCGACGGCGCGGCGACGATGAAAAATCTTCTCGGCGGGAAAGGCGCCAACCTCGCGGAAATGGCGCGCATCGGTCTGCCGGTTCCGCCCGGCTTCACGATCAGCACGGAAGTCTGCACGTATTATTACGAAAACGGAAAGACTTATCCGAAGACGCTGATGGCGGACGTGCGCGCCGCCGTCGGCAACATCGAAAAGCAGCTTGGCAAGAAGTTCGGCGACGCCGTCGGCTTCCCGCTGCTCGTCGCGGTGCGTTCCGGCGCGCGCGAGTCGATGCCGGGCATGATGGACACGATTCTCAACCTCGGGCTCAACGACGACACGGTTCAGGCGCTCGCGCGCGTCACGAACAACGAGCGTTTCGCGTGGGACTGTTACCGCCGCTTCATTCAGATGTACGGCGACGTCGTGCTCGGCGTGCAGAAGCGTCCGGGTGAAGACCACGAGCCGTTCGAGCAGGTCATCGAATCCGTCAAGACGGACATGCTCGGCAATCCCGCCGCGAGCGACACGGAGCTGGGCGCTCCGGAGCTGCGCGAGCTCGTCGTGCGCTTCAAGGCGCTGATTCTGGAGCGCACGGGGTCTGCGTTCCCGACGGATCCGTGGGTGCAGCTCGAAGGCGCGATCGGCGCCGTCTTCGGTTCGTGGATGAACGACCGCGCGATCGTCTATCGCCAGAAATATCACATTCCTTCGGACTGGGGCACGGCGGTCAACGTGCAGTCGATGGTGTTCGGCAATACGGGCGACAAGTCCGGCTCGGGCGTGGCGTTCACGCGCGACCCGGCGAGCGGCGAAAAGGTCTTCTACGGCGAATTTCTGATGAACGCGCAGGGCGAGGACGTCGTCGCCGGCGTGCGCACGCCCGCTCCCGTGGCGGCGCTCAAGGACGTCATGCCCTCCGCGCACGCGCAGCTGCTTTCCATCTGCAGGACGCTTGAGAATCATTTCCGCGACATGCAGGACTTCGAGTTCACGATCGAGGACTCCAAGGTCTTCATGCTGCAGACGCGCAACGGCAAGCGCACGGGGCTCGCGGCGATCCGCATCGCGTGCGAGATGGAACGCGAAGGGCTCATCGACTGGAAGACGGCCGTGCGCCGCGTTCCCGCCGATCAGCTCGACCAGGCGCTCGCGCCCGTGTTCGACCGCGCCGCGCTGAAGGGCGCCCGTGCGATTGCAAAGGGACTCCCCGCGGGACCGGGCGCGGCGTCGGGCCGCATCTACTTCAACGCCGAGCGCGCCGAAGCCGCCGCGAAGGAAGGGCAGAAGGTCCTGCTCGTCCGGCTCGAAACGTCGCCGGAAGACCTGCGCGGCATGATCGCCGCCGAGGGCATTCTCACCGCGCGCGGAGGCGTCTCCTCGCACGCGGCGCTGGTCGCGCGGCAGATGGGCAAGGTCTGCGTCTGCGGCGCTTCGGGCATCGCGATCGACTACGCGGCGAAGACGCTTTACGCGGGCGACGCCAAGATCGAGGAAGGCGAATGGCTTTCGATCGACGGCACGACGGGAACGGTCTATGAAGGCCAGCTCGCGACGGCGCCGTCGGACATCGTGCTCGGGCTCGTGAAGAAGGACGCCGAGGCGAAGAAGTCCAAGGCTTTCAAGAATTTCGCGAAGCTCATGAAATGGTGCTCGCAGGCGACGAAGCTCGGCGTGCGCACGAACGCGGACGCGCCCGCGCAGGCGGAAGTCGCCGTCGCCTTCGGCGCGCAGGGCATCGGGCTGACGCGCACGGAACACATGTTCTTCGCGGGCGACCGCATCGACGCCGTCCGCGAGATGATTCTCGCGACGGATGAAACTGCGCGCCGCACGGCGGTGAACAAGCTGCTGCCGTATCAGCGGGGCGACTTCGCGGGCATCTTCCGCGCGCTCAAGGGACTTCCGGCGACGATCCGTCTGCTCGATCCGCCGCTGCACGAATTCCTTCCGCAGACGAAGGAGCAGCAGCTCGACCTCTCGAAAAAACTCGGCGTTCCCGTGGAACAGGTGCAGCGCCGCGTCGCCGAGCTGCACGAGTTCAATCCGATGCTCGGGCACCGCGGCTGCCGTCTCGGCATCGCGTATCCGGAAATCACGGAAATGCAGGCGCGCGCCATCTTCGAGGCGGCGGCGGAAGTCGCGAAGGCGCGCATTCCCGTCCATCCCGAAATCATGATTCCGCTCGTCGGCTTCCTTGCCGAGTTCAAGAATCAGGCGGCGCTCATCCGGCGCGTCGCCGCGGAAGTCATGGCGGAAAACAAGGTGAAGATTTCCTACAAGATCGGCACGATGATCGAAATCCCGCGCGCGTGCGCCACGGCGGACAAGATCGCCGAAGAGGCGGAGTTCTTCTCCTTCGGCACGAACGACCTGACGCAGACGACGCTCGGCATGAGCCGCGACGACTCCGGCGCGTTCCTCGGCACGTACACGAATCTCGAAATTCTGAAGGCGAACCCGTTCGCGTCCATCGACCGCGAAGGCGTCGGCGCGATGATGCGCCTCGGCGTCGCGCTCGGACGGCAGACGCGTCCGGACATCAAGCTCGGCATCTGCGGCGAACACGGCGGCGATCCCGCGTCGGTGAAGTTCTGCCACACGCTCGGGCTGAACTACGTCAGCTGCTCGCCGTACCGCGTGCCGACGGCGCGCCTCGCCGCGGCTCAGGCGGCGATCGAGGAAGATTCTTCAACCCCAAACAACATGGCTACTACAACCACGAAAAAGGCAGCCCCGGCGAAGAAGCCGGCGGCTAAAGCTCCGGCCGCCAAGGCCGCCAAGAAACCGGTCGCGAAGAAAGCCGCTCCTGCGAAGAAGCCGGCTGCTCCGAAACCGGCCGCCAAGAAGCCGGCGGCTAAAGCTCCGGCGAAAAAGGCCGCTCCCGCCAAGAAACCGGCGGCGAAGGCTCCCGCGAAGAAGGCCGCTCCCGCCAAGAAACCGGCGGCGAAGGCCGCTCCCGCCAAGAAGGCCGCGACCAAGGCTGCTCCGGCGAAAAAGCCCTGCGCCAAACGTTGCGGCTGCAAGAAGAAATAATCGTTCTTCTTCCCCTACGGCGTTCCCGCGGCGACCCCGCGGGAACGTTTTTTTGCGTCCGCGCGCGGCGATTTTCCGCGGTTGCGTTTTCGCGCCGCGGGCTTTTTCCTATCCGCATGAAAGTCCTTCGAGCAGCAAGCGCCGGATTCTGCCGCGGCGTCGAACGCGCCATCAACATCGCCCGCGAATACGCCTCGCGCGGCAGGTTTCCCGTGTTCACGGACGGTCCGCTCATCCACAACAGCCAGATGATGGCGGAGCTCGCGCGCGAGGGCGTCCGCGAGCTCGGCGACTACCGAAGCAGCGAAAAGCTCGAAATCGACCTCGACGACGAGGCGCGCAGAAACGCCGTGCTCATCGTGCGCGCGCACGGCATTTCGCCGCAGCGGCGCGAGTATCTGCGCTCGCTCGGTCTGGAATTCCGCGACGCGACCTGTCCCGACGTCGCCGCCATCGCCGGGCGCGTGAAAATGTATGCGCAGAAAGGATACGCGACCGTGATCTTCGGCGACCCCGATCATCCCGAGGTCGTCGGCATTCTCGGCTACTCGCAGGGGCGCGGTCACGCGGTGCGCTCGCTCGAGGACATCGAAAAGCTGCCCGATCTCGGCGAAAAAGTCTGCATGGTCTCGCAGTCGACGATGTATCCGGACGAGTTCGGGAAGCTCGTCGCCGCGCTGAAAAAACGCTTCCCCGAAGCGCTCATCTTCGACACGATCTGCGGCGCGACGCGCGACCGTCAGGGCGACGTTCCCGCGCTCGCGCGCGAGGGCGCGGAGGCGATTGTCGTCATCGGCGGCAGGCATTCCGCCAACACGCTGAAGCTGGCGCGGCTCGTCGAGCGGCAGGGCGTTCCGTGCTTTCACGTCGAAACGCTCGCGGAGCTCGACCTGAACGCGATTTCCCGTTACAGGACGGTCGGCGTCACGGCGGGAGCGTCCACGCCGGGCTTTCTCATCGACGAAGTCTGCGACGCGCTGAAGGCGCTCTGAGGCGGGAATCGCCGCGCCTCAGCGTCTCTTCTTCGCGGGAGACTTGGCGCTTTTCTTCGGCGCGGATTTCACGGGCGAGGCCGCCTTCTTCGCGGGCTTTTTCGCTGCGGCTTTTTTCGCCGGGAGCGTCTTGACCGTCTTTTTCGCCGGAGCCTTCGCGGGCGCGGCGGCGGGAGCGGTCTTTTTGCGCGAGGCTTTCGCCGCGGCTTCGAGTTTTTTCGCGGGAAGCGCGCCGACGTTGCCGATCAGCCGGCGGACGATTTCAGCGAGGCTCGAGCCGTTCTTTTTCGCGAGCGCCTTCAGACCTTCGACGACTTCGACGTCGGCGCGGAAGGAAATCTGGCGGCTTTTTTCGCGGCGGAATCTGAGCACGTCCGCGCTTTTTTCCGCGAGCGCGGTCCGCAGCAGCGAGCTGAGCGTGCGGATGCCGTACCGTCTGCGGACGGTTTCCGCTTCGGAAATCAGAGCTTCGGGAAGAACGACGGTGACGAGTTTTTTGCGCGGATTCATGTTCGTGAAACGTAATTTATTTCTGATTACGCATTAAAGACGGCGGCGGCGTAGTTTTCAACCGAAAACGGCTGCAGGTCTTCGGGCTTTTCGCCGAGGCCGACGAAGTAGATCGGAATGCGCAGCTCGCGCCAGATGCCCACGAGCGCGCCGCCGCGAGACGTGCCGTCGAGCTTCGTGACGACGAGCCCCGTCAGGTTGAACGCCTCGTGAAAGATGCGCGCCTGTTCGATGGAGTTGGAGCCGAGCGTGCCGTCCACGACGAGCCAGCGGTGATGCGGCGCCTCCGGATCGAGCTTGCCGACGACGCGCGCGATTTTTTTCAGCTCTTCGATGAGATGGCTTTTCGTGTGGAGGCGGCCGGCGGTGTCGAGAATCGCGACGTCGCGCCCCCGCGCCTGAGCCGCGCGGACGGTGTCGAAGGCGACCGCCGCGGCGTCCGCGCCGTGTCTGCCCGGGACGAGATCGATCGCGAGCCTTTCCGCCCACGCGGAAATCTGCTCGTTCGCGGCGGCGCGGAACGTGTCGCACGCGCCGAGAATGGCGCTCCTGCCGCCTTCTGCGAAACGGTGCGCGAGCTTCGCCGCCGTCGTGGTCTTGCCCGCGCCGTTCACGCCGACGAGGGCGATGACCTCGGGACGATGCGCGGGCGCGTCGGGCAGGGCGCCGGCCGCGCCGTCGAGAATGCGCGTCAGCACGCGGCGCCCGATTTCCGCGGCTTCCTTGCCGTGCAGCTCCTTGTCGGCGGAATAGGCCTTCTTGATTTCGGCGATGATCTCGTCGGCGGTCTGCACGCCGAAGTCCGCGCCGTAGAGGGCTTCTTCGAGCTCGTCGATGGACGCGGCGTCGAGTTTTTTCGAGAAGATGCCGCCGACGGCGCCGAAGAGCCGGGCGGTCTTTCTGAAGCCGTCCTTGAATTTCTGGAGGAGAGAACCGAACATGACGGAAACGCGTCGTGGAGCCTCACAGCGCCGTGCGCAGCGGGCGGGAAAGATGTTTCTTCACGCGGTCGAGCACGCCGTTCACGAAGCGGTGCGACTCCTCGGACGAAAATGTCTTCGCGAGATCGATCGCCTCGTTGATCGAGACGACGGGCGGAATGTCCGTGCGGTAAAGCAGCTCATAGACGGCGAGGCGGAGAATCGCCAGATCGCAGCGCGCGATGCGGGAAAGCTCCCAGTTCTGCGCGGCGTCGGAAATGACGCCGTCCACGCGCGTGAGGTTTTTGAGCGTTCCCGTGACGAGCTCTTCGGCGAAGGCGTAGAATTCGCGCGGATTGCCGCGGTTTTCGGTGTCCGCGAACGCGGCGTCCGCGGGCGCGTCCTTTTCGGGCGAGGCCTGCGGGACGGCGAAGAACGCGTAAAGCTCGTCGGCGAGGTCGCCGTGCGTCGCCGAGGCGTTCCACGCGTAGAGGAACTGCATGGCGGCGATCCGGTTCTGGCGGCGTTTCGCGGGAGCGGAGCGGCCGCGGTTCGGCTCGGAAGTCTTTCTGTCGTCTGCCATGGCGGGCTCAGTTCTTGTGATAAGGGTTGCCGGAGGAACCGAAGAAATCGTCCCCCTCGTCGTCGTCTTCGTCGTCGAGCGAAAAATTGCCGAAGATCTCCTCGTTGCGCTCGCGCTCCATGTCGTTGCGGTCGAGCTGTTCGAGGTAGTCGGCGAGCCGGTTTCCGAGCATCGCCATCTCGACGGCGGACTCGGCGAACTCCGAGCCGCGGTCCTGGTCGCCGAAGACGCGTTCGTCCGCCTGGGCTTCGTTCAGAGTGACGACGATGCCGTTGATGACGGGCACCTGCGTGTCCACGGCGATGTGCTGAAGCTCGTTCGCGGTCGCGTGCGCGATGATTTCGTGGTGCGGCGTGTCGCCGGCGATCACGACGCCGAGCGCGATGACGCAGTCGCAGTCGCCCGTGAGCGCGAGCATCGACGCGACGTAGGGGATTTCGTTGGCGCCGGGAACGCGCGTGAGCGTGACGGCGGAGGCGGGAATCTTCTTTTCGCGGAGGCGCGTGCGGACGCGCTCGATCAGGCGCTCGACGTATTTCTCGTTGTAACGCGACGCGACGATGGCGAAGCGCAGGTCGGAGCGGGCTTCCGCTTTGTGAGTCGGTTTGTTTTTGCTCATAAAAATCGGCGAAGTGATTTGAAAGAACGAACCTCGAAAAAACGCCGAGGTTCAGACGGACGCGGGCGCGGCGGAATTGCGTTTCCGCCACGCGAGACGCCACGCCGCGCGGTGATTCACGATCCAGTCGTAAGCGGCGGCGCTGAATCCGACGTCGCGGCCGGCGCGTTCGGAAAGCAGCCATTTGTGGCGCAGGATCTCGTCGCGCTCGGCGACGGTCTCCCGGAACAGGCTCGATTGCTGCGCAATCAGGTCGGCGACCGACCGCGGCAGTCCGGAGGAGGCCGCGGCGGGCAAAATTCTTCTTCTGGCGCGAAGCATGTTCATGATTCTTATAAGGTGAACGGTTCAGCATACCCGAGCGCGCCCGCTTTACAACACAAAACGCGGCCGCGCGTGCCGTGCGAACGGTGTGATTTATCTTGATGCCGGCAACTTTTTAACCACGAATCGATGCGGATTAAACTTTGCGCGGGAAGGCGAGCCTTTGCCCGCGGGCTTTTCACCGACGAATTCCGCGTGCAGATCGCACACGTCGGGAATTTTGCCGTCGGAGAGCGCGACGCATTCCGCGAGAAAGCGTTGCGGATCCGCGTTTTCGAGAGGAAGTGGTGAAGCGGCGGAGTCATGGAGGCAGATTGCGTTTCGCTCAACGAAAAAGATTTTGAAATCCTTTCGGCAAAGCTGAACGCAAGGAACTCCGTCACCTCATCACTTCGTAAACTGTCGGGTCGGGAACGCCGGCTTCGCGGAACGCGGCGGCGCGTTCGACGCAGGTCGAGCATTTGCCGCAGTGCTTTTCTCCGCCGTTGTAGCACGACCACGTCAGCCCGAACGGCACGCCGAGCCGCGCGCCGAGCGCGACGATCTCCGCCTTGCTCATGCCGACGAAGGGGCGTTCCAGCCGCACGGGATGCCAATCGGAGACGCGGACGACGGCGTCAAGCCGCTCCGCGAACTTCTCGCGGCAGTCGGGATAAATCGCGTGGTCGCCGCCGTGCGCGGCGTAGGCGACGGTGTCGCACTTTTCCGCGATCGCCCAAGAAGTGGCGAGCGAAATCAGCAGCAGATTGCGCGCGGGAACGACGGTCGTCTTCATGCCCGCCTCGTCATAGGCGCCTTCATAGACGGGAACGCTCGCGTCCGTCAGGCTGTTTTTTCCGAAAAACGCGGAGACGGAGCGCAGATCCGCGAGCCGGTATTCGACGCCGTAATGCGCGGCGAGCGCGCGCGCCGCGTCGATTTCGCGGGAATGGCGCTGCCCGTAGTTCACGCCGAGCGCGAGCACGCGGCGCCTTTCGGCGACGAGCTTCGCGAGGAGCGTCGCGGAATCCAGCCCGCCCGAAAGAAGGACGACGCTGCTTTGCGGATTTTCCAGACTCATGCCGGACAGAATAAAGCTTAAAGTTCAAGGCTTAAAGCTTAAAGGGAAGCTGTGTCTGCGTTCATTTTTAAATTGTAGTCGCGCGTGCGTTCGGTTTTAATTCAGTCAGAATTTTACGAAGTCCCCCGTTCCCGCGAGGGCGCACCCCACAGTTTACCTCAAGATCATGTTCAAAAAATCCCGCACGTTTTCTTTGGCAAAAGCTTCGCTGTTCGCGATTCTCGTCGCGCTCGCGGCCGCGTCCGCTCCGACGGAATCGTTCGCGCAGCAGGCGCCGAAAAAGGTGACGATGACGTCGCTCATCGCCGACATCACGAAAAAAATGGACGCGCAGGACTACAAGGGCGCGGTCGAGTCGTTGAAGCTCTACAAATCGCGCTTTTGGGACCGCCTGCCGCAGAAGAACCGCGCGCTCGCGGACTTTACGCTCACCAACGCCTATTATCAGATGAGCGACTGGCCGAACGCGGAAATCGCGCTCAAGGACTTCTGCGCGATCTACAAGGACGAGCAGGACGAGGAGATCCGCGCCAACCTCACGGACGCGATGGTCACGCTCGCGGACGTCTATATCCAGCAGAAGAAATGGGCGGACGCGCGCGACCAGCTCACGCGGCTGAGCAAGCTTTCGTCGCTTCCCGCGGCGAAGCGCCTGAAGATGGGCATTTTCCGCGCGGAAGTCATTCAGAAGGAAGCCGAGGAGACCGGCGACGAGGAAAAGATCAAGCAGGGGCTTGCGACTGCGGAGGAGCTGCTGAAGAAGCTCACGGCGGGCATCGGCAACACGCCCGAGGCGATCGACGCCAAGCAGCGCCTCGTGCAGGTCTACCAGAAGCAGGGCAAGCGCCGCGAAGCCGAGGCGCTCAAGAACGAGATCGACAGCGCAGGGACGAAGGATCCCGCGAGCGTGATCCGCTCGAACTATCAGGGACTCGGGCTCGGCGACAGCTATTTCCAGCAGGCGATGGACACGACGGAGGAGGACCAGCAGCGCGAGCTCTTCCGCGAGGCGCTCGCGCGCTATCAGAGCGTGCTCCGCAAGAACGCTCTGCTCACGTACTTCGCTCCCGCGATCGACGCGGCGCGCAAGAAGCTCGAAGTCTTCAAGGAAAAAGTGCCGGAGCCGAACGACGAACAGGCGGTTCAGCTCGAAAAGCTGCAGGGCAATCTCGAAGAGCTCGAAAGCTTCAAGACCGAGTTCGAGAACAACAAGGACTACGACGCCTACATTTCGTTCCGCATCGGCGCGTGTCTGATTTCGATGCACCGCCCGTGGGAGGCCTATGTCGCGTTCGAGGACATCGTCTCCAATCACAAGGATTTCGAAAAGATTACGCTTGCGACCTATTACTACATCGCGTGTCTGCGCCAGCTCGGTCGCAGCGCTGAGGCGCAGGCGCAGTGCAAGAAATACATCGAGAAATTCCCGAAGGGCGAGGAGATCGGCGAAATCGCGCTCACGCTCGGGCAGATTTCGTTCGAGCAGGGCGACTACATTTCGGCGATCGAGAACTTCACTTGGGCGAAGAAGAACGTGCCCAATCTCGAAATCGGGACGAAGTGCGAGCTCGACTGGTACACGATCACGGCGTGGTTCGCGCGCTGTCCGTGGGGTCTCGGCGTCAAGGAAGAGGACATCGTCGGCATGGGCAAGCCCGGCTACGTGCCGAAGCTGACGCAGGCGACGCAGGACACGATTGCGCTCATCGACCAGTTCGTCAAGGATTACGGCGACGGTCGCGAGGCGTTCAAAAGCCAGGTCGAGGAAATGCTCTACCGCAAGGGGCTGCTTTACTTCTTCAGCGGTTTCTACAAGGAAACCAAGGAAGCGATGACGAGCTACGTGACCGAGCACCCGAAGGGCACTTTCGTCCCCGACGCGCGCTACCGCATGGCGATCGCGAAGTTCGGCGCGCGCTACAAGGACAAGAAGAAGGACCTCGAAAACCTCGAGGAAGTCTTCGGCGACTGCCGCGCGTGGCTCAAGGACTATTTTGAAGTCACCGATCAGTCGCTGCTCAACGAGAACTTCATCGCTCCCGTCCGCAAGGAGGACGCGCTGCCGTTCCGCAAGGAGAACATGGCGGACGCGGTCGCGTCGGTGCTGAACCAGCGCCCGGAAATCTACACGCTGCTCGCCGACTCCTACAAGCGCATCGCCGAGGGCATCAAGCCGCCGAAGCGCGGAAAAATGCCCGAGCACGACGCCGCCCGCAAGGAACGCGCGACCAACGACATGATCCGCGCCTACATGCTCGCGGCGAAGACGGCGCGCAACAATCCGGAGACGCTCCGCGTCGCCACGGGAGAGCTCGACAAGCTGCTCGCCGGCCGCGGCGAATGGCAGCGGCTGCTCGACCTCTACAACACGCTTTACGATTGGGATCCGAATTCGTCCGAAGCGCTCCTGTATCTCGACAAGCGCATCAGCTACACCGAGCGCCTCGCGCGGACGCAGGGCGACGAGGCCAAGGAAAAGGCGAAGCAGGAGGCGAAGGGCATCCTCGCGGCGGCGATTCTGAAGAACATCAACGATCCCGCGCAGGAAAACGTCGAAGAGCTGATTTATCGCCTCGCCTCGCGCCTCGCGAAGGAATCCATGCTCTCCGTGCGCCAGGCGGAAAACGCGAAGAAACGCGCGGAAGCCGCGGCGCAGGCAGCCGCCGAAGCCGAGAAGAACGGCCAGCCGGCGCCCGTCGTCGCGCTTCCCCCGATTCCGCCGCCGGAAAGCGTGTACACGCCCGCGAAGGCGGCGGAGGAAATGCTCGCGCTGCTCAAGCTCGACGGCAAGGACCCGAACGCCGAAAAGCCGACGCTCATCGGTCTCGCCCGCGGCGCCTTCGCCCGCGCGATGATTTACCAGCTCACCCGCAACGACTCGGAATACGCGCGTTACATGCGCAACATCGCCGCGACCTACAAGCCGGACGAGCTCGGTCCGACGATTCTCGCCGAAGTCGGCAACTTCCTTTACAATTCGGGCGAGGCAGACAAGGCGGAGCCGTTCTACCGCTACCTGATGGACAACTACCGCAGCGCCTACCGCGCGGACTCGGGCTTCGCGGGCATCGGCAAGATCTGTCTTGACCGCAAGGATTTCCGCAAGGCCTACGAGACGTTCAACGACGCGCTCGAAAACGGCGTGTACGGGGAAGAGGAGCTCGCGCTGCGCATCGGCCGCGCGCGCGCGCTCATCGGCCTGCCGAAAGCGGACGCGGCGCAGCTCGAAATCTCCGATCCGTTCGAGCGGGCGCTGAAGGACCTCAACTTCGTTCTCGCCGTCAAGGACTGGAAGTTCGCCGGCGGGCACGCGCAGGCCTTCTACTACAAAGGCCAGCTCGAAGAGGCCCGCGGCAAGCCGAACGAGGCGGTCACCTACTACCGCAACTGCTATCTGACGCAGGGCAAGTGGAAGGATTACGCGGCTCCGGCGATGCTCCGCGCGGGCGTCCTCTTCGAGGAAAAGCTCGGCCAGCGCGACGCCGCGGCGCAGATTTACTATGAAATGTCGCAGCCGAAGCACCGCTTCGCGGGAACGCCCGCCGCCAAGGAGGCCGCCCGCCGCGCGCTGAAGCTGCCCTACACGCCTCCGGCGGAAACGCCCGCCGCGGCCCCGAACGCTCCCGCGGGAACGCCCGCCGGCGCCAAAGCGAAATAATCTCTTGGAGGAACATTCCGCAATGAACAAAATTTTCCGATACATCGCCGTCGCGCTTTTCGTCGCCGCGCTGCCGCTTCCCGCCTTCGCGCAGGAGGCTCCCGCCGCGCCCGCCGCCGAAAAGGGCAAGAAGACCGCCGCCAAGAAGGAGACGCGCACGCCCGCCGTGATTTTCGAGTTCTCCGGCAAGGAGGTCTGGAAGACCAACTACCCGCCGTTCCTGTTCCCGCCGGAAGACAGGAAACGCGCCACGCGCTTTAAGGGCAACGCGAACGTCATCGAGGACCGCGGCGGCTACTACGTCGAAAAGAAGGAAGTCGTCCGCGACGCCGAGTCCGTGCGCTCGTTCCCGCTGGCGCAGACTCAGCGCATCGGCTGGCCCGACAAGGATCCGCGCCTCGACGAGGCGCAGGCGGAGCTCCTGCGGGGCAACCCGTCCGGCGCGCTCGGCATCGCGGAGCGGTTTCTCGCCTTCTTCGCGCCGCTGAAGACGGTCGAAGGTTCGCCGTGGATCCGCGCCGCCGTCATCAAGCTCGACGCGCTCGACCAGCAGGCGAACGATTCGATTCTCGACATGTTCATCAGCGAGATCGAGACGACGCCGGGCTATCAGCTCATCGAAGGTCTGCCGCAGAAGATCAAGCTCGCGCGGCTGAATCAGCTTGTGCGCCGCGGCGAAAACTCCGCCGTGCTCGTTTCCGCGAACGAAATGATCCGCGGACAGACGAACACGGAAATGCTCGCGCGCCTGCACATCATCAAGGGGAACGCGCTCTACAATCTTGCGCGCTACGACGAGGCGCTCAACGTCTTCCTGCGCATTCCCGTGTTCTACGGGAACGAGGCCTCCTTCGTTCCCGCCGCGAAGCTCGCCGTCGCGCGCTGCCTGAAGCGCATGGACAAGCCCGAGCTGCGCGCGATGAATCTCGCCGGATACGCCGAAGACTACCTCACGGAAATCATCACCGAGTATCCGATGTCGCTCGAGGCGAAGGTCGCCTTCGAGGAGCTCCCGAAGCACAAGCGCGACGCGCTCGAGGCCGCGGGATCGATGGAGGAACGCGCCGCGAAGCGCGCCGCCGTCACCTCGCAGATCGAAAATCCGGACGCCGAGGGCGGCGAATCCGGCGGAAGCGGATCCGACGACGACTCCTACACGGACGATTCGACGACCTCCGACGATTCCGACTACGAATGATTTTCACGCAAACCGCATTTACATCAGAAAAACCAAAAACAATCCGACTTATGAAACAGAAATTGCTCAAGCTCATCAAAACCCTCCTCCCGCTGTTCGTCGCGGTCGCCGTGTTCGCCCCGGTCGCCGTCTTCGCGCAGGAAGCCGCGGCCGAAACCGCCGAAGCCGCCGCCGACGGCGAACGCACGGAAACCTTCATCGACACGCTCGCCCAGGGCGGCTGGGTCATGTGGTTCCTGCTTGCGGGCTCCATCGCCCTCGTCTGGCTGACGGTGGACGGCTTCATGCGTTCGACGATCAAGCGCATGTTCCCGCCGCAGCACGTCGCGCAGATCCGTTCGCTCTTCCAGGCGGGCGACTACCGCGGCGCCTATGAATACTGCCGCGCGAATCCCTCGTCTCTGACGGACGTCGTCCGCGTCGGCGTCGCGTTCCTTCCCGACGGCAAGACGATGACGGAAGAAGCGATCTTCTCGGAAATTTCCCGCATCAAATCCGGCTTCGACGCCCGCATTTCCTACCTCTCCGTCATCGGCGTCTGCGGCCCGATGATCGGTCTGCTCGGCACCGTCACCGGTATGAAAGGCGCGTTCGGCGCTCTCGGCAAGGAAGGCGTCGGCGGCGGCGGCGCGGGCGAACTCGCGGCGCACATCGGTGAAGTTCTCGTCGCGACGGCGTCCGGCATCGCGGTCTCCATTCCCGCGTTCTTCTTCTTCTACCTGCTGCGCAACCGCATCACCTCCGTCATTCACGACCTGCAGGAAGTCGTGACGGGCCTCTTCCGCAAGATGCCTTACGAAAAGTTCGAAGGCTACCTCGTCGGCGACGAAGAAATCTACGCCGCGGCGCCGAGCTGGACGGTCGAAGGCGCGGAACAGCAGCCCGCCGCCGAAAAGCCCGCCGAAGAAGCGCAGAAGGCCTGAAGCCGTTCCCGCAACGGCGGCACGTGAACTTTTCAAAGAAGGATAAACCATGGCAAGCAGCGGAGGAGGAAACGGAGAACCGGAATTCCAGATCGCGCCGATGCTCGACGTGCTCTTCGTTCTGCTCATCTTCTTCATGAGCATTTCGACGTCGCAGATGCTGAAGATCGACAACAGCATCACGCTGCCCGTCGCCGCGAACGGAGACCAGCCGGACCCGAAGACCAAGGCGAAGGCCGTGCTCTTCAACGTCGGCTGGGACGCGACGCTGGGAAAACCCGTCGTCAAGATCGACGACCGTCCGGTGGACATCACCGAGCAGGGGCGCGAGGACACGATTCAGGAAATCGTCTCCCGCGCGACCAATCCCTACACCAAGGAAATCGATCCCGAAATCCGCTTCCTGATCCGCGCGGACAGGCAGGTGACGGCGAAATACATCAGCCAGATCCTCGAACTCGCGGCGGAAGCGGGCATGGACAACATCGCCTTCACCGGCATGAACAAGGAGGACTGACGCCCCATGAAACGTGTAGAAGCGGAAGAAACTCCAAACCTCGGCTTCCAGATCGCGCCGATGCTCGACGTCGTCTTCGTCATTCTCCTTTACTTCATGGTGCTGGCGGGAACGATCAAGATCGAGTACGAAATCAAGACCACGCTTCCCGGCAGCGTCGAGTCCTCCGCCAACGCGGACGCCTCCGAGCCGCCCCAGGAAGTCACCATCGGCATCAGCGAAGTCGGCGAAGTCTCGCTCGACGAAGAACCGCTCGCAGGTCCCGAAGACAAGAAGCTCGTGGAGCTCTACGTCCGCATGCGCCAGCTCGCGGACGCCACGAGCCAGTCCGGACAGAAGATCATCGTCACCGTCGCCGCGGAAGAAACCGTCAAATACGAGCGCATCATGAACGTGCTCGACGTCCTCGCCAAGGCGAAGGTCACGAACGTCACGTTCAGCGCGACCGGCGGAGACGATTTCTGAGCAACGCCGTTCCCGCCCGGGCGGCGCGTCCGCCGCGCGCGGGAACGCGCCGCCTCCCGATGCCGCCGAGACTCACAGTCCTTTCCGCCGCGCCCGCGAACGCTTTCTGTGCGGACGCGGCGGATTTCGCCTTTCGCGAGGCGCTCGACGCTTTTGCGGACGCCGACGCGTCCGCTTTTTTTTGTCCCGAGACCCGCTCGGGCGACGCGCGCGAAAATCGGCTCACCGCGCCCGAAGCCTTCCGCGACAACCTCTTCGCCGCCTGCGGGCGCGTCACGACCGGTTCCGCCGCCGTCGCGGAGGCGCTCGGGCGCGCCGCCGCGGCGTCCGACGCTCTGCTGCTCGGCTCCGTCGAGGGGCTTTCCGTCGCCGAATGGACGCCCGCGCTCCCGCGCGCGCGCCGCGTCGTCGCGTGGGTGTTTTCCGACTGGCCGCGCGAGTTTCCCGCCTGCGACCCCGTGTGGACGGAAGCGCGCCGCGGACCGCTGCCGCGTCGCCTCGTCGCTTCGACCTGCGTGAGGCTCGCCTACAAAAAAAATCCCGCGCACCGCGACGTCCTCTCCGCCGTCTCCGCGGCGGTCTTCGCCGACGAGGCGCTGCGCGAACGCAACGCGCGTTCGTTCCCGCGGCTGAAGGGTGCGTTCGTCGCGCCGCCGCCGATCGACGCCGAGCTTTTCCGTTTCAGGCCCTGTACTCCCGCGCGCAAAAATCTCTGGGGCTGCTTCGGCGACGTGAACGCCGAGCCGGAAGACGTCGAGACCGCGCTGAAGATTTTCGCGTTCGAGGCGCTGCGGAACCCGGAATGCCGTTTCCGCGTCTTCGCGGACGTTTCGTCGCCGGCGGGGCAGAAGATCGTCGCGGGCGTGCGCGCCCACCCCGCGCTCGCGCCGCGCACGGCGTTCGCGCCGCCGCCGCGTGGGAACGCCGAACTCGCCGCCGCGCTGCGGGCGCTGGGCGTGCTCGTCGCGCCTCGCCGCGTCCGCAAAAGCGCGTTCCCGCAGCTCGTCGCGCTCGCCGTCGCCTGCGGCTGCTTCCCGATCTGCGGCAAGGACGCGGAGACGGAATCGCTGCTCGCGCGCCGGCCGACCGAAATGCTCTTCACCGCGGAAACGCCCAGCTCCGCCTTCCTGCTCTGCGAAAAGCTGAAGTCGCTCGCGCCCGAAAATCTGAGCGCGCAGCTCGAACCGCTTTCGCGCGAAATCCTCGCCTCCGCCGACCGCGCGCGCGTCTCCGCCGTCCTCGCCTCCGCCCTCTTTCCGGGCGCCTGACCCTTTTTTCCGGAGAAGCGACTTCCCAGTCGTTTTTCTAAATCTTCTTTCTAGCAAAGACGCCAAGGCGTGAAGATTTTTTACGCAACCTCCCAGAAAGATGGGCGGCTTCATAGTTCTTCAACGCGCCTCTTCGCCGCGGCGACGCAGAAATCTTTTGCGTTCGGGGCGGCGAAGTGAAATGCTTGCCGCCCGATTTTTTCAGAATGAAGGACATCAGAAACATCGCAATCATCGCGCACGTCGACCACGGCAAGACCACGCTCGTGGACAAGATCATTCAGCAGGCGAAAATGTTCCGCGACAATCAGGAGATGCACGAGTGCTTTCTCGACAGCAACGACCTTGAGCGGGAACGCGGCATCACGATTCTTTCCAAAAACATTTCCGTGCAGTACCGAGGCGTGAAGATCAACGTCATCGACACGCCCGGGCACAGCGACTTCGGCGGGCAGGTCGAGCGCGTGCTCAATCTGACCGACGGCGTGATCCTGCTCGTGGACGCGGCGGAGGGCCCGATGCCGCAGACGCGCTTCGTGCTCGAAAAGGCGCTGCGCCTCGGCAAGAAGCCCATCGTCCTCATCAACAAAATCGACAAGCCCGACGCGCGCCCGACCGAAGTCGTGAACGCCGTCTTCGACCTTTTCTGCGAGCTCGACGCGAACGAGGATCAGCTCGACTTCCCGCTGCTCTACGCGAGCGGCCGCGACGGCTGGTGCGTGCGCGACCTCGAGCACGAGCCGCGCACGTCGATCGTGCCGCTCCTCGACGCCGTGCTGGAGCACATTCCCGCGCCGAAGTTCGTCGAAGGACCGATGCAGATGCAGGTCGCGACGCTGGACTATTCGGACTACGTCGGGCGCATCGGCATCGGGCGCGTGGCGCGCGGGACGATCCGCGCGAACGAGACCGTCGCCGTGCTCGACCGCGACGGCGCGCGCCGCGGCGGGCAGATCAAGAACCTGTTCACCTTCGAAGGACTCGACCGCAAGGACTGCGACGCCGTCGAGTGCGGCGACATCTGCGGCGTCGTCGGCATCGAGGACATCTACGTCTCGGACACGATCTGCGACGCGGAATCGCCGGAGATGCTCCCGCCGATCGCGATCGACGAGCCGACGGTCTCGATGGTCTTCCGCGTGAACGATTCGCCTTTCTTCGGCCGCGACGGCAAATTCGTCACGGCGCGCCACATCCGCAACCGCCTGATGAAGGAGGCGCAGAGCGACGTCGCGCTGCGCGTGAAGGAGGCCGGGAACGGCGGCGAAATGTTCGAAGTCTCCGGCCGCGGCGTGCTGCATCTGGCGATTCTCATCGAGACGATGCGGCGCGAAGGCTTCGAGCTCGCGGTCTCGCGCCCGAAGGTCATCACGAAGCTCGTGGACGGCGTGCTGCACGACCCGATGGAGACGCTCACGATCGACGTGCCGGAGGAATTCGCCGGGAACGTCATCACGCTCGTCGGCCAGCGCCGCGGCGAGATGCGCCACATGGAGACGCGCGGCAAGCGCCAGCTCATCGAATTCGAAATCCCCACGCGCGGCCTCATCGGGCTGCGTTCGAAAATCCTCACGGCGAGCGCCGGCGAGGCGATCGTCGCGCACCGCTTCGACCGCTACGCGCCGTTCAAGGGCGACATTCCCGCGCGCGTGAACGGCTCGATGGTCTCGCTCGGACAGGGCAAGGCGGTCGCCTACGCGATCGACGCGCTGCAGCTGCGCGGCACGTTCTTCATCGACCCCGGCGAGGAAACCTACGAAGGCATGGTCGTCGGCGAACACTGCAAGGACAACGACCTCCCCGTCAACCTGCAGAAAGGCAAGGAACTGACGAACATGCGCGCCGCCGGCAGCGACCGCAAGATGAAGATCGCTCCCGCCGTGAAGCTCTCGCTCGAACAGGCGCTCGAATACATCGCGGACGACGAGCTCGTCGAAGTCACGCCGCACTTCCTGCGCATGCGCAAGATTCTGCTGACGGAAGAGGCGCGCCGCGCCGCCGCCCGCGCCGCCGCGAAAGCGTGATGGTCTCCGTGCGAAAATTTTCTCGCGGGGAAGCGCGCGTGGCGGGCATAATCGCGGCATGAAAATATCCCCCGTGCTCGCCTGCGCCCTTTCCGTCTTCGCCGCCGCTCCGGCGTTCGCCGCGCCGTCTGCCGCGACGTCGCAGCGCCCGAACGTCATCGTCCTCATCGCCGACGACCTCGGCTACGGCGACGTTTCCGCCTACGGCTCCAAGCTGCGGACGCCGAATTTCGACCGCCTCGCTAAAAACGGTCTGCGCTTCCGCCGGGGCTACGCCGCGTCCGCCACGAGCTCGCCGAGCCGCTACGCGCTGCTCACGGGCGTTTACCCGTGGCGTTCCCGCGTGGACATTCTGCCCGGCGACTCGCCGCTCATCATTCCGACGGACAAGCCGACGATCGCGACGATGTTCCGCGACCTCGGCTACGCGACCGCCGCCGTCGGCAAGTGGCACCTCGGGCTCGGCAAGGGCAATTCCGACTGGAACCGTCCCGTCGCGCCCGGCCCGCGCGAAATCGGCTTCGACCATTCCTACATCATGGCGGCGACGAACGACCGCGTGCCCTGCGTCTATTTCTCGAACGGAAGCGTCGTCGGGCTCGATCCCGCCGACCCGATCCGCGTGAGCTACCGCCAAAATTTCCCCGGCGAGCCGACGGGAAAATCCAATCCCGAACTGCTCAAGATGCGGCCTTCGCCGAATCACGGACACGCCGATTCCATCGTGAACGGCATCTCGCGCATCGGCTTCATGAAAGGCGGCGCGAAGGCGCGGTGGGTGGACGAGGAAATGGCGGGCGTGTTCACGCGCGAGGCGCACGACTTCATCGGCTCCGCGAAAAAATCCGGCAAACCATTCTTTCTTTACTACGCGCTGCACCAGCCGCACGTGCCGCGCGCGCCGCACGCGGAATTCGTCGGCAAATCCGGGCTCGGACCGCGCGGCGACGCCGTGCTCGAAGCGGACGCGCAGGTCGGCAAGCTCCTCGATTTTCTCCGCTCCGAGAAGCTCGACGAAAACACAATCATCGTCTTCACCAGCGACAACGGTCCCGTGCTCGACGACGGCTACGCGGACGACGCCGTGCGCCTCGCGCGGGAGAAAAACTACAACCCCGCGGGCGCGCTTCGCGGCGGCAAATACAGCCTGTTCGAGGGCGGCACGCGCGTGCCCTTCGTCGTGAGTTGGCCGGGGAAGATCGCGCCCGGCGTCTCCGACGTTCCCGTGGCGCAGCTCGACCTTTTCGCGAGCTTCGCCGCGCTCGTCGGCGGGAACGTTCCCGAGGCGACGGATTCGCAGAATCATCTCGACGTGCTGCTCGGCGCGAACAAGACCGCCGGGCGCGAAAACTTCGTCGTCGAGGCGACGGGGCGGCTCGCGTTCCGCGAAGGCGACTACGTCTTCATTCCTGCGCATAAGGGCTCGAAAATCGCCTGGCTGACGGGCATCGAAAACGGCAACGACGAGCGCGACGCGCTCTACGACCTCTCCGGCGCGGACGACGGTCAGCGCGACAACCTCGCCGAAAAGCTTCCGAAAAAAGCCGCCGTCATGCGCGAGAAGATGCTCTCTCTCACCGACGGCAGAATCTGACGAGCAAAGAGGTTCAGGGGTTTAAAAGGTTGAGGAGCAATTGCCTTTTCAGCTCCTCAGCGTCTTTTCTGTTTTCCGCAGATCTCGCGGAGCCATTTGCGGTGCGGACCGGAAAGCGTGATTTTTTCGAGTTCGCGCGCGGGAACGCGGAAAAGCGCCGCGCCCGAAAGCGTCTTTTTTTCGGCGAAGTCTTCCGGCGGCGTCCCCGCGTAGATGCGTTCGCGGATGCTTTCGGACGCTATGCCGCGCTTCCCCTCCAGCAGCAGGTCGGCGGCGCGCGCGGGCACGTCCGGAAAGACGTCGCTCCAGAGCGGCAGCTCGAAGAGCTCGCGCAGGCGGCGCGCCGAAGCGTGCGGTCTCGCGAGGAGCAGAGAGCCGTCCGCGAAGCGCGCGAACGCGCGTTCGACGTCCACTTTCTTCGTCACACGCGCGGCGAAACGCGGGAGCGCCGCGACGCCCGCGCCGAGCGCTTTGCCGTCGCAGAACGCGGCGACGGGGCAGAGCAGACAGCGCGGATTGCGCTTCGTGCACATGGTCGCGCCGAGCTCCATCATCGCCTCGTTGTGGTCGCCGGGGCGCGCGGAATCGAGAAGCTTTTCCGCCTCGGGCGCGAAACGCTTCACGGCGGCGCCGCCGTCCTTGAATTCGGTTTCGTCGGCGGCGAGGCGCGCGAGAATGCGCACGACGTTGCCGTCCGTCACGGCGGCGGGCGCGCCTTGGGCGATGCTCGCGATCGCGGCGGCGGTGTAGGCGCCGACTCCGCGGAAGGCGCGCCAGCCGTCGGCGTCGGCGGGGACGGCGCCGCCGCGCGCGGCGATTTCCTTCGCGAGCGCGTGCAGATTCCGCGCGCGGGAATAGTAGCCGAGCCCTTCCCAGGCGCGGAGCACGTCGGCCTCGTCCGCGGCGGCGAGCGAGGCGAAGTCGGACCACTTCGCGACCCAGTTTTCGAAATACGGGCGCACGGTGTCCACCTGCGTCTGCTGGAGCATGAACTCGGAGACGACGGTGCGATAGACGGAGCGCTTGCGCCGCCACGGCATGTCGCGGCGTTCCCGCAGGAACCAGCTCCGCAGGGCTTCGCGGAAGGCGCGTCGCCGCGTCTCGCTCGTCGGAAAAAGTCTCATGAGAGGAAAGCATTCACGCCCCGCCCGAAAAGTCGATTTCTTCTTTCGCCCGACCGCGTTTTTCCGCGCCGTCGAATGCGTACGACGCCTCGCAGCTCAGCACCGCCGTGAAACCGAGCGTTAGCGCGTCCGTAAGGGCGAGAAGTCGGGAGGTCTCGTGACCGTGCGTTGCGTCGAGCTTACGGATTTCAGCGTGAGCCAGGTTTTATTAAGGATGATGAAGGAGAGGATGATAGATGAGAGGGTTTAACCGGAAGCTTCGAACGCCGATAAGAGTTTTTGAAAAGCTTTCTTTAACTTCTACGGGCTTTAAAAATCACTTCCGGGCGCGGAGGATGCGGACGGAGACGTCCGCGACGGGCGCGGGGAGCGGCGCGTGCGGCTTGTGCACTTCGACGGCGACGCGCGCGAGCCGCGGGAAATCCCGCAGCAGCGTCTTCGCGATCTTTTCCGCGAGGCGCTCGATGAGGTTCACCGGCTCGCCGGAGACGACCGCGACGACGGCGGCGACGACGTCCGCGTAGTTCACGGTCTCGTCGAGCGCGTCGGTCGCGCCCGCGCGGCGCAGGTCGAGCTCCAGTTCGAGCGAAACGAAAAAGTCCTGTCCGCGTTCGCGCTCTTCGGGGAAGACGCCGTGTCTGCCGAAGACTCGGATTTTTTCGATGCGGATGCGGTCGGCGGCGTTCATCGCGCGATTTCCTCCAGCATGGCGGCGACGTTTTCGACGCGCGCTGCGGGCTGAATGCCGTGCCCGAGGTTGAAGATGAATCCGCGTTCGCCCTTCATCGAATCGAGCAGCGAGCGCGTGCGCGCGCGCACGACGGCGGCGTCCGCGAAATTCAGCACGGCGGGATCGAGATTGCCCTGCAGCGCGAGGCGCGTTCCCGCGGGCACGCCGCGGCGGACGTCGCGCAGGTCGCGCGTCCAGTCCACACCGAGCACGCTCGCGCCCGCGTCCGCGATTTCCGCGGCGAAGTGCGCCATGCCTTTCGCGAAGACAATCACGGGAGCGCGCGCGGGCAGGGCGGCAATGATTCTGCGGATCCAGCGCAGGGAAAGACGTTCGTATTCGTCCGCCGCGCACAGCGACGCCCAGGAGTCGAAGAGCTGAACCGCGTCCGCACCGGCGTCAATCTGCATTTTCAGATACGCGGCGACGGCGTCGGAGAGCTTTTCCATCAGCGTCTCGAAGTCGCGCGGGCGTTCCCAGGCGAGCGCTTTGATTTTTGAAAACTGCTTCGCGGAGCCGCCTTCGACCATGTAGGTCGCGAGCGTCCACGGCGTTCCCGCGAAGCCGAGCAGGGCGCGCGCGTCGCCGAGTTCGCGCCGCAGAATGCGCTGCGTTTCGGCGACGTAGGCGAGCTTTTCGGGCACGGCGTCCGCGGGCGCGAGCCGCGCGATCGCCTCGGCGGAATCAAGCGTGAATTCCATCGCGACGCCGTTTTCGTCGAAGCGGTAGGGCTGTCCGAGCGCTTCGGGAATCACGAGAATGTCGCTGAACGTGATCGCGGCGTCGAGCGCGGGGAAGCGGCGGACGGGCTGCAGCGTCGCCTCCGCGGCGAGCTCGGGCGTGCGCACGAGCGTCAGAAAATCGCGTCCGGCCTTGAGCGCGCGGTATTCCGGCAGGTAGCGCCCCGCCTGGCGCATGATCCACGCGGGCGGGCGGTCGGTTTTTTCGCAGCGGCTGGCGGCGAGAAAGCGTTCGCGGGCGTTCATCGGGCGCGGGCGCCGGCGGCGCGTTCGGGGATTTTCACCGCGGCGGCGGAGGCGCGGTCGATGCGTTCCCGCGCGCCGCGCACCTGGGCGGCGTGCGCGTCGCCGTAGCCCGCCTGCACGGTGAAGTTTTCGCCGAGGAAGGCGCGGAGCTCGGCGACGGTGCGCTTCAGCTCCGCGGACGCGTCCGGGCGCGCGGCGCGCTCTTCGAGAATGCGGATCTTCTCGAAATCTTCGATGCCGTCGCGCAGCGTCTCGAAGCGCGGCGTGGTGCGGTCGCCGGGATAGACGAGGAAGCAGTCGCCCGCGGGCCAGGCGCGTTTCGGCCAGCGCGTGTCGGCGAAGGGATTTTCGACCCAGGAATTGTAGGCCCAGCGCAGGAAGCCGTCGAAGCGCGCGGCGGCGGCGTAGAGCGCCAGCCAGTGCGGCTCGGCGGCGGCGGAATGCGGGAACGTGTTGGGCTTCGCGGGCGAGGTGCAGACGTAGAACGTCGTCGTGCGGCCGGCGGCGCGGCGCGCGTCCGCGAGCTCGGCGACGCCGCCGGAGTGCTGGAACGCTGCGGAAATGTCGTGGACGAACGGCGCCATCTTCGTCGGGCGGTCCACGGCGGAGACGATTTTGAGTTCGGGCGCGTATTTTTCGACGACGGCGCGTGCGGCGTTCACGAGCGCGTCGGGGCGTTCGTCGAGCGCGATGCAGGTTCTGCCGAGCCAGCCTTTTTTCGCGACGTGCGCGCGGAAGTCCGTCAGAAACGCCTTCCACGTCGCGTCGTAGTCGGGCGAGGCGGGATCGAGCGAAACGGTCTTTTCCGCGCCCGCGGCCTCGTCGAAATAGGTCGTCTTCAGCGACCACGAGACCATCGTGTAGCAGGAGATCTGCGCGTCCGCGCCGAGGATTTCGCTCATGAAGGCGATGTAGGCGTCGAACGCCGTGTAGTCGAACTTCCACGCGCCCGCACGGGTGCGGCGCCACTTGACCATCGAGCTCCAGTCGTCGCGCGTCTGGTGGTCCCACGGCTCTTCGATGATGGAGCAGGTGATGACCTTCTGCCCCGCGTCGGCGAGGCGGTGCATCATCGGGCGCATCGCGGCGAAGTGCTCGCGCGACCAGAGCTTGGCGCCTGTCCAGCGCGCGACCGCCTCCGGGTGCTGCCACAGATCGAGATGGATTTTCCACGCGCGCGGCGGCGGGAGCGCGAGCGGGAGGACTTCGACGTCGGCGGCCTTGCTTGCCTTGCCGTTTACGGAAAAATTCAGCGCGTAGGCGCCGGGCGCAGCGTCGGCGGGAACGTCCGCAGAAACGAGCACGAAGGCTTCGCCCTCGGGAATCCTGAACGGCGTGCCTGCGGGTTCGACGATGTCGGCGAAGGGCGCGCCGCCCTGTCCGAGCGTCGAACGCACGTATTCCGCACGCGCGGGAACGCGGGCGCCGCCGGCGGCGGGAACGAGCTCCGCCGAGAGCTTCGCGCGCGCGGGCAGCGTCGTCTTCATGCGCACGAGCACGCGTTCGCCGCGCCACGCAACGCGCTTTTCGCCGAGAAAATTCTCCGTCGCGGCGGAAAGATCGCCCGCGGGAACGACAGTCATTTCTTCGGCGAGTCGCGCCGTTTTCGTCGGAGCCGCGTCGGCGGACGCGGGCAGGAGCGCGACGGCGAGCGCCGCCGAGAGAAGCTTGAGAGCCGAAAAGCCGAAGCGCTTAAAAGAATTTTTCTTTTCGGCTTTTTCAGAAACCGCGTTGTTCATCGTGTGCCCGTCGTTCATCGGTTTCCTCCCGTCACTTCTTCGCGCCCTTTCGGCAAGGCGCGTCTGCGGCGGGAGCGCTCTTGCCGCGCTTCGGCTTGTGGTTCTTGCACGAGCAGTTCGGGCACTGCGCGGTGATCTGCAGATGCTGCGAAAGGAAGACGAGCCCGTTCTTTTCCGCGATCGCGCGCCCGTACCAGTCCATGAACGGCGCGTCGAACTCGATGATCTTTTCGCAGTTGCTGCACACGATGTGGCCTTTGAACGTTCCCGCGTTGCGCGTGCTTTCGTAGTATTTGAAGTCCCTGCCGATGTCGAGCTCGCTCAGCACGCCGGAGCGCACGAGGTCCGGCAGCGCGCGGTAGACCGTGGCGCGGGAGATCTTCTTGTGCCTGCGGCGCGCGGCCTTAAGCAGGTCTTCCGCCGTGAAATGTCCGTCGTAATGATAGGCGGCGTCCCAGATCGCGAGGCGCGGCGCCGTGTTGCGCAGCCCGACGGACGCGAGCATTTCCGTGAAATTGACTTCGGGGGCGGATTTCTTCATGCCCCGTATTTGAGACGCTTTTGCGAACAAAGGCAAAAGGAAAATCCGTCCGCGCTCGAGCGGCGCGTCATTCTTCGTCGGGCGCGGAAGCGTCGTTTTCGCGGGAGAAGAGGCGCGAAAGCGTGAAGCGTCCGCCGCCGAAAAGCGCAAGCGCCAGCGTCGCGCCGATGAAGAGCAGATGATATTCGACGCCTTCGCCGGGCTGCTTTCCCGACCAGTTCATGAAGAAGCCGTTTTCGAGATGGTAGCGCGCCGCGCCCGCCATCAGCACGACGAGCAGCGCCGCGCAGACGCGCGGGAACACGCCTAGAATCAGCAGAATCGGCACGACGAACTCCGTGAAGATCGCCGCGCCCGCCAGCGGCGCCGGAATGCCCATCTTTTCCGTGAACGCGCTCCACGTGGCGACGAGACCGTTCCCGCCGAACGCGCCCAGGGCTTTCTGTGCCCCGTGGGGAAAAATCACGACGGCGACCGCCGCGCGGAGGAGAAACTTTCCGGCGTCTTCCGAAAACGCCGCCGTCGCGTTCTGTATTGAATTTTTCATGACGCGGATTAAGCGCGCCGCATACGGGAAATTGTCTCTCTCGCGGGAACGCGGGTTGCGTATCGGGAAATCTTGCGCAAAATTTTTCTTGAATCATCGTTCGCCGCGGAGAATAATCTTCTTAACTGAAATCGGCGGTGCAGCCGAAGAAGTTTTTTAACCGAATGACCCATGAAATCTAAAATCACTAAACTGTATCTGTCGCTTGCGGCTCTCGGCGTCTGCGTCGTTCCCGCGTCCGCCGCCGAACTGCCTTCGCCGGCGAGCGGCGAGGACGCGGCGGCGCTCGTCGTCGTCTGCCTTCTCGCGCTGATTCCCGTCGCGGCTTACGTTTTCATTCAAGTTTCCGCCGTGCGCGGATTCCGTTGCGTCCGCAAGGCGAAGGAGCGCCTGGCGATCGAAAAGGCGCGCGTTCACAAGAGGATTCCCGTGCCTACGGGAGAGGCGCCGGCGGCGCGCGCGGGGGCGGAGGCGCTTTTCGCGGAATATTCCGAAAAATGGCTCGGCGGCGTGAAATTCGACGCGCTGCGCGACGGCAAGGGAATCGCTTCAAGCGGCGCCGCGACGGAAGCCGCGTTCGCGACGCTCGAAGCGATGAAGGCCGTTCCCGACATCGGCGGCGACCGCGTCGCGGCGGACATGCTCAACGTCTTCGGCGAGTACGCGAACCGGAGTCAGGAGCGCGAAAACATCCACGTCAGCAGGTTTTCCGCTTCCGGATATCCCGCGCTCTTCGGCTGGCCCGTCGTCGTGGGCGCTCCGATCTTCGCGGTCGCGATGGCCGCGCTTTGGATTTTCCTCGGCGTGAACGAAGGTCTGCCCGCGTGGGCCCACGTCGTGTTCGCGCTGCTCGTCGTCATGTCGCTCGCCAACGCGTTCGTCTGCTACACGAACGTGGCGGCGTCGAAGACCGTCTTCCTCACGCCGCGCCGCCTGGTCGCGAAGGCGCTTGAAGAACGTTGGATGAGGTGGTCGCTCAAGGCCCTCGTCTGGGGGAGCAAAATCGATCGGGGGTTCTGTTCTCATCTGAACGAAGCCCTGAAGAACAACACCTACTACCTGATCGACAGGCAGAACGACTGCATTCTGTATTGGACGGATTACGACGCGGCGTGGATGACCGCGACTTACGTCAACGCGTTCAAGAAAGGCATTCACGCGCAGATCATTCAGATTGTCTACGTCTTCGTCCTCCCGTGGAAGACGCCGAAGATTTATCGCCGCAACTTCGAGTCCGAAGATTGAAAAATTCACCTCTTTCTCTGAAAAAAATGAAAACCGCATTGAAAAAATCGGTCGCGACGGGAGCGCTTCTGCTCGCGGGCGCGACGTTCGCTTTCGCCGGCGACGCCAAGGGCGTCGCCGATTCCGTCGGGCTCGGCGTCCAGTTCTTCCTCTTTTTCTGGATCGCTTCGTCGGTGATTCTGATGGCGATTTACGGCAGGAAATGGCTGAAGGCTTATAATGAACTTCCGCTGCCGAAAGTCGCGCCTTCCCGCGACGGAGAGCTTGCTTCCGGCGAGCCCGATCCCGTCGAAAACTTACGGAGCTCGTGCGTGAATCATTGCCATAAGTTCACCGACGTCGACGGCGAGGAATACGTCTGCTTCGACAGCTACAAGGAAGCGATGCAGATGCGGAGCGAAATCGTCCGCTTCCTCTCCGGATCGCCTTCGCTGACGGAGAACCAGGCCTCGACGCTGAATGACGTAATCGAGGTCTGCAACGCCTCGCTCAAGCGGATCGACGGGCGCGTCTTTCTTTCCAAGGCGGCGAAGGTCATTGTCTGGATCTATTGGGGGCTGCTGATTCTCGGGCTCGTCATGATGCTCGTTCAGGCCTTTTCGTTCACTTCTTACAAATGGGACTGGAACATATTCTTCATGGGCGTCATCGGCGTTCCGATCAACGCGTACTGCTTGTGGCAGTTCTTTCTGGCGACGCGCATCGCATATCAGATTCCGTTCTGCAGCTACGAGCAGTATCGCGCTTCCTGGCCCGTCAGGTTTTACGACAAGGCGTGGATCTGGCTCACGGCTTCGACCGCTTCCGGAGCCGCGGCGGGGCTCGCCTACAGCGCCACGTCCGACGTGACCGTTTACAGAGACAGCGAGGGCAGAACCTGGAAGAGCGAGACCTCCAATTTCGGAGCGGGGATGTGCCTGATGTGCGTCGCGCTGATGCTCGGCTTCATGTGCGGCGGATTTCTTTTCTTCGTCGTTCAGCCGATTCTCATGATGTGGCTCTTCAAAAAGCATTTCATCGACTGCGAAGAAGACCCGGGACCGACCGCGCCGATATGGCGACGTCCCAAGTTCCCGATTTGGGCGTCGCTCGTCTGCGGCGGCGCCATAGGGTTGCTCGTGATGACGTCGAGTCTCGTCGATCTGATGATGAGATCTTCTTCCGACGCGACCGCGTCTGAAAAGACGAAGACGGAGCAGGTCGAGAAGACGGCCGCGACGCCCGCCGACGACGACGCGAAGAAGACGGCCCCTGCGGCGGAAACGCCGGAGAGCGAAGAACCCGCGAAGGCGGATCCTGAGACTGCGGAAACACTCAAACAGGCTTACGCGGACGAGCAACTCGTCTGGCGCGAAGGTGATTCGCGCGAGCTGCTCGCGTTCGCCCGCGCGGTGCGGCATCTCGAGTTCGGCGATGCTGCGGCGCTCGTCGAGGCGACACCGCAGCTTGCGAAAGTGACGATTCAGGACCATTCCGACGTGCAGACGACACTCGTCTTCGCGTCGCGTTGGGGTGTGCGCACGAACGACGAAGTCGCGGTACTCGCGCTTCTGAAGCGTCTCCTCGCCGCGGGCGCGGACGTGAACGCCGTTTCCGAGAAAGGGCAGACGGCGCTGAGCTACGCGGCGCGCCACAAACGCTACGAAACCGCGCGCGTGCTCGTCGCGGCGGGCGCGACGGCGGAATACGCCTACAAGGGGCGAAAAACGTCGGTGCGCCCGCTCGTACGCGACGACGAAAAGATGGCGGCGATTCTGCCTCCGGAGCCGGCGGCGACGTCCACTCCCGCGCGGGAAATGCGTTCGCAGTCCCCCGCGACGTCTTCCGCGAGCGGCCCCGCTACGCCGGAAGCTCTCGCGGCGGCGGTCGCATCGTCGAACGTCGCGGAGACGAAGCGGATTCTCGCCGCAGGCGTGAAGCCGAGCGACGACGTCATGTACGCCGCCGTGCGCAAAAACAACGCGGACGTACTCGCGGCTCTGCTCGCCCACGGCGGGAATGCGAACGCCAAGCACGGGGAGACGCCGATTCTGTTCTACTGTCCTTACCGCGGGAACATCACGTGCGCGAAGCTCCTCGTCGACGCCGGCGCGGATACGAATTTCACCGTGCGCATTTCCGGAAAAATTCCTTATCGGACGTTCCTGAAGAACCGTAAGGGAACCGAGCTGCTCGCCTACATCGAGCAGAAGACGGGCGTCAGATAAGCCCGTCTCTCGGTTTCCCGAGACGAGAAAAAAAGACGAAGCCGCTTCCGCGCGCTTCGTCTTTTTTCGTCGCGGTCGGGAACGCGGGTCAGCGGCACTGCGCGACGAGGTTGTCCGTCGAAATGCCCATCGCTTCGAGCACGACGGAGCCCGGCGCGGAAAAACCGAACGTGTCCGTGCCGATCACCTTGCCGGAAAGTCCGACGTATTTCCACCACATCGCGGTGACGCCGGCCTCGATCGCGACGCGGTTCGCGCACGACGCGGGCAGCACTTCCTCGCGGTAGGCGGCGGGCTGGCGGTCGAAGATCTCCATCGACGGCATCGAGACGACGCGCGTTCCCGCGCCGAGCTTTTCCGCCGCGGCGACGGCGAGCCGGAGCTCGCTGCCCGTGGCGATGAGAATGCGTTCCAGCGGCGCCGCCTCCTTCACGGCGACGTAGGCGCCGCGGAGCGTTCCCGCGCGGCGCACTGCGGCGGGAATCGTTTCCAGCGAAGGCACGTTCTGGCGCGAGAGGCAGAGCGCGACGGGTCCGTCCCTGCGCGCGACCGCGTGCGCGTAAGCGGCGGCGGTCTCCTCGGAGTCGCCCGGGCGGATCACGTCGAGGTTCGGAATGCAGCGCAGCGCGGAGACGAGCTCGACCGGCTGGTGCGTCGGGCCGTCTTCGCCGACGGCGACGGAATCGTGCGTGAGCACGTAATACACGGGCAGCTTCGCGAGCGCGGACACGCGGACGGCGCCGCGCGCGTAGTCGATGAACGTGAGGAACGTCGAGGCCATCGGCTTGAAGATGCCGTAATAGCCGATGCCGTTCGTGATCGCCGCCATCGCGTGTTCACGGATGCCGTAGAAGACGTTGCGTCCGGCGGGCGTCGCGACGTCGAAGTCGCCGCCTTCCTTGATGTAGGTCTTGACGGAGGAGAAGAGATCCGCCGCGCCCGCGATCATGAGCGGGTTGTTCTTCGCGAGCGCGTTCAGCGAAGCTTCGCCGGAGACGCGCGTGGCGTTCTCGTTCGCGCCGAATTCCGGAATCTGCGCGAGCAGTTCCTCCGCGGAGCCGAAATCGCCGGCGACGCCCTTTTCGAGGAGCGCGGCGAGCTCGGGATTCGCGGACTTCCACGCCGCGTAAGTCTTTTCCCAGTCGGCGTAGGCGGCTTCGCGCTTCGCGGCGAGCTCGGCGAAATACGCGCGCGTTTCCGCGGAAACGAAAAAGCGCTCTTCGGGCAGACCGAGATTTCTGCGTGCTTCGGCGGCGAATTTGGCGCCGCTTTCGCCGTGCGCCTTGGTCGTTCCCGCGACTTCGGGCACGCCCTTGCCGATCAGCGTCTTGCAGACGATGATCTTCGGGCGGCCGTTGCGGTGCGTCTTCGCGGCCTCGAACATGCGGATGAGCTCGGCGACGTCGTGCCCGTCTTCGAGCAGCCACGCGTCCCATCCCGCCGCCTCGAAGCGGAGCATCACGTCCTCGCTCTGCGTCTTCGCGGCGGGCGCGTCGAGCGTGACGTCGTTGGAATCGAAAAAGAGGATGAGATTGTCCAGCCCGAAGCGCCCGGCGAAAGCCGCCGCCTCGTAGGAAATGCCTTCCTGCAGGCAGCCGTCGCCGCAGAGACCGACGACGACGTGGTCGAAGATCTTGTGCTCGTCGGTGTTGAAGCGCGCCGCCGCCATCTTTTCGGCGAGCGCCATGCCGACGATGTTGCCGATGCCCTGGCCGAGCGGACCCGTCGTCGCCTCGACGCCCGGCGTGTCGCCGAATTCCGGATGGCCCGGCGTGAGGCTGCCGCGCCTGCGGAACGCCTTGACGTCGTCCATCGAAATGCCGAAGCCGGCGAGGTGCAGCCACGCGTAGCTGAACATGCTGCCGTGCCCGGCGGAAAGGACGAAGCGGTCGCGGTTGATCCACTTCGGATGCGCGGGAGCGACGTTGAGACAGCGGCCGAAAAGCGCCGCGCCGATTTCCGCCGCGCCGAGAGGCAGGCCCATGTGACCGGATTTGCATCCGGCGATTGCGTCGATTGCCAGGCCGCGGGCTTCGTCGGCCGCGCGCTTCAATGCGTTGATTTCGGAAGTGGTCATACGGAACAAAAATTTTTTAAAGCGTCAGCATAACGTTCCCGCGCGCCGGGCGCAATTGAATTGCGCGCGCACCGTCGCACACGACAAAAAAAGATTCCGCGGGAACGGAATCTTTCGGAAAGTGGTTGCCCGACCAGGATTCGAACCTGGACTGAATGAGTCAGAGTCATTAGTGCTGACCGTTACACTATCGGGCAAGAAAGAACTGGAGCCGGAAGTCAGGATCGAACTGACGACCTATCGCTTACAAGGCGATTGCACTACCGCTGTGCTATTCCGGCCTCCGGTGATCCCCATTTCGCCGTTGAAGCGAAACAGGATGCCGAGAGTCTCAGAAAAGCGCGTTCGCGTCAACACAATTTTTCGCGCGCGGCGATTTTTTGAAAAAACGCTTCCGTGCCGCAATTTAGCGTTGAAAAAAAATCCTGACGCCGTAGGATTCTTGAAACCTTACAAATTCAACGCTTATTAATCCGAACGAACTTATGAGCCTCATCAAATACCTGTCATTGTCCGTGTTCTGCGCGTCGCTCGCCGGTTGCGCAAGCTACAACACGGAAACGCACCAGAAGGTGAAATTCATTTCCGAGGACACGCCCTCCGTCACGGTCACCGTGGACGGCGAGGTCGTCGGCACGACGGACTGCCGCGCGGTCATCTCGCGTTCGAGCAATCACGACGTGCTCTTCTCCAAGCCCGGCTACAAATCCGCGAAATACTCGCTGGTTCCTTTCGAGGATCCGGACACGGGCGTGGTCGGCTTCCTTGATTCCGTTTATGTGCCGGAGCTCGATCCGGAAGAAGGCGTCATGCCGGAACCGCCCGCGCAGCCGGAACCCGTCGCGGTCGTTCCTCCGCCGGAGCCTGTTGAGCCGGAACCGGTTGCCGTCGTTCCTGCTCCCGAATCGGAACCCGTCGCGGATCCCGAACCCGTCGTGTCCGAACCTGCCTCGACCGTCGAGCCGGACTCCGGAGCGGTTTCTGCGGCATCGGAGCCTGCTCCCGTGGTCGAACCTGCGCCGGAATCCGTCGTCGACGTCGCTCCCGCGCCGGTCGTTGCGCCCGTTCCCGCTCCCGAGGACGAAGAGCCCGAGCCGGTTGTGGACGATCCGGTCAACGATACGGAGCCCGTTGACGACGTCGCGCCCGCTCCTGTGGACGAAGAACCCGAGCCGGTTGTGGATGATCCGGTCAACGATACGGAGCCGGCGCCCGTCGTGGATGAGCCGGAGACCGTTCCGGAAGAGCCGGCACCCGCTGAGGACCCCGCCGCGGACGATGAGCCCGCTCCCGCCGACGACGAACCGAAGGCGGACGAGCCTGCGCCCGAAGTCGTTCCCGCCGAACCGGCCGCTCCTGCCGAGCCCGCTCCGGTCGTGCGCGAGCGCACGCTGAAGGAACTGAAGGCGGACCTCTCCGAACTGAAGCGCCAGCGCAAGCTCAACCTGATCTCCGAAGAGGAATTCAACAAACGCCTCGCGGAGCTCTCGGACGAAGTCTCCAAGACTTACTGATCCGCGCGCCGCGCCGAAAACGCCCTCGTCAACCGCGAGGGCGTTTTTGTTTCCCGACGCCGCATTTTTTGCTTCGCGGAATCCGCGCGACGGCGTAGCCTTTTCGGCAGAAACTCTTTTGACATGAAATCTTTTCTGAAAACTTTTTTGGCGAGCTGGTTCGGCTCCTGTTTCGGCGTGCTCGCGGTCGCGGCGCTTCCGCTTCTGATTTTCGCCGCGCTCGCGGCGAGCCTTGCTTCGGGCGCGGGCTCGTGGAAATTCGGCGGCGGCGACGGCAAAAAGCCGCTGCTCCCGAACACGTTCCTCGTCGTGGACGTTTCCCGAGGCTTCACGGATCACCCGACCTTCAGCGCGCGCAACCGCGGCGGCTCGTTGCTCCCGCGCGAAGGCGGCGCCTACGGACTGCTCGATTCGCTCACGGCGCTCGCGCGCGCGGCGGAGGACGAGCGCATCCGCGGCGTGCTGCTCACGGGCTCGGACTGCGCGGCGGGAGCGGCGACGCTGTTCGAACTGCAGCGCGCGCTCGTCGCGTTCCGCCGAAGCGGCAAGCCCGTCTACGCCTATCTGCCTTCGCCGACGACGAGCGACTATTTTCTCGCCGCCGCCGCGGACGAAATCTGGACGCACCCGCTCGCGGAAATTCCGCTGAACGGGCTCGCCTCGGGAGGAATCTATTTCAGAAGCGCGCTCGAAAAGCTCGGCGTCGGCGTGCAGATCGTCAAGGTCGGCACGTTCAAGTCCGCCGTCGAGCCGCTGATTTCGGACTCGATGAGCGCCGCCGACCGCGAACAGCGCGCGCGCCTCGTCGAAAACCGCTGGAATGCGCTGCTCGCCTCGCTTTCGCTGCTGCGCAAGGTGCCCGCCGAAAAGCTCGCCGCCGGCGCGGACGCGGTCGGGCTCTACGACGTTCCCGCGGCGCGCGAGCTCGGTCTTTCGGACGCCGCGAAATACGCGGACGAAGTCATCGCCGCGCTGCGCGAAAAAGGCGCGCCCGACGACGAGCTCAATTCTTTCCGCCAGATCGATCTTTGCGACTACATGCGCCGCTGCGGCGTCTCCGTCGTGCCCGAAGTGAACATGTCCGCGAACGACGACGCGGGCGACCACGTCGCCGTGATCTACGCCGAAGGCGAGATCGTGGACGGCTACGGCACGCCGGACGAAGTCGGCGGCGAACGCCTCGCGGCGCTCATCCGCGAAATCCGCGCGAACGATTCCGTGCGCGCCGCCGTGCTGCGCGTGAACAGCCCGGGCGGCAGCGTCTTCGCGAGCGAACAGATCCGCCGCGAGCTCGAACTGCTCGCGCGCGAAGTGCCGCTCGTCGTCTCGATGGGCGATGTCGCCGCGAGCGGCGGCTACTGGATTTCCGCGCCCGCGAAAAAAATCTTCGCCGGTCCGACGACGGTCACGGGCTCCATCGGCGTCTTCGGCGTGATTCCGAATTTCGAAGACCTGGGCAAAAAAATCGGCGTCTCGACGGAAAGCGTCGTCACTTCGAAGCTCGCCGAGCTCGGCACCGCGCGCCGTCCGCACACGCCGCAGGAGCTCGCCGTGTTTCAGAGCTCGGTGGACAAGACCTACGAACGCTTCGTCTCGCTCGTCGCCGAGAGCCGCGGACTGCCGCGCGAACGCGTGAAGGAAATCGCCGAAGGACGCGTCTGGGACGGCGTGACGGCGCACGAGCTCAAGCTCGCGGACGAGATCGGCGGACTCGCCGACGCGATCGCCGCGGCGAAGGAGCTCGCCGGCGACGCGGAGCTCGAAGTCCGGCAGTATCCCGGCAACGTGAATCCGCTGCAGGATCTCGCGGACCTGCTGAGCTCCGCCGAAGACGACGGCGGCGCGCCGTTCGCGTCCGCGCTCGCCGCCTTCGCCGCGCGCGGGCGCGACGCCTCGCCCGCGGGAACGCTTTCGCGCGAGTTCGCCGCCGCGTGGAAGCACCTCCGCGCGCTCAACGATCCGAACTGCCTTTATGCGCGCCTGCCGTGGGATTTCCGCGAGGACGCGCGCCGCTGAACTTTCTTTTCCGCATGAACCGCAATCTGCCTGAAGCCGTCGTCGAGGCGACGCGGGAACTCTCCGCCGCCGCGGACGCGCTGCGCTTTTCCGCGCCCGTCGCCTACGTGTACAATCCGCTCGACTACGCGCGCGAGACGCACGAAGCCTACCTGCGGCGCTTCGCCGCGACGCGCAAGCGCGTGATCTTCGTCGGCATGAATCCCGGGCCGTTCGGCATGGCGCAGACCGGCGTGCCCTTCGGCGAAATCGACGCCGTGCAGAACTGGCTCGGCATCTTCGGCTTCGTCGGAAAGCCGCCGCGGGAACACCCCGCCAAGCCCGTGGACGGCTTCGCGTGCCGCCGCTCCGAAGTCAGCGGGCGGCGTCTCTGGGGGCTTTTTCGGGAACGCTTCGGCGCGCCCGAGAATTTTTTCGCGGAGCATTTCGTGACGAATTTCTGCCCGCTGCTCTTCACGGCGGACAACCCGCGCGGAAAAAATCTCACGCCCGAGGATCTCGTTCCCGCGGAGCGCGACGCCGTGCTCGCGCCCTGCGACGCGTTTCTGCGCCGCCTGGCGGAACTGCTCGAACCGGAATGGATCGTCGGCGTCGGCGCGTTCGCGCAGAAGGCGGCGATGCGCGCCTGCACGGGAATGCCCGTGAAGTTTTCCTCCGTCATTCACCCCTCGCCCGCGTCGCCGCTCGCGAACAGAGGCTGGGCGGAAAACGCGACCGCGGCGCTGCTCCGCGCGGGCGTCTGGAAGTGACGCGCGGCGATTTTCTCCGAACCTTTTTACCTCACAGAAAACCATGAATTACGCAATTTCCCGCTTCAACACCGTCCGGCGCAAGACGCGCGAAGTCCTCGTCGGCGGGAACGTCGGCATCGGCGGAAACAACCCGATCCGTATCCAGTCGATGACCACGTCGAACACGCTCGACGTGGACGCGACGGTCGCGCAGTGCATCCGCCTCGCGGAGGCGGGCAGCGAGCTCATCCGCATCACGGCGCCGAGCGTCGCCGCCGCGCGCGCGCTCAAGGACATCCACGCGAAGTTCCGCGCCGCCGGATTTTCCCAGCCGCTCGTCGCGGACATTCATTTCCTGCCCGCGGCGGCGATGGAGGCGATCGAGCACGTCGAAAAAGTCCGCATCAATCCCGGCAACTACGCCGACAGAAAATCCCCGACGGGCGCGCCGCGCGACTGCACGGACGCCGAATACGCCGCCGAACTCGAACGCGTGCACGACGCCGTCGCGCCGCTGATCCGCCGCGCGAAGGAGCTCGGGCGCACGCTCCGCATCGGCACGAATCACGGCTCGCTCGCGGAGCGCACGCTGCGGCGCTTCGGCGACACGCCCGCGGGCATGGTCGAGGCGGCGCTCGAGTTCGTGCGCATCTGCGAGGCGGAAAATTTCCGCGACCTCGTGCTCTCGATGAAGTCGTCCAACCCGAAAGTGATGATCGAGGCGTACCGGCTCGCCGTCGTGCGCATGGCGGAAGAAGGCATGGACTACCCGATGCACCTCGGCGTCACCGAGGCGGGCGAGGGCGAGGACGCGCGCATCAAGTCCGCGATCGGCATCGGTTCGCTGCTCGTGGACGGCATCGGCGACACGATCCGCGTCTCGCTCACGGAAGACCCGTGGCGCGAGCTGCCCGTGTGCCGCGAAATTCTCTCGCGCATCATTCCGGAAAAGACGTTCATCGCCGGCACGCCCGCGCGCGCGCCCGTCTGCGACCGCGACGTCAATCCGCTCGAATTTCACCGCCGTCCCGTCGTGCCGGTGAAATTCAACGACAAATGCGGCGTGGACGCGGGAACGCCGCCGCGCGTTTTCGCCTTCGCCGACGTCGAAAAGCCGCTTGAGGAGATCGTCCGCGAAGTCCGCGCCGCGAACGCGAAGTCCGCGCCCGTCGAGGGGCTCGTGCTGCCCGTCGCGACGGAGTCCGACCTCGCCGCCGCCTGCGAGCTGCAGCGCGCGCTCGAGGACGAGATCCCCGCCTTCGTCTTCGATCCCGTGAAGGACAGCGTTCCCGAGCTCTTCGCGCGCTTTTCGCCGTCGCGCAGGTCCGCCGCCTACATTCAGCGCCGCTTCAACCCCGCGAACGCGGAAATCGTTCCCGCGTGGGCGGCGCTCTGCCGCGACAAGGACGTCGGGCTCGTCGTCGATTCCACCGCCGCCGCGCGCGCCGCGGTGCTGCCGCATCTCAGGAATTTCCCGCAGGAAAAGCTCATCTTCACGACGAGCCGCAAGGCGCCCGGCGTGCATCCCGTCGGCGCGTACCGCCAGCTCGCCCAGGCGCTCGCGAACGCGGACATCCGCGCGCCGATCTGGATCCGCGCGAGCGCGAAGAACACCGTGCTCCCGTTCTCGAAAATCCCCACCGCGACGCCCGACGAAGCGCCCGCGCTCGAGGCCGCTCTGCTCGCCGGACCGCTGCTCTGCGACGGCATCGGCGACGTCGTCTCCGTCGAGACCGCGGGCTCGCTCCGCAAGAATCTCGAACTCGCCTACGCTGTGCTGCAGGGCGCGCGCGCGCGGCAGACGCGCACGGAATACGTCGCGTGTCCGAGCTGCGGCCGCACGCTCTACGACATTCAGGCGACCGTCCGTGAAATCAAGGCGCGCACCGCGCACCTCGACGGCGTGACGATCGGAATCATGGGCTGCATCGTGAACGGCCCCGGCGAAATGGCGGACGCGGATTTCGGCTACGTCGGCGGCGCTCCCGGGAAGATCAATCTCTACGTCCGCCGCGAATGCGTCGCGACGGGCATTCCGCAGAGCGAGGCGGTCGACCGCCTCGTCGCGCTCATCAAGGAGCACGGCCGCTGGAAAGACGCGTAAGGCAAGGCGATGACATGGCGGTCGTGAAGTTCCTTGCGTTCGGTTTCATGAAGCGGAACGCAAGCACCTTCATGACGTCGGCGCGGCGTCAAATTGTGTTGCCGTCCGGCGGGAACGTCCTAAGATTTCGCGGAAATGAAGACCGCTTCCCTATTTTCTTCGCTTTCCGAATCCGTCGGCGCGTGGTGGAGCACGCTCGGCTGGGACGCGCAGATTTTTTACGTCGTGGGCGGGGTCGCGCTCGCGGTCGTGCTGATCCAGGCGGCGCTCACGCTCGTCGGAATCGGCGACGTCGGCGTCGAGACGCCCGGCGATCTCGCGCCCGACGCGGACGCGCCGCACGACGTCGGGCTCGGGCTGATTTCCGTGCGCACGCTGACGGCGTTTTTCCTCGGCTTCGGGCTCACGGGCGGACTGCTGCTCGACTCGGGAACGGCGTTCCCGTGGGCGCTCGCGGGCGCGGCGGCGGTCGGCGTCGTGTTCATGCTGATCATTTTCTGGATCATGAAAATGCTTTACGGGCTGCGTTCCTCCGGGAACGCGGACCCCGCATCGGCAAAGGGCACGACGGGAACGGTTTACGTCGCGATCGCGCCGGACCGCGCCGCCGGCGGGCAGGTCGAAGTGCTCGTCAGCGGGCGCGTGATGACGCTCCCGGCTCTGAGCTCTTCCGCGGAAAAAATCCCCTCGGGAACGCTCGTCCGCGTCGTCGAAGTGCTTCCGCCGAACGTCCTTGTCGTCGAGAAAGTTGAGCGGTGAGTGCCCGCGAGTCGGATTCGCCGGCTCCTCGTTTCGCCTCGCTCACTTTTTTCCTTTCCCTTTTTCCCAAACCACAAAATCGCAAAAAACAATGCTGTTCTACATCGCCGCAGGAATCGTCATTCTCATTCTCACGACGTTTTTCGCGTTTTCCGCGCGTTACAAACGTTGTCCGTCCGACCGCATTCTCGTCGTTTACGGGAAAGTGGAGGGCGGGCGCTCCGCCAAGTGTCTGCACGGCGGCGGCACCTTCGTCTGGCCGATCGTGCAGGATTATCAGTATCTCGACCTGACGCCGCTGCCGATCGACATCCGTCTCGAAGGCGCGCTCTCGAAGCAGAACATCCGCGTCAACACGCCGTCCACGTTCACCGTCGGCATCTCGACGGAACCGGGCGTGATGGAAAACGCCGCCGAGCGCCTGCTCGGGCTCGGACTCGTCGAAATCAAGGACTTGGCGAAGGACATCATTTTCGGGCAGATGCGTGTCGTGCTCGCGACGATGGACATCGAGGAAATCAACGCCGACCGTGACAAGCTCATCGCGAACATTTCCGGCGGCGTCGAGGTCGAGCTCCGCAAGGTCGGCCTGCGCCTGATCAACGTGAACATTCAGGACATCACGGACGCGTCTGGCTACATCGACGCGCTCGGTCAGGAAGCCGCTTCGAAGGCGATCAACGAGGCGAAGGTGAAGGTCGCCCAGGCGCAGCGCGACGGTGAAATCGGCGCCGCCGAGGCGCGCAAGGATCAGGCGATCCGCGTCGCCGCGGCGCAGGCGGAAGCCACGAAGGGCGAGAACCTCGCGGCGATTGAAGTCGCCAACTCCAATGCCGACCGCCGCACCAAGGAGGCGGAGGCGAACCGCCTCGCGACCGCCGCGGAAAAGGTCGCCGCCGCGAAGGCGCTCGAGGAATCCTACGTCGCCGAAGCCGAAGCGGAAAAACAGCGCGCGTCCCGCGAAAAAGCTTCGCAGGAGGCGAACATCATCGTTCCCGCCGAGATCGACAAGCAGCGCATCATCGTCGAAGCCGAGGCCGAAGCGGAAAAAGTCCGCCGCACGCAGCTCGGCGAGGCGGACGCCGTGCGCTACATGAAGCAGGCGGAGGCGGACGGCATCAAGTCCGTCAGGTTCGCCGAGGCGGAAGGTCTGAAGATGAAGCTGCTCGCGGAGGCGGAAGGCACGGAGGCGCTCCTCGTCAAGAAGGCGAAGGGCTTCGACAGCATCGTCGCGGCGTGCCGTTCGACGGAAGGCGCGCAGAATCTGCTCCTCGTCGAACAGCTGCCCGTCATCGTTTCCGAACAGGTCAAGGCGATCTCGAACCTCAAGATCGACAAGATCACGGTCTGGGATTCCGGCAAGGGCGGCGACGGGAACGGCAAAGGCTCGACGGCGAATTTCCTCTCGGGGCTCGTCGGCGCGCTCCCGCCGCTCCACGAGCTCGCCGGAAACGTCGGCGTGAAGCTCCCCGGCTACCTCGGCGAACCCGCCGCGCAGCCCGCCGCCGCGCCCTCGGAAGCGCCTAAACCCGCCGCGAAAAAATCCTGACGCGCGGGCGGAGCGCCGCTGATTTCCTGCGCCGCGAAAGAATCCCTGTCGAGTCGCCGCCGCCCGCGTTTTTCGTTTTTCAAAAAAGGGCGAGGGCGATAAACTGTGCGGCAATGAAGATTCGAGAAATTTTTGAAAGACGGGCGGCGCGTTCCCGCGGAGAGGCGTTGCGGCGCGGCGCGTGGTTTTTCGTGTTCGCGGCCGCTCTCGCCGCTCTGATTTCGCTGAATTATTTCCGTCAGCTCGACGTCGATTTTTCGGGCGAGGGCGGCGTGTACGCGTTCTGCACGATGTTCGGGCATTTCGCGATGTGGGGCGCGGTCGCGTGGGTCGCGTGCTGTCTGCCGTGGGCGTTGGCGTTCCCGCGGCGGCCGCTCGCGGCGTGTCTTTCCGTCGCGGCGGGAACGGCGGGGCTGATCGTCGTCTCGCTCGACACGTTCGTCTTCGGGCTGTATCGGTTTCACGTGTACAACAGCTTCGTGCTGGATCTGCTTTTCGGCGGCGGCGCGGCGGGCATCTTCACGTTCACTGCAGGGCAGATTGCGCTGATGGCGGGCGGGGCGCTCGCGCTCGTCGCGCTCGGAGTCGTCGCGTGGTTCGCGGCGCGCTTTACGGCGTCGCGCACGGGCGGCAAGGCGCTCGGCGCGGTCGCGGGAACGCTCGCCGTTCTGCTCGTCGCCTCGCACCTGATGCATGCCTATTATTCCGCGAACGGCAGCCGTTCCGTCTATCGCATCGCGGAGGTGTATCCGGGGCATTTTCCGCTGACGGCGAACCGTTTTCTGATCCGGCGCGGCTGGGTCGATCCCGAAAAGGTGCGCGAGAAAATCAAGCTCAACGCGGGCTCGGCGCTCGACTATCCGCGCTCGCCGCTCGTTCCCGCGGAACCGCCGACGAAGAACCTGCTCGTCATCTTCATCGACTCGTGGAATTTTCGCACTTTCGATCCGGACGTGATGCCGAACGTGTGCGCTTTCGCGAAGAACGCGCAGGTCTTCGCCGAACACTACAGCGGCGACCACGGCACGCGCACGGGCGTGATGTCGTTTTTTCACGGGCTGCCGGGAATGTATTTCGGCGCGATCCGCGACGGCGGTGTCAGCTCCGCGTTCGTGGACGTGTTGTTGAAAAACAATTACGCGACCGCGGTCTATGCGACGGCGGGGCTCTCCAATCCGCCGTTCGCGCGCACGGTCTTCAAGAACGTTCCCGCCGAATCGCTGCGCGACTATCTCGCGGACGGCGTCTCGACCGCCGAGGGCGACGTGCGCCTCGCGGACGCGTGGCTCGAGTTCACGAAAAACTATGCGGCCGTTCCCGCCGCCGAGCGCCGGCCGTTTTTCGGGTTCCTGTTTTTCGACGAGCTGCACGCGATGACGTTCCCGGAGGACGCCGAGAAAAAATTCCCCACTGATTGGGAAAATCCGAAATACGAACTGCTCGGCAAAAACACCGACCCGACGCCGTTCTTCAATCTCTACAAGAACGACGCGTTCTGGCTCGACCGCCAGCTCGGGCGCGTGTTTGACGACCTGCGCGACCGCGGCCTGCTCGAAAACACCGTCGTCATTCTCACCGGCGACCACGGCCAGGAATTCAACGAGGACGGCAACAACACGTGGGGGCACGGCTCGCTGTTTTCGACGCACCAGCTCAAGGTGCCGTTCGTGCTCTTCGACTCCGCGCTCCCGCCCAGGACGCACACGCACTGGACGTCGCACTACGACGCGAGCGTCACGCTGCTGCAGAATTATCTGCACGTCCCGAACGCGCCGAGCGACTATTCCGTGGGCAAAAATCTTTTCGACGAAACGCCGCGCGAATGGCTGCTCGTGGGACATCCGGAGCAGTGGGGCGTGATCGAGCGCGACCGCATCACGCATGTCCGCCTCGGCGACTACGAAATCTTTGACCGCGACTACCGCTACCTCCCCGACGCGAAGCTGAACGTCCCCGTCTTCCGCGCCGCCGTCGAGCAGAGCAAGGAGTTTTTCAGATAATCCGAGAGAAGGACAGGAAAGGGGAATTCATCGCTAGCGAAGAGATCGGTTTTTGAAAAGGGTTCTTTTCGGAAAATCCGTATTTCCCGTGTGTGTCCGTAGGGCTGAAAAATACTCGGAGAACGGAGCGCGAATGCGCGATTTTTCGCCAAAATGCGGCTTGCACACTGAACGGGAAATTCGGTATGCTTCGGGGCGTGCAGGAACAAGGGACAGAGAGACTGATTTCCGAGAAAGTCCGGTGGAGCGTCGCGCCGGAATTTTCCTGTGTCCCCGAAGTCCGCGATTTTTCGAAATACGCTCTCGTGCGCGTGATTTCCGCCGGGCGGGAACGCGTCGAGCAGATGGAAATCCGCCGCTCCGACGGCGGCGCCCCGTTGCGCGTCGTCGTGAAGACGTTCCCGCGGCAGGGCGCGCTGAAGCGCTTTTTCGCGAAACGCACGGGAACGAAGGCGCAGCGGGCGTTCCGCGCGGCGCGGATTCTGCGGGAAGGCGGCGTGGGCACACCGCCGCCGGTCGCGCTCGCGGAAACGCTTTCGCCGAGCGGCGAGGTGCTCGAAAGCCGCCTCGTGACGGAGTTCGTTCCCGGTCTGACGGATTTTCGGCGCGAGATGCAGCGCCTGCTCGCGGGCGAGGGAGTCGCCGATCCAGCCACGGAAATCGCCGCGCTGATGCGCACGGTCGCGGACGCGTGCCGGGCGTTTCACGACTGCGGCGTCGTGCATCGCGACCTGGGCAATCAGAACATCGGGCTGAAAAAGATTAAAGATGAAGGCTTAAAGCTTAAAGAAGGAGTGACGCCGCTTTACGAAGTCGTTTTTCTCGATCTCGACCGCGTGCGGATCTTTCCGGCGGGAACGCTGACGTGGGCGCAGCGCGGGCGCGACCTCGCGCGGCTTTTCCTGCCGTCGGAACTGCGCTGGTTCTTCTGTCACATGTATGCGGGATGCTGTCCGCAGCCGCCGGGCTTCCGCGCGGGCGTAGAGAAAGGGCTTGCCGCGTGGAATTTCCATTGCCGTACGCGCGTGCTGCGCCATCCGATTCAGACCTGGCGGAAACGCCGTGCCGACGGCGAGCGCCGCGAAACGTTTTTCGAAGACCGCGGGCTCTGGATCTGGGACGAAAAAACCGCCCAGGCCGTCATCGCGCATGACAAGAAAAGCTCGCGCCGCCTGCGTCCGCTTGCGAACGTCGGACGTTCGCTGCTCGCGCTGCTGCGGCATGGGAACGTCGTGCGCGCGGGCTTCCGCGAGCTCGCGGCGCGTTCGTTCGCCGAGCCCGTCGATTTCGCGGGCGCGCTCGGCATGACGCTCGAGGCGTCGTTCGAGCAGAGCTGGGAACCGCAGCTTTCTCTTCTGAGCGAGCTTGAAGAAGCGGCGCGCGCGCGCCTGCCGATTCTGCTCCGTTTTTATCACCACAAGGGGCGCGCGCAGTGGGAACTCGCGCTCGCACGGGCGCGGGAGCTTCGTGCGCGCGGGAACTCGGTCGCGTTCGCGCTCGTGCAGTCGCGCGCGGCGGTGCGCGAGCCGGAAAGCTGGCGCGAGATGGTCGTTTTCGCCGTGGAGAACACGCGCGGGTTCGCGGATTTTTACGAAATCGGACACGCGACGAACCGTTCGAAATGGGGCGTTTGGGACTTCCGCGACTACGCGTCGCTGCTCGCGCCCGCGCTCGAAATGAAGCGCGCGTTTCCGGAGATACGCCTCACGGGAGCGGCGTGCATCGACTTCGATCTGCACAATCTTCCGGGCATTCTCTCGGTTGTTCCCGCAGGGACGTTCACGGCGCTTTCGCAGCACCTCTACGTCGATCGCCGCGGCGCGCCGGAAAATTTTCAGGGCCGCTTCGACCTCGTCGGCAAATGCGCGATGCACCGCGCGATCGCGCGTGCGTTCGGTTTCGTCGAGGAGAAAATCGTCGTTTCGGAAACGAACTGGCCGCTCCTCGGCGTGGAGACGTATTCGCCCTGCGGCGCGTTCTTCTGCGAGCCGGGCGGCCCGCGTTCGTCGCCGCCTAGCGTCTCGGAAGAGGATTACGCGAAATTCATGTGCCGCTACCTGCTGCTCGCGGTCGCGAGCGGGCACGTCTCGCGCGTGTACTGGTGGAGGCTCGTGCATCGCGGATTCGGACTTGCGGACGATTCTGACGCGTCCGCGCCGCCGCGCCGCATGCCGGCGTTCTTCGCGCTGAAGGAGCTGCTCGCGCGCGTCTCGGGCGCGCGTTTCGAGCGCCGCCTCGCGGACGTTCCCGCGGGCGCCGTCGCGCTGGAATTTTCCCGCGCGGACGGTTCGCGCTTCCGCGCCTCGTGGACGCCCGACACACTCCCGCGCTGGGAAGAAATTTTTCACTCCAATCTCAAAACGTCATCATGAGCAAAATCTTAGTCACTGGCGGGGCCGGGTTCATCGGCTCGAATCTGTGCGAAGCGCTGCTGAATCGCGGCGACGAGGTCGTCTGCCTCGACAATTTCGCGACGGGGAAAATAGAAAATCTCCTGCCGCTTCTGAGCGCGTTCCCGCGAACGTTCCGTCTCGTCGTGGGCGACATCCGCCGCCCCGAAGACTGCGCGAAGGCGGTCGAGGGCTGCGAGGCGGTGCTGCACGAGGCGGCGCTGGGCTCCGTGCCGCGTTCGATCAAGGATCCCGCGACGACGAACGAGGTCAACATCTCCGGCTTCATGAACATGCTCGTGGCGGCGCGCGACGCGAAAGTCCGCCGGTTCGTCTATGCGGCAAGCAGCTCGACCTACGGCGACTCGAAGTCGCTCCCGAAGGTGGAGGACGTGATCGGCCGTCCGCTCTCGCCTTACGCGGTGACGAAATACGTGAACGAGCTTTACGCGGACGTCTTCGCGCGTACCTACGGCATGAGCTGCATCGGGCTGCGCTATTTCAACGTGTTCGGGCGCCGTCAGGATCCGCACGGCGCGTACGCGGCGGTGATTCCGCTTTTCGTGAAGAAGTTCATGGCGCACGAATCGCCGACGATCAACGGCGACGGCGAGTATTCGCGCGACTTCACCTACATCGACAACGTGGTGCAGATGAATCTGCTCGCGCTGGAGACGCGCGATCCCGCGGCGGAAAACCAGGTGTACAACACGGCGTTCGGCGAACGCGCGACGCTGAACGAGCTCGTCGCGTGCCTGAAGGAATTTCTGAGCGAGTTCGACGCCGCGATCGCGGACGTTCCCGTGACGCACGGGCCGAACCGCCTCGGCGACATTCCGCACTCGCTCGCGTGCATCGACAAGGCGAAAAAGCTGCTCGGTTATGCGCCGAAATTCTCCATGCGCGACGGGCTCAAGGAAGCCGTCCGCTGGTATTGGGAAAACCTGTGAAAGCGGAAAACTGAAAATGTTTTTCTCCCGCGTTCTTCCTTTTGACTCCCTTTTGAAAAAATCATGGAAAACTCCAAGACCAAAATCTGTGTGATCGGGCTGGGCTACGTCGGCTTGCCGCTGGCGCGCCTTTTCTCGACGAAATACGAAACCGTCGGCTTCGACATGAACCGCGCGCGCGTCGATGCGCTCAACGCCGGACACGACGCCACGCTCGAAGTCTCCGACGAGCTGCTGCAGTCCGCGCTCGCGAACGGCTTCCGCTGCACGGCGGACATCGAGGACATCCGCGACTGCAATTTCTACGTCGTCGCCGTTCCCACGCCCGTGGACGAGAACAACAATCCCGACCTGACGCCGCTGTGGGGCGCGAGCGAAACGGTCGGGAAAGTCATTTCGCGCGGCGACGTCGTCGTCTATGAATCGACGGTCTATCCGGGCGTGACGGAGGACGAGTGCGTTCCCGTGGTAGAAAAAGTCTCCGGACTGAAGCTCAACGTGGATTTCTTCGCGGGGTATTCTCCGGAGCGCATCAATCCCGGCGACAAGCTGCACACGGTTGAAAAAATCAAAAAAGTGACGTCGGGGTCGACGCCGGAAATCGCCGAGCGCGTGAACGCGGTCTATGCGTCCGTGATCACGGCGGGCACGCACCTTGCGCCGTCGATCAAGGTGGCGGAGGCGGCGAAGGTCATCGAAAATTCGCAGCGCGACATCAACATCGCGTTCGTGAACGAGCTTTCGAAGATCTTCACGAAGCTCGGCATCGACACGCACGAGGTTCTCGCGGCGGCGGGCACGAAATGGAACTTTCTGCCGTTCCGTCCGGGACTCGTGGGCGGGCACTGCATCGGCGTGGATCCGTATTACCTCGCGCAGTGTGCGCAGCGCCACGGCTACAATCCCGAGATCATTCTCGCGGGGCGACGCATGAACGACGGCATGGGCGAATACGCGGCGACGCGCGTGGTGAAGCTGATGATTCAGAAAAAAATCCAGGTCGTGGGTTCGAAGATTCTCGTTCTCGGGTTCACGTTCAAGGAAAACTGCCCGGACGTGCGCAACACGCGCGTGATCGACATCGTGCGGACGCTGAAGGAATACGATCTGGACATCACGATTCACGACCCGTGGGCGAACGCGGACGTGGCCCGTCGCGAATACGGCGTGGAGGTGACGAACGCGCTCCCGCAGGAAAAATTCGACGCGGTGATTCTGGCGGTCGCGCACAAGGCGTTCGAGACACTCGACGTCTCCGCGTTGCGCAAGCCCGCCTCGGTACTCTTCGACGTCAAGGGCTTTCTCCCGAAATCCGACGTGGACGGAAGGCTCTGAGTTCTTCGCGGAAAGATGGGCTTCGCCGGAAACATACTGTTCTTCTTCTGCAACGCGATCGCGCCGGAAAAAGGCGGGGTCGAGCGTTGGTGCGCGTCCGTGCGCGGTGATTTCGAGGCGCGCGGGAACGGTGTGTCGTATCTTGCGGCGAAGCCCGTTTGGAAAGAGTTCGCGGACGCGGAGCGGCAGTTTTTCCTGCCGAACGCGGGAACGTTCGACTGCGCGGAGAACGCCGCGTTTTTTGAAAAGCTCCTGCGAGAAAAAGACATCCGCGTCGTGCTCTACCTGTGGGCGGACGGGAAACGCTTTCCGTTCGCGCGCGAGGCGGCGGCGTGCGGCGTTCCCGTCGTCGCGGCGATTCGCACGGATCCGTGCTTCTACGAACGGCGTCTGCGCGGCGGCGGGCTGCTGATGCGCGTGAAGCGGTTTCTGCGCTTCCGCCGTCAGGCGAAGATCTACCGCGCGAACGCCGCCGTCTGCGCCGCGACGGTGCTGCTTTCGGAGAGCTTCGTTCCCGGATTCCTCAAACACTTCCCAAGGGGGGCCGCGCCGCGCGTGCTCGCGATTCCGAATCCCTCCGCCTACGAGGGCGTTCCCGCCGATTTCGCGGCGAAAAAGCGCGAGCTGCTTTTCGTCGGACGCATGGAGACGCGCGTGAAACAGCCGCAGCTGCTTTTGGACGCGTGGCGGAAGATTCAGTCGCGCTTTCCCGAATGGCGTCTGCGCATGGTCGGCGGCGGCTTCGATTTCGACGCGGTGAAGGCGCACGCTGTACGCCTCGGCGTTGAACGTGTGAGTTTCGAAGGCTTCAGCGCGCCCGCGCCGTTTTACCGCGATGCCGCGATTTTCTGCATGACGAGCGCGTACGAGGGTTTCCCGAACGTGCTCGTCGAAGCGGCGAATTTCGGCTGTGTGCTCGTCGCGTTCGATTCGTTCGCCGCCGTGCGCGACATCATCTCCGACGGCGAGAACGGCGCGCTCGTTCCTGCGTTCGACACGGAGAAATACGCTGAAACGCTCGCGTTGCTGATGGGCGACGACGCGGCGCGGGAACGCCTTGCGCGCGCCGCGCGGCGCGACGTCGCGCGCTTTGCGCGCTCCCGCATACTCGACTGCTGGGACGCGCTTTTTGCCGGGCTGAAAGGAGGCGTGCGATGAGAACGGAAAATTCCGTCCGCGGCAAAAAACCGCATATTTCTGTCGAAAAGGAAGATTCTCGCTTCTCTGAAAGCGTCAGCGTCCATTCGTCAGTTGTCTGTCATCTGCTTTTTAACTTCTGAAAGACCATGAACCTCTATAAAAAATACAAGCGCTGGGAGCGCGAAGTTTATAAGAAAAAAGCTTGGAACATCGGCTTTTTCGACTACGACGAATCCGTGATCTTCAAGCCGTTCAAAATCGCTTGGCTCGACTGGCGCGGCTATGACAAAGGCTGGTTCGCAGATCCGTTCATCCTTTCCGTCGAGGGCGATAAAATCGAGGTACTCGTCGAAGAAATGATGCTCGACAAGCCGCCCGCGAAAATCTATCAGATCGGCCGCCGCCGCGAAGTCACGCGCCGCTGGGGGCGCATCTCCAAGCTCGAAATCACGCGCACGTCGGACGGGCGTTTCGTGCTCGACAAGGTCGTTCCCGTGATTGAGGACAAGTATCATTACTCGTTTCCGGCGATTTACCGCGAAGGCGAAAAAATCTTCATTCATCCGGAAAACGGAGAGTCTGGAAAGTCTCCGCTTTTTCTTTACGACGCGGCGATTTCAACTGCCGCGCCCGCAGGAACGCTCTGTGACGCGCCGCTTGCCGACGCGATTCTCTCCAACGCCTTCGCGGGAACGTGGCTCTGCTTCGCCACGCGCGTGGACGAACCGGGCGCGGACTGCGGAGACGAACTCGGCGTGTATCGTTCGACCACAGGAACGCGTTTCGGCCCCTACGAAGCGAAACCGTGGAAGACGATCCGCTTCCCCGACGATTCCGCGCGCGGCGCCGGCTATTTTCTTACGCTTGCCGACGGGCGCGTGATTCGCGTCGCGCAGGACTGCAACCGCAAATACGGCGCAGGCGTCGTCTTCTACGAAATGAAGTTTGAAAACGGCGAGTTTTCGGTGCGCGAGCTCGTGCGGCATTTTGCGGACACCGGCTCGGTCTGGCATGTCGGTCTGCACACGTTCAACGTGCAGGGCAAGCTCGCCGTCGTGGACGGCTACGGCTATCTGCATCCGCTGAAACGCGCGCTCTATCGCGCGAAGGACTGGTTTGGGCGCCTGTTGCATCCGTCGCGCCGCGGCATCTGATTCCAGCGACCTGATCGATAATGAAACTCTTTTTCCCGCTTTCCGATTCCAGCTCTCCGCTTTCCCATGAACCTCGTTTTCTTCACTAATCCTCCCGTGGTGCCGATCACCGGCGGGGCCGAGCGCAGCGTCGTCACCGTTGCGAACTGGCTCGAAACGCGCGGTCACCGCTGTTTTCTGCTTTCGGTCTTTCCGCTGAAAAAGGAGACGGACGATTCGCGCTGCGTCGCGCTTCCGGCGCGCGGCGGCGCGGATTCCCGCCGCAACCGCGAGTTCTTCGAGGTGTTTCTGAAGCGCGAGAAAATCGACGCCGTGCTGTGGTGGCCGGGTGGAAGCCGAAAATTCCCGTTCGCGGAGGTTTGTAACGCGCTCGGTGTCCGTGCGATTTCCTGCAACCGAGGTCAGCCGGACTACTATCGCCGCGCCGCATTGAGCAAGGCGCGCGGCTTCGATTCGCTTACGGTCCGCAACCCGTTGAAGCGCGTCTTCCTCGCTCTCAAGCTTGCGTGGAAGGATCGGAGGTACCGCCGCGTGTTCGCGTTCAACACGGAGCACGCGGATGCCTATCAGCTCCTTTCCGAAAAGTACTTTTCGGATTTCCGCTCGTATTTCCCAGACGGGAAAGTGCCGTGCCCGCTCGTCGCCGTCGGCAACATGTGCGCGTTCCCGCGCGAGGAGATTGATTTCGCCGCGAAGAAAAAAGAGCTCGTGTTCGTCGGTCGGCTGAAGTTCGCCGACAAGCGCCCGGACTATCTCCTGCGCGTCTGGGCGAAGCTCGAAGCGCGTTTCCCGGAATGGACGCTGCGGCTCGTCGGGAGCGGTGCGGACGAAGCGAAGCTGAAAGCGCTTTCGGGAACGCTCGGACTGACGCGCGTTGTCTTCGAGGGCTTCCGCAAGCCGCAGCCGTTTTACCGCGACGCCGCGATTTTCTGTATGACGAGCGCTTATGAGGGTTTCCCCAATGTCGTCATCGAGGCGGCGAGCTTCGGCTGCGTTCCCGTGGCCTTCGATTCGTTCGCGTCGATTTTCGACATCATCGCCGACGGCGAAAACGGCTTCGTCGTTCCCGCTTTCGACCTCGACGCCTACGCGGAAGCGCTCGCGCGTCTCATGCGCGACGACGCCCTGCGCGGACGTCTCGCGCGCGCCGCGCTCAAAATCGCCGACAAATTCTCCCCCGAAAAAATCGGTGCTCTTTGGGAGGCGACTTTAACGAGAGGAACTGAATCATGAAAAATATCTTGTTCCTTTTCGACAGGCCCATAATTCCGAATCAGGGTGGCGTCCAACGCGTGACGCGTTCCGTCGCCGACTACCTTGACGGCACGGGAAAATACAGGACGTTCTTCCTTGCTTCTCCGCGTTGGTGCCGTGCCGCCTCCGAAACGAAGGATACGCGGCAGTTCGTGCTGCCGGAGCGCCATTTTCACGCGGACGTCTGCAAAAAATATTTCGAGGATTTTTGCCGCGAAAACCGTATCTGCGCCGTGATTCATCAGTCCGCCGTCGCGAGACTTTTCCCGTATTCCCGCGAATGCAAAAAAGCCGGAATTCCCGTGATTTCCGTGTTTCACCAGCCGCCGGACAGGTGGAAAGACAAGATCTTTTCATCCGGGAAGGGCGCATGGATTCAGAAATTCCGTCTTTGGGAAAAGTCGAAACGCATGGCGTGGCGCTATCGGAAGCTGTGCCGGGATTCCGTATTCGTGCTGCTTCTTTCCGAGGGCTTCAGAAAATCCTTTTACGAATACCTGCCGAAAAACTCTGCGATGAGGGAGAAAATAGCAGTCGTTTCCAATATGGTGCCGGCGATGGATTTGACGCCGGTCGATTTTTCCGCCAAACGCAAAGAGCTGCTTTTCGTCGGGCGAATTGAGATGAAGCAGAAGCGTCCGGATCTGCTTCTGAAAATTTGGGCGAAACTTGAAAGTCGCTTTCCGGAATGGTCTTTGCGTCTCGTCGGTCCCGGAGACGATTGCGACATCGATGCTCTGAAAAATCTTGCGGCTTCTCTCGGCGTCTCCCGTTGGAGTCTTGAGGGGAGGCAGAATCCGGAGCCGTATTATCGCGCGGCGTCCGTTTTCTGTATGACGAGCGCGTTTGAAGGATTCGGGTTGGTTCTCGTCGAAGCCGCTTCTTTGGGCTGCGTCCCCGTGGCGTTCAATTCCTATCCCGCAGTACGCGACATCATCGACGACGGAGAAAACGGATTTGTCGTCCCCGCGTTCGATTTGGACGCTTACGCGGAAACGCTCGCTCAGCTTATGAGCGATGACGCGGCGCGGGAACGCTTCGCAAAAAACGCGTACGCACAGATTCCTGATAAATTTTCTCCCGAAAAAATCGGCGCTCAATGGGACGCGGTCTTGGCGACGTCGATTCGGGAAAAGAAAGGAAGCCAAGAATGACCCGAGCCGTTGCGAAGTACGAAAAAATCGGCGGCTTTCGCGTCCTCTATCAGGATTCGGAAGCCGGGCGCGCTGCGCGTGCTGCATTTCTTGAATTTGTCTGGACCGAGATGCCTGTGTGTGAAATGGGGCGGGGGTATCAGATGCTGAAAGAGGACAAGAGTAAAGGAAACGTCATCAAGGCGAGCGTCGACGGATTCGATTTCGTGCTGAAGCAGATGAAGCCCGGAAAGCACGCCATGACGAAGACGCTGAAATCGCTCGTTTGCGGCGGGAACGCTTTTCGGCTCTTTCGGAAAATGAATTTCGCGTTTTCCTGCGGGTTTCATCGCGCGGCGGAGATTTTCCTCGCGGCGGAAAAGCGCGTCGCCGGCTGCGTCATCGAATCATTCGTCGTCATGGAGTACGTTCAGGGCGCGTCCGTCACTCGTGAGAACGCTGCGGAATATGGATGCGAGGTCGCCGAGATCGTCGATGAGCTGCATCGTTTCGGGATAATTCACGGAGATGTCTGTCCGGGCAATTTCATCGTAGAGGAGAGAACGGGGATTTTGAAGTGCATCGACGTTTCCGGGAAGTTTTCCACGCCTATGGCGCGCGGGTACGATCTTTACAGCGTAGCGTCCAGGTTTTCTCAACCTTTTCCCGAGAGGCATCTCGGAATGCGTCTTTGGATGCTTCGGGAGAAAATTCGCACAAATCTGCGCCGTCTTAGATTCAAACTGTTTCGACGAAAAGAAAGGGATGACGCGTGAAGCCCATGGAGAACTTCGAAGTTTCACCTACAGAAATCTGCGGAGTCTGCAAGAAGGAATTTTTGCATCTTCGTGTTTTCCGGGGAAGCGGTATGGCTTTACGTTTTGCGTATCGGTCGTTTGTGGAAAATTTCTTCAAGGAAATTTCTTTGGGCGCGATTTCATTAAGTGACAGGAACGTCGTTCTCCTCAAAGCGTTTCCGCGAAAACCGACCTTTAAAAATTCGTGGAATTCCTGGATTCAAGCCATCCGCGAAAACGGGATTTTCAAACAACAATATATTATCGCAAAATTAGGGAATCGGCGTTCGGCGACGCATCGTCAAGCGCGTCCGCACGGCGGGGCTCTTGTTTCACGAATTTGAAGAACGAAGGATTTGCGAACGATGAACATTTTATTTTTGACGGCTTCTCCGATAACGGAAATCTGCGGCGGCGGAATCGAGCGCTCGACGGAACGATGCGCGCGGGAAATGCTCGCGCGCGGACACAAGGTTCGGATTCTGTCGTGGGGGGCGAAAGAGGAGATGTCCGCTGACGTTCCTCAAAACGTTTTCCCGAAAAAGAATCCGCGCGACGACGCCGAAAATCGCAAATTCTTCGCGCGCGCGCTGCGTGAGGAGAAAATCGATGTCGTCGTTTTTCAGTGCGGGGCGGGTTGGCGCTTTCCGTTTCCTAAGGAAATCCGCGAATCCGGCGTTCCCGCTATCTGCGTGATTCGTTCCGTGCCCGATTCGTATGTGGCGCGTTACAGGCAGAAATATTCCGGAATCGTGCGCTGGTGGAACACGTGGAGCAAGCGTCGGCGGCAGGAGCGGAAATACCGCTTCAACTACGATTGCTGCGCGCGCACGGTCGTGCTCGTTCGCGGATTGGTTCCGATTCTCGAAAGGCATCTGACTAAGGAGCAGGTAGCGCGCGGGAAAATCGACGTCGTCTGGAATTTCGCTCCGAGTCGGAAGGAGAACGTCGATTTTTCCGCCAAGAAAAAGGAGTTGTTGTTCGTCGGGCGGATGAGTTTCGTCGAAAAGCGGCCGGATTTGCTGTTGCGGGCATGGACGAAGCTGCAGACGGCGTTTCCGGACTGGTCGTTGCGCTTCGTCGGGAAAGGCGAGTATTTGCCTGAGCTGAAAAAACTCGCGGAAACGCTCGGCGCGGAGCGCGTGTCGTTCGAAGGATTTCAGAAGCCCGAGAAATACTATCGTGATGCGGCGATCTTCTGCATGACGAGTGCTTACGAGAGTTTCGGAAACGTGCTCGTGGAGGCGGCGGCGTTCGGTTGCGTTCCCGTGGCGTTCGATTCGTTTCCCGCCGCGCGAGACATCATCGCCGACGGCGAGAACGGCGCGCTCGTTCCCGCGTTCGACCTCGACGCCTACGCGGAAACGCTCGCGCGTCTCATGCGCGACGACGCTCTGCGGGAACAGCTTGCGAGAAACGCGCTCGCGCAGATCCCCGAGAAATTCTCTCCCGAAAAAATCGGCGGGGCGTGGGAGAAACTTTTCGCCGAAGTCCTGTCCGAAAAAAAACGTTCCGAACGAATCCGCGAGAGCTTCGACGAAAGGAGCTGCTTGACGAATAAAAAGAAGAAAAACGTTCTGTTTCTGTTGGATTCGATGCTGCCGACCGTCTGCCGCGGCGGAATCGAGCGCACGACTGAAGTGCTCGCGCGCGAGCTGACTCGGCGCGGGAACGGCGTGCAGATTCTCGTTTGGCGGGGCGAGCCGGACGCGTCCGTCGAGTTTCCGCAAAGCGTGTTTCCGCAGAGAAAGCCGCGAAACACGACGGAGAACCGAGAGCTTTTCGTGCGGACGCTGCGCGAGGAAAAGATCGACGTCGTCGTCTTTCAGTGCGGGGCCGGCTGGCGTTTCCCGTTCCCGAGCGAGGCGAGGGCGTGCGGCGTTCCCGTCGTTTCCGTGATTCACACGGTGCCGGATTCGTTCAAGGCGCGATATCGTGTGAAGTATTCCGGGGTCGCGCGTTGGTGGAACACGCTGACGAAACGTTGGCGTCAGGCGCGGAAATATCGATTCAATTACGACTGCTGCGCGCGTACGGTCGTGCTCGCGGAATCGCTGGAGCCCACGCTCGAAAAATTTCTGACTCGGAGCCAGATCGCTGAAGGGCGCATTGCCGCGATCGCCAATGCCGCGACTTACGCGTGCGTTCCCGAAGCGGAGCTTTCCCGCAAGAAAAAGGAGCTGCTGTTCGTCGGGCGGATGAGCTTTGTCGAAAAGCGACCGGATTTGCTGTTGCGGGCATGGACGAAGCTGCAGACGGCGTTTCCGGAGTGGTCTTTGCGCTTCGTCGGCGACGGCGAGAATCTGTCGGAATTGAAGCGGCTTGCGGGAAAGCTCGGCGCCGAACGCGTGCGCTTCGAGGGCTTTTGCGATCCTGCGCCGTTTTATCGCGACGCGGCGATTTTCTGCATGACGAGCGCTTACGAGGGCTTCGGCATGGTGTTGGTCGAAGCGGCTGCGTTCGGCTGCGTTCCCGTGGCGTTTGAGTCTTACGCCGCGGCGCGCGACATTATCTCCGACGGCGAGAACGGCGCGCTCGTTCCCGCGTTCGACGTGGACGCCTACGCGGAAACGCTCGCGCGCTTCATGCGCGACGACGCCCTGCGGGAGCGGCTCGCGAGAAACGCCCTCGCGCAGATTCCCTCCAAATTTTCCCCGCAGAAAATCGGTGATGCTTGGGAGACTCTTTTCGAAAAAATCGAGAAGGAAAACCGATAATTTCAGAAAGCTTTGTTTCGTATGAATATCTTGTTCTTCGCTTTTTTCCGAATCTTGCCAGAACGCGGCGGTGTACAACGAGTTTCCGAATTGTTGGCCGATGAATTCGAGCGGCGCGGAAACAAATGTTTCTATCTCGCCCGATATTCCAAGAAAAACGAAATCTACTCGGTTCGCCAGTATTTTTTGCCGCACGATAAGCTTCACGGGAAATTCTTGCGTGAAAATGAAAAATTTTTTGAGCGCTTTCTCGAAGAAAACAAGATCTCGCACATCATCTGGCAGGATGCGGCATACAGAAGTTTCCCGTTTTGCCGGGTCCTGAAAAAGATTAAGCAGAGACGAAATATTTTCCTCGTTTCCGTGTTGCACAACTGTCCGGATCATTGGCGGGACAAATTTCAGCATCAAGACGCAGAGCCGTCTTTTTTTGAGAAAATACGGACAGCGCTGAAAATCCAAAGGCATTACAGCCGATATAAAAAATATTATCGCTCTAATTACGATGCCAGCGATGCGGTTGTTCTCCTTTCGTCGAATTACGACAAGGAAATGTTGAAATATCTAGGGAAAAATCGAGGCGCGAAGTTGACAGCTATTCAGAATCCGAGAACGTACGGCGCGATGTTGACGGATTTTAGTCGAAAAAGGAAAGAACTGTTGTTTGTCGGCCGTATGGTTTTTGAACAGAAGCGTCCAGATTACCTGCTGAAAATTTGGGGACGGCTTCAAAAACAATTTCAGGAATGGTCGTTGCGCTTCGTCGGCGACGGCGATTATCTGCCGGAGCTGAAGCGGCTTGCGGGAGAGCTCGGCATTGAGCGCGTGAGCTTTGAGGGCTTCTGCAATCCTGCGCCGTTTTACCGTGATGCCTCTATTTTCTGCATGACGAGTGTTCAAGAGGGCTTCGGCATGGTGCTGGTCGAGGCGGCTTCATTCGGTTGCGTGCCCGTGGCCTTCGAGTCCTATGCCGCCGTGCGCGACATCATCGACGACGGCGAGAACGGCGCGCTTGTTCCCGCGTTCGACGTGGACGCCTACGCGGAAACGCTCGCGCGCCTCATGCGCGACGACGCCCTGCGGGAACGGCTCGCGAGAAACGCCCTCGCGCAGATTCCCTCCAAATTTTCCCCGCAGAAAATCGGCGACATGTGGGACGCTCTTTTTAATGAAATTTCAGGCAATAAGAATCGATGAAAAAAATAGCTGTCTTTCTCTCTTATAGGCTTCCTGTTCCCGCGACGCGCGGAGGGGCGGTCGAAACGCTTTGTCAGCTCCTCCTTGAGGAGAACGAGAAAATGCCTGCCCCTCTTGAGTTTTTTATTTTTTGTGGTGCGGACACATCTGCGAAGGAGGCGGCTCGAAAATACAAGTACGCGAACTTTTTCTTCGTTCCGCAGGGGTATAGTTCTCTTGGCTTCCGAATCAAAAAATTCCTCATGCATATGTTCAAATCTTTGATTCCTCGCAAGCTTTATGTGCAGCTGTATGCGGAGGAGTGCCGCGCGATTCCATATTTTCTGAGGAAAATGAACGGATTTTCTCCAGATGCGGTATTGCTCGAAAATCAACCGGCCTTTTCGATTCCGCTTCGAAAAATCTTTCCGAAAAGCGTTATTTTTTCACATCTGCACAACCGCAGCTTTTTTGGCGGATGCGTTCGCGAAAAAGACATGGCGGCGACAACAGACAAATTTCTCTGTGTCTCCGATTATATCGCTCAAGAGGTGAGGACTTCAAGATTCGTTGCTGCTGGCGACGTCATCACGTGGTTCAACGGAATCGACACGGAGCGTTTTTCTGCGCCTCTTCCTCCGGAAAAGCGAGCGGCGTTGCGTGAGAAATGGGGATTGGCGGACGAGGATTTCGTTTTTCTTTTTTCCGGAAGAACTGTGAAGGAAAAAGGTATTGGAGAGTTGTTGGCGGCGTTCTCACTGGTGGAAAAGAAAGTTTCGAATGTAAAATTGCTTATTCTCGGAGCTTCCGCATTTTCCGGATCTGATATCAATTGGGATTCTCCGAAATCGAACGCTGTGATTTTTTCCGGGTATGTAAAGCACGGCGAAATGCCGTCCGCGATTAAGGTGGCCGATGTCGCGGTTCTCCCGTCGCAATGGGACGATCCCTGTCCGCTCGCGCTCATAGAAACGTTGTGCGCAGGACTTCCGACCATCATTACGGACTCCGGCGGAATGCCGGAAATCGCCTCGGGCGATTCTGCGCTCATTGTTCCGCGCGGGAGCGATTTTCCGGCGCGCTTGGCGGAAGCGATGCTTTTTCTTTACGAAAACCCGACCGAGCGGATGAGGCTCTCGTCTGCTGCGTCGACGAGAGGGAGGCTACTTTCTCGTGAACGCTATTATGAGCGGTTTCGAGAAATCTGCGAAGTTCTCGGGAGCGAGCGACGATGACATCTCGCAGAAAATCGGCGACATATGGGAAACTCTTTTTGAAAAAATTTTAAGAAAAAACGATGCGAAAGATTAAGGACAACATCTGGGTGAGGCTTCAGAATCGGCTTTGCCGATACGAGCGGGACTTCCCGAAGAAATACAACAAAGGCCTGACGAAGATTCTGTTTTTCTGCATCGGGGAATTGCTGACGAATACTCTGAACGGCGTTCTCGCCGTTTTCGCGAAAAAAAGAACCGGACGGCTCTCCGTCGCCGTTCGTCTCTACGGCGGCTTGGGCGACCACATCATAAACGTTCCTCACGTCGCGGCATTTGCGCGGCATTTTTCGAAATATTGTGATGTGGAGCTGGTTTCAAAGCTGCGCGAAGAGTGCATGCGCGGGATTTTCGGATGCAATCCGGAATACTTTCCGGAAAATCTGAAGATCTCCGGCGGAAAAGCGGACTACGACCTGACGATTTCATTGTGCTGTTTTCCTATTGTTGCGCATGCGGATTACAAGCGTCTCAAAAATTTGTCCCCGGAGTTATTGGCGTATGTCGATCGCGTCGAAAATTTCGCGAAAGACTGCTCGGCTTTCCGGCGGGAAGGGACGCCGGAGGATTCCGTGGCGATGTACGTTACGCAGATTTTCGGGAAGACGCGCTTTTCTCAATTTTCAACGGCGCGGGAGCTGCCGCTTCCGTCGGAGCCCTTTTTGTTGAATTGCTCCGTTTCTGAAAATGGCGTGAGGAAAAAATTCACGGGAACGGTGCCGTACATTACGCTGCAGCGCGGCGTTCAGAACGCGGACTCGGCGACGCGCTGCTGGTCCGTCGAAAAATACGAAGCGTTCGTGAGCGCGTTCAAGGAGCGGTTTCCGCAAGTGAAGGTGGTTCAGCTCGGAGCCGCTTCGACGAAGGCGATCAGCGGATGCGATTTGGATCTGCGCGGGAAAACGAGTTTTGAGGAGCTGAAGGCTCTGCTGAAATACGGCGTTTTTCACTTGGACGGAGAATGCGGAATGGTTCACCTGAAGCATGTGCTCGGCGGTCGGAGCGTCGTGCTTTTCGGTCCGACTTCCGAAAAGTTCAAAGGCTACCCGGAAAACGTGAATCTTTCGGATCGTCCGTGCCCGCACGTCTGCGAATGGCTTTCTTCGAAATGGGATAAACAGTGTTTATTTACGGGGACCTGTGAATCTCTTTGCATGAACAGCATTTCGCCGGAGGCAGTACTGGACGCAGTGGAAAAAGAATTTGGCGACGATTTTAGAAATGTAGCTGTATGACTATGAATAAACTTGGCTGGATTAAAAATTCTTTTGTTTGGCGGGCACTGATTGCGTTCGCGTATTTTTGGTGTGTCGCGGTTTATGTGAAGCCGGTATGGAACGCCGCTTCCGCCGGGTTGATCACGCTCGGCGCGGTTTGGTGCTGGCGGGAATTCCGCAGGACAGGGCTCGCAGATCTGCGGCGTCCGCGCGGTGAAACGCTCGCGTTCTGGGGTATGCTCGTTCTCGCATGGCTGTTGCCGCTCGTCGCGTTCGTGATTCAACGCACGCTGGGGATTCACGGCGAGTTCGATGAATTTCGGACGGTGAAGATTTTTCTGACGGCGTTTGCGGCGGCGTGGGTTGCGTATCGCCTTTCCCTGCGGGGCATGGCGACGGGCGCGACGGTGCTCGGGTGCGTTCTGGTGCCGATGTGCGTTTTCGAGATGTGTGCGAACGGGTTCGGGCGGCTTACGCTCGGGACGAGTCCGAACTGGATTGCGAATTACGGGGTTTGGCTCGCCTTTGCGCTGTTTTCCCTTTCGGAGTTCGCTTTCGCTCGCGCGCGGCGAAGAATCGCGCTCACGCTTCTCGCTGGATTCGCCGGATGCGCGTTGATGATTGCCGCGTCGGGAAGCCGAAACGGACTGCTTGTTTTCGTCGTGGGGCTTGGCGTGGTTTTTGTGCTCGGCGGAGGACGCGGCGTTATCTCGCGCGTGCGCACGGCCTTGGCGATTGCGCTCACGCTGCTCGTGGCTTGGGCTTGGCCGAACGGCGGTCTGAGTCGTGCGGAAACGGTGGTCGCTCAGGGCAAAAACGCGTCGATTTCCGAGGTTTCTCGGGAAATGACGAACGGGCGTTTTGAAATTTGGCAAGAGTGCTTTAAGCGTAGTGAAAAAAATAATTTCCTGGTCGGCGGCGGAGGAGATTCCTTGGATTTCGATATATTTTATCTTCACGTGACGGGCAAGAACGGGAATGTGCATAACGTGCTTCTCGCGCGGTGGTGCGAATACGGCGCGCTCGGCGTCGCGGGAGCGCTGCTGATGATTTTTTCGAACGCGGTCGCCGGGGTCGTCGGAATTTTCAGGAGCGCGAAAATGCGGAGTACGGGCGCTTCCGACGAGGGTCGGCGGGAACTATGGGCGGCCGGCGTGTGGAACGTCGCGCTGAGCGTCGCGCTTTTTTCCGCCGGACTGTTCGAGGTCGTGCCGTGCGGACGCATTGAAGTGATCATCGTCACGACGACGCAGGCGTTTTTCCTCTTCGTCCTCCTCCGCGTCTCTCGTACGCGGACGCTCGTGTCTGAAAAATCGGAAATTTAAGGGTTGGATTGTGGATATTTCGGTCGTCGCGGAAAATTGAACCCGTTTCCGGAAAATTCGACGGTGCTCTTTGAATAAAGGCGCGGCGGCGCTTCCGCACGATTGCGGGTTCAATTTGCGAGTCGGGAGCGAGGGCGCGGTCAGTCTTTCACGATGCCGTGGGGCGTACGGAAGGCGGGCGAGGCGAGAGCGCGGTTCAGAATCTCGATGTTGCGCGCGTCGCGGGAACGGTCGTTTTCCTTGTGGAAAAGGTGAAATTCCACGCCGGCGAATTTCAGCGACTGCCGCCGCACGCCGAGTTTCATGAGGCGCACTTCAATCTCGGCGTCCTCGCGTCCCCAGCCGGAAATTTCCTCGTTGTAGCCGTTGACGGCGAGCAGATCCTTCGTCCAAAAACCCATGTTGCAGCCTTTGGAAATGTAGGGCTTTCGGGCGCGATAGCTTTCGCGGACCATGCGCGAGAGCCACGGCACGCGCAGCGCGTTGGCGCGGTTCTGAACACCGCGCGAAAACGCGCCGAGTCCGCGCGCGTTGCCTGCGGCGAGCAGCTCCTCCGTGCGTTCCCGCGTCAGCAGCGTGCGGCTTCCGCAGGTGAACCAGCCCGGACGCGCGACGTCCAGATGGTCTTCGACGAAGCGCGGCGAAATCACGCAGTCTCCGTCGATCTGCACGACGTATTCCGCGGAGATCCGCGCGATCGCTTTGTTCCAGATTATGCATTTGCGGAAGCCCGCGTCCTCGTGCCAGACGTGGCGGAGCGGGCAGGGCGACTTTTCGCGGAAAGCGTCGACGAGTTCGCGGGTCGCGGGACCGCTGCCGTCGTCGGCGACGAGGATTTCGTCGGGCAGACGCGTCTGCCGCAGCGCGCTTTCGAGAACGAGGCGCAGCGCTTCCGGCCAGTTGTAGGTCGAAATCAGCAGAGCGCATGTCGCCGGTTTTCGCATCGGGGCGGGATTTTTTTGAAAAAGCGGCGGGAACGCAAGCGCGGATTTCGCGCGCTTGCGCCGGGGCGGGAATGCGGCTAATGTCGCCGCTCTCATGCTGTATTTTCTGAAAGACCTGGAAGATTTTTGGGGCCCGTTCCGCCTCTTCGAATACCAGTCCGTGCGCGCCGTGCTCGCGGGCTTCATCGCGCTGGCGGTCGGCGCCGTCATCGCGCCGAAGCTCATCCGCCGCCTGCGGGACGTGATTCAGCCGGAGCGCGGGCGCGAAGTGCTCGGCGACGCCGCGCAGGAAAAGCGCAGGGTGCCGACGATGGGCGGCCTCGTCATCTTCTTTTCCGCGCTCGCGGGAACGCTGCTGTGCGCGCGCCCGAACGTGTACGTGTTCTGCGCGCTCACGGTCTTCGTCGGCATGACCGCCGTCGGATTCTGGGACGATTTTCAGAAGGTCGTGCGCGGGAACGCCGACGGCATGAGCTCGCGGCTGAAGTGGGCGCTGACGTCGCTCATCGCGCTCGCCGCGTTCGGGATACTGCTCTGCAAGGGCGGCTTCCGCATGAACCTGCTCGAAATCTGGCTGCCGTTGATGAAGCAGCCTTTCGTCGCGTTCGACGGCGCGGTGATTTCCTCGAACGATCTTTCGACGCTCGGCGCGCTCGCGTTTGCGGGCGGCGTGTGCGCGCTTTTCTGGTTCGTCTGCGTCGGCACGAGTCACGCGGTGAACCTGACGGACGGCGTGGACGGGCTCGCCGGCGGCTGCGCCGTGCCGAGCGTGTTCGTCCTGGGCATCGTCTCCTATCTCGCCGGAAACGCGCGCTGGGCCGCGTATCTGAACATCGGATACGTCGCGGGCGTGGGAGAGCTTTCGATCTTCTGCGCGGCGCTTGCGGCGGGCATTCTCGTCTTTCTCTGGTTCAACGGTGCTCCCGCGACGATCTACATGGGCGACACGGGTTCGCTCGCGCTCGGCGGCGCGCTCGGCGCGACGGCGCTGCTCACGGGGCACCCGCTGCTGCTCGCGATTTCCGGCGGCGTCTTCGTCGTCGAGACCGTTTCCGTGATGATTCAGACGAATTATTTCCGCTACACGAAAAGACGCTACGGCGAAGGACGGCGGATTTTCCGCATGACGCCGATTCACCACGCGTGGCAGCTGGGCGGCACGCCGAACACGAAAATCGTCGTCCGCTGCTGGATCGTCTCGCTCGCGCTCGCCGTGCTCGCGCTGATCACGCTGAAGATGCGCTGAGCGCGCCGGCGGCGGGGGGAGTTGCCGTCTCCTTAAAGTCTTTCTGCGACCCAAAAGCGCGTGTCGTCGGAGAATTCCCGCACTTCGGGCGGCTCGTCGCCCATGCGGGAACGCAGCTCGGAAAAGAGCACGGCGAAGCCCGCCGCCGCGAGCGCGGCGCGGATTTCCTCGGGCTCGGCGGCGTGAATGAACATCGCGCCCTGCGGCGTCGCGTGGTTGTAGTCGCCGAAGTCGTCGAGCGCGGGATCGCGCGCGCCGTTCTCCCAGCGTTCGCGCTCGGCGAGCCAGTGGGCGCGCCGAGCGGCGTGCGTGCGGTCGTGTCCGGTGAAGACGAAGACGCCGCCGGGGCGCAGCACGCGGGCGATCTCGCGCAGCGCGCGTTCCCGACGGGCGCGCTTGGGAATCATCTGCAGCCCGTTGAACGCGAAGATCGCGGCGTCGAAGCTCGCCGCCGGGAACGAGAGCGCGGTCGCGTCCTCGACGGCGAAGCGCGCGCGGACCTCCGCGGGAACGCCGGGCGTTTCGGCGAAGACCGCTTCGGCGATCTCGACCATCGGCGGCGCGAAGTCCGTGACCGTCAGCCGCGCGTAGCCGAGCTTCGCGAGCCCGAGCGAGACGCGCCCCGCGCCCGCGCCGAGCTCCAGAATCTCCGCGTCGCGCGGGACGAATCTTTCGCAGAGCGCGCGCTCGGAGCGCCACAGCCCGACGTTCGCCGCCGCGCGCGCGTAGGCGAGCACGGTGTCCGGGTGCGAGAAAAAGGCGCGGTTGACGGCGTCGTCCACGGTCGCGGGAAATCCCTCACTGCAGCGCGCGCGGGGTCGCGTGCGCCTTCAGGTCGTCGCGGACGAGCGGCGCGACGAGCCGCTTCAGCGCGTCGGCTTCCTGCGGCGGGAGCGCGCCCGCGCCCGAATCGAGCCAGCGCGCAATCTCGGACCAGATTTCCGGGTTCGGGCGGCGCATCGTCGCGAGCGCGCGGATTTCCTTCGCGAGCGGCGTGCGGTCGGCTCCCCCGGCGACTTCGCCGAGGCGGATGCGCAGCGAGACGACGTTCGCCCGCAGCTGCGAGTGCCACGGGAACGCGTTCAGCCCCGCCTGCGCGACGCGGAGCGCGAGCGCCGTTTCGCCGACGCGCTCGAAAAGCTGCGTGACGGCGGTGAAGTTTTCCGGCGAAAGCGACGCGTCGCTCAGAAACTGCCCGAGCAGCAGATCGGCGTGGCGCGCCTGCGTGCGCGCGCTCGCCTCGTCGGGGTTCTTCTTCGCGGCGAGCGCGTAGGCGGCGGCGAGAATCGCGGAGTTCGCGGCCTCGCAGCCCTCCAGCGCCTTGGGCGAATTTTTCGAAACGTTCTGATAGGCGAGAATCGCCTTCTCGGGCTCGCCCGCCGAAACGAACGCCTCGATCAGCGCGGACACGAAGACGTTGGGCGGAAAACGCTTTTCGCCCGCGCGCTCGACGCAGGTTTCGGCGACGGCGGGAACGCCCGTCTCCGCCGCGAAATTCGCGAGCGTGAGCAGCGCCGACTGCTGCGAGGAAAACGCGTCGAAGGCGGCGGCGATTTCGGCGTCGCGCGATTCCGTCCTGCCGAGCCGCTCCAGGAGCAGCAGGCGCTGCAGATACGGCTGCGGCGAAGACGGGTTTTCCGAGACGCGGCGGTTCGTCGTGTCCAGCGCGCCCGCGACGTCGCCCGTCGCGAGCTGAAAGCGCGCGATCTGCGAAAGAATGACGTCGCGCTTCGCCGCCGGGAACGCGTTCACCTTGTCCGAAAGCAGCGCGATCGCCTCACGCGCGCGCCGCATTTCGAAGAGGCAGCGCGCCTTCAGGATGAGCCCCTGCTGCGCGTCGGCGAGCTTTTCCTCGTCGAGAATCCTGAGCGCGTCCGCGCAGTCGCCGATCCAGAAAAGCGCCATCGCCGCGTGGTTGGCGACGACGGTGCGCACCGCCGGCGGGAGCGTGCCCGAGCCGAGCAGGGCGAGCGCCTGCTTCGCGGCGATGCGGTCCTGCTGCAGATCCGCGAGCGCGCCGAAGTAGCGGTTGAAGTACGCCGGCGCGATCTCGGACTTCAGGTCGAGAAACCTGATGCCGTAATGAAGCGTCTGCAGCGCCGCCTTCGGCTCGATGAGCGAGGCGAAGAGCAGGCGCGCCTCCGCGTTCGCGGGATCGCACTTGAGCGCGATCTGCACGGCGGCGAGCGCGTCGGCGTCGCGGTTGCCCTTGCGCGCCGCCGCGGCGAGCTCGTGAAAATGCGCGCCGACGCGTGCGAGGTGCTCCCGCCGGACTTCGGCGACGCGCTCCGGCGCGTTCACGACCTTCGAGAGCGAAAAAAGCACGATGCGGCGCAGCGCGGGATCGTCGATCTTTTCCGCGCGCTCGATGAGCGTTCCCGCGCGCTCGCGGACGTCGTCCGCCTTGTCGTAGAGCGCGAGATCCGCGAGCGTGAGCAGATTGACGAAATCTCCGCCGGCGGCGGGATTCCGCGCCGCGCCGCCCGTCGGAGCCGGCTGCGCGGGAACGTTCTGCCCGTAAAAATCAGGATGCGGAAAAACGAAGGATGCCATGAGAATCGCGGTGGAAATTATTTTTTTCACGGCGTCCAATCAAACAGCCGCGCCTTCGCGAACGCAAACGCATTTCCTTCCGGCCGGTCGAAACCGCAGATGAATACGGACGTGCGCGAGGCGGTGCATTGAAGGCTCAAGACTGCGGAGCGGGGGAAACGCGTGAAAATTTTTCAAAAAAGGCTTGCGCGGCGCCGGATAAAGAGTATCGTCGGGGCTTCATTTTTGACGTTTTCGCCACTTTAGCTCAGTTGGTAGAGCATCTCATTCGTAATGAGAGGGTCGTTGGTTCAAGTCCGACAAGTGGCTCCATTTAAGCGTTCCCGCCGGGAACGCTTTTTTGTTTCCAAGCCCGCGGGACGCGTGTTTCAATCCTCGCCATCATGACGGCAGCTTATCCTTTTTCCGCCTACATCTTCGACTGCGACGGCACGCTCGCCGCGTCGATGCGCCTCCACCACGGCGCCTGGGAAAACGCCGTGCGCCGGCAGGTCGGTTTCGAATGGGCGTTCCCGTGGGACTTTTTCTGCACGCTCGGCGGCATGAACACCGCGGACACGATCGCGATTCTCGAAGCGCGCTACGGCTTCAGAATCAGCATCGAGCGCCTGCTGTCGGACTACCACGCCTACCTCGCCGAGCACATCCGCGACGTCACGCCGATTCCCGAAGTCTGCGGCTACGCGCGTCGCCTCGCCGCGTCGGGCGCGAAGCTCGCCGTCGCCTCGGGCGGGTTCCGCAAGGAAGTGCATCAGATTCTCGACGTCATCGGCGTCGCGGACGTTTTTCCCGTCGTCGTCACGTCGGAGGACGTGGCGAACTGCAAGCCCGCGCCGGATCTTTTCCTGCTCGCGGCGGAGCGGCTCGGCGTTCCCGCGCGCGACTGCCTCGTCGTCGAGGACAGCCCGAAGGGCTTCGACGCCGCCGAAGCCGCGGGCATGGCGTGCCTGATGGTCTGGCCGCGCTGATTAAACTCCTCAACCTTTTCAGCTCCTGAACTCCCTTCCGATTCCGCGTGCGGCGCGCGCAAGCGACGTTTGACAAGCGGGCGCGCCTGTTTTTTACTTGCGGAAACGAAAAATCAGAAATCCGCCATGTCCATTTTCAGCAAATTTCCCGGAATCTTTTCCACTTCCATCGGCATCGACCTCGGAACCGCCAACGTGCTCGTCTATCTCAAGGGACGGGGCGTCATCATGAACGAGCCGAGCTACGTCGCGCTGGACAACGAGACGAAGAAGGTGCTCGCGGTCGGGAACGAGGCGAAGCGCATGGCGGCGGTCGCGCCGGGCTCGATCACGGTCATCCGCCCGATGAAGGACGGCGTGATCGCGGATTTCGACGTGAGCGAGCACATGCTGCGCTACTTCATCGGCAAGGCGGCGCGCCATTCGATTCTGACGCACCTGACGGTCGTCATCGCCGTGCCCTACGGCATCAATCCCGTGCAGCGGCGCGCGGTGGAGGAATCCGCTTACCGCGCGGGCGCGCAGAACGTGCGCATCATCTTCGAGCCGATCGCGTCGGCGCTCGGCGTCGGGCTGCCCGTCGGCGAGCCGGAGGCGAGCATGATCGTGGACATCGGCGGCGGCACGACGGAAGTCGCGGTGCTCTCGCTCGGCGGAATCGTCGCCGCGCGCAGTCTCAGCGTCGGCGGCGACGCGCTCGAGCGAGCCATCATCGAGAACGTGAAGGCGAACTACAATCTCGTCATTTCCGAGCGCACGGCGGAAGAGCTCAAGAAGAACATCGGCTCGGCGTATCCGCTTGAGCACGAGATGACGATGGAGATCAAGGGACGCGACGCGATGACGGGGCTGCCGAAGGCGCTCGTCGTGCGTTCCGAGGAAGTGCGCGAGGCGATGCTGCCCTGCTTCAAGAACATGGCGCAGGCGATTCACCAGACGCTGGAGCACTGCCCGCCGGAAATCTCCGGCAATCTCATCGACCGCGGCGCCGCGCTCGCGGGCGGCGGCGCGCTGATCCGCGGGCTCGACCGCTTCTTCAGCGATTCGACGGGGCTGCCGTTCTTCGTCTCCGAAGATCCGCTTTTCGCCGTCGTCCGCGGGACGGGCATCTCGATCGAGAATTCGGACTGGAACCGCCCGAGCCTGCGCTGATCTTCGCGGGCTCGCGCGCGGCTTGAACCTTCGCGGAAATGGCGTCTCCGTACCGGAATTTCCGTCCGTTCTTCTTCGGCGTCTTCGCGGTCGCCGTGTGCTGGTTCGCGCCGGCGGCGCTGAAGCGCTTTTCCTACGAGTCGTTTCAGGACTTTTCCGCGCCCGCGTTTCTGGCGACTTCGCACGCGAAGGACCTGGCGCGCTACTGGGGGCTGCGTTCCCGCACGAAGCACGAGCTCGTCGAGGCCGGCCGCGACGCCGAGCGCACGGCGGCGACGATGCAGCTCGAAATGCAGACGGCGAGCGCGCTGCGCGACGAAAACCGCCGCCTGGAAAAGCTCCTCTCCCTGCCGAGCCGGCCGGACGTGCGCACCGTCGTCGCGCGCGTCGCGCACCGCGACGTCGGCCTGTGGTGGCAGCAGCTCGTCATCCGCCGCGGCAAGGCGGACGGCATCCGCGTCGGCGCGCCCGTCGTGGACGCCGCCGGCGTCGTCGGGCGCGTCCGCGAAGTCCATCATTTCACGAGCGTCGTGGAGCTGATCTCGAGCCCGTCGTTCCGCATTTCCGCCTACGTCGAGGGGAGCGACTATCCGGTCACGTTCCGCGGCGCGGGCTCGGGGCCGTTTTCGGCGCCCTTCGGCATGATCCGCGACATTCCGTCGGACTTTCCCGCAAAGTTCGAGCGCGATCCCGCGATCGTCACGACGGGCGTCGGCGGCGTCTTTCCGGGCGGGCTGCGGCTGGGCACGATGCGCGGCGGCATGCGGCCGACGGACGACGGGCTTTTCTTCGAGGCGCGCGTGGCGCTGCGCCCCGGGCTCGCCGCGATCGAGGAGGTCGCCGTCCTCGTGCCCGTGAAGACGGATCCGACGGAATACAACGAATGGGAGGCGGCCGCGCCGTGAGCGTTCCCGCGGGAGCGCTTCGTCGGCGGAGAAAAGCGTCATGGCTTCGATGAATTTCGGCAAAGCGGCGTTCTACTGGGCGCCTTCGCTCGCGAGCGTCTGCCTGTGGACGTTCGCGCTGTCGCTGCTGACGGATCTGCTCGCGCCGTGGGGCGTCACGTTCTTCACGGCGGGGCTCTTCGTCGTCGTTCCCGCGCTGCTGATGCCGTTTTACCGCGGGCTCGCGAACGTCGCGCTGTGCGGCTTCGTGGTGGACGCGTCGCTGCCGGTGCCGTTCGAGCTGACGCATTCGCTGAGCTTCTGGGAGAGCGCGCGCGGCGTCTCGCTCTTCGGCGGCGTTCCCGGCGGCGCGCCCGCGTCGTTCGGCTTCGTCGCGGGCTGGATGATCTTCGCGTATCTGGCGCTGCGGCTGCTGCGTTCCCGCATTTCGCCGACGGAGCCGCTCCGCTGGATTCTCTGGGCGGAGATCGCGAACGCGCTGATCTTCTTTTTCTGGGCGGTCGCGCTCGGCTGGACGCGGCCGGACGCGCTCGCGTACTGGGGCGGCTTCGCGCTGAACCTGCTCTTTTCCTCGGCGCTGCTGCTGCTTTTCGGCGGCTGGTATTTCGACCTGCTGTTTTCGGCGTACCGGATCTGCGGGATCGACCTCATCGAAGAACGGGAGGCGGAATGCGATTAGTGCGGGATGCGCGCGCGCCGGGAGTCGCTCCCGCGAGGCTCGCCGTCGTCGGCGTCTTTTTCGCGCTGATCGCGGCGTTCCTGCTCGTCGGCCTCGCGAAGCGGCAGATCTTCGATTCGGACGAATACCTGCGCGAACACCGCCTGCAGAGCCGCCGCATCGTCATGACGCCCGCGCCGCGCGGCGAGATCCGCGACCGCAACGGCAACACCATCGTCGCCAACGTCGCGCGCTTTTCCGTGACGGCGGACCTGAGCCTGCTGCGCGACGAGATCGACGCCGCCTACGTCCGCGCCGTCCGCAGGGCGCGCCGCGAGCGTTCCCGCTCCGCCTCCGTGCGCATCGACCGCGACGCGCTGCTCGACACCGCGCGCATCGAGGTGATCCAGAAATACCAGGACGCCGTGAACCGCGCCGTCGGGCGCCAGGCCGTCTTCGACCCCAAGGCGCTGCTGCGCCACATCGGGCAGAAGCGCACGCTGGATTTCCCGCTCGCGGAAAACCTGACCGAGCTCGAGCGCGCGCGCTTCGTCGAGCAGTTTCCCGTGAACGGACCCGTGCGCCTCTACGCGGACGGCGTGCGCTTTTATCCCTACGGCCCGCTCGCGGCGCACGTGCTCGGCTATCTCGCGAACACGGACGACGTCTCGACCGAGAGCGTTCCCGCGCGCCACGAAAAGATCGGCATCTCGCGCTACCGCGGCAAGACGGGCGCGACCGGACTGGAAAAGCAGCTCGACGCCGCGCTGCGCGGCGTGCCCGGCTACCGCCTCTGGATGGTGCACCCGAACGGCTATCTCTACAATCTCATCGAGGAGGTGAAGCCGATTCAGGGCGCGCTCGTGTACACCACGCTCGACCTCGAGCTGCAGCAGGAGGTCGAGGCGGCGATGGCGGAGGCGGGGCGCCCCGGCGCGGCGATCGTGCTCGACGTCGATTCCGGCGAAATCCTCGCGTGCGCGAGCGCGTTCTCCTACGATCCGAACGAGTTCGCCGTCATCATCCGCGAAGCCTATCTGAGCGAGCTCAAGGCGCGCGACCCGGGCATTCTCATCAACCGCGCGCTGCAGCAGCGCTACCCGCCGGGCTCGACCTTCAAGCTCGTCACCGCGATCGCCGCGCTGCGCAGCGGAAAAATCTCCCCGGAGACGAAGTTCGACTGCGGCTCCTATCTGCGCGTGGACCGCCGCAACTGGCCCGAGCACGACGGCGCCGCGTTCGGGAAAATCGACGTCGCGGGCATGATCCGCTCGTCCTCCAACGTCTTCTGCTACCACGCCGCGCTCGCGACCGGCTGGGAGCCGATCGCCGCCGAGGCGCGCCGCTTCGGGCTCGCCGAAAAGATCCCGCTCGAACTGCCCGAGGCGACGGGGCTTTACCTCGTCGTGCCGTCGCCCGAATACAAGCGCGACGAAGTCGGCGCCGGCGGCTGGGTCGCGGGCGACACGCTCAACATGGCGATCGGGCAGGGCTATACGCTCACTTCACCGATGCACGTCGCGTGCATGACGGCGTCGATCGCGCGGCGGGAGACGCGCACGCTCCCGACGATCGTGTACGACCCCGCGCGCGCCGGCAAGCGCGTCGATCACGGCGGCGAGCCGCTCGGGCTTTCCGACGAGGCGTACGCGATTCTCCTCCGCGGCATGGAAGACGCCGTGAACTCCGGCACCGGACGCCGCGCGAAGGTCGAGGGGCTGCGCGTCGCGGGCAAGACGGGAACGGCGCAGTGGCGCAACCGCGGCAAAAAGGCGAATCTCGCCTGGTTCACCGGATTCGCGCCCGCGGACAGGCCGCGCGTCGCCGTCACCGTCGTCTTCGAGGCGGACCACGAGGAGCGCGTCGGCGGCGGCGCGACCGCCGGCCCCGTCGCCGGGCGCATCTTCAGAAAATGGAAGGAGCTCTACATGAGCCCCGAAAAGAAATGAAGACGGACTGCGACATCTTCGTCGTCACGGGAACGACCGCCGTCGGCAAGACCGAAACCGCGCTGCGCTGGGCGGAGGAGCACGACGCCGAAATCGTCTCCTGCGACTCCACGAACGTCTATCGCGGCATGGACGTCGGCACCGCGAAGCCCACGCGCGAGGAGCGCGCGCGCGTGCCGCACCACGGCATCGATCTCGTCTCGCCGCGCGAAAAATTTTCCGTCGCCGACTACCTCGCCTTCGCCGTGCCCTGCGTCCGCGCTCTCGCCGCGCTCGGGAAGAAAATTCTCGTCGTCGGCGGGAGCGGCTTTTATCTGAAGGCGTTTTACGCGCCCGTCGTCGATGAGATCGACGTTCCCGAGAGCGTCCGCGCGCGCGTCGCCGCGCTGCTCGCCGACGGGAACGAAACGGCGGCCGCCGCGCTGCGGGAGCTCAATCCCGACGGCGCGCCGGGCTTCGACTGGCGCAACCCGTGCCGCGTCGCGCGCGCGCTCGAGCGCTGCCTCGCGACCGGGAAGACGATCGCCGCGCTGCGCCGGGAAATGGAGGCGCGGACGTCCCCGTTTTCCGGATACGCGATCCGCACGCTGCTGCTGCGGCGTTCCCGCGAGGATCTGAACGGGCGCATCGACCGCCGCGTCCGCGCGATGCTCGCCGACGGGCTCGTGGACGAAGTCCGCGGCCTCGCCGCGCGCGGCGAGCTGCTGCCCGACACGCCCGCGGGCAAGGCGATCGGCTACCGCGAAACGCTCGCGTGGCTCGCCGCGGGCGAGCAGGGCGGTCTCCCCGCGCTCGCGGAGACGATCGCGCTTTCCACGCGTCAGCTCGCCGCCCGACAGCGCAAGTGGTTCCGCACCCGGATCCCCGTCGACGAAATCCGCGACCTCTGACGCCGCTCGCGCGAATGCCGGGCTTTTGGGGGCGAAGACATTCTTGTCTTCGGTCGTGAGGCGGACGGTTTTCCCCGAAAAATCGCGAAGCGAAATTTCGTCCGGGGCAAATCGCCCTTCCGGAGAAGCGACATTCCTGTCGCTTGTTGAAATCCTTTCAAGGGAAAGATTCTTTTCAGGGGTCCCGCCAAGCGACTAAAAGTCGCTTCCCCGAAAAGTCCTCCCGCGCGTGATCTGGCGGAGAGCCTCGTAGGTCGCGATGCCCGCCGCGGTGGAAAGATTCAGCGAGCGGAGCGTTTCCGCGGGCTGGGGAATCTTGATTTCGAAATCCGCGCCGACGAACGCGTGCAGCCACGCGGGAGCGCCGTGTCCTTCGTTGCCGAAGACGAGCCCGTCGCCGTCGCGGAACTCCGCGTCCCAAAGCCCTTTCTTCGCCTTCGTTGTGAGCAGCCAGAGGCGCGTCGGACGCTCCGGGAACGCCAGAAACGCGTCCCAGTTTTCGTGGTGCACGACGTCGAGCGACTTCCAGTAGTCCATTCCCGAGCGGCGCAGGTGCGCGTCGGTTATCGTGAACCCGAGCGGATGGATCAGGTGCAGGCGGGAACGCGTGATCGCGCACATGCGGCCGACGTTGCCGGTGTTCTGAGGAATTTCGGGATTGAAGAGGACGACGTGAAGCATCGGAAAAATTTCGGGAGAAACGGAAGCGTTCCCGCGCGCGTCACTGCGGGAGGTTCTTCAGGCCGCCGGCGGGCTGGACGACGGGCAGCCCCGCCTCCGTCGAGTGCGAGCGGCGGAACTGGTAGCGGTTCAGGTCCTGCATCGAAAGCCCCGTGCGTTCGCCCGGCGCGGGCAGCCGCAGGTCGTATTTTCCGGCGGCGGTTCCCGTCGTGTAGCGTTCGACGAGCCGGCGCGCGAGCGCGTCGTTCACGGAAATCTGCGCCTCGCGGGAACGCTCCCACATCAGCGAGTTGTCGAGCAGGCGGCGTTCGAGCGTCTCGGGCGCGTCCAGGCGCGAGTCATAGCGTTCCGTGCGCACGTCGTAGCGGTCCGTGCGGCGCACGCCGAGCGTCGAATACTTCGAGTGCCATTCCTTCATCGCGATGACGTTGTCGTAGCCTTCGTTGCGTTCGAGCTCGTAGGTTTCGCGTTCGACGCCGCCGACGTAGCGCTCGTTGATCTTCATGAAATTCTTGAGCCCGCCCGAAGGATCGACGCCGACGTCCGTGTCGCCGCGCTGCAGGTAGAACGGCATCTTGCGGCCGTCCTCGGTCATCGGCTGCGAGACGAGCGCGTTGCGCGGATCGACGAAGACGGAATCGTCGGAGAGCGACGCGGGCGAGTCGTCTTCGGCGCCGAGCGCGGCGGTCTCCGAAGCGGCGGGAGCGCGCCGCGCCTTTTCGGCTTCGAGGCGCGCCTGTTCGGCGCGGGCGCGGGCGGCGGCGGCGCGTCTTTCCGCGAGAATCTTCCGCGCTTCGGCGAGCGCTTTCGGCGAAACCGCCCAGGGCGAGCGGGAAGGCGCGGGCGCGGCTTCCTCCGGCTCCGCGGCGGTTTCGGCGGCGGGTTCCGCGGTTTCGGGCGCGTCCGCGGGAACGGCGATTTCGGGAATGCCGACCGGTTCGTCCGCGCTTTCGGCGGTCGGGTCGAGATTCAGATCCAGGCCGCCGTCGCCGAGCAGCGAATCGTCCACCGTGCCGCGTTCGAGATTGCGGAAAAGCACGCCGCGCGAATCGTAAATGACGTTCCCGTTCGCGTCGTACTGGATTTCCTTGCGCTCCTCGACGCCGCCGCCTTCGACGACGACGCGGTAGCCGCCGAGATCGGCGTTCTTCACGACGCCCGCCGCGAACGCGCGCGCCGTTCCCGCCGCGAACGCGAGCGCGAAGACGGCGACGGGCAGAAATGCCGCGGGAACGGGGAACATGCGCGGAAGTCTAGAGCTTATAGCTTAAAGGTTAAAGTTTAAAGAACGCCGCGGCCTGAAGAAAGCGCGAGGGCGCTCACCTGCTTTTTCGGCGGCGGGACCAGATGCGCAGACAGTTGAGCAGGAACGCTTCGACGACGGCGCCGTCCTGCATGTTCAGTTCGAGCAGGCCGTTGAGGTGTTCGAGCAGGGCGCAGGAACGCGCGGTCTCGGAGACGAGCGGCGCCTCCGCGTCGGCCCGCAGCGCGGACTGCAGCAGCGATTCCTGGATTTCCGCGAGCAGGCGGTGCCGCACGCCGCGCGCCGCGCCGACCTGCATCGCGTCCTTCTGGTCGGCGGAAACGCCCGCGGGCAGCGCGGCTTCGAGCCGGTCCCATTCCGCGTCGGAAATCTCCTTCACCAGCGCCTGCAGGCGCACCGTCAGCGCGTAAACCGAAAAGACGGACCTGCCGACGTCCGCCGCGGCTTCGCCGGCGGCGAGCCCGCCGATCCACGCGGAAAAATCGTCGAGCCAGCGCCGCCATTCCTCGTTCTCGACGCGGGTCTCCCCGGGAATGCGGAAATGCAGCGTGCGCGAAAGAATCGTGGGAAGCACTTTGTTGACCGCCGTCGTCATCAGGAAGATGAACGTTCCCGCGGGCGGCTCTTCGAGCGTCTTGAGAAAGGCGTTGGCGGAATCGCGCCCGAGGCGTTCCGCGTCGAAGACGCACGCGACCTTGCGGTCGCCGAACGCGGGCGACTGCTGGATTTCCCGCACCAGCGCGAGCACGCTTTCGATGCCGATCGTGCGGGATCTGTTCGCGGGGCGCACGGCGTGAAAATCGAGCGACTTGCCCGCAGGAACGCCCAAAATGCGCTCCGCGAGCGCGAGGCAGACCGCCTCCTGCGTCTCGGCGGACGCGCCGTAGAAGAGAATGCCGTGCGGGCAGCGGTTCTGCGCGACCGCCTCGAAGAGCGCGCGCACGCCGCGCGCCTTCGCGAGCGCGGGCGGGAGCGACGCGGGAACGGCGGCGGCGTCCATCAGGCGCGCGCCTCCTCCGCCGCGCCGGGTTCGTCGGCGGGAGCTGCGGCTGCGCGTTCCCGCTTGATCCGGAAATAAGCCTGTACGATTTCGCGGCACGGCGCTTCGAGCACGCCGCGGTCCACCTGCGGGCGGTGATTCGTTCCCGGCAGGTCCTGGAGCGCCGCCGCGCCGCCGAGGCAGCCCATCTTCGGGTCGCCCCACGCGTAAACGACGCGCCCGAGGCGCGCCATCAGCGTCGCGCCCGAACACATCGGGCACGGCTCCTTGGTCACGTAAAGCGTGCAGTCGTTCAGTCTCCAGTCGCCGACTGCGCGCGCGGCCTGCGTGATGGCGATCATCTCGGCGTGCGCGGTGGGATCGGTCGAGGAGACTGTGAGATTATGCGCGGAGGCGACGATTTCGCCGTTCCGCGCGACGACGGCGCCCACGGGCACCTCGTCCGCATTCCACGCGGCGACGGCCTCGTTATAGGCGAACGCCATGAAATAGGCGTCGTCGCGGGAAAGCTCCGAAGGGAAAATCTTCTGAAACGGGCAAGGGATCATGCGCCGAAAATGCTGCGGCGCGTTCCCGCGCTCGGTTCGGTTCAGCGCTGGGAAGCGCGTTTCGGCGGAACGGAGGCCTTCGCGGCTTTCGCGGCGGCCTTGGCGGCGCGGCGTTCCTTGCGGAGACGGCGCTTTTCCTCTTCGGTGACGCGGTTCGGCAGGTCGGTGCGCGCGCCCCAGTAGGTGCACTCGTCGCTGACTTTCTTGCCGTGCTCGCGCAGCTTCTCGATCACCGCGATGCGGATGTATTTGGAGACAGGAATCTTCTGCTCCTTCGAGACCTGGTGGAGGAGGTCGATCAGCTCCTGATTGATCGAAATGTTGTATCTGACGGACATACCCATAAGTGACTTCAAAAGATGAACCGCCTGCGACGCCCGCGCAACAAAAAAGCGCCCGGCGCACCTTCAGATAAAACAGCGAATTGCAGTATAAGATTCGGGGAAATAATCGAGGCAGGCGGAACGTTCCGCGTCGGGCTCGGCATCGCAAAAAGAAAGAGAAATCTGCGGGGCCGCGGGAATTGCGAAATGAAGGACGGCGAAAACGAGTTTCATGGTTCCGGACGGCACGCGTGCGCGTCTGAAAAGATTTCCGAGGGCGAGAGCGTCTCCCTTTGAAAAATCCTCGAAAATCGGCGCGGAAAGACGCATGATTGCGGTTTCCGATGAAGGCAGAAAAAAAGTCCGTCCGCTTCGCGCGTCTCCGCAAGGTCCTGCGCGTCTCGCTGTCGGCGCTTTTTTTCGCGCAGGCGGCGGCGCTGTATCTCGCGCGCACGGAAGTGCCGCTTCCGGATTTCGTCTGCGGCGCGCTCTCCGAGAAGCTCGCTCCCGCGGGAACGCGGCTCACGATCGGCGGGGCTTCGCTGCATAGGCTCACGTTTCTGAAACTGCGCGACGTCGCGCTCGCGGGCGCGTCGGGCGCGGAGACGCTCGCGTCCGCGCGCTTCGTCGGCGCCCATTTCAACTGGAAGAATTTCGCCGAGCCGGGCAAAAACGCGCAGACGTTCTTCTGCGACGGCGTCGAGCTCCGCTGCCCGGCGAGCCGTTCGCAGACGGGAAAGCCGGAAATCGTGCTCGACCGCGGCAGCGTCGAGGCGGCGCTTTCCTTCGGCGAAATCCGCGTGCGCGAGGCGCGCGCGCGTCTCGCCGGCGTTCCCGTGAGCGCGTCGGGCACGTTCCCGCTGACTCTGCTCGTCGCGGGCGGGCGCGAAGACGCCGCGGAAGACGCGATCGAGGATACGGAGGCGGAGCGGCGGGAACGCCCCCTTTCTCCCGAAGGAGGCGGCGGAAGCGCCGATTCGCCTCCGGACGGCGGGAACGCCGCGGCTGCGCCGGAGGCGTCGCCGCTCGCCGCGTTTTACGCGTTCGCGAAAGCGCTCTCCGAGGCCGGGCGGCGGCAGAAGGATTTCCGCGAGCTCGAAGGCCTTTCGCTGCGCGTCGAATTCGGACCCGCCGACGCGGACGGCGCGCTCGCCGTTTCCGCGGAGCTTTTCTGCGAGCGCCTGCAGCGCGACGAACTGCGGCTCGTGCTCGACGAGGCGCGCGCCTCGGGCGAAATTCTCTTTTTCCCGGCGACGCGCGAAATCGTCGCGGAGACGCCGCTGCGCGCGTCGGTGAAGTCGGCGCGCTGCCGCGTCGGCGAAGGGCTGTTCGACGCGTGGACGGTCGCGGCGGACGGCGTGCGCGCCGAAGCCGAACCGGCGCGGGACGTGCTCGGCGCGCCCCGAAGCGTCCGCGTCGCCGTCGAAAAAATCGACGCGTCGAATTTTCTTCATGGCGATTTCTCCTTCGCGGGAACGGCGGCGGAAGCGCGCTCCGCGGACTGGAAGACGGCGGGCGCGCTGCGGCTCTTCACCGAAATCTTCGGCACGGAGATCGACGCGTCCGTCGCGCACGACGCGGCGGCGGGAACGCGCGTGCGGGCGGACCTCCTGCCGGATTTCCCGCGTCTGATACGCGTGCCGCAGATCGCGGCGGCGCTTCCTGAAGACGCGAAAAAATTCGCGTTCTTCGAGCGTCCGCGCGCGCGCGTCGAGGCGGATTTCGCGCCCGATTTTTCGTTCCGCGAAGCGCGCTGGGACGTCCGCTCCGGTCCCGCGACGTGGCGCATGGTGCGCGCGCGCGCCGTGCGCTGCGAAGGCTCCGTCACGCCGGAGGCGCTGAACGTCGCGCTCGCGCAGGTCTCGGGCGAAAACTACTGCGCGAACGCGCGCGTCTTCGTCGAGTTCGGCGGCGAAAAAAAATACCGCGTGAGCGCGTTCGGCTCGATCGCGAATCCGGAGGCGCTCGACGATTATCTCGGCTGGTTCTGGTGGCGCATCTGGAAGAATCTCGCGCTCGCGCCCGCGCCGCACGCGCCCCGCGCGGACGTGGACGTGCACGGCACGTGGGACGGGTCTTTGCGCTGGGAATACGTTTACGGCTCGATCGCGGGCGAGAACGCGCTCGGCGGCGGCGTGCTCGTGGACAAGGCGCGGCTGCGCGTCGTCGAGGAGCCGGCGTTCATCGCGGCGTTCGACATGGCGTTCGAGCGCGGCGACGACAGCGTCGCGGGAACGCTCCAGTGGCACTACGCGTTCGAGCCCGAATACCATTACCGCGATTTCCGTTTCGCGTTCACGGGAACGATGCCGCCGGGCGACGTGTTCCGCGTCGTCGGCGAAGGGCTGCCCGAAGCGTTCGACGGCGTACTCGAGCGCGAGGGCGCGGGCACGGCGGACGTCTCCGGCTTCTTCAGCGGTGACGAAAGATTTTATCCGGAGCCGCGGCAGCTCGTCGTCGTGGACGTGCGCGCCGCGCCGGGACCGTTCCGTTTTCTGGGAATCGAAGGCGCGGACTTCCGCGGCAGAATCGCCTACGACAGCGGCGCCGTGCGCGTCGAGCCGTTTTCCGCGAAATGCGGCGAGGACGGCGGCGTCTCCGGCGGCATTTTCGTGCGTTTCCCCGAAGAGGAAATCCGCGCCGCGGGAACGCGCGTCGAGCTCGATCTGACGCTGGCGAACGTCGAGACCGCGCGGCTGCGCGACGTGCTGAAGAAGTTTTCGGAAGCGGAAGAAAAAACGCCCGCGGCGGGCGGCGACGGAACCGCCGAGAAGCCCGCGGACGAAAACGCGGATAAGCCTTCCGAGGAGACGCTTGCGGAATCGCGGATCGACGCGACGTTCCGCGGCGGGCTGACGCTGCCGGGCATCGAGACGCTCGACGCCTCGGGACATTTTTCGCTGCGCGATCCCGCGCTTTACGAGCTGCACGTCTTCGGCGGATTCTCGCGCTTTCTCCAGATGGTGAAGGTGCCGTTCACGTCGTTCGCGTTCACGGAGGCGACCGCCGACTACGCGGTCTCGGGCGGGAAGGTGATGCTGCCGAATCTGCGCATCTTCGGCGAGAGCGGCTCGATCGAGGCGGACGTGGAATACGCGCTCGCGGACGGAAAGATCCGCGGCGAGGCCGTCTTCCGCAACCGCCGCTTCACGAACATTCCGCTGATCGGGACCGTCATCGACTGGGCGTCGGAATCGACGACGCTCGTGCCGATCGAGCTTTCGGGGACGCTTGACGACGTCGGCTGGAAGCTGCGCCCGTTCGGAAATTTTCTCAAGAAAGGCGACAAGTGAATCCGTTGCGCCGCAACATTTTTCTCCCATGATGCTTCCCAAAATTCTGGAAACCAAAGTCCGCCGTCCGGTCGCCGTCTTCGGCGCGGGCGTCAGCGGAAGCGCGGTCGTGCGCTTTCTCGCCGAGCAGGGCGTTCCCGCGACGCTCTACGACAGATCCGGCGTCGGCGGCGCGCGAGAGAATTTCGCGCCCGAGGACGCGGAGGCGCACGATCTCGTCGTCCACAGCCCGGGCTTTCCGCTTTCGCATCCGTGGATGCGCCTCGCGCGAAACGCGGGCGCGCTCTGTCTGACGGAGGCGGATTTCGCGGCGCTCTGCTGGCAGGCGTCTTCGGCGCCGGCGAAGCTGCTCGACGGCGAGAGCCCGGCGGCGTTTATCTCGCGCCTTTCGAGCCGGCTCAACCTCACCGCCGTCACGGGAACGAACGGCAAGACGACGCTGACGGAATTTCTCTGCTTCGCGCACCGCAAGGCGGGACGCGGCTCCGTCGCCGTCGGCAACAACGGCATTCCGATGACGTCGGCGCTCTTTTCGGAGATGCCGAGCATCGCGCATCCGATCTGCGAGATCAGCTCTTTCCAGGCGGAATGTCTGCGCTATTTTTCGCCGCGCTCCGTGCTCTGGACGAATTTCGACGAAGACCACATCGACCGCCACGGCTCGCGGGAAAACTATTTCCGCGCGAAGCTGCGTCTCGTCGAGCAGCAGAGCAATCTGCGCGCGCTGCTCGGCGATTTCGCGCGGGATTCGGCGGAGGCGCGGCTGATTCTCGCGGACCGCGTCTGCGTCGTCGGCGAATCGGTCGCGGAGGCGGCGCGGGAATTCGGCGTCGCGCTGCCGGACGGCGTGCAGGTCGCGACGCGCGCGGAAGTGCGCGGGCTCGTGCCCGAAGGCAGCGTTTTCGAGACGTTCCCGCAGCAGGAGAATTACGCGCTCGCGCGGCGCTTCTGGCTCGCGCGCGGCTTCCCGCTGAAGGAGCTCGAGGATGCCGCGCGCGCGTTCACGCCGAAGGAGCACCGCCTCGCGCTGAGCGCCGCCGTCGAGACGCCCGCGGGAACGCGCGTCGAATTCTGGGACGACTCCAAGGGCACGAATTTCCACGCCGTTTACGCCGCGCTCGAGACGTTCCCGGACGCGCCGGTCTTCTGGGTCGGCGGCGGGCTGAGCAAGGGCGGCGATCTGGACGCGTTCTGCCGCCGGCTCGCGGCGCGCGTCTCCGCGGCGTTCCTCATCGGCGAAACGGCGCCCGCGCTCGCGGCGCGCTTCGCGGGAACGGGCGTGCCCGCGCAGGTCTTCGAGAACTTCGGCGCGAGCGTGAACGCCGCCTTCAAGGCCGCGCGGACCGCGGGAACGCCGCGCGCCGTCGTGCTCTTCAGCCCCGGGTTCGCCAGCTTCGACATGTTCAAAAGCTACGCGGACCGCGGACGGCAGTTCAACCGCATCGTGGAGGACCTGACGGGCGCGTGAGGAGGCGCGCGCCGCGATTTCTCCGTTTCGCGTGAAAAAAGTTTCGACAAACGGGAAAACAATCACAAAATTTCCCGCCATCGATTCAGGCAATTATCCGTAACAGCACAAATCAGAAATCTTAGAAAAATGAAGGCTTTAACCATCGTTTCCGGCGTCGTTTTCCTGCACGTCATGGCGTTCGTCGTTCTCGTGAACGGCTGCACTCCGCGGCTCGTCCGCGAACGCGAGAAAAACGCGGCGAATCCGCCGCAGGTCGTGGACGTCTCCGAACCGACCGCGGGAACGCCCGTCGTGGACGAACCGCAGCAGCCCGCTGACGTCTCCGAGCCGACCGAGCCGGCGCAGCCCGCCGCGGCGGCCGCTGAACCGGCGAAGGCCGAACCCGCTTCCGGCGAAGAAAAAATCTACGTCGTTAAGAAGAACGACAGCCTGTGGGTCATCGCGAAGAACCACGGCACGACGATCGACGCCATCTGCGCCGCGAACAACATCAACAAGAACGCGGTGCTCCGCCTCGGCATGAAGCTGAAGATTCCCGCGGGCGCGCAGACGTCCGCGTCGTCGGAAAAGCCCGCCGCGAACAAGGCGGAAGGCGGCGAAATCTACGTCGTGAAGAAGGGCGACGCGCTCAGCAAGATTGCGCGCGCGCACGGCGTCACGGTCAAGGCGCTGATGGAGGCGAACGGCATCGCGAACGCGAACAGCATCCGCGCCGGGCAGAAGCTCGTCATTCCCGCGAAGGCGGCGGAGACGAAGAAGGAAGAGGCGGCGCAGCCCGCTCCCGCGCCGGAACCGAAGAAGGAAGAACCCGCTCCGGCTCCGGAGCCGCTTCCCGAGCCCGAGCCGGAAGCCGTCGTCATCGACCCGATTCCGCCGGAGGACGCGGAGCCCGTCGAGCCGACCGAACCCGAACAGCCGCTGGGCTGAACGGCGCATGCCGGACGGCTCCGACAGTTCCCGTGATTTCCGATTTCCCCGCGTCTCAGTCGAAGCGGGGTTAATCGTTTTTATCGCGCTGCTGCTTTCGGTTTTCGGGCTGGTGATCCAGACGAGCGCGGGGCAGTACCACACGCCGGGCAGCCCGCTGCGCACGTTCTTCATGCAGGCGTTCTTTCTCGTGCCCGCGATCGCCGCCGGCGTCGTCGCCGCGACCGTCAATCTCGACCGCCTGCGCCGCTTCGCGCCGTGGATCTTCGCGGCAGCGCTGCTGCTGCTGCTTTCGATCTACGTTCCCGGGCTCGGCAAGGTCGTGAACGGCTCCCGCCGCTGGATCGGGCTCGGCGTCGTCAATCTGCAGGTGAGCGATCCCGCGAAGATCGCGCTCGTGTTCGTGCTTTCGCATTACCTGACGCAGGCGCGGCGGCATTTCGGGCGGCCGAAGTTCCGCTGGTTCGAGCGGCCGCGTCCGTGGCTCGTCCGCTTTTCCCGCGAGGCGCGCGAGGATTTTCTGCGCGGCTTCGTCTTTCCGGGGCTCATCATCGGCGGCGTCTGCGGGCTCGTCGCGCTGGAGCCGGACCTCGGCACGATGGCGCTCTGCGCCGCGGTCGGCGGCATCATGCTCTTTCTCGCGGGCGGACGGCTGCGCTACATCGTTCCCGCGGGCGTGCTCGGGCTTTCCGCGTTCTCGCTGCTGATCTGGCAGTGGCCGAACCGCTTCGCGCGCGTGCTCTCCTTCGTCGATCCCGAAAAATACAAGGAGGACCTCGGCTACCAGCTCTGGCAGGCGCTGACGGGCTTCGCGAGCGGCGGGCTTTTCGGCGAGGGGCTCGGCGACGGCATGATCTACCGCGGATTCCTTCCCGAAGCGCACACGGACTGCGTCTTCGCCGTCGTCGGCGAGGAGCTCGGCTTCTGCGGTACCGTGATGATCCCCGTCGCGCTGCTGCTCTTCTTCGGGCTCGTCGTGTCGCGCCTGCGCGAGATCGCCGACGTTTTTTACTTCAACGTCTGCCTGGGCTCGATGCTCTTCATCATGCTGCAGGCGACGATCAACATGCTCGTGAATCTCGGCATGCTGCCGACGAAGGGCATGTCGCTCCCGTTCATCAGCTACGGCGGCAGCAATCTCGTCGTCATGTTCACCTTCGTCGGCCTCATCTGCAATTCCGTCCTGAACTGGCGCAAGGCGTATCTGCCGCGTCCGGCGGAATTCTGACGCGCGCGCCGCGCTTTTCCTTTCCATGAAGACTCCTTCCAAACGTTTCATCATCGCCTGCGGGGGCACCGGCGGGCACCTTTCGCCCGGCATCGCGCTCGCCGAACGCCTCACGGAAAAAGGCTTCCGCTGCACGCTGCTCGTCAGCAAAAAACGGATCGACGCGCGGCTTTCCGAAAAGTATTCGGAGCTCGAATTTCTGCGCGCGCCCGGCTGCGCGTTTTCGCTGCGCCCGCTCGCGTTCGCGAAGTTTCTGCTGAATCTTTTTCAGTCGCTCGCGTTCGGATTCTCGCTGTTTCTGCGGGAACGCCCGGCGGCGTTCGTCAGCTTCGGCGGCTTTCTCACGGTCGGGCTCGCCGTCGCCAGCCGGCTGCTCTTCATTCCCGTGATCCTGCACGAGGCGAACCGCGTTCCCGGCAAGGCGGTGCGCTGGATGAGCCGCATCGCCACGCGCGTCTATCTCCCGCCGGGAGTGCGTCTGCGCGGCATCACGCCGCTCGCCGTGCGTTCGACGGGCTTTCCCGTGCGCCGGGAAATCCGTCCGCGCGACAAGGCGGAATCGCGCCGCCGCATCGGCGTTCCCGCGACGGGAAAACTGCTCGCCGTCTTCGGCGGAAGCCAGGGCGCCAAGCCGCTCAACGACTGGATTGAGCGCGACCTGAAACGCTTCACCGACGCGGGCGTCTCCGTGTTCTGCGTCACGGGGCCGGGAAAATCCGCCGACGCGGACGACGCGACGCGCGAGACGCGTTCCCGCGACGGCGCGCCCGTCTTCGTCCGCTTCATTCCGTTCTGCGACGACATGGCGTCCGCGCTCTCCGCCGCGGATCTCGTCGTGTCGCGCTCTGGCGCAGGCTCGCTCGCGGAGTTCGTCGCCTGCTGCGTTCCCGCCGTGCTCGTGCCGTATCCGTTCGCCGCGGACAATCACCAGGAGGCGAACGCCAAATTCTTCCGCGAAAAGGGCGCCGGCGTCGTCGTCCCGCAGACGGAGATCGCGACGCTGACGGACGAGACGCTTTCGCTCGTCTCCGACGACGTCCTCCTCGCCGAGCTCCGCGCCAACATGGAAAAGATGGTCCGCGAGTTCGACTGGAGCAACATGGTCGGCGACCTCGAGCACTACGCCACCGGCGAAACGCGCGGCCTCAAGGCCGAACAGGCGTAAGTGAGCTGAGGAGCAATCAGCTTTTGAACTCCTCGACCTTCTGAATTCTTTCGCGGAAACGCAAAAAACGCGCCCTTTGCGGGGCGCGTTTTTTTGACGAGGCGAGGAAGAATCACGCTTCCGTGGAGAAGGCCTTTTCCTTGACCTTCGTCGCGCTCTTGCCGAGGCGGTTGCGCAGGTAGTGGAGGCGCGCCTTCATCGGGACGGACTTGCGCTCGACCTCGATCTTGACCACGTTCGGGCTGTGCACCGGGAACACGCGCTCGACGCCCTCGCCGGAGGCGATGCGGCGAACCGTGAAGGCTTCCTGAATGCCCGTGCCTTTGTGGCTGATCACGATGCCGGAGAAGATCTGGATGCGCTCCTTGTCTCCTTCACGCACCTTCGTGTGCACGCGGACGCCGTCGCCGACGCGGAAATTGTTGCGGTCGGCCTTCAGCTGGGCTTGTGTAAGCGAATTAAGAATTTGCTGGCTCATTGTCGTATGTTTTTAAAAGTAAATCAGGTCGGCGTTCGCGTGTTTTTTTCAGCTGCTGCTCGTGCCGCCAGCGCCGTATTTCGGCGTGGTTGCCGGACAGAAGTACCGGCGGAACGGGCATGCCTCGGAAAACCTCGGGACGCGTATACTGAGGAAAGGAAAGAAGATTGGCATTAAAACTGTCGCTCGTCAACGAATTTTCTTCGCCGAGCACGCCGGGAATCTGTCGGGCGATGCAGTCGACTAGAACCGCGGCCGCGATCGTGCCGTTCGTCAGCACGTAATCGCCGATGGAAATTTCGCGCGTGACGAGCGCGTCGCGGATGCGCTGATCGATGCCTTCGTAGTGCCCGCTGAGCAGGACGAGGCGCTTTTTGCGGGAAAGCTCGCGCGCGATTCCGTTCGTCAGCGGCTCGCCGTCCGGACAAAGGTAGATCACTTCGTCCGCGGGCTCGTTTCCGACGACGGCCTCGACCGCGTCGAAGACGGGCTGGGGCGCCATGAGCATTCCCGCGCCGCCGCCGAACGGACGGTCGTCCACGCGGCGGTGCTTGTCCTTCGACCAGTCGCGGACGTCGTGCAGGCGCACGTCCACGAGTCCGTTTTCCACGGCGCGCCCGAGGATGCTCTCGGAAAAGAATCCGGAGACCATCTTCGGGAACAGCGTGAGAATGTCGATCTGGAGCGGCATCTGCAAAAAAAGGCGTTCTCGCGGACGGGAACGCCTTTCTCTCGAAAAGGTGAAACGCGGCGGGAACGTTCCCGCGGAATTACGCGGCGGGAGCGGCCGCGACTTCCTTGCGCGCGCGCTTGATGAGCGAGCGGACCGTGTCCGACGGCTGCGCGCCGCACTTCACCCAGTAATCGACGCGGTCGAGATCGACCGTCAGCGGCTGCGTGTTGCCCTTGGCGGCGGGATTGTAGGCGCCGACGATTTCGACGAAGCGTCCGTCGCGACGCGCCGTGCTCTCGCAGACGACGAGGCGATAGTTCGGCGCGTGAGCGGCGCCATGACGTTGCAATCTGATACGAAGCATTGTGTTTCCGTTTGTTTGATGTATTGAAAAATTGAAAGAATAACCATGAAACCTTAACGCGCGCGCTCCGTCAAGCGCGAAAAGCGCGGAAATGTTTTCGCCCGCGCGGCGCGCGCTTGACAAAGCCCGCCCGAGTGAATGAAAGTAAGGGGCAACTTATTTTGATTCAAGAAACCATGGAAACACTTAAAGGAAATTTGCTGGTGGCTCAGAGCGGCGGCCCGACGCCGGTCATCAACGCGAGCCTGGCGGGCGTGCTCGCCGCGGCGCTTCAGTTCGAAGACGAAATCGGCGAAATTTACGGCGCGCTGAACGGCGTCGAGGGCATTCTGAACGAGAATCTGATAGACCTCGCCGCGGAATCGCAGCAGACGGTGCGTCTGCTCAAGACGACGCCGGGCGCCGCGCTCGGCTCCTGCCGCTACAAGCTCAAGAAGGAGCAGGATCTCGCGCGCATTCTTGAAGTCTTCAAGGCGCATGACGTCCGTTATTTCCATTACATCGGCGGGAACGACTCGCAGGATTCCTCCAAACGCATCGCGGACTACTGCGCCGCGCAGGGCTATGAGATCCGCGTCGTCGGCGTGCCGAAGACGATCGACAACGACCTCGTCCTCACCGACCACTGCCCGGGCTACGGCTCGACGATCAAGTACATCGCGACGTCCGTGCGCGAGCTCGCGTGCGACTGCGAATCGCTCGGGCGCCACGACCTGGTGACGATCATCGAGGTCATGGGGCGCAGCGCCGGCTGGATCGCCGCAGGCTCCGTGCTCGCGAAGCGCCGCGCCTGTCCCGAAGACGCGCCGCATCTTGTTCTGCTTCCGGAAATGCCGTTCAATCGCGACGCCTTCGTCGAGGCCGTCCGCAACGTGCTTTCGCTGAACCGCCACTGCGTCGTCGTCGCGGCGGAAGGCCTGAAGGACGCCGACGGCAATTACCTCGGCGCGAACACCGCCGTGCTCGACGCGTTCGGGCACCCGCGTCTCGGCGGCGTCTGCGAATACCTGAAGGAGGTCGTCGAAAGCGCCTTCGCGGGCGTGAAGACGCGCACCTGCCGCCAGGGGCACATTCAGCGCACCGCTTCGCACTGCGCCTCGAAGACCGACGTGGACGAAGCCTTCATGGCGGGCGCCGCGGCGGTCAAGGCCGCCGTCGCCGGAGAAAGCGGCAAGATGGTCATTCTCGTCCGCGAAGAGAAAGACCGCTACCAGGTGAAGGCGGAGCTCGCGCCGCTCGACGAAGTCGCCAACGGCGTGAAGACGTTCCCGCAGAACTGGATCGGCGAAAACGGCATGACCGTCGGCTTCCAGTTCGCGAAGTACGCGCTCCCGCTCATCCAGGGCGCGCCGCAGCTCACGGACGAATCCGGCGTGCCCAAGATGGCGGTTCTCGACCGCGTCGCCGTCGGCAGGCTCTGCCCGCCCTACGAAACGCGCTGAAGAAAGCCGTCAAAAAAAACTTGTATTTCGCGGACGGAGCTACAAAATGTCCGCATCAACAATTCATTTTTTGAGAGGAAAAATACTTATGAAATTCGCAAAACTGGTTTCCATCGTTCTGTCCCCGATCTTCCTCGCCGCGGCTTTGTTCGCGGCTCCCGAAGCCACGGTCCAGGCTGCTAAGAACGACGTCGTCGTCGTCGTCAACGGCGTCGCGACCGCGCTGAAGCCGGGCGATACCGTTCCCGCCGGCGCCGTCGTCAAGGCCGGCAAAGGCAGCGCCGCCCAGCTGAAGCTCCCCGACGGTTCGCTCATCGGCGTCGGCGAAGGCGCCGAAGTCGTCGTCTCCGTTTCCGAGACGGGCACCGCCACGGTGATCGGTCTCAGCAGCGGCACGATCACCGTTCAGGCTCCCGGTGCCGCCAAGTCTTCGGTGACGATTCAGACGCCCTCCGGAACGGTTTCGGGCACGAAGGGCACCGTCACGGTCACGGCGACCGCCGCCACCGTCAGTGTCACTTCCACCTCCGGCAACTGGCGCGTCACGAGCACGAACGGCGACACCGGCGTTCTCGGCACCAATCAGACCGTCATGGTGAAGAAGGACGACTCGACGTTCGCGCCGCGTCCCGCCACCGCGACCGAAACGGCGAAGGCCGAAACGACGCTCTCCGCCGACGGCGCTCCCGGCGCGGAAAAGCCGAGCGCTCCTGTTGCTCCCGCCGCGGATTCCGGCGCTTCCAGCACCATCGAAGGCAACGACGTCAACACGAACGTCACGCCGAACTCGCCTGCCGTCCAGTAAGGCGTTCCCCCGCGAAAAAAGCCGTTCCCGTCTTCGGGAGCGGCTTTTTTCGCGCGCCGAATTCGGCGCGGAGACCGCGCGCGTCTTTCTCCGCTCAACTTTTTCCCGCCAAATTAAGCTTTAAGCCTCGGGCGTCAGGCCTTAAAGTGCTTCACCATGGCAAGCAACAACATTTCCGGTTCTCAGGGACGCTACGCGGCGCGCGGCGTTTCCTCCTCCAAAGACGAAGTCCACGCCGTCGTCGACAAGATCGACAAGGGGCTTTTCCCCGGCGCGTTCTGCAAGATCACGGAGGATTTTCTCACGGGAAATCCCGAACTGTGCGACTGCACGCATTCCGACGGCTCGGGCACGAAGTCGCTGCTCGCCTACATGTACTGGAAGGAGACGGGCGACGCGTCCGTCTATCGCGGCATCGCGCAGGACAGCATCGTGATGAACATCGACGATCTGCTCTGCATCGGCGTGACGGGCAACACGATCATTTCCTCGACCATCAACCGCAACGCGAAAAGCATTCCCGGCGAAGTGCTCGCGCACCTGATCGGCGGGACGGAGGAATTTCTGCAGATGCTGCGCGACTACGGCGTGGACATCCGCTCCGGCGGCGGCGAGACTGCGGACGTCGGCGACCTGACGCCCACGTGCACGGTCGATTCGTGCGCGACGGCGGTGCTGCCGCGTTCCCGCGTCGTGGACGCGTCGCGCATCCGCCCGGGGCTCGCGATCGTCGCGCTCGCGTCCGCGGGAACGTGCGCCTACGAGCCCGTCGAAAATTCCGGCATCGCCTCGAACGGGCTCACGTCCGCGCGCCACGAAATGCTTTGCCGCCACTACGCGGAAACGTATCCGGAAACCTTCGACGCGCGCATCGATTCGCGCTACGTCTATTGCGGCCCGTACCGCATGGGCGACGCGCTTCCGGGCTCGACGCTGACGGTCGGCAAGGCGCTGCTCTCGCCGACGCGCACCTACGCGCCGTTCGTGCTGCGCCTGCTGAAGGAGCTGCCGGTCGAGCGCGTCTTCGGGCTGATTCACTGCTCCGGCGGCGCGATGACGAAATGCGTCCGCTTCGGCAGAAACGTGCATTTCGTGAAGGACGATCTCCTGCCCGTGCCGCCGATCTTCTGCGCGATCCGCGAAGTCAGCGGCACCGACGCGGCGGAGATGCACCGCGTGTACAACATGGGTCAGCGTCTCGAAATCTACGTCGAGGAAAGCGACGTCGCCGCCGTGCGCCAGATTGCGGATTCGCTCCGCATCGAATCGCGCGTGATCGGCAGAACGGAAGCCTCGAAGAAGCCCGACGGCGCGAACCACATCACACTGACGACCGCCGACGGCGAAGTCGTGGAATACTGAAACCGCCTCGCCGCGTCAGAGCGGGCGAGGGATTTTCGCGGGAACGTCGCCGAGAGCTCTTTCGCGCCTCAGGCGTTTTTCCCGGCTTCGTAGGCGGCGCGGAGCGCTTCGGGACGCGCCTCGATTTCGCCGAGCTTCCACGCGCCCGTGCCGCGGATCACGCCGCGTTCTCGCGCGCCGTCGAGGCAGTCGAGAAAGCCGCGGAAGCACGCGAGCGTCTTGTCGAGCGTGTGCGCTTCGTCTTCGGCCGCCGCCATGATGAAGTAGAAATCCTTGTCGCGGATTTCTGTGTAGCGCGGCACGGTGCGGTCGATGAAGGTCTTCATCTGACCGTTGAGCGTGTAGAAATACACGGGCGTGGCGAGCGCGACGACGTCGGCGGCGACGAGCTTTTCGAGCAGCTCCGCCATGTCGTCCTTCTGCACGCAGCGGTGCGTCGTGTTGCATGCTCCGCAGCCGAGGCAGAAGTTGATTCTGCGGTCGTGCAGAAAGATTTTTTCGACGTCGTGTCCGGCGTCGCGCGCGCCCTGCGCGAAACGTTCCGCGAGCGTGTCGGAGTTGCCGCCGCGTCGCGCGCTCGACGAAACGACGAGGACTTTTTTCGAAGCGTTTTTCATGACGTTTTTCATTTCAGATTTTCGCGGAAGAATTTTTCGATTTCGTCGTAGGGAATCACGCCCGCGCGGTCGTCGTAAAGATCGGTGTGCACGGCTCCTGGAACGATGAGCAGACGCTTGTTTTCGCCGCGCAGCTTCGCGAACGCCCCTTCGCTGAAATAGCGCGAGTGCGCCTTTTCGCCGTGCACGAGCAGAACGGCGCTCCGGATTTCTCCCGCGTAGGCGAGCAGCGGCATGTTCATGAACGAGAGCGCCGACGTCGCGTTCCAGCCGCCTTCGGAATTGAGCGAGCGCGCGTGGTATCCGCGCGGCGTCTTGTAGTATTCGTAGTAATCCTTCATGAACTGCGGCGCGTCGGCGGCGGGCTTTTCGTTGAGCGGCGCGCGCGCGAACGCTCCCGCGCGGGCGTCGGCGGTGCGCTGCGCGTTGAGGCGTTCCCGCAGAGCGAAACGCTCGTCGGCGCCCGTCGCGTCATTGTATCCGTTCGCGAGCACGCGGCTCATGTCGTACATCGTCACGGCGACGGTCGCGCGGACGCGCGTGTCAATCGCGGCGGCGTTGAGCGCCATGCCGCCCCAGCCGCAGATGCCGAGAATGCCGACGCGCGCGGGATCGACGTCCGCCCGCGTCGAAAGATAATCGACCGCGGCGCAGAAATCCTCCGTGTTGACGTCGGGCGAAGCGACGTTGCGCGGCTCGCCGCCGCTCTCGCCGATGAACGACGGATCGAACGCGACCGCGAGAAAACCGCGCTCGGCGAGCGTCTGCGCGTAAAGTCCCGCGCTCTGCTCCTTCACCGCGCCGAACGGTCCGCACACGGCGACCGCCGCCAGGCGCGCGCCCGCGGGAACGCCTTTCGGGCGATAGACGTCCGCGGCGAGCGTGACGCCGTAGCGGTTGACGAAGGTCGCCTTCGCGTGCTCGACCTTCTCGCTGCGCGGGAACACCTTGTCCCACGCGTCCGTGAGCGCGAGCGCCTGCGGCGCAGACGCGGGAGTGAATTTCAGCGTGTCCATGATTTCATTGCCTTTCTGCGCGGCGTCCGCGGCGAGCGCGAAGAGCGTTCCCGCGAGCGCGGCGAATATTTTTCCCGAGACTGATTTCTTCATCGTGCGGGAAATGCTACGACTTCGAGCTTACTCTAAGTCAAGAAGTTTTTGAGAACCCCGTCGGCGCAGTCTTCCGGGGAAGCGGTTTTCCGCCGTCTCAAAAAAAATTGCCTCGCGCGGGCGCGTGCTGTTTCATTTTCGGCATGAGTTCTCCTTTCCTCATCATCGCCGTGGACGGCGGCGCCGCGTCCGGGAAATCCTCGACCTCGCGCGCGCTCGCGGCGCGCTTCAACCTGCTTCACGTGGACACGGGAGCGCACTACCGCACGATCGCGCTTTCGCTGCTGGAGAACGGCGTCGCTTCGCCCGAAGCCTTCGCCGCCGCGGGCGACGGCGTGCTCGCCGCGCTGAAGACCGGCACGCGGATCGACGGCAACGAGGCGCAGATGGGCGTCGGCGGACGCGTTCCCGCGAGCGCGGAAATCCGCAACGACGCCGTGAACGCGGTCGTCTCCAAGTTCGCCGCGATCGCCGCCGTGCGCCGTTTTCTCTTCGACTACCAGCGCGCGCAGGCGGACGTCGCGCGCGAACACGGCTTCGCCGGACTCATCATGGACGGCCGCGACATCGGCTCCGTCATTTTCCCCGACGCGGATCTGCGCATCTTTCTGACGGCGGACGCCGCCGCGCGCGAACGCCGCCGCGCCGCCGAAGGCATCGCCGACTCGATCGCCGAGCGCGACCGCCTCGATTCCGCGCGCAAGACGGCGCCGCTCGCCTGTCCCGAAGGCGCGACGCTGATCGACAGCACCTTCCTGAATCTGGAGCAGGTCGTCGAAAAAATTTCCGCGATGATCCTCGAAAAAATCCGCCCCGAAGCCTGAACCCTCTCACCCCCGAAACCCATGAAAGAGCTTTTCACCGACAAACTCGTCTACTCGCTGATCTACTATTCCGCCCGCGCGTTCATGAACACGTTCGGGCGGCTCGACGTCCACGGCGAAGAAAACATTCCCGAAGGCGGCTGCCTTTTCGCGGGCAACCACATGAGCTTCATCGATCCGCCGCTGATCGGCTGCTGCATTCCGCACGAGATGTTCTTTCTCGCGCGCAAGACGCTGAACGACAATCCCGTGCTCGCGCGCGTGCTGCCCTACTGCAACGTGATTCCCGTGGACCGCGACGGCGGCTCGGACGTCGCGGCGTTCAAGAAGATGTTCCGCGTGCTGCGCGAAGGTCACGCGATTCTGGTGTTCCCGGAAGGCACGCGCAGCAAGGACGGCAAGCTCGGCAAGGCGCAGGGCGGCGCGGGGCTGATCGCGTGCAAGGCGCGCGTTCCCGTCGTGCCCGTCCGGCTTTTCGGCACGAATCAGGTGCTGCAGCGCGGCACCTTCCTGCCGAAGCGCGCGAACCTGACGGTCTGCTTCGGCAAACCGATGTCGCCGGAGGAATTCGATCCCGGCAAGGACTGCCCCGACCGCTTCCGCGAAGCCTCCCGCCGCGTCATGGCGCGCATCGCCGCCATGGAGGAGCCCGCGCCCTCGAAATACTGAGGCGCGGCGCGATTGTTCGGCATAGGACACGCGGACTTGTCCGCGCGTCCCTTTGAAAACCTGCCGTCCGGCTCGGGCGCGGAGGCGTTTTTTCGTCCGCGAAATTATTTGACAGCGCGGGGCGGATGCTTAGCGTTGTGCGTCATCTTATCGATGAATCAAAATTCGTTGATGAGATTAGCCTTCGGAAGCTTTTCGAAAAAAGCAGGAAATAGAATGGGGAAGCCGGTGCGAATCCGGCGCGGAGCCGCCACTGTGAGCCTGAAAGGGCAAGCCAGATCGCCGGCCGAGGGCGAAACCGTTATCCGGCGGGCGTGTCTTCCCGCAGACGACAAATGAAGAATCCGAACAAAACCCACCAATCGAACTGCCGCGGGGCAGAGCGCGCGAACGCGCGACCCGCGGACGCGTGCGCGCGTTTCGGCGCAATAACTGGCCGCCCGGAAGAAATTCCGCAAGGCCGCGTTTCCGGCGGAAAGGAGGCGTCGAGATGAGCAGCGTCATCGGCTTTCCGTGCATAGGGAAAAACCGCGAACTGAAATTCGCCCTCGAAAAATTCTGGGACGGGAAAATTTCCGAAGACGGGCTTTACGCCGCCGCGCGGCAGGTGCGCGAGCGGATGTGGCGCGCGCAGAAGAGTCTGGACCGCGTGTGCGTGAACGATTTTTCCTTTTACGACAACGTGCTCGACGTCGCGTTCGCGATCGCGGCGATTCCGAAGCGTTTTCGCGTCAGCGGCGCCGCGGGCGCGAAGCTCTATTTCGGAATGGCGCGCGGGCTCGAAAACGCCGCCGCGTGCGAGATGACGAAATGGTTCGACACGAATTATCATTACGTCGTGCCCGAGCTCGCGGCGGACGACGTCTATCGCGCGGACGCCTCGAAAATCCGCCGCGAATACGAGGAGGCGCGCGCGCTCGGCTTCGAGGCCAAGATTTCGCTCGTCGGGCCGTTCACGTTCACGGCGCTTTCGAAAATCGCGGAGGGCTCGCCGTTCGCGGTCGTGCTCGAAAACGTGCTGGGCGCGTATCGGCGGCTGCTCGAGCAGGTCACGTCGTTCGCGCCGGAAGCCGTCGTGCAGATCGAGGAGCCGATTTTCTGCAGGGGCGAGGACGCGAGATTTTTCCCGCGCCTCGAAAGCGCGTTTTCGGAACTGTGCGCGACGGGCGCGCGCATCGTGGTCGCGACGTATTTCGGGCACAGCCCCGAGGCGGTCGAGATTCTCTCGCGCACGCCGATCGAAGGCTTCGCGCTCGATTTCGCGAGCGGAGAGGGGAATTTCGCGTCGCTCGGCGCGATCGCGGAGAGCGGGAAGACGCTCGCGATCGGCGTCATCGACGGGCGCAACGTGTGGCGCGCGGATCTGAGCGAAGCGCTCTCGCGCTGCGTGCGGATCGCGCAGGAAATTCCGCGCGAACGCCTTTCGATCTCGACTTCGTGCTCGCTGCGTCACGTTCCGTTCGGGAAAAATTCCGAGGAGGAGATGGACGCGGAGCTGCGCGACTGGCTTTCGTTCGCGGAAGAAAAGGTCGGCGAGGTGAAGGTGCTCGAATCCGTGTTCCGCGACGGCGTCACGCCGGAGACGGAAGACGACTGGGAAACGCATTATCACGTCGTCTTCGAGCGGAAGTTTTCGCACCGCACGCGCGATGCCGGCGTGCGCGCGCGGATGGAGGAGCCGATTCCCGTGCGGCGTTCGGCGCCGTTCTCCGAGCGCATAAAGATCCAGCGCGAACGGCTCGGCTATCCGATGCTCCCGACGACGACGATCGGCTCTTTCCCGCAGACGCGCGAGCTGCGCGCGCTCAGGAAAAATTTCCGCGAAGGCGAAATCTCCGAGCACGAATACGCCGAGCAGATTGAAAAGCGCATCGCGGAATGCATCGCGCTCCAGGAGGAAATCGGGCTCGACGTGCTCGTGCACGGCGAATTCGAACGCAACGACATGGTCGAGTTTTTCGGCGAGCGTCTGGACGGATTTCTCTTCACGCGGAACGGCTGGGTGCAGAGCTACGGGAGCCGCTGCGTGAAGCCGCCGATAATCTTCGGCGACGTCGCGCGCCCGCGCCCGATGACCGTCCGCGAGATAACGTTCGCGCAGAGCCTGACGAAGAAGCCCGTCAAAGGAATGCTCACGGGTCCGGTCACGATTCTGAACTGGTCGTTCGTGCGCGACGATCTGCCGCGCGCCGAAGTCGCCATGCAGATCGCGCTCGCGATCCGCGACGAAATCTCGGATCTGCAGGACGCCGGAATCGGCATCGTGCAGGTGGACGAAGCCGCGTTCAAGGAAGGCTATCCGCTCCGCGCCGAAGACGTTCCCGCGTATGAGGCGTGGGCGCTGCGGGCGTTCGGCGCGGCGACGTCCGTCGCGCTTCCGAGCACGCAGATCCACACGCACATGTGCTACAGCGAGTTCGGCGACATCATCGAAGCCATCAAGGCGATGGACGCGGACGTCATCAGCATCGAGACCGCGCGCAGCGGAAATGCGCTCCTGCGCGTCTTCGAAAGCGCGGAATACTCGCACGAAATCGGACCCGGAGTTTACGACATCCACAGCCCGCGCGTTCCGGACGCGGACGAGATGGAGCGCGAAATCCGCGAGCGGCTCAAAGTGATTCCGAAGGAACTGCTTTGGGTCAATCCCGACTGCGGGCTCAAGACGCGCAGGTGGGAGGAGGTCGTTCCGGCGCTGAAGAACATGGTCGCCGCGGCGCGCCGCGTCTCCCCGCGCTGAGCAGGGAGAATCCGAAAAAGGCGTTTTTCGAGAAAATGACGACGGGCGGCCTACCCCTAAGCCGCCCGTCTTTTATTTTCTATATCTCGTTGCTTATTACCCCATCTCTCACTACGTGAGAGAAAAAGTTTTAAAATTATGGAAATGAATAAATCGTTTTTTCTCGAATCATGCAAGCGTTTTTTGAAAATTTTTTTAAATCGCCGTGCAAGCCGCATAAATAAAGGAAACTTTTTTCGTCGAAAGATTGAAAACATGCGTCGTCTTGCGGTGAACGGACGCGTTTCCGGCGCGAAAACGCGCGTCATTCCCGCGGGGGCGGAGGCGGATTGCCGCCGTCGCGCATGCCGCGCATACCGCCCCGCATTCCGCCGCGGCCGACGCCGGCGGCTTCGAGCGTCGCCTGCTGGTCTTCGTAGACGGAAAACTGCTCGTTCGTGAGCACGTTCTTGAGAATCTCGCGCTCGGATTCGCTGGAAACGCGTCCGTCCGTCTCTAGCGCCGCCGTCGCGTATTCGGAGAAATAGCGGTCCTTCTGTTCCTGTGAGAGCGCCACGCTTTCCTGCAGCATCGCCAAGCGCATGTTCGCGACGGTTTCGGCGCGCGCGGTCGCGCGTTCCCGCCGGTACGCCTCGTATTCCTCCAGCTGTTCGCCGCCGAGAAGCTCCGCGACGACCTCCTCCGGATCGGCGGCGCGCATGCGTTCGCGCAGCTCGGCGCGGAGCGCTTCGTTGTCGGGCTCGGAACGGACGCGTTCGGCGAGCTCGCGCAGCGCGGCCTCGTGCTCTTCCGCGCGCGCGGCGAGCTGCGCCTTCTGCTCTTCGTTGAGATTCAGGCGCATCGCGAGGCGCGTGACCGCGGTGTCGCGGCGGATTTTGCGGAAGGTCTCGAAACGGCGTTCGCGCTCCTTGCGGCGCGCTTCCGTGGTTTCCGGGTCGGCGGCGTCGGCGGCGTTTTCGCGCGGAGCGGCGGCGACGGAGCGGCGCGCGTCGTTCCCGCGCGGGGAACGCGCCGCGCGTTTCGCGAGCTCGTCCTTCAGCGCGCGGATTTCCGCGTCCTTCGCGGCGAGCGCGTCGGCGTCTCCGCCGGCGAAGAACGACGCGGCGCACCACGCGAGGACCGCGACGATCAGATTGGAAACAAGAATCGGGAGCACTTTGGATTTCATGACTGCAAAAACGACTTCGTGCCCGCGAAAGTTTCAGAAAATCTCCGCGCGCGCGATATTTTTCTTGTGAAACCGCCTCCCGAAAGCGAAAATCCGCGTCAGATTTTCCGTTACTCGTTTCTTGTTTCCTCGGCACAGTCAGTCAGAATTTGAATGAATTAAGTCGTGGAAAACATTTCGGACATCAGCATTTTCGCCGCCGCCTTCGCCGCTCTCGCCGTCGCGGGGCTCGTCTTCGCGCTTCGGCGCAACCGCGTTCTGCGCCGCGAAAACGAGCGTCTCGCCGCCGAACGCCGCGACGCGGAGCTCACCGCGCGGGAGCGCGTCGCCGAAAGCGAGAAGCTCGCCGCCGAGCGCAGAGCCGCCAACGAAAAGGAGGCGCGGGAAAACCTCGTCCGCGCGCACGAGCTCGAGCTGCGCCTCGCCAAGGCGGAAGCGCGGGAACGCGCCCTCGCCGACGAAGCCGAAAAACTCGCCGCCGCGCGCGGACGCTATGAGGAGAAAATCCGCGACGTCGCCGGCATTTCCGTCGAGAAGGCGCGCGCCGACCTGCTGAAGAGCGTCGCCGAATCCGCCGCCGAGGAGGCCCGCGCGATCCGTCGCGACGTCCTCGAAAAATCCGAAGCCGAATACGCGAACGACGCGCGCAAGCTCCTCATCACGACGATGCAGCGCGTCGCCCCGCGCCTCAACGAAGAACTTTCCTCCGAGCTCGTGCCCATTCCCGCGGAAGAGACCAAGGGGCGTCTCATCGGCCGCGAAGGCAGAAACATCAAGAGCTTCGAGCAGACGACGGGCGCGACGCTCATCATCGACGACACGCCGGGCTCCGTGCTCGTTTCGTGCTTCGATCCGTTCCGCCGCCAGGTCGCCGCGCTCGCGCTGCGCCGCCTCATCGCCGACGGGCGCATCCACCCGCAGAGCATCGAGTACTACGTCGAGGAAGCCCGCCGCGAAACCGCCGCCGACGCCGTCGCCGTCGGCACGAAAGTCTGCGACGAGCTCGGCGTCCACGACGTCGCCGAAAGCGTCCGCGAGCTGCTGGGCAAACTGCAGTTCCGCCTTTCCGTCAACCAGAACACGCTCGCGCACTCCGTCGAGACGGCGCAGCTCGCGGGCACGTTCGCGGCGGAGCTCGGGCTCGACGTCGCGCTCGCCGTGCGCGCGGGGCTCTTTCACGACGTCGGCAAGGCGGTGGACGCGAACAACGAGGAGGCGCACGCCATCGCGGGGGCGCGCGCGCTGCGTCTCGCCGGCGAATGCCGCGAAGTCGTCAACGCCGTCGAGTCGCACCACCGCGAAGTCGGTCACGAAAACATCTACGGACCGCTCGTGATGCTCGCGGATTCGATTTCGGCGACGCGTCCCGGCGCCCGCGCCGCCACGCGCGAAGGCTACGCCGAACGCATCGCCGCGCTCGAAAAGATCGCCAGAGCGTTCCCGGGCGTGACGGACGCGTTCGCGATTCAGGCGGGGCGCGAAGTCCGCGTCGTCGTGTCCAGCGCCGAAGTCTCCGACGCCGAAGCGCGCGCGCTTGCACGGAAGATCCGCATCGACATCGAGGAAAAGCTCACCTACCCCGGAAAGATCAGGGTCGTCGTCATCCGCGAATTCCGCGCGCAGGAAGAGGCGCTCTAAAAACTTGCTCGCCAAACGCGGCGCGCGGCGGCATTGTCGTCGCCGTGGCTTTTTCGCCCGTCCCGGTAGTTCAATGGACAGAACCGCGGTTTCCTAAACCGTTAATCCGAGTTCGATTCTCGGTCGGGGCGCCAGGCGGAAAACGGCGGACCGCCGCGAAAATCCGGAACGCTCCCCGCGCTCTCCGCTTTTCGTCTTCAAAAAATCCTTGACTTAGAGCATACTCTAAGTCGTAGCATCTCGCGCACGATGAAAAGTTCAACCGTGCAGAAAATCTTCTCCGCGCTCGCGGGAACGCTCTTCGCGCTCGCCGTCGCCGCGGGAGAAAACCCCGAAGAAACCATGACCGACGAAATGATTCCCTTCGCGCCGACGTTCCCGCTCGGCGCACCCAATACCGCGTACGCGCGCTATTTCACCGGAAAGTCCTGGGTCGCGACGCTGACGAAAAACGCCGAGCTCGGCGTGCCGCTCGCGAACGTCACGTTCGAGCCCGGATGCCGCAACAGCTGGCACAGCCACACGGGCGGGCAGATTCTCGTCGCGACCGACGGCGTCGGCTACTATCAGGAAAAGGGCGCGCCCGCGCGGCGGCTCGTTCCCGGCGACGTCGTCGAAATCGCGCCGAACGTCGTGCACTGGCACGGCGCCGCGCCGTCGAGCTGGTTTTCGCACCTCGCGATTTCCTGTAATCCGCGCACGAACGCGAACACCTGGCTCGAGCCCGTCTCCGCCGCGGAATACCGCGCGGCGACGCTCGCGTCCGAAGCCGCCGCCGCCTCTGCCGTTCCCGCCGCGGGAACGCCCGAGCTTGCCGCGACCGATCCCGAGCTCGCCGCGATTCTCGACCGCTTCACGCGCGCGGACGTGTTCGAAAACTCCGCCGCGCTCTCCCCGCACGAACGTGCTCTCGTCACGCTTGCGTGCTGCGTCGCCCGCGGCGGCGTCGGCGAATATTCGGCGCGTCTGGACTCGGCGCTCGCCTCGGGCGCGGTCTCGCCCGTCGAGGCGCGCGAGGCGCTCTACCAGGCCGTGCCCTACGTCGGCTTCGCGGCGGTCGCGGACTTCGTTCCCGCGGCGAACGCCGTTTTCCGCGCACGCGGCGTCGCGCTCCCGCTCCCGCCGCAGTCGACGACCTCGCCCGAAACACGCTTTGAAAAAGGCCTCGCGACGCAGGTCTCCATCTTCGGCGAACGCATCACGAAGATGCGCGCGGCCGCGCCCGCGAACCAGCGGCATTTTCAGGATTTCCTTTCCGCGAACTGCTTCGGCGACCATGTGGCCCGGGGCGGACTCGACGTGCGTACGCGCGAACTGATCACGTTCGCGACGCTGATTTCGCTCGGCGGCTGCGATCCGCAGGTCAAGGGGCACGTAGCGGGCAATCTCGCGCTCGGCAACGACAAGGAGAAGCTCCTCGCCGTCGTCACGCAGCTCGTGCCCTTCAACGGCTACCCGCGCACGCTCAACGCGCTTGCCGCTCTCAACGAAGCCGCTCCGGAGCAATGATGCTTCACGAAAAAAGCGGATGAAGATCTGCGACGAGGAAAAATCATGAGCTCCCGAAAAGAATTTCTGAAAACCTCCGGTCTTCTGGCGTCCGCGCTTCTCGCCGGATGCACGGGCGCGGGGCTTTTCGCGGACGCGGGCGGATGTGCTCCCGCGGAACGAAACGCCTCAGGCGGAACGATGCCGCGCCGCACGCTCGGCGGCGGGAACGCGGCGCTCACCGTTTCCGCGGTCGGTCTCGGCTGTATGGGCATGACGCACGGACACGGCGAGCCGCGCGACCGACGCGCGATGCGCAACCTGATCGCCGAAGCCGTGGATCTCGGCGTCGATTTCTTCGACACGGCGGAAATCTACGGCCCGCACACGAACGAAGAGCTCGTCGGCGAAGCGCTCGAGCCTTATCGCGGCCGTGTCTTCATCGGGAGCAAATTCGGTCTGTATTATCCCGGCGGGCGCCAACTCGAAGACGCGCGCCCGGAGCGGATTCGCCTGGCGCTCGAGGGTTCGCTGAAACGCCTGCGCACCGATCACATCGACATTTATTATCAGCACCGGATCGACGAAAAAGTTCCGATCGAGGACGTCGCGGGAACGATGAGCGAACTCGCGCGCGAGGGAAAAATTCTCCGCTGGGGGCTGAGCGAGCCGCGCCCGGAGACCATTCGTCGCGCGCACCGCGTCTTCCCCGTCACCGCCGTGGAAAACCAGTACGCGATGACGTTCCGCCGCCACGAGGAGGCGACTTTCGCCGTGTTCGAGGAGCTCGGCGTCGGACTTGTCGCCTACAGCCCGCTCGACCGCGGCTATCTCGGCGGACTGATGGACGGGAACACGCGCTTCGATCCCGCGAACGACATGCGCGCGAATTTCCCGCGCATGCAGCCGGAGGCGATGGAGAAAAACCGCGCGATCATCGATTTTCTGGACGAAATCGGCAGAGAGAAAAACGCCACCTGCGCGCAGATCGCGCTCGCGTGGATTCTTGAACGCAAGCCGTGGATTGTGCCGATTCCGGAAACGACGCAGCGCCCGCACCTGCTGGAAAACGTCCGCGCCGCGAACATCGTCTTCACGCCGGAGGAGCGTTCCCGCATCGCCGCGTTTCTGGAGGGATTCGTTCCCGCGGGTGAACGCTACGTTCCCGGAAGCCCCGCCGCGAAAAGCGTCTGGAACCTGATCTGATCACGCAAAAAAAATTAATTCTGAACGTAAAAATCTTATGAAAAAAGTAAAATTGAACGACGCTCTGGAGGTTTCCGCAATCGGTCTCGGCTGCATGGGCATGAGCCACGGATACGGCGCGCCCGCGGACGAAGGCGAAATGATCGCGCTCATGCGCGAGGCGTTCGAGCGCGGCGTCGATTTCTTCGACACGGCGGAGGTGTACGGTCCGCACGCGAACGAAGAGCTCGTCGGCAAGGCGCTCGCGCCGATCCGCGACCGCGTGAAGATTGCGACGAAGTTCGGGATTTATCTCGACGAAAATTCCCGGCAGAAGCTGGACAGCCGCCCCGAGACGATCCGCCGCGCGGTCGAAGGCTCGCTGCGCCGCTTGCGCACCGACCGCATCGACCTCTACTATCAGCACCGCGTGGACACGGGCGTTCCGATCGAGGACGTCGCGGGAACGCTCGCCGAGCTGATGCGCGAGGGCAAAGTGCTGCACTGGGGACTTTCCGAAGCGGGAACGCGGACGATCCGCCGCGCGCACGCCGTGCTTCCGCTCGCCGCCGTGCAGAGCGAGTATTCGCTGTTCTGGCGCGAGCCGGAGGCGGATCTGCTCCCGACGCTTGAGGAGCTCGGCGTCGGGCTCGTGCCCTTCAGCCCGCTCGGGAAGGGATTTCTGACGGGGACGATCGGCGCGGACGCGCGTTTCGACAAGGACGATTTCCGCTCGGTCGTGCCGCGTTTCGCGCCGGAAAATCTCACGGCGAATCAGCGCATGGCGGAGCGCGTGCGCGCGCTCGCCTCGACGAAAGGCGTTTCGCCTGCGCAGTTTTCGCTCGCATGGCTGCTCGCGCGCAAGCCGTGGATCGCGCCGATTCCGGGAAGCCGCAGCCGAGCGCACCTGTTCGACAACATCGCGTCGGCTGACGTGGAATTTTCCGAGGACGAACTGCGGGCGATCGACGCGGAGCTCGGCGCGATCGCACTTTCCGGCGACCGTTATCCGCCGGAACTCGCCGCGCGCGTGGGAAACTGAGCGCACGGGAAGACACGAAAAATTTCTGAACAGGCTTTGACCATGGAATACGTGAAATTGAACAACGGCGTCGAAATGCCGATTCTCGGCTACGGCGTTTATCAGATCGCGCCCGAGGAGTGCGCGCGCCGCGTCCGCGAGGCGCTTGAAATCGGCTATCGGCTGATCGACACCGCTCAGGCCTACGGCAACGAGGACGGCGTCGGCGAGGCCGTGGCGACGAGCGGGATTCCGCGCGAGGAAATCTTCCTCACCACGAAGGTGTGGATCTCCAACGCGGGGCGCGAAAAGGCGGCGCGCTCGATTGACGAATCGCTCGCGCGGCTGCGTACGGACTACGTCGATCTCCTGCTGATTCATCAGCCCTTCGGCGACTGCTACGGCACCTATCGCGCGATGTGCGACGCGCTCCGCGCCGGGAAGGTGCGCGCGGTCGGCGTGTCCAATTTCTACGCGGACCGCTTCGTGGACCTCTCGGAATTTCAGGAGGTGAAGCCTGCGGTGAACCAGATGGAGACGCACGTGTTCAACCAGCAGCGGGAACTGCAGGAGATCATGGCGCGCACGGGCTCGCGGCTGATGTCGTGGGGACCGTTCGCGGAGGGGCGCAACGGATTTTTCTCGAACGCGACGATGCGGAAAATCGCCGAGCGCCGCGGGAAGAGCGTCGCGCAGATCGCGCTGCGCAGCCTCGTCGAGCGCGGGATCGTCGTCATTCCGAAATCCGTGCGGCGGGAACGCATGCGCGAGAATTTCGAGATCTTCGACTTCGCTCTCACGGAGGAGGACAAGGCTGAAATCGCCGCGCTCGACACGCGCGAAAGCCTTTTCTTCTCGCACCGCGATCCGGAAATCGTGCGCTGGCTCGCGCACCTGTGAGGCGTGCGGAAAGGAGGGTGAGCGTTCCGCTTGCCCTCCGCGGGAACGCGCGAACGAAGGCGGGAATGCCTTCGCCTCCGAGCCTTTCGGGAAAGGGACGCGGCTCTACGCTTCGCTTGCCTGTCGCTTCCCTGCGTTTTTTCAAAAAATCCCTTGACTTGGAGTAAGCTCTAACTCGTAGCATTTTCCGCACGATGAAACATTCAGACGCGAAAAAACTTATCCCCGCGCTGGTCGCGGGAACGACGATGCTCGCGGCGGCGGGCTGCTGCTGCGGGAACGCGGACGGAAGCTCCGCGCCGACGGCGGCGCGCATCGACGCGGGAACGCCGCATTACACGTTCCCGCCGAGCGAATCCGCGACGCGCGAAAAAGTCGTCTTCAAAAACCGCTTCGGCATCGAGCTGGTCGGCGACCTTTATCTGCCGAAAAACCGCGCGGCGGGCGAACGCCTCGCGGCGGTCGTCGTCGGGCATCCCTTCGGCGGCGTGAAGGAGCAGACGTCCGGTCTGCACGCGCAGAAGCTCGCGGAGCGCGGCTTCGCGGCGCTCGCGTTCGACGCGGCGTTCTACGGCGAAAGCGGCGGCGAGCCCCGCCACATCGAGGCGCCGGAAATCCGCGTCGAGGATTTCTCCGCGGCGGTCGATTTTCTCGCCAACGACGCGCGCGTCGATCCCGCGCGCATCGGCGTGCTCGGCGTCTGCGGCGGCGCGTGCTACGCCGTGAGCGCGGCGCAGATCGACCACCGCATCCGCGCCGTCGCGACCGTGAGCATGTACGACATGGGGCGCGCGCGTCGGCAGGGCATGAAGGATTCGATTTCCTACGAGCAGCGCATGAAGACGCTCGACGAAATCGGCGCGCAGCGTTCCCGCGAGTTCGCGGGCGGGCAGCGTCGCGACATTCGCGCGCTCCCGGAAAAACGCACGGCGGATCTGCCGGACTGGGCGCTCGAGTATCTCGACTACTACGACGCGCCGCGCGGGCACCATCCGCGCTCGGACGCGCTGTATTCGTTCACGAGCCTCGCGCCGATGATGAACTTTTTCCCGTTCGCGCAGATCGAGACGATTTCGCCGCGCCCGATGCTCTTCGTCGTCGGCGAGCGCGCGATGTCCGCCTATTTCAGCGAAGACGCCTACGCGCGCGCGGCGGAGCCGAAGGAGCTTTTCGTCGTTCCCGGCGCGACGCACGTCGATCTTTACGACCGCGAAGAGTTCCAAGAAATCTCCCTGCCCAAGATCGAAGCCTTCTTCAGGGCGGCGCTCTGAGCGCGCGGGAGGGAAAAATCTCCCGAGGATTTCGCGGGAACGGAAAACGGATAATTGATGACGGATAACGGATAGTGCAAGCCGCGCCGGGGCGGAATTGAAATTTCCGTTTTCGGTTTTGGAGGGCAAGCGAGACGCTTACCCTCCAAAAAAATTCGCGTTCGTTCGCGGAAATTCGCGGTTCCAAGAATCAGCGGGAACGGCGACGGCGTCGGAACGCGCAGAGCGCGAGCGCGAAAGCGCCCGCCAGCAACCCGAACGACGACGGCTCCGGAATCTGCGAAATCAGCACCTTGCCGAAATCCGCGCTCGCCGTGTCCAGGACCAGGTTCGCTTCGTAATCGGAGAGCACGACGCCGCCCACCGCGATGTCGATCCCCGCGAAATTCCCGTAGAAATCGCTCAAGAGGCTCATCGTTCCCGAAATCAGATTGAGCGAATCCGTGCTTTTCAGCGCTTCTTCGGTCACGAAGTTGAGCGTCAGCGTCTTCGTGGAATTCATGCCCAGATAGCCGTCCCCGGAAATCAGCGCGACGTCGCTCGCCGCGTCCTCCGCCGAAATGTCCCAGCGCTCTCCGTGCAGGTAGAAATAGTTAAGCGTTCCGTTGATGGAAAACCGCGTTCCCGCTCCGATGCTTCCGTAGATGTGTGATTGCCATTGCTCCGAGCCGGAAGAAATGGAAATGTTCCCGCATACCGTCGAACCTGGACGCGATGTGAAGTACGCTATGGCGCCGTCTTCGGCGGAGCTCAGCGTCAGCCCGTCGATGGTGCCGTAGTTATAGATTTCCGCCGGCACCACGTACGAATAATCGCGTTCAGGGTTATACACGTAGTTCGGGTACACGCTGATTTCGACTTGGGAAACCTTTCCCTCGTTTGACCAAGAAGAGTCAAACGAAATATTCTGCGTGGCGCCGCTTTCATCGACGTAGCTTACGCTCGACGAGGTCGCGAACGCGGGAACGCCTGCCGCCGCGCACAAAAGAACAAGAGAGATTTTGGATTTCATGGAATGATTTTGATAAGGAGTTTTATTGAATTTTTCCGAAAAGGCGCGCTTGCGGGAACATCGCGTTCCCGCGACGCAGACGCCCCGTTTTCGAGTCCAATGCATTTTGCAAAAAAAAAAACGCGCGGCAAGCGCGAACGCACGGACGGGCATTTCGGACCTTGAAACGCCGCCGAATCCGGGCGTCCGCGGCGAGTTATTCGCATGGCGCCTTCCGGAAGGGCGATTTTCCGGGCGAGAGGAGTTCCTGAAAATCTCCCGCGGATTTCGCGGGAACGGAAAACGGATAACTGATGATGGATAATGGATAGTGCAAGCTCCGACGGGGCGTGAGCTGAAGCGTGCGGGAACGCATTTGGGAGCGGAGACGTCCACGTCTCCGTCGCGGGAACGCGCGGACGCCGCGCGGCGAAAGTCCGCTTGCGGGAAACCGCATACCGCACGGACGAAGGCAGGAATGCCTTCGCCCCCAAGAGTCCTCCTTTTTCAAAAACTCTCTTGACTTGGAGTATGCTCTAAGAAGTAGCCTTTTCCGCATGCTGAAGAAAGCGAACACCCAGAAACTCTTCGCCGCGCTCGTCGCGGGAACGTTGATTTTCGCGTCGGCGGGCTGCCGTTGTCGCGACGCCTCCGGCGGCGACGGGAACGCCGTGACGATCGTGAGGCAGGGCAGCTTCGCCGCGGGCGGGCGGACGATCGCGCGCGAAGGCGCGTACGACAACCGCAGGTTCGCCGGCTGGGCGACGCCCGTCGAGACCGGGCAGACTTACCGCTGCGACCACGCCGTCGCGGAGTTTCAGGTGCCCGCGGGCGCGCGCCCGCTGCCGCTCGTCTTCGTGCACGGCTACGGGCAGAGCGCGCGCTGCTGGGCGACGACGCCCGACGGCCGCCCGGACTTCCGCACGCTGATGCTGCGCCGCGGATTCTCGACCGTGCTCGTCGATCTGCCCGGACGCGGGAACGCGGGGCGCACGAGCGCGCGGACTTCGCTCGAGCCGAAGGCGGACGAGCAGTTCTGGTTCGACGTCTGGCGCATCGGCGAATGGCCGGACTACAACCCCGGAGTGCAGTTCCCGCGCGACGCGGAGGCGCTCGATCAGTTTCTGCGCCAGATGACGCCCGACCTGAGCGCGCATTCGACCGAGGCGGACGCGGCGGCGGTCGGCGCCGTCTTCGGGCGCGTCGGCGCGGGCGTGCTCGTCACGCACTCGGCGGGCGGGCTTCCGGGCTGGCTCGCGGCGATCGCGAACGCGGAGGTGCGCGGCGTCGTCGCCTACGAGCCGGGAACGTACGTGTTTCCCGAAGGCGAAGTGCCGGAGCCGCTCCCGAGCCTCACGGGCGAGCTGCGCGGCGTCGGCGTGCCGCGCGAAGAATTCGCGAAGCTGACGAAAATCCCGATCGTGCTTTATTTCGGCGACTACATTCCGGAGGAAGTCACGGACAGGCTCGGCGGCGAGAACTGGCGCGTGCGGCTCGCGCTCGGGCGGAAGTTCGTCGAGACGGTGAACCGGCACGGCGGGAACGCGACGCTCGTGGAGCTGCCGAAAATCGGCGTGCGCGGGAACACGCACTTCCTCATGTCCGATCTGAACAACGACGTGATCGCCGCCCTTCTCGCCGACTGGCTCTCCCGCCAAGGTCTGGACTGAGGCGCGGGAGGTTTCGCCGCGCGTCCCTCAGTTGCGGAGCAGGGCGGCGTCGAGGCGCGGGAACGCCGCGTCAAAGTCTTCTTCGCGCGCGAGCAGCGAAAACACCAGGTGCGGCGCGGGCGCGCATTCCAGGTCGTAGAAATAGCCCGGATGCGCGACGACGCCTTCGCGGCGCAGCAGATCCGTCGCGAGCGATTCCTCTTCGACGCCGCGCGGCAGTCGTACGACGCCGTACCAGCCGCCTTCGCGGCGCAGCAGCTTCAGATCGCGTGAACGCGCGCACCACGCGGCGAGCCGCGCCTCGTTCGCTTCGAGGCGCGCGCGGACGCGTCCGCGCACGGCGGGGGCGTCGCGCAGCAGCGCCGGGAGCGCCGCCTGCGCGGGCGTGCTCACGGAAAGGAACGTGTCGGCGACGAAGTCGAGCCGCGTCGTCGCTTCGCGGCGGAAATCCGCGTCGCCGCGCGTGAGGATCCAGCCCGCCTTGATCTGCGGGAGCGCCGCCGTCTTGGAAAGCCCGCCGAGCACGAAGACCGCGCCGCTTTCCGCCGTCGCGAAGCTTTCCGCCGACGCGCCGTCGCGCATGTATTCGAGAAAGACCTCGTCGGCGACAAGCGGCAGGCGGCGTTCCCGCGCGAAGGCTTCGAGGCGAGCGCGCTCCTCCACGGAGAACACGGAGCCGGTCGGGTTGTTCGGGTTCACGCAGAAGATCGCCTTCACGCGCGGATCGTCCGCGGCGCGCGCGAGCGAGTCGAAATCGGGCGTCCAGCGTTCCCGCGCTTCGTCCCGGCGGAGCGCGTACTCGCGCGTCTCCGTGTTTTCCATGCGGCACAGAAACGGGATGAGCGGATACGAAGGCACGGGCATCGCGACGGCGTCGCCGGGCTCGCAGAGCAGCTTCAGCAGCCACGCGTAGGCTTCGCTCGTGCTCGCCGTGAGGTGGATTTCCGCGGGATCGACGCGCGCGCCGTGCGTTTCGGCGTAAAACGCGGCGACGGCTTCGCGGGCGGCGAGGCTTCCGCGCGGGCTCGGCGCGTAATGCGCGATTTCGGGCGCGGCGAGCGCGTCGGCGAGCGCGCGCGCGTCCCACGAAAGCCCGGCGGCGGTCGGGTTGGAGACCGCGAGGTCGAGCAGGGGGCGCCCTTCCGCGCGGGCTTCGCGCAGCGCGCGCGTCCAGCGGTTGGGCGTCATCGGGAAATCGAATCGCGAAGAAAACACGGCGCGTCGTCCTCCGTCGCGGCGGTTCATTCGACGAAGAGGTCGAGAATGCTTTCTTCGCCGACGCGCAGGTGGTAGGCGTTCCAGCCGCGCGCGCGGGCTCCGGCGACGTTTTTCGGGTTGTCGTCGATGAAGAGCGTTTCCGCGGGAACGACGCCGGCGAGCGCCGCCGCGCGGTCGTAGATTTCCGGCTCGGGCTTCACGGCGCGCAGTTCGTCGGAGTAGAACGTCTTTTCGAAAAGCGCGTCGAATTCGCCGCCGCAGGTTTTGCGGAAGATTTCGCGGAAGCGCGCGCGGTGCGGCGGGTTCGTGTTGCTGAGCACGAAGGTGCGGTAGCGGTGTTCGCGCGCGAGCGTGCGCAGCAGCGCGACGCGCTCGGGCCGGAATTCGTCGAGCAGCAGGTTCCACGCGCGCCAGATTTCTTCCGCGGGCTTCGCGTCGCCGCCGGGGATGCGTTCCCGCAGTCTGGCGAGAAAGGCGTCGCTCGGGAGCGTGCCGCGCTCGTGGTCTTCGAAGAACGTTCCCGCGCCGACCTGGGTCTCCTCGACGCTCAGGCGCGTCACGCCCATGGCGCGGAAGGCGTCCACGGTGCGGGAGAGCTCGACGTCCATGATCACGCCGCCGAAGTCGAAGAAGACGTTGCGGATGTTTTCGGGAAAATCGTTGCGAAGTTTCATGCCGCCGAGCGTATTTCCGCGCGCCCCGAAGTTCAAACGCAAAGAATGCGAAAGAAAAACCGGGTACCGGATTTTGTCCTATGACGAACGGTTTCCATGTTTTACGGGAGGACGGCTTTTTCTCCTTTGCGGCGTCGTGCGAATTTCAGACAAATTTTTCGGACGGGGACGCTGATTACTGCGAAACGCCCGTTTCCTCTTGAATCGGGCGTTTGAAAAGTTTACCTTAAAAACGAATTCATCAATTCAATATCATCCCTTATGAAAATCACTAAAACCTTGTTCTTCCTCGCGTCCGTCCTCGCTTCGACGTCGCTTTTCGCTTCCGAGGAAGCCAAACCGGAAACCGCCGCGCCCGCTCCTGCCGCCGAAGCTTCGGCGCCCGAAAGCAAGCTCGACTTCATCGAACAGAACGGACAGAAGTTCATTCTCGTTGCTTCGCTGCCGACCGCTGCCGCCAACGACGAGTTCACGAAGAACGTCGGCATCATGAATCAGCTGCGCCAGACGCTCATCACGCTGAACGAGCACAAGAAGATCGCGTTCACGGAAGAGGAGAAGAAGGCGACCGACGCGAAGATCGCCGAGCTCACGGAAGAGCTGAAGAAGGCCGACCAGACGATGGCGAAGGCCTACGGCTATTCCATTTCCCGCGACTACATCCACCTGCCCGTGGAGACGGTGCTTTACCTGAAGCTCACCGACGAGGAATACGAAGCCGCGAAGAAGAATCCCGAAATCAAGGCGGACACGGATCTGCTCGTGAAGGGCGACGACAAGTTCCAGCGCATTTCCGTGATCGCGCCCGAACGCGCGTGCGCGGAATTCCAGCTCAACGTCCAGAAGATGATCGCGTTGCGCAACCGTCTCGTGCAGATGGACAAGGCGCTCGCGAAGATGCCCGAAGGCGCGGACAAGGACGCGCTCAAGGAAGAGTTCGAAAAGGGCAAGACGGCTCTTGAGGAGAACAACAAGAAGATGGTCGAGGCCTACGGTTACTCGGTCGCGCGCAACTACTACATGGAAATCGCCAAGGCGAAGCTCTACGTGAAGGTCAACGAGGAGGAATTCCTCAAGGCGCAGAAGGCCGCCGAGGAAGAAGCGCTGCGCGCCGACGCGAAATCGGCGATTGCGGACGAGGCGAAATGATTTTTTTCTAAAAACCCAATCAGACAAAACAGACATGGCAGACAACACAGCCCTCGATTTCATCGAGCAGAACGGTCAGAAGTTCATCCACGTTTCCACGATCAATACGGCTGACGCGAACACGCAGTTCATTCAGAACGTGCAGCTCGTGCAGCGCCAGCGCCAGATGATGGTCGAACTCGATCAGCGCGCGAAGACCGCGCTCACGGAAGAGGAACGCAAGGCCGCGCTCGCGAAGATCAAGGAAATCGGCAAGAAACTCGACGAAAACAACCAGGCGATGGCGAAGGCCTACGGCTATTCGCTGACGCGCGATTACCTGCACCAGGTGCTCAAGACGCGCATCTTCCTCAAGCTCACCGACGAGGAATACGCGGCGGCGAAGAACGACGCGAACGTTCCCGCGGATCATCTGCTCGTGAAGGGCGACGACAAGTTCCGTCTCATTTCGGAAATTCCGGGCGCGGAAGCGAACGAACAGTTCCGCCACAACGTCCAGGTGATGCACAACCTGCGCCGTCAGCTCGTCGCGTACAAGGAGTCCGTCGCGAAGATGCCCGACAGCGAGGAAAAGACGAAGGCGCTCGAAAACGCCAAGACGGCGGAAGAGAACCTCGTCAAGAACAACGACCTGATGATCAAGCAGTACGGCTTCTCGCTCGCGCGCGACTACCTGATGGAGATCGTCGAGTCGAAGCTCTACACGAAGGTGAACGAAGAGGAATTCCTCAAGGCGCAGAAACAGGCGGCCGAAAAGGCTTCCGCGTAATCCGGCGCTTTGTTCTTGAAGACGCGTTCCCGCGGTCCGTTCCGCGGGAACGCGTCTTTTTGTGCGCGCTCAGAACTTGCGGCGGAGGTGCGCGGGCGGGATGCCGAGCATGCCGCGGTATTTCGCGATCGTGCGGCGCGCGACGCGGATGCCGCGCTTGCCCAGCTCCTCCGCGATTTTTTCGTCGCTCAGCGGCGACGCGGGCGGCTCGTCCTCGAGGATTTCCTTCAGCACTTCGCGCACGCCCGCGTTGGAGATCGAGCCGCCGGAATCCGTCGGCAGCGACGCGTTGAAGAACTTGCGCAGTTCGCGGACGCCCCACGGCGTCTCCGCGTATTTGTTGGCGACGGCGCGGGAGACGGTCGTCTCGTGCATGCCGATTTCGGCGGCGACGTCCGCCATCGTCAGCGAGGGCATCGCGGCAGGGCCCTTTTCGAAGAACGGGCGCAGGAATTTCGCGAGCGCGGCGCCGATTTTTTCGATGGTGCGGCGGCGTTCGTCGAGCGCGTTGATGAGCGATTTGGCGTCGCGCGTCTTTTCGGAGAAATACGCGCGGTCCTTCGGCGAGAGCCTGCCCTGCGCGAGCAGCGCCTTGTAGGCGGGCGAGATGCGCAGCTTCGGCACGTAGTCGAAATTGGACTTCGCGGCCCACGCGCCCGCCTTTTCGTCGAAGTAGAAAGTCAGGTCGGGGAAGACTTCGCGGTTTTCGTCGGCGACGAAGTCCTTGGCGGGAACGCGGTTGACGCGGGAAATCTCCGCGACGGCGTCGCGCAGCGCGGAATCGGAGACGCCGAACTTGTCCGCGATTGCGCCGAATTTCCGGGCGAGCAGGGCGTCGTAGGCTTCGCTCACGACGCGGAAGGCGAGCGATTTTTCGCGTCCGTTCCGGCGGAGCTGAATCATGAAGAGCTCGCGCAGATTGCGGGCGCCGATGCCGGGCGGGTCGAAGGTCTGAAAGGTCGCGATCGCCTTTTCCGCGTCGGCGGCGGAAACGCCGAGCTCCGCCGCGAGCGCGTCCGCGTCGCCTTCGAGAAAGCCCTTTTCGTCGAGCCGGTCGGCGACGGCGGAGAGGAGGCGGCGCTCGCTCTCGGAAACGTCCGCGAGGGCGATCTGCTCGTCGAGCATGTCGCGGAGCGAGGCGTGTTCGACGAGGGAGTTGAAGAGGCGGGCGCGGCGTTCGTCGTCGTCGCGCGTCCAGACGCGGGTTTCGCCGAGCGGGGCGTCGTCACGTTCGCGCCAGTCGTCGCGCGCGGCGTCTGCGGCGTTTCCGTCGGCGTCGGGCGTTCCCGCGGCGGCGCCTTCGCGGTCGTGCGCGCCGGGCATTTCGGGATTGTCGGGCAGGGGCGTTTCGAGCGAGCTCATGCCGCCGTCCTCCATTTCGAGGAGCGGATTTTTCGCGAGCTCTTCGGCGACTTCGCGCTGCAGATCCATCGACGGCGCCTGGAGCAGATTCAGCGCGCGGATGATCTGCGGCGAAAGCGTCTGCTCCTGCGAAAGTCTCTGATACTGCGAAAAACCGAGGTCTGCCATGGCGGGAACGCGTTTCAGTTCTGCTGCGGCTCGGGAACGTCGCCGTCGGGATTCAGCCGCTTTTTGAGGAGGCGCCAGGAGGCGGCGAAGAACGCCGTCAGCGGCACCGCGAGCACCATGCCGAGCACGCCGTCGAGGGCGATCGCCCAGAAGAAGATCGAAATCATGATGACCATCGGGTGCAGTCCCATCTTCTTCTCCATGATCTTCGGCGTGAGCCACCAGCCTTCCGCCGCCTGCGCGACGCAGAAGACGACGATCACGGCGGCGAGCATTCCCGCGCCGCCCGAGAAGAACGCCAGCGGCAGAATCGCGCACAGCCCGACGACCGTGCCGAAGTACGGAATCATGTTCAGATAGCCCAGCGTGAGCCCGAGAAAGATCGCGCCCGGCAGCCCCGCGACGAAGAAGCCCGTCGCGAGAATCACGCCGTAGCACGTCACGACGAGAAACTGCCCGCGGAAGAACGCGACCACGATGTCGCGGAACTGGCGCATCAGAAACGCGGCGTCCGCGGAGATCCGGCGCGGAAGCAGCGTCGCCGACTCGCGCTCGAAGCGTCCGATCAGATCGTGCCGTCCGCCGAGAAAATAACAGAAGTAAATCGGCACGACCGCCGCCGCGACGACCTGAGAAAAGAGGCTTTCCGCCTTCATCCAGACCGCCTGCAGCTTCGGGAGCGCCGCCGCCGCGACCGCCTTCAGGTGCTCGCCGAACTGCGCGTCGTCCTTCACGCGCTCGACGATGCCGCCGTCCGCGAGAAATTTTTCGATCGCGCCCGCGAGCTCCGGAAAATGTTCCGGAAGGCGCGCCCAAAGCTCCGGAATGCGGTGGACGAGCTCCGCCGCCTGGCGCGCGATCACGGGAACGAGAAAGAGCAGGACGATTGCCGCGACCGCGGAGATCAGCACGAACAGCGCCGCGATCGCCGCGGCGCGCGGCAGGCGCAGACGCGCTTCCAGAAAATCGCAGACCGGGCGCAGCAGCAGCGCGAGCAGCGCCGCAATCACGATCGGCCAGATCACCGTGCCGAACGCCGCGAGGAATTTCCCCGCCGCCGCGACCACGCCGACGGCGAGCGCGACGAGCACCGCGACGGCGACTCCGGTCGCCGCCCACGCGATTGCGCGCTTCTGAAAAGGCGTGAAAAACATTCTGCCGCAACCCTAAGCGAAATCCGCGCTCCCGAAAACTTTTTTTTCGCGCGCGGCGGCGCGTCACCGCGCGCGGACGCGGAAGCGGTGCGTTCCCGCGGAGAGAATTTCGAAATCGAGATGAAGCGCGTCGGGCGGGAGCGCGTCGCCGATCTTCTCCGGCCATTCGACGACCCAGCACCACGGCGAACGCATGAACTCCTCGAGCATGAGCGCTTCCGCCGCCTCCGGAGACGGCAGACGATACGCGTCCATGTGGATGAGCTGGCGGGAACGTCCGTCGTAAATCGCGTAGATGTTGTAGCTCGGCGACGTCACGGCTTCGCGAACGCCGAAGGCTTCGGCGAGCCCGCCGACGAAGGTCGTCTTGCCCGCACCGAGTCCGCCGTGGAGCGCGAGCGTGCAGTCCGCCGGCAGCAGTGCTCCGAGCTCGCGTGCCGCGTCGCGTGTCGCCTCTGCGCTTCCGCAGACGCGCCACTCGCCGAATTTCTCGAAGATCTCCGATTTCATCTTCCGACAAAGAAACCACGAACCGCCGTCCGTGAACACGAAAAAACGCGCTTCGTTTCCGGGGAAACGCCGTTCCTGCCCAAATTGCAGGAAATGTTCAGACGATTTTCTTCAAGCGACTCATGGCAAAGTGTGGAGGCAAGCCGTGCTCCGCGAAAATTCTCTGCGTCGCCTCCGTGGTCTCCGTGCAAAAAGTCCGTGCGCGGTCATTCCGCGTCGGTTTTCGGGAAGGGCGGCGTGAGCAGCAGCGAAGATTTCAGCCCGGAAACGTATTCCGAAAATTCGGCGCCGCCGGGAACGGCGTTGCGGAGCGCGGCCTGGACCATGCCCAGCTTCGCGTCGAAATTGTCCGCGAGCGAGACGAAGACCGCCTCCGGCGTCGCCGCGAGCGCCGCCGCGCCCCATTCGAGCTCGCCCTGGTGGCTGAGCACGATGTGTTCGAGGCGCTCCAGGAGCTCCGGCGCGAGGCGGTTTTTGATGCCGTGCTTGCGCACGATGCGGTAGCCGAGCACGACGTGTCCCTGCAGGATGCCGGCTCGCGTCTTGCGCGTCGCGAAGCCCTGCGTGTATTCGACGGTCTTGCCGACGTCGTGAAGCAGCGCGCCCGCGAGCGCGAGCGAGACGTCGATCTGCGGGTAAAGCGGCAGCAGCGCGCGCGCGACGCGGGCGACGTGGCACGAATGCTCCAGCAGCCCGTGGCGGTACGCGTGGTGCATCGAAATCGCCGCGGGCGAGCTCAGAAACGTCTCGCGGATTTCGCCGAACACGGACGCGGCGACGGCGCGCAGCGAGGCGTCCGGAATCGCCGCGACGTGTTCGTCCAGCTCCGCCTGCAGCGCGTCGAAATCTTCGGGCGAGCTTTCGACGAGATTTTCGAGGAGTCCCGCGGCTTCGACTTCCTCTTCGGAAAGCGTTTCGACGGAGTCGAGCTTCGGGGAAAAGCGTCCCTGGTAGCTTTCGGCGATTCCGCCGACGCGGACGATCGCGCCCTCGGGAACGTCGCGCAGAGCGACGCCGGCGAGGTTGTCGGAGAAGACGAGCGCGGAAAACGTTCCCGTCCTGTCGCCGAGCTCCAGCGCGTAGAACAGCGCCCCCGTCTTCGCGGTGCGGACGGCGCATTTCTTCAGCAGGAAGACTCCGGAGAAGGCGGCGTTCGCGGGGAGCGACTTCAGCGCGGCGGCGGAGAGGGCGGAAGCGTTCATGGCTCGGAGGGGCGTCGGTTCGCGGGCGGGATCATTTCCCCTTGGACTTGGGCACGTCGTATTTCCTGTAGGGCTTGTAGCCGTCGGGAATGACGGTCGGCCGCGCGTTGACGCCCGCGGCGGCGTAGCGCTTCTGCTGCACTTCGACGCGGCGCATGAAGCTTTCGAAATCGCGCGTGCCCTTGCGGCACCAGGCGGATTCGCTCATCGCGCACATGCGCGGGAAGAAGTGAAATTCGACGATCTGCACGTTCTGCGCCTTTTCGCCCCAGAAGCACGCCTGCGCGCCGAGCACGTGCTTTTCGAGCTTCGGGTCGAGCCCGCCCGGAATCGGCTCGAAATCGAACGCCTGCTTCATCGGCATGATGCCGCCCTGCGAGAACAGGAACTTGCGGTCGGCCTTGTCGTAGCCCCAGTTGTAGTAGCAGCGCGGGCGCGTGCAGACGATGAGGTCTTCGCCCTCCGTCGGCGCGATCTTCGGGTCGGTGTATTCGCGCCAGTGCATGACGGTGCAGCCTTTCGGAATGCCGCCTTCGGTGATTTCGTCCCACGCGATGATCTTGCGCCCCTTCGATTCGAGGAATTTCTGCACGCGCGCGATCGTGTAGGACTGCAGCTTGTCTTCCGCCGTGCGCTTGTGCGCCTTGCCCGCGACGACGACTTCCTCCGGCTCGAGCTTTTCGTCCCTGATGCGCTTCTGGCACGCGGGGCAGTTCTTCCAGTCGCCCTTCGGGCATTCGTCCGCGCCGAGGTGGATGTATTTTCCCGGGAACAGCGCGAGCACTTCCGTGAAGACGTCTTCAAGGAACTTGAACGTCTTTTCCTTGCCCGGGCAGTAGACCGGTCCGTACACGCCGCCGACGAGCGGCATCTTCCCCGGGCGGTTGCCCGTGCAGGTGTATTCGGGATAAGAATACATCGCCGCGCGCGCGTGGCCGGGAATCTCGATTTCGGGAACGATCGTGATGAAGCGCTCCGCCGCGTAGGCGACGATCTCCTTCACGTCCTTCTGCGTGTAGAATCCGCCGTATTCGCCCTTGGAGTTCCAGCACGCCGAATCGTTCTTTTCGAGCGGATACTGGCCGCGCGGCTCCTCCTTCGGCGTCTCGCCGACGAGCAGGTCGTCGCGCCACGCGCCGATTTCCGTCAGCTTCGGATATTTCTTGATTTCGAGGCGCCAGCCCTGGTCTTCCGTCAGGTGCCAGTGAAAGCGGTTGATTTTGTGCCACGAGAGCGTGTCGATGAATTTCTTGACCTCCTCCTTCGTGTAGAAATGGCGGGCGACGTCGAGATGCGCGCCGCGCCACGCGAAACGCGGCGAGTCCGTGATCTTGGCGGCGGGCAGACTCCATTCGACCTTTTCCTTCACGGGCTTGCGCGAATAAATCTCCGGCGGCATCATCTGGCGCACCGTCTGCAGGCCGTAGAAAAGCCCGGCGGGCGTCTTCGCGACGACGGAAATGCCCGCGCTCGAGACGTCGAGCGTGTAGCCTTCGTCGCCGGTCTTCGCCTTGGGATCGATGCGCAGCCTCACCTGCCCCGACTTGCCGACTTCGAGCTTCATGCCGGTCGCGCGCTCGATCTCCTTCGCGAAATACTTGGCGACGGGCATCGCCTCCGGCGAAAGCGCGGCGATCGTCGTCGAAGGCTTGAACGTGAACTTGCCGCTTCCGGTCTTGTAGGAGACGGGCTGGGGCACGATCGCGTTTTCGGAGCTCTTGGAGGCTTTCGGCGCCGCGCTCAGCGGGAACGCCGTCGCCGAAAACGCGGCGAAAAGGGCAATGAGTAAAAGCTTTTTCATGCGCAATTACCTTAGCCCGCGCGCGCGGATTCGCGAGAAAATTCTTCAAAAAACTTGATTCCGCGCGCGCGACGGCGTTCGATTTCCCGAAAGATTCCACGCGCCATGCCGAAATCGGAAAGAACCAACGTCATGCGGCTGCTCGACGCCGCGAAAATCCCGTTCGCCGTCCACGAATACGATCCCGGGCTGACGGACGGGAACGCCGTCGCCGCCGCGCTCGGGCAGGATCCGTTCCACGTCTTCAAGACGCTCGTCACCACGGGCGCGTCCGGCGCGCACTACGTGTTCGCCGTTCCCGTGAACGCGACGCTGCACCTGAAGAAGGCCGCGAAGGCGGTCGGCGAAAAAAGCGTCGAGATGCTGAAGCAGCGCGACCTGCTCCCGCTCACCGGCTACGTGCACGGCGGCTGTTCTCCCGTGGGCATGAAAAAGGCGTTCCCGACGGTCTTCGACGAGACGGCGACGCTTTTCGACACGCTCGTCGTCAGCGCCGGGCGGCGCGGCTTCCAGGTCGAGCTCGCGCCGGAGACGCTCCGCGCCTATGTCGGCGGCAGATTCGCCGACCTGACGGAGTAAGGGAAAACTTAAAGGTCTGATCGCCGGAGAACCCTGGGAAGCGCTCATGAACGAAAACAAAGAACCGAAATCCGCCGCGGGAACGCCGCTCCTCGACGCGCTCCCGCTGAACGCGGGCGTGCACGTGCTCGCCGCCGATCCGCGCGGGCTCTTCGCGCTCGAAAAGCCCGCGGGCACGATGACGCATCCGAACGCGCCCGGCGTCGCCGCCGCGAAGCGCGCGATGCTCGTCGCCGACTACAGCCTGAAGCAGGAATGCTACTGCGTGCGCGACGCCGCGGGCGCCGCCCGCAAGATCTTCGTGCTCAACCGTCTGGACTCGCCGACGAGCGGCGTCGTGCTCTGCGCCTGGGACGAAGCCGTCGCCCGCCTCGCGCGCGCGGCGTTCGCGGGAACGGGCGTCCGCAAAACCTATTTCGCGCTCGTGCGCGGGAACGCGCCCGCCGCCGCGCGCTGGACGGATTTTCTGCTGCGCGAAAGCCGCGGCGGCGAGCTGCGCGTGCGCGTCGCGCCTCACGGGAAGATCCGCGGCGCGCAGGCCGCCGCGACCGCCGTCGAAAAAATCCGCGGGAACGCGGCGTTCGCGCTCGTGAAGCTCTCGCCCGAAACGGGGCGCACGCATCAGCTGCGCGTGCAGTGCGCGTCGCGCGGCATGCCCATCGTCGGCGACCGCGCCTACGGCGACGCCGCGGCGGACAGGCGCGACGCCGACCGGCTCGCGGACGCGCGCGGGCGGCTCTTCCTGCACGCCGCGGAGACGGAGATCGCGCTTCCGCTGCGCGGCGGCGAACTGCGCTTCCGCGCCTCCTCGCCGCTCCCGCCGCTCTTCGGCGAAACTCTCGACCGTCTCCTCCGCGGCGCGTGAGCGCGCGCGGTCACGCGTCGGCTTCGAGCTCGAGCGAGAGCGCTTCCCAGGAGGCGTAGGCGTCGGCGATTTCGCGCTTCACGGCGTCGTAGCGCGCCATGTCGGACTTCACCGCCTCGCCGTCGCGCGAGAAGAAGTCCGGCGCCGCCATCTTTTCCTCGAACGCGGTCTGCTCGGCTTCGAGCGCGGCGATGCGCTCCTCCGTCTCGCGGATTTTTTTGCGGACGGGCGCGAGCCGCTTCGCGCGTTCCGCCGTGGCGCGGCGGCGTTCCCGCGGGTCGTCCGCCGGAGGTTTTTTCGCGGCGACGGAAACGGCGGAGAATTTTTCGCGTTCCCGCGCGCGCTCGTCCGCGGTCGCCGCGAGGTAGTCGCTGACGTTCCCGAGAAAGACGCGCAGTCCGTGGTTCTTCACCTCGACGACCTTCGTCACGATCGGATCGAGAAAATCGCGGTCGTGCGAGACGACGACGAACGTTCCCGCGTACTGTTTCAGCGCCTGCGAGAGCACGCTTTTCGAGCGCATGTCGAGATGGTTCGTCGGCTCGTCGAGGACGAGAAAATTGAAAGGGCGCAGCAGCATCCGCGCGAGCGCGAGGCGGTTGCGCTCGCCGCCGGAGAGCACGCCGACGGGCTTGAACACGTCTTCGCCGCGAAAGAGGAACGCGCCGAGGAGCGTGCGCAGGCGCGTCGTGCCGAGCCCGGCGGCGACGTCGTTCACGGTCGTGAGCACGTCGATGTCCGGGTCGAGCTCCTTCGCCTGGTGCTGCGCGAAATAGGACACGGCGACGTTGAGCCCCTCGGCGCGCGTTCCCGCGCTCGGCGGTTCGACGCCCGCGAGCAGACGAATCAGCGTGGATTTGCCCGCGCCGTTCACGCCGACGACGGCGATGCGGTCGCCGCGCTCGATTCTGAAATTCACGCCGCGCAGCACGCGCACGTCGCCGTAGTCCTTGCGGACGTCCTTCAGCTCGAGCACGACCTGCCCGCTTTGCGGCGCGGGCGGGAACGCGAACGCTATCTGCGAGTCGTCCTCCTCCTCGAACTCGACGCGCTCGATCTTTTCGAGCTGCCGGATGCGCGACTGCACCTGCGCCGCCTTGGTCGCCTTCGCGCGGAAGCGTTCGATGAACTCCTCCGTCTTCGCGATTTCGCGCGCCTGGTTCCTCGCGGCGCGGCGGAGCGCTTCACGGCGTTCCCGCGACGTCTTTTCGAAATAGGAATAATCGCCGTTGTAGATTTCAAGACGCCCGGCGGAGAGCGCGAAGATTTTTCCGCAGACGGAATCGAGAAAAGCGCGGTCGTGCGAGACGAGCATCACCGCGCCCGCGTAGCGCGCAAGCCAGTCTTCGAGCCAGTCCTGCGATTCGATGTCGAGGTGGTTCGTCGGCTCGTCGAGCAGCAGCAGCGTCGGCTCGCGCAGAAGCAGCTTCGCGAGCGCGATGCGCATCTGCCAGCCGCCGGAAAACTCGCCCGTGTCGCGTTCCATGTCGCTCTGCGCGAAGCCGAGCCCGTGCAGAATCGTCTCGACGCGGGAACGCAGGCGTGCGGCGTCGGCGTCTTCGAGGCGGCGCTCCATGTCGGCGATGAGTCCGAGCGCGTCGCGGTAGGCGTCGGAATCCGGCGGGAGCGTCTGCAGCTCGGCGTCGGCGGAGGCGATTTTCGCGCGCAGGGAAACGATGTCCTCGAAAGCGCTTTCGACCTCGGCGACAAGCGTCTTTCCGTGCGTCTCCAGACCGTCCTGCGGAAGGTAGCCGACGGTGGCGTTCTTCGCGGCGGCGAGCGTTCCCGCGTCGTAATCCTGCACGCCGGCGAGAATCTTGAGCAGCGTGGATTTGCCCGCGCCGTTGGAGCCGACGAGCCCGATGCGCTCGCGCGCGCCGATGCTTGCGGACACGCCGTCGAAGAGCACCCGCGGTCCGTAGCGCAGCCGAATGTCGTTCAGCGAAAACACGACGGCGCGCCGGGGCTCACTCCGAGGCGGGCTCGTCGGCGCCCGCGGCCGCGTCCGGCTCGTTCAGCTCGTAGACGATGAAGTTGATGAGGCTGATTCCGGTCTTTTCGAAATCCGTCGTGACGGCGCGGATGCGTCCGGCGATCAGGTGATGGCCGAGCTGAAAGACGACCGCGAGCACGAGCCCGACGCCCGTCGCCGCGAGCGCGCTCGCGATGTCGCCGGCGAAAAGGTCGGCGGAGGCGTAATGCCCGGCGGAGCGCATGTTCAGGAACGCGCGCAGCAGCCCGAAGACCGTTCCCGCGAAGCCGACGAGCGGGGCGATCTTCGCGAGCGCGCAGACCGTTCCCGCGCGGCGCTCGAGCGCGGGGAGCTCCGCGACGGCGGCTTCCTCCGCGGCGATGCGCATGCCGGCCTCGCCGCGGTCGCGCCGCACGAGAATCGCCTTCACGACGCGCGCGACGGGGCCGGGCGCCTCTTCGCAGACCGTCAGCGCCTCGTTGTAGTGTCCGCTGCGCAGATTATTGCGGATGCCTTCGAGAAAGTCCTGCGCGCGGATCTGCTTGCTGTGCAGGTAGTAAAGGCGTTCGATCATGATCGCGACGCCGAAGACGCCGACGAGCGCGAGCGCCCAGACGAACGGGCCGCCGTCGCTCAGCAGGAAGAAGCGGGAAACTTGAGAAGGGTCGCTGTTCATTGTTGCGCGGCATTCTACGGCGAAACCTCCGCCGCGGAAAGCGGATTTTTCGCGCGCTCGCCGGAATGCGGCGCCGAAGTCTTTTTGTGCGGGTTCTTTTGACGGGGCGTCTCGGATTTGCGATTCCGTTCGTCGAAGGCGCGGCGGGAAAAAATGTTTGACGCGTCGGGGAGGCGAAATAAGCTCGCGGGCAATCGGTCTCGCCGCGCGGGCGCGAAAGCCCGGCGGAAATTTCCCCGCGAAAAACGAAAATCCGAATCGAAATCATGAGCAAAAAGCATCTTCTTCTTTCCGCGGTCGCGCTCGTCTGCGCGGCGTTTTCGGCGGGCGGCGCCGCGCCCGCCTTCGCGCAGAGCGTCCCCGCGCGCGCGGGCGCGAGCGAAAAGCCCGACGTCGTCGTCTCCGCCGCCGAGTTCAAGCGCAGCGCCTCGTTCGCGGCGTTCATGCCGAAGGACGCCAAGGGCGCGAAAATCCTCGCGACGGACTTCGAACAGCTCGTCGCGCCGAACGGCTCGATGCGTTTTCCGCTTTCGGACAAGGTCTGCCTCGTGACCGTCGGCGACAAGGACGGGAAGAACGCGCGCACGCTGACGGTGCTCTTTTCGACGGGCGAGACGGGCGCGGGCAAGCCGGCGATCATTCCCGCGATTCAGGAATGGGCGTCGGCGCCGGGCGAGTTCACGCTCGATTCGGGCGTCTCGCTCTGGTGCGATCCCGCGCTGATGAAGAAACATCCGCTCCTCGCCGAGCACGTGAACAATTTCCGCAAGGATCTTTTCGCGCTCACGGGCGTGAAGCTCAAGGTCGCGAAGGAAAAGCCCGCCGCGCGCGCGATCGTGTTCGAGCTCGGCGCGGACGCGCGGCTCGGCGAAGAAGGCTACACGCTCGCGGTGACGCGCAACGGCATCGTCGCGGCCGGCGTCGAGCCCGTCGGCGCGAACTGGGCGGCGCAGACGCTGCTGCAGGGCTTCAAGAACTCCATGGAAGGGAAAAGCGCGAAGCCCGCGTTCCCGTGCGGCAAGGCGGCGGACTACCCGCAGTATCCGCTGCGCGGGTTTTCCTACGACGTCGGGCGCAAGCCGGCGACGAAGGAGGCCGTCGCGAACGTCGCGCGCACGATGGCGTTCTACAAGCTCAACGACCTGCAGCTGCACCTTAACGACAACTTCATCTGGCTGCACGACTACACGAAGATTCCGTGCGGCAAAAACGCGTCCGCCGAGGACAAGAAACGCGCGCTCGACGAAGTCATGGCGGCCGCGCCGACCGCCTTCCGCCTCGAATCCAAGGTGCCCGGGCTCACGAGCACGGATTATTTCTACACGAAAAAGGACTTCATCGCGCTGCAGAAGACAGCCGAAGGCTACGGCCTGCGCATCGTCCCCGAAATCGACGTTCCCGGGCACGCGATGAGCTTCGTCAAGGCGCGCCCGGATCTGATGTACCGCGGCGGCGTGCAGAAGGAACACGACGTCGAGCGCGCCGCGATGCTCGACGCCTCGTCCGCGCCGTTCCCGAAAGGCGGCAAGCGCACCTACCGCGACGAGACGCTGAAATACGTGCAGAGCGTCATGGACGAATACCTCAAGCCCGCGGGCAAGGAAGGAAAAGTCTTCCGGGGCGGCGTCGTCCACATCGGCACGGACGAGTATTACGGCTCCGCGGAGGACTACCGCGCGTTCGCGGACGCGATGCTCAAATACGTGAAGGCGCGCGGCTACACGCCGCGGCTGTGGGGCTCGCTCAGCTACAAGCGCGGCGGCACGCCCGTCGTCTCCGACGGCGTGCAGATGGACATCTGGTCGCTCCATTGGCAGGATCCGCAGGAGGCGCTCGATCTCGGCTACGACATCATCAACATTCTCGACGGCGACACCTACATCGTGCCGAGCGGCACCGGAAGCGTCGGCGGCTACGGCGATTTTCTCAACCTGCAGAAGCTCTACGGCCCGACGTGGGCGCCGCACGTGATGGGCTCCAAAAAAGTCGCGCCCGGACACCCGAAGCTCCTCGGCGCGCAGTTCGCGCTCTGGAACGACAACAGCTGGCGGCGCGACACCGGGCTGACCGACTACGACCTCTTCGACCGCATCCAGAAAAGCTCCGCCGTCATCGCGGAAAAGACCTGGGCGACGGGAACGGACCTCCCGTTCGCGGATTTCGAAAAAGTGCTCGCCAAAATCGACGTGCCGCCGGGAATCAACCCGCGCTTCAAAATGGCGGAACACGTTCCCGCGAGCGCGGACGAGCTCAAGCGCGCCGAACGCGTGAACGCCGACGTCGCCGGCGGCGGCAAAGTCTTCAAGCTCAAGGGCGGCGCCTCCTACGTGCGGCTCCCGCGCGACAACTCGTTCGCGCCGGACTACAGAATCACCTTCACCGTGAGGCGCGCGGCCGCGGGCAAAGGCGAGGAAATTCTGTTCTCGGCGCCGTGCGGCGCGTTCAAGGCGGTGCAGAAGGAGACGGGGAAAGTCGGCTTCACGCGCGACGCGTGGGACTTTTCGTTCGACTACGTCCTGCCCGTCGGCAAGACCGTCGAGCTCGTCGTCGAGGCGCGCGGGCGCAACGTGACGCTCTACGCGGACGGCAAGAAGATCGGCGGACCGGTGCGGCACAAGTTCCCCGAGTCGCACAAGATCTCCACGCTCGTCTTCCCGATGCGCGCGATCGGCGCCCCCGAAAACGCCTTCAACGGCGAAGTGAAGATCAAGAGCGTCGAAAAGCTCTGAGAAAATTTCCCGGCGCGGCGGGGTACGGCGGGTAAAAGCCCTTCCCGCGTTTTCGGCGTTGCGAAAGCGCGCTCCAAGGAGTGAAATGTCCGTTCAAATTTTTTCAGTCATGACATCCTCAGAAATCCGCCAGTCGTTTCTTGATTTCTTCAAATCGAAGGAGCACAAGATCGTGCCTTCGTCCAGCCTGTTGCCGGACTCGCCGAACCTGCTTTTCACGAACGCGGGAATGAACCAGTTCGTGCCGATCTTCCTCGGACAGATTCCGTGCCCGTACCCGACGCACCGCGCCGCCGACACGCAGAAGTGCATCCGCGCCGGAGGCAAGCACAACGACCTTGAGGACGTCGGCATGGACACGTATCACCACACGTTCTTCGAGATGCTCGGCAACTGGTCTTACGGCGACTACTTCAAGAAGGAGGCGATTTCGTGGGCGTGGGAACTCATCACCGAAGTCTGGAAATTCCCGAAGGAGCGCCTCTACGCGACCGTCTATTGCCCGGACAAGTCCAAGGGCGATCCCGCCGCGTTCGACCAGGAGGCGTACGACGCGTGGGAAAAGCTTTTCGTCGCCGCCGGGCTCGACCCGAAGGTGCACATCGTCAACGGCAACAAGAAGGACAATTTCTGGATGATGGGCGACACGGGGCCGTGCGGTCCGTGCTCGGAAATCCACATGGACCTCACGCCGGACGGCGACACCGCGGGCGCGCTCGTCAACAAGGGCTCGCCGCTGTGCATCGAGATCTGGAACCTCGTCTTCATGGAGTTCAACGCGAATCCCGACGGCACGTTCTCGCCGCTTCCCGCGAAGAACGTCGACACCGGCATGGGCTTCGAGCGCGCGACGAGCATCATTCAGTGCACGAAGAACTTCACCGACTTCACGGGCGTCATCTCCAACTACGAGACGGACGTCTTCGCGCCGATCTTCCGTGAAATCGAAAAGCTCTCCGGCAAAAAATACGGCTCCACGCTGCCCGCCGCGGGAACGCAGGGCGCGAACGAGCAGGAAAAGACCGACGTCGCCTTCCGCGTCATCGCCGACCACATCCGCACGCTTTCTTTCGCCGTCGCCGACGGCATCGCGCCCGGCAACAGCGACCGCAACTACGTCCTGCGCCGCATTCTGCGCCGCGCCGTCCGCTACGGGCGCACGCTCGGCTTCAGGGAGCCGTTCTTCTACAAACTCGTGGACGTGCTCGCGGAAACGATGGGCGACGTCTTCCCCGAAATCCGCGCGCGCCGCGACGCCGTCCGCGACACGATCCGCGTCGAGGAAGAGGCCTTCAACAAGACGCTCGACGCCGGGCTGACGATTTTCGAGGAAATCATCTCCCTCAAGAACGCCGCGAAAAATCTCCGCGCGCGCGTCGCCGACGCCATGCGCCTCGACGCCGAAGCGCTCAAGGACGGGAACGCCGCGCTCGCGCAGATCGCCGACCACCTCGTCGCCGTCATCGCGAAGAGCATCGTCAAGTTCGAGACGCCCGTGAACACCGACCTCGCGCGCCGCATCTTCACGCGCTCCGACACGAAGGCGCTCTACACGACCGCGCACGCGCTCGTCGCCGCGCCCGAGGACAAGGACGCGCTCGCGAACTTCCGCGGCACGCTCGCCAACTTCCTCACCGTGAGCGCCGAGCTCGCCGAAGTCTTCAACGGCGAAGCCGCCTTCCTGCTCTACGACACCTACGGGTTCCCGCTCGACCTCACCGACCTCATGGCGCGCGAGCGCGGCTATTCCGTGGACGAAAAGGCGTTCGAAGCCCTGATGACCGAGCAGCGCGAACGCGCCCGCGCCGCGCAGAAAAAGCAGATCGTCACCCTTTCCGAAATCGAGACCAAGGACGCGACGCAGTTCCTCGGCTACGAGACGCTTTCCGCCGAGGCGACGATTCTCGAAATCGTGGACAGCAAGGGCAAGCTCGCCGTCGTGCTCGACCGCACGCCCTGCTACGCCGAAATGGGCGGCCAGGTCGGCGACACGGGAACGCTCTCCGCGCGCGGCCGCGCCTGGAAGATCGTCAACACGCAGAAGAGCGGGAACGTCTTCCTGCACTTCGTCGAAGGCGACGAACCGCCGCCCGTCGGCGCCAAGGCGACCGTCGTCGTGGACGAAAAACGCCGCCGCGCGATCGAGCGCAACCACACCGCCACGCACTTGCTGCACTACGCGCTGCACAGCGTCGTCGGCAAGGACGTCGCGCAGAAGGGCTCGTTCGTCTCCGACGAGAAACTGACGTTCGACTTCAACTCCGCGGCGCTCACGCCCGCGCAGGTCGCCGAGGTCGAGCGCACCGTCAACGAGCTCGTGCTCGCCGACGAGACCGTTTCGTGGACGGAAATTCCGCACGAGCAGGCGAAGGAGAACGCGAACATCATGCAGTTCTTCGGCGACAAATACGGCGACGTCGTCCGCGTCATCCAGGTCGGCGGGAACGCGCGAGCGCTCGACGGCTATTCGATGGAGCTCTGCGGCGGCACGCACGTGCGCGCGACGGGCGAGCTCGGGCAGTTCCGCATCGTCGCCGAAGGCGCGATCGCCGCGGGCGTGCGCCGCATCGAGGCGCTCACCGGCATGGCGGCCTACGCGCACGGCGTCGCGGAAACGCAGACGCTGAAAAAACTTTCCGAAAAGACGAAGACGCCCGTCGCCGACCTGCAGAAGAAATTCGAGACGCTCGCGGAAGAAAAATCCGCGCTTGAAAAGCAGCTCGCCGCCGTGCGCCAGAAGGAGCTCGCGCAGCTCGCGAACGCGCTCGCGGAAACGGCGAAGGACGCCGGAGCGACGCGGCGCGTGGCGGCGGTCGTTCCCGCGGCGGGCTCGCCGAACGACCTGCGCGAAATCGCTTCGCAGCTCGTGAAGAAGCTGGGCGAAAACGGCGTCGTCGTGCTCGGCGCGGCGTTCGGCGCGGACAAGGTCTCCGTCGTCGCGGCGTGCGCCCCCGGCGCGGTCAAGGCGGGAACGGCGGCGGGCAGGCTCGTCTCCGAGCTCTGCGGCAGGCTCGGCGGCAAAGGCGGCGGAAGGCCGGACTTCGCGATGGGCGGCGGCAAGGACGCCGCGCGCCTCGCCGAAGTCTTCGCCGTCCTCTGATTCCCCGCGCGTCTTCCCCGCGAAAAAGGACAGGCTTCCCGCCTGTCCTTTTTTTGCGCGCGTCCGCGTCTGCGGCGCGCGCGACGCTTGCGTTTTCGCGGCGAAGCGCGTAGAGGTTTGCGCGCATATGAATCCGGTGATTTTGAAGACTGCGGCGCTGCTGGCGCTCTCCAACTGCTTCATGACGTTCGCATGGTACGGACATCTGAAGGGGCTGCGGAACGCGCCGTGGATTGTCGCGGTGCTGACGAGCTGGGGCGTGGCGTTTTTCGAATACCTGATCATGGTGCCCGCGAACCGCATCGGCTACGCGGGCGGGCTCGAGCTCGGGCAGCTCAAGATCATGCAGGAAGTCATCACGCTGTCGGTCTTCGTGCCGTTCGCGCTGCTCTTCATGGGCGAAAAATGGCGCTGGGACTATCTTTGGGCGTTCTGCTGCCTCGTCGGCGCGGTGTATTTCGTCTTCCGCGGGAAGACGGCGTGAACGCGCGTCCCCGCGCTCATTTCTTTTCAATCACGATTTCGCCGCAGCCGTCGAACCAGCCGGTGCCGCGCATCTCGAACTCGAGAAAAACTTTGCCGCGCCCGGGCGCGTTCCCGACGCGGATCTCGAACGCGCGCTTTTCCCCGTTCGCCTCGCCGAGCGTCTTCCCGCCGGAGACGACGCGGACGTCGCGGAAGAGCGTCCTGCCGCGCCGATGACGGAACTCGACGGAATACGTTCCCGCGCCTCTGATTTTGCCGGAGACGTCCACGCTCGTCCGCGCCCAATACGGCCGCGTGTCGCGCTCGCGCCATTCGAGCGAATCAAGGCGAACCGGCTTCGTGTAATACGCCTTCTGCCGCGCGCAGCCCCTGCCGAGCGCACTTTTCGGGTCGAGCGCGGCGGCCTCGTCGAGAAAGGCCGTCGCCGCGTCGAGTCTGCCTTCCGCCATCGCAGTCCTGTATTTGCCGATGATGAGCTGCTGGCGCTGTTCCGTCGTGAGCACGGGGATCTTCAGCTTCTCGTCCGCGTAGGCGTAATTCGCCGCGAAATTCTTTTCGCCGCAGTTTTTGAGAATCACCTTCTCCATGAACGGCAGATACCAGAACGTGTACTTGAAATGATAGCCGGAGGCGTCGTCCGCGTCCGCGCGCTTCAGTTCGTCGATTTTCGCGCGGTATTTTCCGGTGAAGTCGCGGAACTTCGTCCCGGAAAAATGGGCGAAGACCGCGTCCAGACCTTTGCCGATGAACTCCGCGCGTTCGCGCCCGCCCGCCGCCTCCGCCTTCTTCCAGAAGGCGTCGCGCTCGGCGCGTCTCTTCCCGAAAGCCTCGACGAGCTTCCGCGTTCCCGCGACGGTCTTCGCCGAGACTTGTTCGCGGCGCTCGATCGGCAGACCCGCCGAGTCGGCGTAGACGATCGCCGGATACGCCCAGACGGCTACGGGCAGCGCGCCAAGCTTTTTGCGCTCTTCGCCGCTCAGCCCCGCGGCGTCGTCATAAACGGCGAAGACGACGTCCGCGTCCGCCGCGTTTTCGGCGGCCTTCTCGAATTCGGCGCGCAGGCGCTCCGTCTCCGGCAGCCAGCCGCTCCCGACGCAGAGGACGACGAGGTCCTTGCCGGAAGTCTTCGCGAGCTCGCGCGCGGACGCGAAATCCGCCGTCTCCGCGCGCGCGGACGCCGCTGCGACGAAAAAGGCGACGGCGCAGAAAATCGTCGTCCAGAAATCACGGAAAAGCGATTCGCACGTTTTCATTTCTCGTAGATCAGAATGTTGCGCAGGTGGAACCATTCCTTGCCCTCGGCGGCGCATTCCACCTTGACGAAACGCGCCGAAAGCGGTTCGTCGAAGACGAGCTTCCACTGGCTCGGCGTGTTCGTCGAGGAGGCGACGAGGAACCACGTGGCGCCGTCCGTCGAGCGGTAAATCTTCATGCGGCGCGAGCGGTGCTCGTTCCCGCAGTTCTTCACGATCAGGATTCCGGAGAGCGAGACCGCGCGCGGGAGCTCCACGACCGCGAACGCCGATTCCTCCTGCGCCGTGTGAAACGCGCCCGCCGCCGGGCGCAGCACGTTCGCGTGCGCGCACGGATTGTCCCACGACGACGTCGAGGACGTGCGCAGGTAGCCGGAGTCGGAGACGAGTTTTCCCGGCGGCTCGTCGAGCTTCGCCGGACCGTCGTAGCCCTTGCCGAAGCCGGCCTTTTCCGCCATCGCGGAAATCGAGCGGACGGCCTCGGGCGAACGCGCCGCCTCCGCCGCGAGAATCGCCTTGCCGAACGCGTCGCGCAGCTTCCCGCCGCCGGAATTCCCGCCCGCGGAGACGCCCGCCGCGTCCGCGAACGCGCCGGCGAAAATCTCGCCTTTGCCCGAGGCTACGTACTGCTTCACGGCCCATTCGAGCGCCTGACCGAAGTTCTCGCCGTTGCCGCGCGCGAGATGCGTCGTCAGCAGCATCCGCAGAAAGCGCTCCTGCACGCGCGCGTCGCCGCCGAGCTTTTTCGTTTCGCGCTCGACGACGGGCACGAGCTTCGTCGCCCACGACGTCGGCGTTCCCGCGATGCAGGCGTGCACCTTCGCGAACCACGCGATTTTTTCCTCGGGCGTCGCCGCGCCGAAAAATTCCTTTTCGAGCGGCTCGACGAGACGCTCCGCCGCGAAGCCGTGTCCGTCGTATTTTTTCAGAATTCCCTCCGCGTATTGCTTCCACCCGTCGGCGTCGAAGAGCCGGCGGGCGCGCGCGAAGTCCTGAAATTCCCGCTGCAGGTAAAAATTGTGCGGCGTCGCGTCCAGCGCCGCGTTCCAGGCTTCGCGCGCGGCGTCGACGTTTTCCGCGGCGTCGAGCGCGAGCGCGCCCGCGCGCGCGGCGTAGGCGGCGTCCGTCTTCGCGTCGTCCGCGAACGCGGCCTCCATCAGATTCGTCGCCGTCGGCGCCTCGCCCGGGAAAATGTAATTGTGCGGTCCGCCGTCAGGTCCGCCGAACCCGCCGCGCCACTTTCCGCGCTCGAGCCGGAACGCGTACGCGCAGTGCCCCGGCTGCCCGCACGGATACGAGGGAATGCCGTGCGCGGCGGCGGCCGTCATGCCGACGTGCGAAAGCGCGCCGCACACGCCGCCGTGCCGCACCGTGCGCTCGGCGTCCCCCATCGTGTCCGGCCACGCCGTGTAGTAGAGCGGCCCCTGCACGGTGTCGCCGAATTCGGACGTCCCCGCGTACGTCGCCGCCCAGCACGCCTCGCCGTAGCGCTCGGGCGGAAGGTTGATTCTTTTCTGCGTGTACGCGAGCGAGGCGTCGTCCCACTTCGTTCCCGCGACGAAGCGGATTTCCCACGGGCGCAGGTTCATGAAATTTTTGTGGAGGCGTCCCGCCTTCCGGGACTTCACGAAAAACTCGTAGCGCCACACGGGATCGCGCCGCCCGAGATTCGTCTTCACGCGTTCGCCCTCCTGCAGCACCTGTGCGAATCCGCCCGCGCCCCACGCCGCGCCGAGTCCGCACGTGAGCGAAAGATAAGCGCGGAAGTCCGCGTCCGCGCCGTGCGCCTTCCAGATGTCGCCCATGACGCGCAGCCCGACGTCCGTTCCCGCGGGCACGAGCCCCGCGCCCGCGTAGCGCAGCATCCATTCCGGATCGGCGAGAAAGACCTTCAGAAACGCGGCGTATTTCGCGTCGCGTGCGGCAAGTGCGGAGACGTTGTCCGCGCCGGCGGTGCGGATCGCGTCCGCGGCGAGCGCGAGACGGCGGAACTCGGCGTTCTTTTCGAGCTCGCGCCAGGATTTTCCGGCGGAAATCTTTCTGATCTTCGCTTCGAGATCGGCGAGCGTCTTCGCGTAATCGACGGAACGGCTTCCGGCGGCGACGGCGGTCTTCTCGCCCGCGGCGAACGCGTGCGGCGCCTCCGCGGACGCGCAGAAAACTGCCGCCGCGACGAGAAAACCGGTAAACAACTTCATTCCGAAATTTCAATTCCGCCGCCCCCGAATGTCAAAACGATTGTCGGGCGCGGCGCGTTTTCGCTTCCGCGCGCGAAGCGCTTGATTATTTCCCGCGCCTGCGTTACCCTCATCGCATATCCCATCAAAGAACCGATTATTTTTTGCTATGAAGAAAGAGCTCATCGAAAACCTCAATCGGCTTCGTCAGACGGCGCTCAACGGCGGCGGCGAAGACAAACTGAAAGCTCGTCGCGCCAAGGGTCTCATGACCGCGCGCGACCGCGTCGCCGGGCTGGTCGCTCCCGGCTCGTTCATGGAATTCGGCATGCATGTGAAGCATCAGTGCCAGGATTTCGGCATGAAAGGCAAGGACTTGCCCTGCGACGGCGTCGTCACCGGAGTCGGTCTGGTGGACGGCCGTCCCGTCGCCATCTTCGCGCAGGACTTCACGGTGCAGGGCGGCTCGCTCGGCCACGCGCACGCGCAGAAAATCGCGCGCACGCAGGAATACGCGCTCACGAACGGCATGCCCATCATCGGCATCAACGACTCCGGCGGAGCGCGCATTCCCGAAGGCGAAATGGCGCTTAAAGGCTTCGGCGACATCTTCTACCGCAACGTGCAGTCGTCCGGCGTCGTGCCGCAGATTTCCATCATCGCGGGCCCGTGCGCGGGCGGCGCGGCGTACTCGCCGGCGCTGACGGACTTCATCATCATGAAGAAGACGAACGCGCAGATGTTCATCACGGGGCCGGAGGTCATCAAGGCCGTCACCGGCGAAGCCTGCACGATGGACGAAATCGGCTCCGCCGCCGCGCACGCCTCCATCAGCGGCAACGTCCACTTCGTCGCCGAGGACGACGCGCACGCGCTCCAGATCGCGCGCCGTCTGCTCAGCTACCTTCCGTCCAACAACATGAAGGATCCGCCGCACGAGCCGACGCCGTTCGTCAGCACGCAGGAAGATCCCGACATGGAAAAGCTCGTTCCCGAGGACCCGAAGAACCCGATCGACATCAAGAAGGTCATCGCGCGCCTCTTCGACGAGGACACGTTCTTCGAAGTCATGCAGGATTTCGCGAAGAACGCCGTCATCGGCTTCGCGCGCATGCAGGGCATCGTCTGCGGCATCGTCGCCAACCAGCCGACGCAGAAGGCGGGCGTGCTCGACATCGACGCCTCCGACAAGTGCGCGCGCTTCATCCGCTTCTGCAACGCGTTCAACATTCCGCTCGTCACGCTCGTGGACGTTCCCGGCTTCCTCCCCGGCAAGCATCAGGAACGCGGCGGCATCATCCGCCACGGCGCGAAGATGCTCCACGCGTATTCCGCCTCGACCGTGCCGAAGATCACGCTCATTCTCCGCAAGGCCTACGGCGGCGCCTACATCGCCATGTGCTCGAAGCACCTCGGCGCCGACGCCGTCTACGCGTGGCCGACCGCGGAAATCGCCGTGATGGGTCCGGACGGCGCCGCCAACATCATCTTCAAGAAGGACATCGCCGCCGCGGGCGAAAAGGCGAAGGCCGAAGCGCTCGCCGCCGGAAAGTCCGAAGCCGAAGCGGAAGCCGCGGGCAAAGCCGCCGCCGCCGCCGCGAAGAAGGCGCACGCCGACGAATACGCCGCGCAGTTCGCCGCGCCGTACCGCGCCGCCGCGCAGGGCATCGTGGACGACGTCATCGATCCCGCGAAGTCGCGCGCCGTCATCTCCATGGCGCTGCGCAACACGATGAACAAGCGCGGCACGCGCCCGCCGAAGAAACACGGCAACATGCCGCTCTGATTCGGCGCCGCCTCCCGAAGAACGTTCCCGCGGATTCCTGCCGCGGGAACGTTTTTTTTGCGCGCGCCTTCAAAAAAGACTTGCGTCACAGCCGGAAAAACATTTTATTTACTCCTACATTTTTTCCATTGCTCAGGTGGTGAAATTGGTAGACACGTATGCTTGAGGTGCATATGCCGAGAGGCTTAGGGGTTCGAGTCCCCTCTTGAGCACCATTTCAAAAAGCCCGCTAAGCCGCATAAATAAAGGCTTCGCGGGCTTTTTGCGGCGGCGGACAGGAACGCGGAAACGCCTGCGGCGGCGGCGCGCCGCGGGCGCATGGCGCGCGACCAAATTGAAAAAGTCAAAAGAATGGCTGCGTGACTTCCATGGCGAAAAATTTTTCTTTCATGCCGATGATTTTACGACCGTTCCTCCGCCAGCGGGGCGCATTTTCCGCTTTCCGTCCGCGCGCGGGCGGGGCATGCTTGCGGACATGAACGAAAAGCCTTTTTCGCCGAGAAAAAATTTCCGCGCCGGCGCGCGCGCGCCTTACGGAACCGCCCCGAGGCCGCGCCGCGAGCGCGTTCCCGCGGAGAGCCTCACGCCGCCGCCCGCGGACGTCGCCGGCCGCCCGACGCCCTGGGTGCAGCTGCGCTACTTCACGTCGTCGCCGAACGTGTTCCCGAACTTCGTCGGCGCGACGTCCGGCGAAATCGAACCCGGCGCGCAGGTCGTCGTGTACGACCGCGAAGGCGCGCGGCTCGGGCACGGTTTCTACAACGCGGGCGCGAACATCCCGCTGCGCATCTTCGCGCGCACGCCCGACGCGCTCCCGGAAAACCATTTCGAGAATCTCATCGAACGCGCCGTGCGGCTGCGCACGGAGACGCTGCGCCTGCCGGAGACGACGGACGCGTTCCGCGTCGTGCACGGCGACGCCGACGGGCTGAACGGGCTCGTCGTCGACAAATACGGCGACGTGCTCAGCGTCGAAATCTTCTCGCTGCCGGTCTATCAGCGCATCCGCGGCTGGCTGCCGATCTTTCACCGCCTGCTCGGCACGACGCGCGAGACGGTTCAGCTCGTCAAGGGCTTCGGCTCGATGGAGAACGCGCGCGGCTGCGACGATTCGCACACGCCCGGGCTGCGCGAAGTGAAGATCCGCGAGAACGGGCTGCGCTTCGCGGTCGATTTCGAGAACGGACACAAGACGGGATTTTTCTGCGACCAGCGCGACAACCGCCGGAAGCTCGCGCAGTTCTGCGCGGGCAGGCGCGTGCTCGACCTGTGCTGCTACACGGGCGGCTTTTCGATCGCGGCGAAGGCGCTCGGCGGCGCGGCGGAAGTGACGGGCGTCGATCTCGACGAGAACGCGGTCGCGCAGGCGAAGCGCAACGCGAACCTCAACCAGGCGCGCGTGAATTTCGTGCACGCGGACACGTTCGGCTACGCGCGGCAGATGCAGGCGAACGGAGAGAAGTTCGACGTCGTCGTGCTCGACCCGCCGAAGCTCATCAACGGCAAGGACGATTACGAGGACGGCTTCGCGAAGTATCACGACATGAACAAGGTCGTGCTCCCGCTCGTGAAGGAAGGCGGGCTGTTCGTGACGAACTCGTGCTCGGGGCTGCTGCGCACGGAGGATTTCGAGGCGCTGGTGATCCGCGTCGCGCACCGGCTCGGGCGGCGGCTGCAGATTCTCGACCGCACGGGCCCGGGCATGGATCACCCTGTGATGTCGAACTATCCCGAAGGCCGCTATCTGAAGGCGCTCTGGGCGATCGTGTGGTGAGGGATGGAGAATTTTTATGGACGCGATTCTTCCTTTTAAGATTTCCGTGCTGATCTTCATTCGGGACGCCGAGGGGAAATTCCTGATGATTCAGCGCAAAAAAGCCCCGAACAAGGGCTGTTGGAGTCCCGTCGGCGGCAAGCTCGAAATGGCGCTCGGCGAATCGCCGTTCGAATGCGCCGTCCGCGAGGCGCGCGAAGAGACCGGCATCGAACTGACGCCCGCCGACCTGCACCTCTTCGGCATGGTCTCCGAGCGCGGCTACGAGGGCAGCGGGCACTGGCTGATGTTCCTTTTCGACGCGCGCAAGCCGCTCGAAGCGCTCCCTCCCGAAATCGACGAAGGCAGATTCGCGTTCTTCACGCGCGCGGAAATCGACGTCGCCGCGATTCCGCCGAGCGACCGCGTGCTCGTCTGGCCCGTGTTCGACGAGCACGCCGCCGCGGGAACGTTTCTCGCCTTCCGCGCGCAGTGCGGAAACGGCGCGCCCGAACGCGTCGACGAAGAAAAAATCGGCTGAGAAAGGCGGCGCGGCATGGGATTTTTCGGCAGGTTTTTCGCTAAGCTCTTCGGGCGCGCGCCGCAGGACCTTCCCGAGGCGGACGCGCCCGGCGACGCGCGGGAACAGGCGGTTTACGGCGAGCTCGTCGCGGCGGGCGCGTGCGAGTTCGTCGCGAAGACGCCGCTCGGCGAGATCCGAGGCGTCTGGCACGGCGACGACGACGCGCCCGCGGGAACGCGCGTGAAGATCGTGCTCCCGCCGGAGATCTTCCGCATCGACGAGTGCCCGCCGGAGGAGAATTTTTTCCGGCTCGCGGACGCGGGCGCGCTGCGCGTCGCCGCCGCGGCGGATTTTTCCGGCGATCCCGAGGACGCCTTCGTCTGGTTTTTCCCCGAAGACGCGCAGGGCTTCCCGGCGGACGCGAACGGATGACGCCGCCGCGTTCCCGCCGCGAGAAAATCGTTGCGGGAAAGCGCGTTTGACTGTTCCATTTCCGCATTATGTCCGAAGAAGAAAACAACTCGAACCGGCAGGTCATCAGCCTGCAGTCCATCAGCCGCCAGTTTCTGAGCGCGCTGCAGCGCCAGTACGATCTGCTCGCCTTCAATCTCGCGGCGTCGCAGAACGTGAGCGAAGAAAACTACAGCGCGTTCAGCACGATGACGCGCGTGATGCCCGTCGCGCCCATGCACATGCCCTTCGAAGGCATGAAGACCTACGTCCGCGGGCTCATTCTGCGCCAGACGCTGAACGACCTTCTCGGCATCGCCGCCGCGTGCATGGACAGCTGCCATCTGCTCTGCACGCTCATCGCCAACAAGGAGGCGATGGACAAGGATCCGAAGGCGACCAACGAGCTCGTCGGGCGCAGGCAGCAGGCGTTCGTCAATTCCTCCGTGCCCGACAAGTTCGAGGCGTTCGAAAAGGAATTCGGCATCACCAATTCGCTTGAGGACGCGGTCGTCGCGCTCGGCATCGCGCTCGGCTCGCTGATGCGCCGCAACGGCGTCGTCACCGCGGAAGACGTGGATGACGACGGCGAGCTCGCGTTCGAGTTCAAGACCGTGCAGACGATCCAGCCGCTGAAGCCCGAAGACAAGCCGGAAGTGCGCCTTGCGGACACGCGCCGCGCGTTCAAGGTCGGCGACACGATCGAGCTCACGAACAGCGAGCTGCTCTCGCTCAACGTCACCATGGCGGACTTTTTCCACAAGCTTTTCAGGGCGGTGGACGCGTTCGGCGAAAAGACGCTCGGGAAAGGAAGCGCGCCCCATGCGGAAAACTGAGCAACCCGCGCGTCCCCGGCGCGCGGCGTTCGCGCTGGCGGCGCTCGCGCTCTGCCTGCTCGCGGGCGCATGCTCGTCGAGCCCGAAGGTCATTCATCTCGGCGCGGGCGACGCCTCGCGCGTGACGATTCAGACGCCGTGAAGCATAGAACGCTTAAGGCTTAAAGCTGAAATTTTCTTTTTCGCGGCATTCTTCCGTCACTTTTCCCGTGAAACCTTCCGCTCTTTCCGGCGTCGCGGCTCTGTGGGTTGCGACGCTTTATTTCACGCAGGGGCTTCCGAACGCCGTCGTCGATCTCGTCGCGCCCGTCGCGATGAAGGATCTCGGCTTCGACAACGCCGTGATCACGGCGGTCGCCGCATGGGCATATCTGCCGTGGACGCTGAAGGCGCTGTGGAGCCCGCTCGTGGACAGCGTCGGGCGCAAACGCACGTGGATTTTCGGCATGCAGGCGGCGGGAGCGCTGCTGCTCGGTGTGCTCGCGGCGGCGTTTTTCTGCGGCGTTCCCGCGCTCGGCATCGTCGCGGCGCTGTCCGCGGTCGCCGTCGTCTCGGCGACGCACGACATCGCGGCGGACGGCTTCTACATGCTCGCGCTGGACTCGGGGCGGCAGGCGTTCTACTCGGGCTGGCGCAGCACGTTCTTCCGGCTCTCGCAGATTTTCGCCAAGGGCGGCGTGATCGCGGCGGCGGGTGTGCTCATCGCGAGCGACGTTCCTGCGGGAACGGCGTGGACGCAGGTGTTCGTCGGGCTCGCGCTGCTTTCGGGCGCGCTCGCGTTCTTCCACGCGACGGTTCTGCCGCGTCCGGCGAACGACGTTCCCGCGGGAACGCGAGGCGGCTCGCTGTTCGCCGATTTCGCGGACACGTGGCGGAGCTTCTTCAAAAAGGAGCGGGTCGGCTTTCTGCTGCTTTTTCTGCTGTTCTTCCGCTTCGGCGAAGTGCAGATCGGCGCGGTCTCGCCGCTGTTCTTCAAGGACGCGCTCGAACACGGGGGGCTCGCGCTGGACAACCGCGCGCTCGGACTGCTCAACGGTACGTTCGGCGTCGCGGCGATGCTCGCGGGCGGCGTGCTCGCGGGCTGGCTCGTCTCGCGCAGCGGACTGCGGGCGTGGCTGTTCCCGATGATTCTGCTGCTGAACGTGCCGGACCTCATCTACGCCGCGTTCGCGCACGCGCAGCCCACGACGCTCCCGCTCATCGGCGCGGGCATCGTGGTCGAAATGTTCGGCTACGGCTTCGGTTTCACGGGCTACATGCTGTTCATGCTGCACGCGTGCGCGGGAACGCGCCGCGCCGTCGCGCACTACGCAATCTGCACGGGCTTCATGGCGCTGGGCGCGATGCTGCCGAAATTCTGGGCGGGCAAGCTGCAGGAATTTCTCGGCTACGAAGCGTTTTTCTGGTGGGCGATCCTGTGCACGCTCCCAGGCTTCTGGCTGGTCGCGCGCGCGCGCAAGGCGCTTCCCGCGGACTTCGGGAAAGCCGTTTCCGTCCGCTGACGCGGCGGCGCGGCGCCGTCACGCGTTTGCGGCGGGCGCCGAGACGCGCTCCATGAGCGGGACGAAGTGGCGTTCGCGCTCGCCGACGTACACCTGACGCGGGCGGTAGATTTTTCCGCCCGGGCGCTCCGCCATCTCCTTCCACTGCGCAATCCAGCCCGGCATGCGCCCCATGGCGAAGATCACCGGGAACATGTTCACGGGAATGCCGAGCGCGCGCAGAATGATGCCGCTGTAGAAGTCCACGTTCGGGTAAAGATTGCGCGACTTGAAGTAGGCGTCGTTGAGCGCGACGTCCTCGAGCCGGTGCGCGATCTTCAGCAGGGGATCCTCGACGCCGATCGCGTCGAAGATCTTCATGCACTGCGCGTGCAGAATCTTCGCGCGCGGGTCATAGTTCTTGTACACGCGGTGCCCGAAGCCCATGAGCCGGACTTCGCCGGACTTCGCGCGCTCGACGAATTTCGTGCCGTCGTCGCCGGACGCGCTGATTTCGGAAAGCATCTCGATGACGGCCTGATTCGCGCCGCCGTGCATCGGTCCCCAGAGCGCGCACACGCCCGCGGAGACGGACGCGAAGAGGTTGGCGCCGCCGGAGCCGACCATGCGCACCGTGGACGTGGAGCAGTTCTGCTCGTGGTCGATGTGCAGCAGCAGCAGCGTGTCGAGCGCCTTGGCGACGTCGGGGTGAATCTGCGAATCCTCTCCCGGATAGGAGAACATCATGTGCAGGAAGTTCTCGCAGTAGCTGTATCCGCGTTTCGGGTACGTCACGGGCAGGCCGTTGCGGTAGCGGTAGCCCATCGCCGCGAGCGCGCGCACCTTGGAGATGAGCACGGTCGTCGTGCGGTCGAAGTTCTCCAGGTCCTGCTTGCGGTTGTTAGAGGAAAGCTCCGGATAGTAGCAGCCGAGCGCGTTGAGCATGGCGGAGAGACCCGCCATCGGGTGCGCCGTCATCGGGAAGCCGGCGACCATCGTGCGCAGAGCCTCGTGAATGCCGGCGTTGAGCAGAATGCGGTTGCGGAACTCCTCGAGCTCGCGCGGCGTCGGCAGCTCGCCGTAGATGACGAGATAGGAGCTTTCGATGAAGTTGGAGCGCTCCGCGAGTTCCTCGATCGGGTAGCCGCGGTAGCGCAGAATGCCTTTTTCGCCGTCGATGAACGTGATTGCGCTTTCGCAGGAGCCGGTGTTCCCGTAGCCCTCGTCGTAGGTGATGAAGCCCGTCTCGGCGCGCAGCTTGCGGATGTCCACCGCGTGTTCGCCTTCCGTGCCGACGATGACGGGAGCGACGTAGCCGCGATTGCCGAAGGTGACCTTGATCTCTGATTTGTTCGCCATGCTGAAAATTGCCCGCAGTATTCATTATTTCCGCGCGTTTTTAAATGTTTTTTTCGCGCGCGTTTCTCCCCTCTTTTTTCTCGCCTCTCCGCGTCGTTTCTCCGCGCCTGAAAAAGTCCGTGCTCCGCAGGCGAAAATCGCCGTTGACTTTCGCCCGGAAAATGTTGTGATGTTTCAACTTTCCAAAATTTTTCAATTTATCACAGACCGAAATGGCCAACATCAAGTCAGCACAAAAGAACATTCGTAAATCCGCGACCAATGCGAAGCGCAACCGCTCCGTGAAGAGCCGCATCAAGACCACGGCGAAAACCGCGAAGCAGGCTATCGCTTCGGGCGACGCGGAAGCCATCAAGGCGATCGCGCCGCTCTGCGCCTCCGTCTTCGACAAGGCGACGAAGTCGGGCGTCATTCACCCGAACAAGGCCGCCCGCATGAAGTCCCGCCTCGCGAAGGCGGCGAACAAGGCGAAGGCCGCCGCGTAAGCTCCGCAGCACTTTCCGCTTTTCCGCGTTCCCGCGTCGCTCGTCCGCCGCGGGAACGTTTTTTTGAACCGCTCGATTCCCGCCGTGCTCTCTTTTCCGCCGGACACGCTCCGCTCCGAGGCGACGCTGCTTCCCGTGATTTTCCGCGGCGACGGCGTCGTCGCGCTCGCGAAGCCCGCCGGCGTTCCCGCGGACGAGCATCCGTGGAACGCGGCGGGCGCGCCGACGCTCTGCGGCGAGCTGCGGAAACGCCTCGCGCAGAAGATCGCCTCGGCGGAGGCGCTCGGACTGCGACGCCCGGCGGCGGTCGCGGCGCCGGACGCGGACTGCTCCGGCGCGGCGCTGCTCGCCGACCGCGACGGCGGCGCGCTCGAATTCTGGCGCAACGCGCTCGGCTCGGAACGGCTGACGTTCCGCTTTCTGCTGCTTTCCCGCGCGGCGTCGGGCGCGCCCGACGCGTTCGCGTGCGCTCTGCCCGTCGCGGCGCATTTTTCGGAGGCGCGCGCGCTCGTCTCGCACACGACGGGGAAAAAATCCTCGACGCGCTTCGAGCGCCTCGAAAAGCTCGGCGCGTGGGAGCTCTGGCGCGCGGAAACGACGCTCCCGCGGCCGCACCAGATCCGGCTGCACGCGGCGGAAAGCGGCATTCCCGCCGTCGGCGACGCGCTTTACGGCGGCGCGCCCGCGGTGCTCGTCTCGGATCTGCGCCCGAAAAAACGGCTCAACAAAGGCGAGGACAGGGCGTTTTATGCGGCGCCCTGCGTGCATCTGGCGGAAATCGCGCCGCGCGACGGAGCGGACGCGCCCGCGTTCCCGCGCGTCGTCGCCCCGCCGCCGAACGGCTTCGAAACGCTCTTGAAAAAACTCCGCGCGCGGTTTCAATGCGCGTCATGAAAATGCCGTTGCTCGCGCCGCTGCTCTGGTTCGCCGCCGCGCTCGCCGCTCTCGCGGGAACGCCCGCCGCCGCCGCCGCGCCGCGCGCGCCGAAACGCCGCGTCGTCGCGACCTTCACCGTTCCCGCCGACTGGGTGCGCCGCGTCGCCGGCGAAAGCGCGGAAGTCGCTTCGCTCGTCCCGCCCGACGCCGACAACCACGCCTACGCGCCTTCGCCGGGCGACCTGAAGAAAATCCGCGAGGCGGACGTCGTCTTCGCGATTTCGCCGCATTTCGAGATCTGGTTCGACGCGCTCACCCGCGAGGAGCGCCGGAAGAATCCGGACAAATTCGTCTTTCTCGGCGAACCTTTCGTCGCGGAGACGCACGCGGAACACGCGCACGGGGACGCGCCCTGCGCGCACGGCGCCGAAGACCCGCATTTCTGGACGGATCCCGCGCTCGTCGCCGAGCACTGCGTCCCGCTCATCGAAAAGGCGCTCGGCGCGGACGGCGGGCGCTACCGCCGCGCGCTCGAGGACTTCGTGCGGGAGACGCGGGAAAAGCTCGCGGAAATCCCGCGGGAGCGTCGCCGCGTCGTCACTTACCACAACAATCTTTCGCATTTCGCGGTGCGTTTCGGTTTCGAGATCGCGGGAACGATTCTCGATTCGGCGACGACGGAGGCGGCGGATCCGTCCGCGAAAAGGCTCGCGCGGCTCGCGGAAAAAATCCGGCGGGAACGCATTCCCGTCTTCGCGGACGCGACGGCTTCGCCGCGGCTGCCGCGCGTGCTGGCGCGGAACGCGGGCGTTTCCGAGCCGCGGACGCTGCGCGTGGACGCGCTCGGCGCGCCCGGCTCTCCCGCGGGCGACTATCTGGGCATGATGCGCGAAAACGTCGCCGCCCTCCTCGCCGCCTGCGCAGAGTGAGCCGCCGCGTGCTCATTGAAGGGGCGCGGCAGTTTTTCTTTGCGTCCCAGCGGCTTTGGGGGAGAATTGGAGGCATGAAAAATCTCGCCATCTTTTTTGCCGCCGCGGCGACGGTCGCCGCGTTCCCGTGCGCGGACGCCGCGCCGGAAGCTCCGCGCGAAAACGTCGCCGCCGCGACGCCCGCCGCTCCGCGCGAGGTCGCCATGCTCGTGCTCGTCCGCGACGCGTCGGGCAAAGCGCTTTTCCGCGACGCGCGCGGGAACGTCGCCGCCGCCGTCGCGGGCGCGCTCGCGCTGCCGGGCCTCGCGCCGATCGCGCCGGACTTTCTCGAAAACGCCGCCGGCGGAGACGCCTTCCTTTCCGCGCTTTCGCCCGCCGACGCGGCGAACGCCTCGGGCGCGGACTGCGTGCTCGAGCTTCGCCTCGGCGCGCCGATCGAAACGAAGCGCGGCGGCACCGTTTACGCGCGCCAGCCGGTTTTCTACGCGCTGTATTCGGCGACGGGAACGGCGCTCGCGTCCGGGCGCGTCGCCAGGCTCTTCGACGCGCCGGAGACGAACGCCGAGCTGCGCGAGCTCCGCGCCCTTGAAACCGCGGAGGCGGCCGTCGCCGAGCTTTCCGGAAAAATCGCTTCGGGCGAAACGAAGCCCGTTCCCGCCGACGCCGCCTTCGGCGCGGTGGAAGTCTCCTGCACCGTCGAGGCTCCGGCGTTCCCGCTCGTCGAGGAAAAGGCGGACGGGACGTTCGCGGTCGCGGACGTGCCTGCGCGCGTCGCCGTGCCGGGCGTTTCGCTGAGGATCGGCGGGCTGGACTACGCGCTCGCGCCGGACGGCGAGCCGACGACGCTGAAGCTGCCGCTCGGGCGCGCGCTGCGCGTTTCCGTTTCGCACCGCGATCTCGTTCCCGAGACGCGCACGGTGAGGCTCGCCGCGGGCGACCGGCTGACGTTCGCGCTTTCGCTGACGGACGCGGCGAAGGCGCGCTGGCTCGCGGATCTTGCGGCGATGAACGCCGTCGTCTCCGCCGCGAAGGACGCCGCCGTCGCGCGCGGCGCCGCGGGAACGCTCACCGCCGCCGAGGCGGAAAAGCTGCGCGGCATCGCGAAGTTCTGGGAAAATTCCGGCATGAAGATCACGCGCAGCACGACGCGGAAATTTTCCGCCGAGACCAAAATCGCCGAAAGCGAAGACGACGCGGGCGTTCCCGCGGACGAACCCGAAGCGCAATGACGATGCGCGACGAAACCGCCGCTTACGACGTCGCCGTCGTCGGGCTCGGTCCGGCGGGTTCGACTTTCGCGCGCCTGCTCGCGCCGCGTTTCCGCGTCGTCGCGTTCGACCGCAAGGCGGCGTCGCCGGACGCGCCGGGCTTCCGCAAGCCCTGCGGCGGGCTGCTCGCGGAGGACGCGCAGCGCGCGCTCGCGCGGCAGGGGCTCGCGCTGCCGAACGCCGTGCTCGCCGATCCGCAGCTGTTCTCCGTGCGCACGATCGACCTCTGCCGCGGGCACGAGCGCACGTACCGCCGTTTCTACGTCAACATGGACCGGCACAAGTTCGACCTCTGGCTCAAGTCGCTCGTGCCCGCGTCCGTCTCCGTGCGCCATGAGGCGAGCGTGCGCGGCGTTTCGCGCGACGCGGACGGACTCTGGCGGGTGACGTATTTCGAAGGCGGGAAAGAAAAGACGCTGCGCGCGCGCGCGGTCGTCGGCGCGGACGGCGCGGCGTCGCTCGTTCGGCGGACGCTGTTCCCGCGCCACAGAATCCGCAGCTACACGGCGGTGCAGCAGTGGTTTCCCGACCGCCAGCCCGCGCCGCTCTACGCGTGCTTTTTCGACGAGCGGCTTTCGGACTGCTACGGCTGGGCGATCTCGAAGGACGGCGCGCTCGTCTTCGGCGCGGCGTTCCCGCGCGAAAATTCCGCGCGCGCCTACGAGCTGCTGCGCGCGCGCGCCGAAGGCTTCGGCTTCGTGCTGAAGGATCCCGTGCGCACGGAAGCCTGCCAGGTGCTGCGCCCGGAGGGCGCGCGCGATTTCCGGCTCGGCGTTCCCGCGGGCGCGTTCCTGCTCGGCGAGGCGGCGGGCTTCATTTCTCCGAGCTCGCTCGAGGGCATGAGCTACGCGCTCGACTCCGCGGAAGCGCTCGCGGACGCCTTCGGCGGCGGCGCGGCGTTTTCGCCCGAAAAGATCTTCGCCCGCTACCGCGGGGGAACGCGGAAAATCCGCCTCAAGCTGCTTTCAAAAATCCTGAAGAATCCTTTCATGTACAACCCGACGATGCGTTCTCTCGTGATGCGGAGCGGGCTCGCGGCGGAAAAGCTCCGCGGCGGGAACGCCGCCGAAGGGAAAGGAGGCCGCGCATGAAGCTGATGGTCCTCGACGGCAACAGCATCATCAACCGCGCGTTCTACGGCGTGCGGATTCTCACGACGCGCGATGGCGTCTTCACGAACGCCGTCTTCGGCTTCCTCGGCATTCTTTCCAGGCTGCTCGACGAGGAAAATCCCGACGCGCTCTGCGTCTGCTTCGACGTGCACGCGCCGACCTTCCGCCACGAAAAATTCGCCGGCTACAAGGCGCAGCGCAAACCGATGCCCGAAGAGCTGCGGCCGCAGATTCCGCTGATGAAGGAAGTGCTCGCCGCGATGCGCGTGCCGACCTACGAGCTCGCCGGCTGGGAGGCGGACGACCTCATCGGCACGATCGGCGCGCGCTGTTCGGAGCAGGGCGTCGAGTGCGTCGTCGTCACCGGCGACCGCGATTCGCTGCAGCTGGTGGACGCGAACGTGCGCGTGAAGCTCGTCGTCTCGCGTATGGGAAAAACGGATACGAAGGACTACACGCCGGAGACGTTCCGCGAGGAATACGGATTCGAGCCGGAAAAGATCGTCGATCTGAAGGCGCTCTGGGGCGACGCGTCGGACAACATTCCCGGCGTTCAGGGCATCGGCGAAAAGACCGCGCGCGAGCTCGTCTCGCGTTTCGGCGGCGTCGAAGGAATCTACGCGGATCTCGACGCGCTCGACGTGCGCGATTCCGTGAAGAGGAAGCTGTTCGCGGGGCGGGAAAGCGCGTTCGCGTCGCACGATCTCGCGACGATCCGCCGGGACGCGCCTATCGCCTTCGAGCCCGAAGCGAATCTGCGCCGCGAGTTCGACGCGTCCGCGCTCTACGCGATTTTCCGCCGTCTCGAATTCTCCAAGCTCATCGCGAAGTGGAACCTCGCGCCCGCCGACGAGGACGTGTCCGCGGATCTGCCGCTCTTCGCGGGAACGGCCGCGGCACCGAAGCCGACGGCGGCGGGGGCGGCGGACGCCGCCGCGCTGCTCGAAGCCTGCCGCCGCGCCGAACGCGCGTTCGTGCGCGTGCCCGAAAGCTGCGCCGAGGCGGGCGTTCCCGCGCGCGCGGACGCCGCGGAGCTTTTCCCGCGCGTCGAAATCGCGGCGGGGACGCTCTCGGGCGCGCTCGACGCGGCGGATTTCCCGCCGTCGGAATGGCGCGCGTTTCTGGAAAAACTTTTTTCGGCGGACGTCCGCAAAGTCTC
>JBJEVQ010000025.1:160549-250281 GCA_051884495.1 Candidatus Spyradosoma sp.
CGGAATGGCGCGCGTTTCTGGAAAAACTTTTTTCGGCGGACGTCCGCAAAGTCTCCGCCGACGTGAAGACGCTGCTGCGGAAATGCGCGGCGGCGGGGCTGCCGGGCGAAGGCTTCGTCTTCGACGTCGCGCTCGCCGCCTACGTGCTCGACCCGCTGAAGAAGCCCGAAGTTCCCGAAGATCCCGCCGAGTGGGCCGCGCTTTTCGACGCGCAGAACGCGGCGCTCGAACGCGAGGGCATGGCGAAGCTCTGCCGCGAGATCGAGTTCCCGCTCTGCGCCGTGCTCGCGGAGACGGAAGCGCGCGGCGTCGCCGTGGACCGCGAAAAAATCGAGGCGTTCGCCGCCGACGCGGACAGGCGCGCCGACGCCGCCCGCCGCGAAGTCTTCGCGATCGCGGGAACGGAGTTCAACCTGAACTCGCCGAAGCAGCTCGGCGAATTCCTTTTCGAAAAGCTCGCGCTGCCTGCCGGGAAGAAGACGAAGACCGGCTATTCGACGGACGCGGAGACGCTCAGGGAGCTCGCGCCGCTGCACCCCGCCGTCGCGAAGATCGTCGAGTTCCGCCAGTTCGCGAAGCTCAAGACGATCGCCGACGGGCTGCTCGCCGCGGTCGGGCCGGACGGGCGCATCCGCACGACGTTCAACATGACGGCGACGGCGACCGGGCGCCTCAGCTCCTCGAATCCGAATCTGCAGAACGTTCCCGCGCGCGGCGAGATCGGCGGCGAGCTGCGGCGCATGTTCGTCGCGGCGCCCGGGAACGTGCTCGTGGACGCGGACTATTCGCAGATCGAGCTGCGCGTGCTCGCGCACGTCTCCGGAGACGAGGCGATGCGGCGCGCGTTCCGCGAGGGCAGGGACATTCACGCCGCGACCGCGTGCGGCGTCTTCCGCGTCGAGCCGGAACAGATCACGCCGACGATGCGCCGCCACGCCAAGGCGGTGAACTTCGGCATCGTGTACGGCGTCGGCGAATTTTCGCTCGCGAAGTCGCTCGGCATCACGCGCAGGGCGGCGAAGACCTACATCGAAAACTATCTCGCCGAATACTCGGGCGTGCGCGACTACATGAAGCGCGTCGTCGAAAAGGCGAAGGCGGACGGCTTCGTCGCGACGCTGCTCGGCCGCCGGCGCGCGCTGCCGGAGCTGAGCTCGCCGAACCGCAACCTGCGCGCCTTCGGCGAACGCGTCGCGCTCAACGCGCCGATTCAGGGCACGGCGGCGGACATCATCAAGATCGCCATGCTGCGCGTGCGCGCGCGCCTGAAGCGCGACGTTCCCGCGGCGGGGCTCGTGCTGCAGATTCACGACGAGCTCATCGTCGAAGCTCCCGCGGCGGACGCGGAAAAGGTCGCGCGTCTGCTTTCGGAGGAGATGGAGGCGGCGTTCCCGCTCGCGGTGCCGCTCGTCGCGGACGCGTCCGTCGGCGCGAACTGGCTCGAAGCCCACGCGTGAGCGTTCACGCGCGGCGGACGAGGCGCGAGCCGAAGCGCCCGCGCAGGAAGTCCGCCAGATTCGCGAAGTCCGGCGGCGGGAACGCCTTGAAGTCCAGCGGCTCGCCCGTGAGCGGATGCGCCAGGCGGAGCCGCGCGGCGTGCAGCATCACGCGCGGGAGCGGCCAGCCTTCGTGCCGGTGGACGAGCCTGCCGTAGGTGCGGTCGCCCAGAATCGGGTGCCCGATGAACGCCAGGTGCACGCGGATCTGGTGCGTCCGCCCCGTGTGGAGCACGCAGCGCACGAGCGCGGCGTCCGTCCCGAATTTTTCCTCGACGAACCAGTCCGTGCGCGCGGGCTTGCCGTCTTCGCGCACCGCCATCTTCACGCGGTTCGTCGGGTGGCGCTCGATCGGTTCGCGGATCACGCCGGCGAGCAGGTCCGGCGCCTTGTCCACGAGCGCGAGGTATTCCTTGTTCAGCTCGCGCGCCTGAAATTTTTCCACCAGCGAAAAATACGCCGCATCCGTCTTCGCGAAGAGCATGACGCCGGAAGTCTCCTTGTCCAGGCGGTGCACGACGCCCGGGCGCAGCTCGCCGCCCGCCGTCGCGAGCCTGCCGCCGGTGTGGTGCAGCAGCGCGTGCACGAGCGTGTCGTCGCCCGTTCCCGCGCCGGGGTGCGTGACGACGCCCGGCTCCTTGTTGATCACGATGAGGTCGTCGTCCTCGAAAAGCACGTCCAGCGGCATTTCCGTCGGCGTCAGCGAGGTCTTCGGCGGCTCGGGAAAGTCGATTTCGAGCGCGTCGCCCGCGGAGAGCGGCGTCTTGCGCGAGACGGGAACGCCGCCGAGGCGCACGCGTTCCGCGTCGAGAATCTTCTGCACGCGGGAGCGGCTCAGTTCCGGAAACGCCGCCGCGAGCACCTTGTCGGCGCGTTCCCGTTCCGTTCCCTCGGGAACGATGAAGGTCTCTTTTTGCGTATCCATCGGGAAATCGCCTTTCGCGGGCGCCTCAGTACCACTGCACGTAGAAGCGTTTCCGCAGCGCCTCGATCTTTTCGTCGCGCGCGCGTTTCTCCGCCATGGCGCGCAGCTGGTTCTCGATCTGCGCGCGCACTTCGTCGAGCGGCTTCACGCCCGCCTCGCGGTAGTCGTGGCGGCGGAAGATGATGAACATCGGTCGCCCGCTCGCGTCCGTGAGCTCGAGCACGTCCGTCACTTCGCCGTTCTTCACGGACTTGAGCTTCTCGACGACGGCCTCGCTGCGGTCCGCCACGGGCGCCCAGCCGACGTATCCGCCTTCGGCGCGGAACTCGTCGCGGCTGTAAAGCTTCGCCGCGGACTCGAAGTCTTCCGGCTTTTTGCGCAGGCGCTCCGCGAGATTCTTCGCCGCGAGCGCGACCGATTCGTCCGTCTCCGCCGCGCCCGCGTAGATCACGATCTGCGAATATTCCACGCTTTCCGGCGTCCTGTAGGCTTCGATGTTCTGGTGATAGGCGCGGTAGACGTCCATCGGCGCGATTTCGTCGGGGATGCTCCGCGCGATCATCCAGTTCTGATTCTGCTCGATCAGCGCGTCGCGCAGCTTCTTGCGCTCCGCCTCGGGATTGCTGCCGATCTTGCGCAGGAAGGCGAGATAGCGCCCGCGGTCGCCGTCGAATTCGCGGTCGATGCGCTCGTTGATGCGCTCGTCGAGATATTCGTCCGGCACCATGCCGCCGGATTCGTTGAACTCGCCGACGAGCAGATACATTTCCGTGAGGCGCGAGAGCGTGTCCCAGACGAGCTTTTCGCTTTTTTCGTAGTATTCCTGGCGGCTCTTCGCCTCGCGCCGCAGAATCATGTCGCCGCGCTGCGTCTCGCGCCGCAGGTCTTCGGCGAGAATGACTTCGCCGTTCACGTTCGCGCGTATCGAGTCGCCCATGGAGCGCGTGAAGTCGAACGCGAAGCGCTCCGCCTCCGAGAGGGCGCGGTAGCGTTCCGCGGTCATCCGCTCGCGCTCGGGGGCGCGCAGCAGGTTGTCGTTCTCCTGCGCGGGCTCCGCGCTCACGCCGAGCGTCTTGTCCGCGTCCGCGCTCTGCTGCGCCGCCGCGGGAACGAGCGCCGCCGCGAGCGCCGCCGCCGAAAAAATGCCGATCCGGAACTTCATTTTCCCCTACGCTAATGAGAAATCCCGCCCGCGGAAACGAAAAATTTTTCAGATGCGGAAGCGCCTCAAAATGCCGCTCCGCGTTCCCGCCTCGGCGGCGGAAGACGCGCTGAAACTTTTTCGGTCGCGCCCGCGGAGGCGTTCGTCGAGAATGCGCGCATGATTTTCGGAAAATTTCGCGGCGGTTCCGCGTTCCCGACGAAACGGCGCGCCGTCGCGTTCGGCGCGGGAGCGCTCGCTTTGTGCTTTATCGCGGCGCTCGGAATCGATTATTCTCTGAGCATGTCCAATTCAGCCCCGGTGCAGTTCTTCGACCGCGAAAGCGGCCGCCTCGAAACGGAAGCCGTCTTCGGCGAAAAGCCGCTGCGGTGGGTCTACGAAACGCATCTCGGGCAGATCGCGCTCTGGGCGCTGATTCGCCGCGCGGCGTTTTCCGAAATCTACGGCGCCCTGATGAGCCGCCCCGCGAGCCGCGAAAAAATCGCGCCCTTCTGCGAGCGTTTCGGCGTGAACGTCGAGGAATTCGCCGTGCCCGTGACGGAGTTCGCGTCGTTCAACGACTTCTTCTCGCGCAAACTCCGGCCCGGCGCGCGCCCCGTCGCCCCCGCGGAAGACGTCGCGACGCTCCCCGCCGACGGCCGCCATCTCGCGTTCCCGAAGATCTCCGCCGCGACGCGCTTCTACGCGAAGGGGCAGCGCTTCGATCTGGAAAAATTCCTCGGCGACGCCGCGCTCGCGGCGCGCTACGCGGACGGCGCGATGCTCTGTTCGCGACTGTGCCCGACGGATTACCACCGCTTCCACTTTCCCGTCGCGGGAACGCCGTCGGCGCCGCGCCTCGTCAACGGCGCGCTGTATTCGGTGAACCCGATCGCGCTCTCGAAAAACCTCGCCTATCTGTGGGAAAACAAGCGCGTCGTCGTCGAAATCGATTCGCCGCGCTTCGGCAGAGTGCTACAGGTGCTCGTCGGCGCGACGAACGTCGGGACGATCGTGCCGACCTACACGGCGGGAACGCCGGCGGAAAAAGGCGCGGAGCTCGGCTATTTCCGTTTCGGCGGCTCGTTCATCGCGACGATTTTCGAGCCGGGAAAAATCCGCCTCGCGGACGATCTGTGCGCGAATTCCGCGCAGGGAGTCGAGACCTTCTCGAAGATGGGCACGGTGCTCGGCAAAGCCGAGACGGAGTGAGAAGAAGTTTAAAGCTTCATCGCCTCCGCGGCCTTCTTTTAAGCGTTTGAGCTTCTACCCCTTCGGCAGAAAATATCCGCGCTGCCTGTCCGAAATCGGCATGCCGAGCAGCTCCATCATCGCGAGAAAATCTTCCCACACGAGACGCTTGGAACGCGCCGTGCCGTTGCGCAGCAGGTAGGACGGGTGGTAGGTCGGAATCACGGGAACACCGTGAAAATCGAAACGTCTGCCGCGGATCGCGCCCATTTTGCGGTCGGGATCGTTGCCGAGCAGCCCGTTGACCGCCGTGAGCCCGAGCGCGACGATCACGCGCGGGCGTATGATCTCGATCTGAGCGACGACGTAGGGCAGGCAATACGCCATTTCTTCCGGCGTCGGCGGGCGATTGCCGACGAGCGTCGGCAGCTCCGGCCGCCACTTCATGATGTTGCCGATGTAGACGCGTTCGCGCGAAAGCCCCGTCGCGGCGATGATCTTGTCGAGCAGCTGCCCCGCGGGCCCGACGAACGGTTCGCCGCGCGTCTCTTCTTCCGCGCCGGGAGCTTCGCCGCAGAAAAACACCGGAGACTCCGGATCGCCGACGCCGAAAACGAGATGCTTGCCGCGGTGCAGATGCTTGTTGCAGACGGCGTCCGCGCGCATCTGCTCGGCGACGGCGGCGAGCTTTTCCGCCTTCGTGCCCGATTCGGGAACGACGATTTTCGGCGGCGGCGGGAACGCGGGCGCCGCCGGTTTCGGCGCGGGGCGCTCCTCGAAAACCGGAGCGGACGGCGCGGCGGAAACGCGTTCCCGCGCCGGGAACGACGCGCGCGGCGCGGGCGCGCGGGAAACGGGCGCGGCGCGGAGCGGAGCCGATTCCGCCGCCTCGGGCGCGGGAACGTCCGCGCCCTTCAGCGCGGCGTTCCGCAGAGCCGCGAGCGACGCCTCGTCCACGGCGACGCGTTCCACGCCTTCTTCCTTGAGGGCGAGGAGCGTGTCGAGCAGCACTTCGAGCGCGTCGCGCATTTTTCTCCGTCCGCGAAGCTCACTCCATGCCGGGGACGAAACGCAGCGTTTCGCCGTCCGTCAGGTCGAGCGAGCGATAGTAGCAGCCGCGGCGCGGCAGGCCGTCCTTGCCTTTCGTGTGGCACGCGCCTTTGCCGGCGGGGCGCACGAGATAAAGCAGGGAATTCTGCTCGCAGTTCACGCGCACTTCGACCAGCTTCAGGTAGTCGCCGGACGTCTTGCCCTTGAGCCAGAGCTCGTTGCGCGAGGTGCTCCAGAACGTCGCCATGCCTTCCTTCAGCGCGGTTTCGAGCGCGAGCTTGTTCGCGTAGGCGACGATGAGGACTTCCTTCGTGTCCGCATCCTGGGCGACGACGGGAACGACGTCGGACTCGCATTGCGCGACGGCTTTGCGCAGCTTCGTGAAGTCGAAATTGAGCTTCAGACCTTCTTCGATTTCTTTACTCATAGATGACGCCATTCTGCCCCCGAGCCCGCCCGAACGCGAGTTCAAAGAAAGGCGCGGGCTCGCGATTTCTCCACCTCCGCCGCGCGGGACGCGTCAGAAAAAATAACCCGCCCCGGAGCGGCGGAGCGCGACGTCCGCGAGGCGGAAAAGCGCCGCGAGCGCGAACGCGGCGACGAACGCCCCGAACGCGCACGCCGCCGCGAAAAGATCGCCCGCGCGCACGCCCGAAAGCGGCGCCGCGAACGCCGTCGCGACGAGCCCCGCGGACGCGACCAGCGCCGCCGAGCCCGTCGTGCCGAAAACGAGCGCGAGCACGCCGTAGGCGTTGAGCCGCGCGCGCCGCGGCGCCCCCGTCTCGGGAACGCCCGCCGGCGCCGCGCCGTCCTTCGGCGGCTCCGCGGGAACGCTCTCCCCGAAAACCTCTTCGGGGACGGGCACGGCGACGACCGCGCCGCATTTGCACAGGAACTGCCGCCCGACGTATTCCGGCGCGGCGTCGTATCTTTCGCCGCAGCGCGGACAGATGATTTTCACGCTCATGAGATTTTCGGGATATTACGGAGCGCCTCCTTCCCGCCGCAAGCGAGAACGCGCCCGCAGCCCGAAAATCTTTCGGTGCGCCGCGAAAATCGCGCTCGCGCGGGGGCGGGAGGCGGCGTAAGCTTGCGGCATGATTCGGGAAGTTTTTTGCGCCATCGGATTTTTTTGCGCCGTCGTGTCCGCGTCCGCGGGAACGGAGTTCGAGGAGGCGGCGGCGAAGGCGGACTACGTCGTGCTCGCCGACGAGACGCGCGCGGACGTGAACGACGACGGGAGCGCCGCGTTCAGCATTTTCAGAAAAATAAGAATCGTCACGCCCGCGGGCGCGTTCGCGAACCGCATCGTGAAATACGGCTACGATCCGCAGACGGCGGAGGCGAAATTCGCGTCGGCGCGCGTCGTCGGCGCGGACGGGAGCGCGCGCGAGCTCGACTGCGCGGCGGCGCACGACCGGCCCGCGCCCGCGCGCGAGATCTACTGGCCCGCGCGGCAGATCGTGCTCGAGATCGGGCGGCTGAATCCGGGCGACGTGCTCGAATACCGCATCGAAAAGCGCGGCTTCTCCTACGCGCTGCTCGACGGCGGGAACGCCGCGGGCGCGTCGGCGGGCGCGGGAACGGCCGCCGCGCCCGCGGCAACGGACGACGAAGAGAAGTTCGTGCCGCCGATGCGCGGCGAATTTTACGACGTCGTGCCGTTCTGGAACACGGACGCGCCCGTCGCGAAAAAGGTTTACGCCGTCGCGATCCGCAAGCCGCTTCAGTACAGATTCTGCCGCGGCGAGGCGCGCGCGGAGGCGCGTTTTCTCGAGGACGGCAGGACGGAATACCGCTTCGTCGCGGAAAACCTCGCGCCGTTCAGAAAAGAGCCGAACATGGTCGATCTCTTCGACGCGGCGCCGAAGCTGCTGCTTTCCACGACGCGCTCGTGGCGGGAGAAGTCGCTCTGGTTCCACCGCCTGAACGAGGAGTCCGGCAGCTTCCGCCCGACGCCCGCCGCGCAGCGCAGGACGGACGAGATCGTCGCCGGCGCGAAGGACGACCGCGAAAAGGTCGCGCGGCTCACGCACTGGGTCGCCGACAACATGCGCTATTCGGGCATTTCGATGGGAAAGGGCGAGGGCTACACGCTGCACCCGACGGACATGAATTTCACGGACCTCTGCGGCGTCTGCAAGGACAAGGCGTCGCTGCTCGTCGCGATGCTGCGCATGGCGGGCTTCGAGGCGTGCGCGGCGATGACGATGGCGGACTCGCGCATCGACGACGTTCCCGCGGACCATTTCAACCACTGCGTCGCGCTCGTGAAGCTCGACGGCGAATGGACGCCGCTCGACCCGACGTGGGCGCCCTTCGAGCGCGAGCTGTGGTCGTCCGCCGAATCGCAGCAGCACTATCTGCCCGGCGTGCCCGAAGGCTCGGAGCTGCGCGAGACGCCCGTCGCTCCCGCGGAAAACCATTATCTGCGCGTGTCGGTGACGGGAACGCTCGCCGCGGACGGCACGCTCGAGGGCGAATACGCGCTGGAGGCGGAAGGGCAGACGGACGCGCGTCTCCGCCGCCCCTTCATCGAAGGGCACGTCGAGGACTGGGCGGAGATGATCGGGCGCGAGCTGCGCGCGATCGCGCCGAACGTCGAGATTCTCGGAATCGAGCTCGGCAACGACTGGCGCGACTACCTGGCGATGCCGCTGCGGCTGAAGGCTCGTTTTCGCGCGCCGGGCTACGCGGCCGTCGCGCCGGACGGCTCGCTCGTCTATGAGCCCGTCGTCTTCAGAAACGTCTTCCCGCGCGGGCGGCGTCATGAAAGGATGGATACGTCTCCGGAGACGCGCCGTTTCGCCTTCCGCGATTCGTGCTCGCGCACGGCGGAGTTTTCCGAGCGCGTGGCGCTGCCTTTCGGCGCCGAGCCGCGCCGCGTCGAAAAGAAGACCGACGGCGCGGCGGCGTCCTTCGCGGGAACGCTTTCCGTGCAGGGCGAGGCGCTGGAATACACGCAGAAGCTGACGATGAACAAACGCGTTTACGAACCCGAAGACTGGCCCGCCGTGCGCGACGCGCTGCGCGCCGGCAAGGCGTTCGCCGAAACGCCGGTCGTACTGAAGAAACGATGACGAACAACGAATTTCCCTCCATGAAGACGATGAAAAAAGGAATCGCGATTTTCGCGGCGCTCGCGCTCTGCCCGCTTCCCGCCTTCGCCGAAGACGGCGCGGGCGCTCCCGCCGCCGCGCCCGAAACCGTCCGCGAAGAGGCCCCCGCCGCGAAGGCGCTCGTGAACTTTCCCGCATCCGGGCCCGAGGCCTTTTACGAGAGCGTCGAAAAATACTACGCCTTCGACGCGGACGACGTCTGCGAATTCCGCAGCCGGACGGCGCTGCGCGTGAACACGCTCGCCGCGGTCAATCAGTTCTGCGGCGAAACCTTCATCGTCTACAATCCGCACTTTCAGCGCGTGAAGATCAACGCCGCCTACACGCTTTCGCCCGACGGCGCGACGCGCACGGACGTTCCCGAAAACGCCTTCAGCACCGTGCTTCCGCGCTGCGCCGAAGACGCGCCCGCGTTCGACTTCCTGCGCGAGCTCGTCGTCACGCACACGGCGCTCGAGCCCGGCGCGACGATCTTCCTCGATTATTCCGTCTTCACGAAGTCCGCGTCGGAATCGCTCTTCGACGAGCGCGCGGACATGCCGTTCCCGTGCGCGCGGCTCGTGCTGAACTTCAACGGCGCGCAGACGGAGCATTTCGACGTTCCCGCGCGCCCGCGCGAGCCCTTCGCCGACGTGCGCGGAAACGTGCCCGTGATCTATCCCGGAATGCCGCGCTCGGCGGCGCCCGATTTCTGCGCGACGGACGACGTTCCGCCGCTCGGCGAATACGGCGCGGGGCTCGTCGCCTCGCTCGTGAACGATTCGATGACGCGCCGGGAAAAGCTCGCCGCGCTCGCGGAATTCGTCCGCGAAAGCGTCGCGACGGCGAAGATTCCCGAAGAGCTGCTCCGCGAAGCCGATCTGCGCGATCCGGACGCGGTGCTGCGTTCCGCCTACGGCGTTCCCGCGGAAAAGGCGCGCGCGCTGCGGGCGATGTTCGTCGCCGTCGGCGAAAACGACGTTTCGGTTTCCCGCGACGAGCGCGACGGCGCGTATTTCGTCGAGACCGCCGCGGGAGCGTTTCCCGTGGACGTTTCGGGGAAGAGCCTTTTCGGGCACCTGAGCGTCAGCGAAGAGCTCGACCTTTCCGACGAATCCGCGGACGTGCGCGGGAGTTTCAGCTTTTCGGACGCGCCCGTCGCGAAGGACGCCGCTGCGCTCGCGAAGGAATTTCTCGGCGACGCCGCGCCGGAAGATCTCGAAGCGAAACGCGCCGTGCGCGGCGCGAACTCCGTCGAATTTTCGGGAACGCGCGCGCTGAAGCCGACGGACGGCGTGCTCGTGCTCAAGCTCCCGCATTCGCCGAAAGGTCTCGCCGCGATTCTCCCGTCGCTGCTCGCGGAAAAACGCGTCTCGGCGCTCGAACTGCCGACGCGCGCGCGGACGATCGAGGAATCCGCGTTCATGAAAATCCGCCTCGCGGACGGCTGGGAGGCGGAGGGAACGCCGGGCGAGGCCGTCATTACCTCGCAGTCGAACGCCGTCGGCGAAGTCGTCTTCTCGCGGGAGCGCGACGGCGACGAGCTCGTTTTTTCCGGACGGATTCTGCTGAGAAAGACGCGCGTGGAGCCGGAAGAATACCCGCTTTTTCGCGAGCTGGTCGAGGCGTTCTTCGCCCCGGCGAACAGCCGCCTCGTCCTCGTGAAGAAGCCCGCGCGGCCGTAAGCGCCGCCCTGGCGCTCACGGAGTTTCGGCAGCGTCCGTCACGCCGGCGACGTTCGGGAATGCCCGCGGGAACGAGGAAAAAATCGCGCGGGAGCGCGGGAACGCTTAAAGTCTCCGGCATGAAGATTCCCGCAAAAAATCTCGTTCTGAAAATTTCCGCGCTCGCGGCGTTCGCCGCGCTTCCGCTTTTCGCCCAGGCCGTCGAGCCGTGCGAACCCGTTCCCGCCGAGCCGTATCGCGAAGCGACTTACCCGTGCCCGCGCCACGCGGGAGGCAAGGCGGACCGCGCCTGGCTCGCCCGCACGAAAACTTTCGCGGAAACGGCGAAAAACCTCAAGGACTGCCGCCTCGTCTTCATCGGCGACTCCATCACGGACAACTGGCGCGGTCCCGGAAAAGCCGCCTGGGACGCGAGCTTCGCGCGTTTCAGCCCGCTCAATCTCGGCTACTCCGGCGACCGCACGGAAAACGTTCTCTTCCGTCTGACCTACGGCGAAAATCTTCCGCCGAACATCCGCCCGCGCGCGTTCGTGCTCCTCATCGGAACGAACAATTTCGGGCATCGCGACGAGGCGCCGGAGGACGTCGCCGCCGGCGAAATCAAGATCATCGAGCTGCTCCGCGCGGCGCGTCCGGACGCGCACGTCGTCGTGATCGCGACGTTCCCGCGCGCGGGAGAACGCTTCGAAAAGAAGATCGCGGCGCAGAACGCGGCCGTCGCCGCCTGGGTCGCGGCTCGCGGCGACGAAAAAATCTCCGTCCTGAACATCAATCCGAAATTCGTCGGCGAAGACGGAAAAGTCGATTTCGCGCTTCTTCCGGACGGACTTCATCCGAACGCGCAAGGGCACAAAATCTGGGCCGACGCGCTGCTGGAAAAATTCGCCGCCGAAGGAATTTTTCGGAATTCCCAGGCGGCGGAAAAGTGACGGGCGACAAAGCCGCGGCGCTTACGGATTTTCGAAGGCGTCCATCGCGGCGGCGACGACCGCCTGATTTTCCGCGGACATTTCGACGAGCGGCAGGCGCACTTCCGGCGAACCGATGACGCCCGCGCGCGCGAGCGCGAACTTCGCGGGAACGGGATTCGGCTCGATGAAGAATTTTTTGAAGAGATCCGCCATCGCGTTGTGGAGCGCGCGAGCGCCCGCGAGGTCGCCGGCGCGCATTTTCGCGACCATTTCCGTGACCTGCCGCGGCAGCCAGTTCGACGCGACGGAAATCACGCCCTTCGCGCCGAGAGAAATGAACGGGAGCGTCAGCGAATCGTCGCCGCTCATCACGATGAAATCCGGATCGAGCGCGCGCACGAGGCGCGAGACCTTGTCGCACGAACCGCCGGCCTCCTTCACGCCGATGACGTTCGGGAACGCCTTGCGCAGACGCACGACCGTCTCGACGGCGATTTCGATGCCGCAGCGCCCGGGAATGGAATAGAGCATGATCGGCTTGTCCGTCGCCGAGGCGATTTCCGCGAAGTGGCGATAGACGCCCTCCTGGTTCGGCTTGTTGTAATACGGCGCGACGTGCAGGAACGCCTGCGCGCCGAGCTTTTCCGCCTCGCGCGTGAGCTCGACCGCCTCGTGCGTGGAGTTCGCGCCCGTTCCCGCGAGCACGGGAACGCGCCCCGCGGCGAACTCGACCGTTCTGGCGATGACTTCGAGGTGCTCCGCGTGCGTCAGCGTGGGCGATTCGCCCGAAGTGCCGACGGAAAGGACGCCGTCGATGCCGCCGGCGACCTGGTGTTCGACGAGTTTTTTCAGGTCGGAATAATCGACTTCGCCGTTCTTCATCGGCGTGACGAGCGCAGTCCAGGCGCCCGAGTAAACGGAAGAATTCGTGATGCTCATTTGAACCCGAAATGAAAAACGTTTCGCGGCGGGAACGCGAGAATCATTTTCGCCGCGCGCGGGCGGCGCGCTTTTTGCTCGCGGCGCGGCGGGAAGAGCTGTAAAGTGCGCGTCACCATGAAGACCTCGTTTTACCCTCTGATGGGCGCGATTGCGCTCTCCGCCTTCACCGTTCCCGCCGCGCGCGCCGATGAAGCCGCCGCGCCCGCGCGCCCGAACATCGTCTACATCATGAGCGACGACCACGCCGTGCAGGCGATTTCCGCCTACGGTCATCCGATCTCGAAGCTCGCGCCCACGCCGAACATCGACCGCATCGCCCGCGACGGCGCGTTGTTCATGCGCAACTACTGCGCGAATTCGATTTCCGGACCGTCGCGCGCGTGCATCATCACCGGCAAGCACTCGCACGCCAACGGCTACATGAGCAACGAGTGGGGCACCTTCGACAACCGCCAGAACAACGTCGCCAAGGTCTTCCGCGCGAACGGCTACAACACGGCGATCGTCGGCAAGTGGCACATTCCCGCGGATCCGACGGGCTTCGACTACTGGCAGGTCTTCCAGGGACAGGGTCAGTACATCAATCCCGACATGTTCTGCGGCACCGCCGAGGGACGTCTCCCGGGCGCGCAGTATCACCAGATCCCCGAAGGCTATTCGACCGAAATCGTCACGAACAAGGCGATCGAGTGGATGGAAAACGGCCGCGACAAGTCCAAGCCGTTCTTCTTCATGGTCCACTACAAGGCGCCGCACCGCAACTGGATTCCCAAGGAAAAGAACTACAATCTCTTCGACGGCGTGAAGTTCCCCGAGCCGCCGACCTTCTTCGACGACTACGCCGGGCGCGACGCCGCGCTCAAGCAGGACATGTCGATTCTGTGGACGTTCCGCTGGGCCGCGGACCTGAAGCTGTTCCCCTCGCGCGAGCAGCATTCGCTCCCGCGCTGGATGTTCCCGCCGCACATGTCCGACGCGCAGTACGACAAATTCATCCAGGCGTACGTGAAGAAGAACGAAGAATTCTTCGACCAGAACCTCATGACCGAGGCGGAGCTCGCGAACTTCAAGCGTCACCACGACGACTACGTGAACCGCGAAGACCGGCTCGCCGCCGCGGACGCGCGCGTCGCCGCCGCGAAGACGGACAAGGACCGCGCCGCCGCGCTCGCCGACAAGGCCGCGCTCGAAAAGCGCATCGCCGCCGCGCCCGAGCTCCTCGCGAAAAACGCCGACAAGCTCCGCAAGTTCCAGAGCTGGGCGTATCAGCGCTACCTGCAGGATTACCTCGCGACGATCCGCGGCGTGGACGACGGCGTCGGCGAAATCCTCGACTATCTGAAAAAGTCCGGCCTGGACAAGAACACGATCGTCTGCTACGCCGCCGACCAGGGCTTCTACCTCGGCGAGCACGGCTGGTTCGACAAGCGCTTCGCCTACGAGGAATCGTTCCGCATGCCGCTCATGATGTGCGGGCCGGGCATCAAGGCGGGCGCGAAGATCGAGCAGCTCACGCAGAACATCGACTTCGCGCCGACGTTCCTCGACGCGTGCGGCATTCCCGCGCCGGCGGAGATGCAGGGCGTTTCGTTCAAGAAGCTTCTCGACGGCAAGATGCACCCCGACTGGCGCAATTCGCTTTACTATCAGTACTACGAATTCCCGGCGGAACACAGCGTGCGTCGCCACTGCGCCGTGAACTTCCGCTCGCACGACGGCGCGGAGGACTGGAAGCTCATTCACTTCTACAAGGACGACGTGTGGGAGCTCTACAACCTCAACGCCGACCCGACGGAAATCCGCAACGTCTACGGCGAACCCGGCACGGAAGACGTCACCGCCCTGCTCAAGGACGAAATGAAGAAACTGCAGGCGCAGTACGCCGTGCCCGCGTCGTACCTGACGAAGGGCGTTCCCGTGCACGGGAAGGAGTGACGCGCGATGCCGGATCTCGGCGATGACGCCTCCGCGGCGGGCGCGGGCTTTCCCGCGCGCGCGCCGCTGCCTTCTTCGACGGGCGCGGAGCTCTGCCGCCCGCACCCGCAGTCGAAGGTCACCGTGCGCGATTTCTACGAATCCGCGCGGGACCGTCTCGAAATCGAAATCGTCGCGGGCGAGACCGGGCTCGGGAACGTCATCGGCGAAAAATCGCTGAACCGCCCCGCGCTCGCGCTCACCGGCTACTTCAAGCATTTCGGGAGCAGCCGTCTGCAGCTCTTCGGCGCGGGCGAAATCTCCTACCTCGCCGACTTGAGGCCGGAGACGCAGCGCGTCATTCTCGAGGAAATCTTCCGCAAGCGCATTCCCGGCATCGTCGTCTCGCGCGGGCAGCACCCGACGCCGTCGATGGTCGCGCTCGCGGACGCCTACGGCGTGCCGATTCTGCGTTCCCGCCTGAAATCCAAGGACTTCACGGCGGAGGCGACGATGCTGCTAGACCAGAAGTTCGCGCTTCACGGCAACATGCACGGCACGCTCATCGACGTGCGCGGCGTCGGCGTGCTGCTGCGCGGCGAAAGCGGCGTCGGCAAGAGCGAATGCGCGCTCGCGCTGATCGAACGCGGCTATTCGCTCGTCGCGGACGACTACGTGATCGTGCGCCTCGTCGGCGACAGCTCGCTGCTCGGCTCGGGCAAGGACGTCTCGCGCGGATTCATGGAATGCCGCGGCATCGGCATCATCAACGTCGCGAGCATGTTCGGCATCCGCTCCGTGCGCCGCGAAAAGACGATCGACCTCATCATCTCCTTCGTGCCGTGGCGCGAAGGCATCGAGGAGGACCGCACCGGGCTCGAATCCCGCGAGCTCGAGATTCTCGGGCGCAAGGTGCCGCACATCCAGCTCGCCGTGCGTCCGGGGCGCGACATGGCGCGCCTCGTCGAGGTCGCGGTCATGGTGCACTCGCTCCGCCAGATGGGGCACGATCCCGCGGAGGAATTCAACGAACGCCTCATCCGCATGATGAACCCCGAAACCGCGCCCTGACCCGCCTCGCGAAAACCCTCTCCCGTAGATTTCCTCAAAAAAGGGCGGCAGCCTCTCTTGCCTGTCGCCCTTTCTGATGTTCTGAGACTTCCGCTCAAAAATCTTTGCGCCTTTGCGGGAGAGAAAATTTGCGCGGACGAATTTCTGCCAAACGATTCGTAAGCGAAGCGTGGAGCCAAGTCTCTTCCGCGAAAATTTCTCAGTGTGTCTTTGTGGGCTCTGTGTTAAAAAACGTTTCCGCCCGCGGATTTTCGGACGCCGCGTCCCTTTTGTTTCTTACAGCGCGTCGAGCGCTTTGAAATTGATCATCGGAGCTTTCGCGCCCGAGGACTTGCGCTCGAAGGGCGTTCCCGATTCCGTCAGCTCGTTGATGAAGCCGCAGTTTTTGAGGAAGAAGAATTTTTTGTCTTCGGAAAGCCCGCCCGTGTAGTCGAGCCGCACGCCCGCGTTTCCGGTGTCGTCCACGGAAAAATTCGCTTCGGTGATTTCGTACGCTTTTCCGTTTTTGTCCCACGCCCACTGATTCGTGAAAAAGACTTCTCTGACCTGGTAGCCTGTTTCCGGCTGGAAGTTTTCTAGGAACGAATAGGGATTTCTGTACCAGGTGGAGGTCGAGGGGCGGCGGAACGAGGCGATGAGGAACCATTTGCGTTCTTTCGGCACGTGGAAATAAGCGGTGTATTCCGTGTTGCCGTTCCCGTCGGGGCGTACGCGCGTCAGGCAGGCGTAAGTTTCTTCCGCCTTCCACGGGTAGCGCAGGAAGCTCTGACCGCCCGAGCCTTCGTTGCCGAATTCGCCGATCTTCACGTCCTTGCCCTGGCGGGTCATGACGATGCGCAGGTGTTCGGGGATTTCCTTCGGATCCTGCGTGTCGAACGGACTCCAGACCGAAAACAGCACGCGGCGCTCCGTCGGCGAATTGACCTGAATCCCGAAATAGCCTTCGGCGAAGCCGCTCACCATGTAGTAGGTGCCGATCTTGTCCATGCCTTTCGGCACGACGACTTCGTTGTAAAAATACTCGATGTTCTTTTCCTTGGGCAGGTGGTAGTTCATGTGCACGCTCGGGCCGCGGCGCCCCCAATACGGATCGAAGTCGCGGACGAAATTCGTGTGCCCGGCGACGCTCTTGAGCAGCACGGCGGAGACGTCGCCGAACGTGTCGCCGGATTTGTTTTTCCCCTTGAAGCGGATGTTCTGATAGCCCGGCTTCGGGAACGACACCTTGCCGACCGCGTATTCCTTGAAATCGTCCGAGTTCAGCTTCACCGTGAACGTCTGCTTCTTGTCGCCGTTCACGTTCACGAGAATCGTCGAGCGCCCGCGCGCGCGGATCTTGAGCTCGACGTTCTTCTGCGGATCCTCCGTGCGGAAGAAGACCATCGGCATCGCGTCTGCGCCCGTCCATTTCACGAGCCCGTCGGTCTTGTCGATGTGCGCGCCGTCCTTGCCCTTGACGATATAGGCGTTCCCGGCGAGCTCGATTTCAAGGTCGCCGGAAGTCTTTTTCTCCGCCGTTCCGAAGACGTTTTTCGGAGGACCGGCGAAAAGCGTCGCCGTGCACAGCAGGAACGCCGAAAAAACGGAGATGATCTGTTTCGAGGACATGGCGGGAAATTTTTCTGAGAGAGGTTTTGGTAAAATCAAAGCGTTCCCGCGGGAAATTTCCGTGTTTCGCGGGAACGCTTTTTCGGAAGCGGAATCAGGCGACGGACTCGGCGGCTTTTTCCTCTTCGGTCGCGCCGAGGGTCTCGCCGACGGTCGGGTGGACCTTTTCCATGATCTTGCCCTGGATTTCGTCCAGAACCGCCGGATTCTTCTTCAGGTAATCCTTCGCGGCTTCGCGTCCCTGGCCGATCAGATTGCCGTCGTAGGAGATCCACGCGCCCTTCTTTTCGAGAATCTTGTGCTCGACGCCGAGGTCGATCACCGAGCCCGTGCGCGAAATGCCCTCGTTGTACATGATGTCGAATTCGCACTCCGTGAACGGCGAGGCGACCTTGTTCTTCACGACCTTGATCTTCGTACGGTTGCCGATGACCTTGCCCGAAGGCTCCTTGATCTGCCCGATGCGGCGGATGTCCATGCGCACTGACGCGAAGAACTTCAGCGCGCGGCCGCCCGGCGTCGTCTCCGGCGAACCGAACATCACGCCGATCTTTTCGCGGATCTGATTCGTGAAGATGCAGAGGCAGTTCGACTTCGCGATCGCCGCCGTGAGCCGGCGCATCGCCTGCGACATCATGCGCGCCTGCAGGCCGACCGTCGTGTCGCCCATCTGGCCGTCGAGCTCCTGCTTGGAGACGAGCGCCGCGACCGAGTCCAACACCACGACGTCCACCGCGCCCGAGCGCACGAGCGTCTCGACGATGTTCAGCGCGTCCTCGCCGCTTTCCGGCTGCGAGACGAGCAGATTTTCAAGATCCACGCCGACGACCTTCGCGTAGCGCGGATCGAGCGCGTGCTCGACGTCGATGATCGCCGCCGTGCCGCCCTCGCGCTGCGCCTGCGCGATGACGCTGAGGCAGAGCGTGGTCTTGCCGGAGGATTCCGGCCCGTAAATTTCGACGATGCGCCCGCGCGGCAGTCCGCCGACGCCGAGCGCGAGGTCAATCGCGACGGAGCCGGTGGAGATTGTCGTCACGTCCATCTTGGTGGCGTCGCCCATGCGCATGAGCGTGCCTTCGCCGTAGGTTTTGTTGATGGCGGAAAGCGCGAGTTCGAGCGCCTTTTTCGTGTCGGTGACAGGGGAGTTTTTGGAAGGTTCTTTAGCCATGATATTCGAATTTCAAATAATGAAAAAAGATTATCCGCCTTTCCGCTTTCCCGCGACAAAAATCTTTCGTCTGCGGGAACGCCGGAGGCGGGAGCGCGTCCGCGGAGGCGTCAGCTTCTACTCCAACGGGCATGTTCACGGCGAACGCTTCCGCGAACCGATCTTTGAAAAGGAAGAACGCTCCTGCCGCGAGCGCGCCTGCGATTAGGTCAGATTTAAGTGAACGCGATTGCGAGGGCGAGGAAAGAAGAATTTGTCCGCGAAGGAGCACAAAACCGCGTGAAAATCAGTCCAGGACGGCGGCGAAGTCGGCGGCGGCGGGGCGGAGGCGCGCGTCCGTCGAGAGACCGCGGCGGAGCAGCTCCGCGAGCGCGCCCGCCCGTGCGGCGTCTTCCGGCGGCGCGACGAAGCGCGGAATCGCGTCGGCGCAGCACGGCGTTCCCGCGCAGAGCAGGGCGTCGTAGGAAACGCCTCTTTCCGCGGCGGCGAGGCGGCAGGGATGCGCGCCGCAGAGCAGCTCGCACAGCACCAGCGTCGCCGAAAAGACGTCGCCGCGCCGGTCCGTCGAAGCGTAGGCGACGAATTCGGGAGCGTAGTACCAGCGCGTCCCCGTGGGGCCGCGCTCGTGCTGCCACGGCGGCTCCTCGTTCTCGAAAAACGCGAAGTCCAGGTCGTTGATCTTCGCTTCGAAGCGCGACGCGGGCGACGCGCCCGCGGAAATCTGGACGTTGTCCGGCTTCAGATCGGAATGGACGATGCCGAGCGCGTGCAGGCGGCTCAGCCCGCGGACGAAGTTTCGCGCGAGCGCGAGCCGTTCCCGCGGCGTCGGCGCTTCTGGTGAGCCCGGCGGCGCCGCGAGCAGCTCGCGCAGCGTCCGCCCGTCGCCGACGAACGGGAACGCCGAGTAAAGAAAACGCGCCGCAGGAAAGCGATCCGGCACGCCGAGGAAGACGTCGCGCAGCGGCACGCAGCATTCGCCGGCGGGCGATTCGGCGACGCGGCGGTAGAGCGCGGCGCTGTGCGCGACGTAGGCTTCCGTCCAGTCGTTTTCGCCGCCGGGCGCGGGATTGAAGTACGCCTTGAAGAAGACGATTTCGCCGGAATCTTCCGCGCGCGCCCGGTGGCACGCCGCGTTGTTCACGTCGATTTCCAGCGGCGCGCCGAGGATGCGGTAGGCGCGTTTCGGTCCGCGGACGACGTCGCCCGCGCGCAGCAGCGCCGGCAGCTCGGGCACGCGCGGGAACGCGCCGTGCTGCAGCGCGAACGTCGATTCGCTGATGGGGGATTCCGCGTCCATGGCGCGTCACGAATCGTAGCGGACGGCGCCGAAGATCTCGACGTCGCGCCCGCCGTCCGCGCGCGGGAACGCGCGTTCACCTTCGGGGAGGAGACGCGCGGCGGCGGAGAAGAATTTTTCAGGAGATTTTTCCGGCGTTCCCGCGACGTAGGCGTAAAGCCGGTCCGCCTGGCGCGCCTCGAAGAGCGTGCGCAGAAACGTCGGTCCGCATTCGCAGTAAACGCCCGTGATTCCCGCCGCCGCGCAGCGCCCGCGGAACGCGCGCCAGAACGCCGCCGTCTCCGCGGGGAGCGCCCAGACGCCGACGCCGCGCGGGGCGAGCTTTGCGCGCGCGGCGGCCTCAGTCTCGGGCACGGTCACGAAAATCGTGCGCCCGCGGAACGCGTCGGAAAAGACGGCGAGAACGTCCGCGCGCGCGAGCGTGCGCCCGCGGCGGTCGAAGACGAAGCGCGTCGGGCAGAAGACAGACTCGCCGGGAACGCGCGCCGTCAGCGCGGGGTCGTCGCAGAGCACGGTGCCGGAGCTCGTCGCGACCGCGGGAAAATAGCGGCGTTCGCGCATCACGTTTTCTCGCGCCGCCGCGTCCGTGATCGCCGCGCGTTTTCCCGGCTCGAAGAACATTTTCCCGTCGGGCGCGAGCGCGCACTTCGCGGCGATCAGCGGCTCGCCCGTGACGATGTTGTAATTGAAAATCGGATTCAGATTTTCGCACTCGCGCGCGAGCACGCCGGAGGCGACTTCGACGCCGCGCGCGCGCAGAATCTCCAGCCCGCGGCCCGCGTGCGCCGGGTTCGGATCCGTCGCGCCGACGACGACGCGCGACACGCCGGCGGCGAGAATCGCGTCCGTGCACGCGCCCGTGCGGCCGTGCGTCGAGCAGGGTTCGAGCGTGACGAAGAGCGTCGCGCCGCGCTTCGGCGCGCGCCCGAGCGCGTTCAGCGCGACGCGTTCGGCGTGCGGCGTTCCCGCGCGCGCGTGAAAGCCCTCGGCGACGACCGCGCCGTCCTCGACGAGCACCGCGCCGACGAGCGGGTTCGGGTGCGTGTCCCCGCGCGCCTTTTCCGCGAGCGCGATCGCCCGCCGCATGAAATTTTCCTCGTCCACGAATTTCACCGAAGAAGCGTCGGCGCGTCAGTCGCGGAGGCGTTTCGTGATTTCGCCGTAGGCGTCGATGCGGCGGTCGCGGAAGAACGGCCAGATGCGGCGGAATTCCCGCTGCAGAGCGAGGTCGCATTCCGCGACGAGCACTTCCTCCCTGTCCGCGGACGCGCGCGCGACGATTTCGCCGTAGGGATTCGCGACGAAGCTCTGTCCCCAGAATTCCGTGCGTCCTTCGACGCCGACGCGGTTCGTCGCCGCGACGTAGCAGCCGTTCGCGACGGCGTGCCCGCGCTGCACGGTCTCCCAGGCGCAGTGCTGCGCTTCGCCGAGCGCCGCCTTTTCCTCGGGCAGCCAGCCGATCGCCGTCGGGTAGAAAAGAATCTGTGCGCCCGCGAGCGCGGTCAGCCGCGCCGCCTCCGGATACCACTGGTCCCAGCAGATGCAGACGCCGATTCTGCCGAACGCCGTCTCCCACGCGCGGAAGCCGAGATCGCCCGGCGTGAAGTAGAATTTTTCCTCGAAGCACGGGTCCTGCGGAATGTGCATCTTGCGGTATTTGCCGAGGTAGGTGCCGTCCGCGTCGATGACCGCCGCCGTGTTGTGATAGACTTCGCTCCCGCGCGCCTCGAACATCGGAGCGACGATGACGACGCCGAGCCGCTTCGCGACGGCGCAGAGCTCGCGCGTGGTCGTTCCCGCGGGAATCGGTTCGGCGAGGTCAAAGCGGTCGGGATTTTCGTCGATGCAGAAATACTTCGTCGTGAACATCTCCTGCAGGCCGACGATCCCGGCGCCGCGCGAGGCGGCCTCCTCGATGCGCGGAATCGTCTTGCGGAGGTTTTCCGCGGGCGTTTCCGCCGCCGCGAGCTGGACGAGTCCGATGGAAACTTTGTCGTTCATGGCGATGCCTTTCCCGTGCGCTTCAGGCGCGGATCTGCGCGATGACGGCGTCCGCGAACTCCGAGCATTTCAGCGACGTCGCGCCGGGAATCATTTCCGCGAGATCGAACGTCACCGTCTTCGCGGAAATCGCGCCCGAGACGCCCTTCACGACGAGATCCGCCGCTTCGTTCCAGCCGAGGTGGCGGAACATCATTTCCGCGGAAAGCAGCAGCGAGGACGGATTCGCCTTGTCGAGCCCGGCGAGCTTCGGCGCCGTGCCGTGCGTCGCCTCGAAAATCGCGTGTCCCGTCTTCGTGTTGATGTTCCCGCCGGGAGCGATGCCGATGCCGCCGACCTGCGCCGCGAGCGCGTCGGAGACGTAGTCGCCGTTCAGATTCAGCGTCGCGACGACGTCGAAGTCCGCCGGGTGGAGCAGAATTTCCTGCAGGAATGCGTCGCAGATGCAGTCCTTGATCACGAGCCCCGCGCCGGGGCGTCCCTCGGGAACGCGCAGCCACGGTCCGTCTCCGATCGGCTCCGCGCCGAACTCCTCGCGCGCGACGGCGTAGCCCCAGTCGCGAAACGCACCTTCGGTGAACTTCATGATGTTGCCCTTGTGGACGAGCGTCACGGACTTGCGCCCCTGCGCGACGGCGTATTCGAGCGCGGCGCGCACGAGCCGCTGCGTTCCCGCCTTGGAGACGGGCTTCACGCCGAAGCCGATTTCGTCGGGCGTCTCCGCGCCGAAGCGGATTTTTTTGAAGTCGTCGGGAAATTCCGTCCGGAGAAATTCGATCATGCGGAGCGCCTTGGGCGAGCCCGCCGTCCAGTCGATGCCCGCGTAAATGTCCTCCGTGTTTTCGCGGAAGACGACCATGTCCACCTTCGACGGATCCTTCACGGGCGTCTCGATGCCGCGGAAATGCTTCACCGGACGCAGGCAGACGAAGAGGTCGAGCGTCTGGCGCAGCGTGACGTTGAGCGAGCGCACGCCCTTGCCGACGGGCGTCGTGAGCGGCCCCTTGATGCCGACGAGGTATTCGCGGAACGCCGCGAGCGTGTCGTCGGGCAGCCAGGTGCCGAGGTTCTTGAACGCGTTTTCGCCGGCGAAGACTTCGCGCCATTCGATTTTCCGCGCGCCCGCGTAGGCCTTTTCGACGGCGGCGTCGAGCACGCGCACGGCGGCGGCCCAGATGTCGGATCCGCTCCCGTCGCCGCGGATGAACGGAATGATCGGATTGGCGGGAACGCGCAGCGTCCCGTCCGCATCGAGTGAAATTTTCTCGGGCGTCATGGCGTCAGACCTTGAACGTGATCTTGAACTGCGCCTCCGCCTGGTCGCGCGCGGGGCGCCCGTTTTCGACGACGAAATGCACGGCGAGACGCGCGCCCTGGCCGTTGAGAATGTCCTCGAACATCGGCAGGACGCAGTTCGGCAGGAAGAAGCAGAAACGGCCGTAATCGTAGTAGGATTTTTCGACCGTCGCGCCCGTCTGCACGAAATTGATCATCGCGGAGCGGCCGTTTTCGGGCTTGAAGAATTCGCCCTCGACGAAGACTTCGTAGCTGCAGACGTAGCTGTTGTTCGCGGGGAATTTGGTGGAGAGGCGGATCGTGCCGCGCTCGAACTGAATTCCGGCTTTCGGAGGCGTGAGAAACGTATTGTCTGGCATGGTGAGCAGAGCATGAAACCTTCCCGCCGAATTGAAAAGTGAAAAAACGCGCGCGGACTTCTTCTTCCGCGCGCGCGTCTTCAGCGTTCGATTTCGTGGAGGAAGAGGCCGCTTCGGAGCTTCGGCTCGAACCAGGTCGATTTCGGAGGCATGATTTCGCCGGCGTCGGCGACGCGGAAAAGATCCGCCATCGTGACGGGGAAGAGCGCGAACGCGACGGCGTTTCCGGCTTCGCGGCAGCGGCGTTCGAGCTCGCCGAGCCCGCGGATGCCGCCGACGAAGTCGATGCGCGCGTCCGTGCGCGGATCCGAAATGCCGAGGACGGGCGCGAGCAGGTTCGCCTGCAGAATCGCGCAGTCGAGCGAGGCGATCGGATCCGCCTCGTCGAACGTTCCCGCGCGCGCCGCGACGGCGTACCACCTGCCGCCGAGGAACATGCCGAACTCGTGCTTGCGCCTCGGGGCGAAGGGGCCGGGCGTTCCCGCGGGCGCGACGTCGAATTTTTCGGAGATCTTCGCGAGAAATTCCGCTTCGCCGAGTCCGTTCAGGTCGCGCACGACGCGGTTGTAGTCCATGATGAAAAGGTCTTCGTCGCAGAAAATCACCGCCATGAGGAAGTTGAACTCCTCGGTGCCCGCGTAGTCCGGATGCGCGGCGCGCCGGCGCGCGGAAACGGCGGCGGAGGAGGCGGTGCGGTGGTGCCCGTCGGCGATGTAGAGGGCGGGCACTTCGGCGAAGCCGTCGCGGATCGCGGCGATCGCGGCGTCGTCGTCCACTTTCCAGAGAATGTGCGAAACGCCATCGTCCGTGCGGAAATCGTAGTCGGGACGGTGAAAACGTATCCACTCGCGCACGACGGCGGCGATGCCTTCGTGCTTGCGGTAGGCGAGGAAGACGGGTTCAGTCTGCGCGGAGCAGGCGTCGAAGTGCTCGATGCGGTCGAGCTCCTTTTCCTTGCGCGTGAGCTCGTGCTTCTTGATCGTGCCGTCGAGGTATTCGTCCACGCTCGCGCAGCCGACGATTCCCGTCTGCACGCGTCCCCAGAGCATCTGGCGGTAAATGTAGAAGCAGGGCTTTTCGTCGCGGACGAGCGTTCCCGAGGCGATGAATTTTTCGAGGTTCTCGCGGGATTTGGCGTAGGTTTCGGGCGCGTGGATGAGCGCCTCGGAAGTGTCGATGTCCGCGCGACAGACGTGGAGAAACGACTGCGCGTTCCCGCGCGCCATCGCGGCGGCTTCGTCGTGGTTCATCACGTCGTAGGGAAGCGAAGAAACTTTCTCCGCGAGGTTTTTCGGGGGCCGCAGCGCGGCGAAGGGACGAACGGTTGCCATGATGCGGGAAGATTAGAGATTAGAGCTTAAGGCTTAAAGCTTAAAGAAGAGCGGCGGCGGTTTTCTTCTTCGGAGCGGACGCGCGTCGGCGGGAAGGCGAGCGGAACGTCCGTTTTCGGCTTTGGCGTTGAAAAACGCCGCTATTTTCAAAATGGGCTGAACTCGAAGACGCCATGTTTTCGGACGCGGCGCCTTCGGGAAAATTCAGCAAAATCATTCCATGGTGAAATTCAAAATTTCCCTTGTTCTTTTCTGCGCGGCGGCGGGCGTTCCCGCGTTCGCGGTGACTTCCTGGACAGGCGCGAACGGTACCGAAATGGTCGTCGTCGGCGACGCCGGAAACGCGGCGGACACGGGCGGAACCGTCGGGCTCGGCTCCGTCGCTTACGAATACTCGATCGGCAAATACGAAGTGACGAACACTCAGTTCTCCAAATTTCTCAACGCCGTCGGAGGAGAGGCCGTAGGTACGTATTGGCTCTACTGCGGCTTCTACGAAAATGCCGCCGGAATTGAGCTTAAAAACGGGGCTTATACGGCGATATTCGGCTGTGAAAACAAGGCGGTGAGCTACGTTTCCGCGTACGCGGCGGCGATGTACTGCAACTGGCTCGGGAACGGCGCGACTTCGACTTCCGCGTTCCTCACGGGCGCGTATGATTTTACGAACGGCACATCTGTCAGCGTGCTGATGAACGTCGCCGAGGACGCGAAATATCGTCTGCCGACGGAAAACGAATGGTACAAGGCGGCGTATTACGACCCGATCACGGATGACGGCAAGTATTGGTATTATCCGACGCAGAGCAAAGAGCTTTCGGACTCGACGGCGAATTACGACTACGGTTCCAACGAAATCAAAGACGTGGGCTCCTATGACGCGCCGACGGCTTACGGCACGTACGACCAAGGCGGGAACGTTGAGGAATGGTGTCTGCAGGACGGCGCTACGAAAGAGATCCGTATTCGCGGGGGCTCTTTCGATGAAGAGACGTACACTCTCTCGTCCGAGTGCAATTTGAGCAAATGCAATCCGGATGTAACGCAGGTGGATATCGGATTCCGCATCGTCAGTTTGCTGACGGAGGCGATTTCGGACCCGGTTCCGTCGATGCCCGAGCCGGCTGCGTTCAGTCTGCTCGCGGGCGCGTTCGCGCTCGCGCTCTGCGCCTCCCGCCGTCGCCGTCGCCGCTGATTTTCCGGAGAAGCGGCTTCCCGGCCCTCTCTCCGAAAGGGCGTTGCGCGTTCTCGCGACGGAGACGCGGACGTCTCCGTTCCCATGCGTTTCAGAGACGCGAGGGCGGGAGCGCGAGATCCGGGCGCGCCTTCATGAGCTTGACGCAGAGCGTCGCGCCCGCGAGATGGGCGAACGGCAGCAGCACGAGCAGACCGATTCCGAGCGTCATCACCGCGCCGACGAGCACGAACAGCACGAGGCAGACCGCGATGAAGAAAATGCGCAGAAATTTTCCCTGCGTGACGAGCCAGGCGTTTTTGAGGGCGGCGAACGGGTTCGTCCGTTCCGCGTCGAGCGCGAAGTAAGGCGCGAAGCCGAGGCGGATTTGGAGCCAGCACGCGGCGCAGAAAAAGAGGAGCGCACACGCGAGCGCGGCGGCGCCCGCCGTTCCCGCGTAGCAGGACAGGTCCGCTTCGTCGCGCGCCGTCAGAATCCGGTCGAGAAACTGAGTTTCCGAGAACGCGTCGCGGAGCGCCTCCGAATCGTCCAGGCCGATTTCCGCCGCGGTCTCGGCGATTTCGTCGGACTCGAGTTCGTCCGCGGCCTCGGCGAGCGCCGCGACCGCGTTCTCGAGTTTTTCGAGGACGGCTTCGTCGCGCGCGCAGGCAAGAAACAGCGGCGCTGTGAGGCTCGCGAGCGCGAGGACGAAGAGCAGGAAAGCGGGAACGGCGGAGAGCACGGACGCCGCGACCGCGCGCAGCCACGGGAGGAAGAAAAGGCGCTCCAACGGGAACATGTCGGCGAAGGTCGCCGCTTCGCCTCGGTCCCAACGACGGACGACGACGAGGAAGACGAGCATTTCCGCAACGGATTGAAGAACGTGGAAGCTGCGCCCGTGAACGCGTCCAGCGCGACGCCGACGAGCCACCAGAGAACGCCTCCCGCGAGGAGCAGCCAGAAATTGCGGCGGAAGAACAGGGCGCTCCACGCGTCGGCGAAGACGGAGGCGACGGATATTTCGGGCGTGACGCGCTCGGGCGCGGCGAATTCAGGGAACCACGCGCCGCGGACGGCGCCGAAGCGCGCCCAGTCGTCTTCGCCCGCGCGCCAGACGAGCGTTTCCGCGCCGATTTCGCCGGAGGCGATCTTTTCGGAAAATTCCGTCTTCGAGAACGGACCGCGCCTGATTCCGTCGCCGGTCGCGAAGTAGTAGAAAGCGGCGGTTTCATGTCCGGAGGAATTTTCGCTCATGGCGGGAACGCTACGGGAGGGCGGGGCGCCGTTCAAGCGAAAATTTCGGGCGCGCCGTCCCGCGGGAAAATCGCGGCTTGCAAGAAAATTTTTCAAAAATTTCAAAAAAAACTTGCGTAAGTTCTCCGAATGCTTTTTTTTCGTCGTTCCTTTATATTCAATTTCAAGTTCAGGATATGCCGACAATCAATCAACTCGTCCGCAAACCGCGGGCTAAAGCCAACATCAAGTCGAAATCGCCCGCCTTGAATTGCTCGCCGTTCAAGCGCGGCGTCTGCATTCAGGTGATGACGCGCACGCCCAAGAAGCCGAACTCGGCTCAGCGCAAGGTCGCGAAGGTGCGCCTCACCTCGGGCACGGAAGTCATTTCCTACATTCCGGACGAAGGCCACAAGCTGCAGGAACACAGCGTGGTGCTGATTCGCGGCGGTCGTGTCAAGGACTTGCCGGGCGTGCGCTACCACATCGTGCGCGGACCGCTGGACTGCGCGGGCGTTGAAAAGCGCCGCCGCAGCCGTTCGAAGTACGGCGTGAAGCGTCCGAAGGGCGGCAAATAATTTCAGAGACAGGAGACTTTATTCAATGTCACGTCGTCGCAAAGCAAACAAGAAGACGCATCAGCCCGATGCGCGTTACAACAGCCCGCTGGTGAGCCAGCTGATCAACGTCGTCATGAAGAACGGCAAGAAGACGGTCGCGCAGCGCATCGTCTACGGCGCGATCGAGCGCGTCAGCGAGAAGCTCGAGAAGGGCGATCCGATGGAGCTCCTTCTCGGCGCGCTGGAAAACTGCCGTCCGAAGCTTGAAGTGAAGAGCCGCCGCGTGGGCGGCGCGACCTACCAGGTCCCGGTCGAAATCTCCCACGAGCGCCAGACGAGCATGGCTTTCCGCTGGCTCGTGAGCGCCGCGGCGGGCCGCAAGGGTCAGCCGATGATGGAATCGCTCGCCGCGGAATTCATCGACGCCTACAACAACACGGGCTCGGTCGTCAAGAAACGCGAAGAGACGCACAAGATGGCGCAGGCGAACCGCGCGTTCGCGCACCTTCGCTGGGGCAACTGATTTTTAAAACCGAAAAGTCGAGCATACTTTTACAATGGCCGCCGCACTTTCCAGCAAAAACTCCTCCGGGCGCAAGGCTCCGTTGGAATACACACGTAACTTCGGCATTGCCGCTCACATCGACGCGGGCAAGACCACGACCTCCGAGCGCATCCTCTTTTACGCGGGCGTCATTCACAAGACGGGCGAAGTCCACGAAGGCGCCGCCACGACGGACTGGATGGAGCAGGAACAGGAGCGCGGCATCACGATCACGTCCGCCGCGGTTTCCTGCGGGTGGACGGTCGCGGACGGTCCGTTCGCGAAGATTCCGCATCGTCTGAACGTCATCGACACGCCCGGTCACGTGGACTTCACGGCGGAAGTGGAGCGTTCGCTCCGCGTGCTCGACGGCGCGGTCGCGGTCTTCTGCGCGGTCGCGGGCGTGCAGCCGCAGTCGGAGACGGTGTGGCGCCAGATGAACAAATACAGCGTTCCCCGCATCGCGTACATCAACAAGATGGACCGCACGGGCGCGGACTTCTTCAACGCGGTTCACGGCATCCGCGAAAAGCTCCGCGGGAACGCGCACCCGCTCTACATTCCGATCGGCGGCGGCGACACGTTCACGGGTCTCGTGGACCTCGTCAAGGGCTGCGCCTACGTCTACGACGAAAGCGACCCAAAGGGCATGAAATACGCCAGGACGGACGTTCCCGCCGACCTCAAGGCCGACTACGAAAAATATCGTGAAGAGCTGATCGAAGCCGTTTCGGACTTCGACGACACGATCGCCGAAAAATACCTCGGCGGCGAGGAAGTCACGGCGGACGAGCTCCGCGTGGCGATCCGCAAGGCGACGCTTTCCCTGAACTTCGTCGGCGTCATTCCGGGTTCCTCGTTCAAGAACAAGGGCGTTCAGATGGTGCTCGACGCGGTCGTCGACTACCTGCCCTCCCCGCTCGACCTGCCGCCGATGAAGGCGTTCAAGGACGACGGCGAGACCGAGATCGGCGTGGAGCCGGACGACAACGCGAAGCCGGTCGGTCTGTGCTTCAAGCTCTGGTCCGACCCGTACGTCGGCCAGCTCGTGTTCTTCCGCCTTTACCGCGGCACGCTCAGGAAGGGCGACGCGCTCTACAATCCGCGCACGCGCAAGACGGAACGCGTCTCCCGCCTCATGATCATGAAGGCGATGGACCGCGAAGAAATCGACACGGCGTACTCCGGAGACATCTGCGCGCTCATCGGTCCGAAGGAAATCGTGACCGGCGACACGCTCTGCACGCGCGAAGAAGACATCATTCTCGAACCGCCGTCGTTCCCGGAACCGGTCATCTCCATGGCGATCGAACCCGCCACGAAGGCCGACCAGGAAAAGCTTTCCATCGGTCTGCAGCGCCTCGCGCAGGAAGACCCGACGTTCCGCGTCTCCTCCAATCAGGAAACGGGGCAGACGATCATTTCCGGCATGGGCGAGCTTCACCTCGACATCATCGTCGACCGTCTCCGCCGCGAATTCAAGGTCGAGGCGAAATCCGGCCGTCCGCAGATTTCCTACCGCGAAACGATCACGGGCAACTCGCGCGGCGTCGGCAAGTTCGTCCGTCAGTCCGGCGGCCGCGGTCAGTACGGCCACGCGGAAATCGAGATCGAGCCGAATCCGGGCAAGGGCATCGAAATCGTCAACGAAATCGTCGGCGGCGTCATCCCGAAGGAATACATCAAGCCGACGATCGAAGGCATTCAGGAAGCCGCGAACAACGGCACGATCGCCGGTTATCCGGTCATCGACTTTAAGGCGCGCATCGTCTTCGGTTCGTTCCACGAAGTGGACTCCTCCGAAATGGCGTTCAAGATGGCGGGCATCTTCGCCCTCAAGGACGCGATGGCGAAGGCGTCTCCGATCCTGCTCGAACCGATCACGAAGGTGGAAGTCGTCACGCCCGAGGAATATCAGGGCGACATCATGGGCGACCTGAACCGCCGCCGCGGTCAGATTCAGAACATGGAGACGAAGAACGGCGTCTGCACGATCGACGCGATGGTGCCGCTGCAGACGATGTTCGGCTACGCGACGGACGTGCGCTCGCTCTCGAAGGGCCGCGCCTCCTACACGATGGAGCCGGACCACTTCGAACAGGTTCCGGCGAACGTCCTCAAGGAGATCGTCGAAACGGCTTCCCGCGCTCCGGCCCGTTCGTAAAAGGAAACAACCGCAAACAATTCAGATTTTTACAGCTATGGCTCGTCAAAAAATTCGCATCAAACTTAAAGGATTCGACTATCGAGTGATCGATCAGTCCGCCGGCGAGATCGTGGAAACCGCGAAGCGCACCGGCGCCCGCGTTTCCGGTCCCGTGCCGCTGCCGACCTCCATCGAGCGTTGGACGGTGAACCGTTCGCCGCACGTCGACAAGAAGTCGATGGATCAGTTCGAACAGCGCACTCACAAGCGCCTGATCGACATCATCGGGCCGACCGCGCAGACGGTCGACGAACTCAAGAAACTGAATCTTCCCGCGGGCGTGGACATTTCGATCAACGTCTGAACCCGCTTTCGAACAACAACAACTGAAAAATTTTCGTTTTTCGGATAGCCTTAGGACTGTAAAAGAATCGACATAGAAGATTTCGCAGCCTAAAGCAGGTCTGTGCAAACGGAATTGAACCTCCACCTGCCTCTTAGACAAAATGAAGTTACAACTGATTGGCAAAAAAATTGGGATGACCCAAATCTACGACGGGAACGCGAATCTCGTTCCCGTGACCGTGGTCCAGGCGGGTCCGTGCCCTGTCGTCCAGGTCAAGACCACCGAGTCTGACGGATACAATGCCGTACAAATTGCCTACGGCGCCCAGAAAAAAGAGCGTTTGACGAAGCCCGTGCAAGGGCACTTCGCCAAGGCCGGAATCGATCCGCACTCCGTGCTGAGCGAGATCCGCTTTGACGACAAAGCTCCAGAATACAAGGTCGGCGACGTGCTGACCGTCACCACCTTCAAGGAAGGTCAGATCGTCGACGTGATCGGAACCACGAAAGGCCGCGGTTTCCAGGGCAACGTCAAGCGTCACAACCAGGCCGGGCAGCCGGCTTCCCACGGGCACATGATGCACCGTCGTCCGGGCTCCATCGGGATGCGCCAGACGCCGGGTCATGTGTTCAAGGGCAAGGACATGCCGGGTCACATGGGGCAGGTCCGCCGCACGACGCAGAATCTCACGGTCGTGAAGATCGTCGAGGACCAGAATCTTATTCTCATCAAGGGCAGCGTTCCCGGCGCGAACGGGGATCTCGTTTACGTCCGTGAAGCCAAGAAAGCCAAATAAGGAGAACTGAACGATGAAACTCAAAGTTTACACAGTCGACGGCAGTTCCTGCACGGAAAAGGAATTTGAGCTCCCGCAGCTCGAAGAGGGCAAGGGCGTCGCCGCGCTGAAGCAGACGATCGTCGCCTATCAGGCGAATCTCCGTCAGGGCAGCGCGAAAACGAAGGACTACGGCGAAGTCGCCGGCTCCGGCAAGAAGCAGGGTCCGCAGAAGGGTTCCGGCGGCGCCCGTCACGGCGACAAGCGCGCTCCGCAGCTCTACAAGGGCGGCGTCGTCTTCGGTCCGCGTCCGCGCGACTGGTCCAAGTCCGTCAACGGCAAGATGAAGAAGCTCGCGTTCGCGCGCGCTCTCGTCGATCTGGCGAACGAAGGCGGCCTCAGCGTCATCGAGCGCTTCGAAGCCGCGCAACCGAAGACGAAAATCATGAACGGCGTTTTCGCCAAGGTGTTCCCGAAGGGCAAGATGCTCATCGTTTCGGAGGCCTGGGACGACAACACGGTTCTTTCCATCCGCAACATCGAGCGCGTTTCCGTCACGGACGCCGCGACGCTCAATGCGCTGGATCTCGTCGCCTTCGACCAGGTTCTGGTCAGCGAGCAGGGGCTCCAGAAGATCATCGAACGCGCCAAATAAGGAGACAATCAGCATGAAATCCGCATACAGCGTCCTCAAACGTCCGCTCGTCTCGGAAAAGACGGCGGCTCTCGCGGAAGCGAACAAGTACGTCTTTGAAGTTTATCCGAACGCGGATAAGCCCGAGATCGCCAAGGCGGTCGCGGACACCTTCAAGGTCACCGTCGAGCGCGTTCACGTCGTCAACACCAAGGGCAAGGTGAAGCAGTCGCGCACGAAGCGCGGCGCCGTCATCAAGGCTCCGGACGTCAAAAAAGCGATCGTCACCCTCAAGAAGGGCGACAAGATCGAACTCATTTAACGTTTAAAAGACAGAGGAACATAGCATATGGCACTCAAATCTAATCGTCCGCTTACGCCTTCGCAGCGCTTCCTGGTCCGCAACAAGCAGGAGCTCGCGAAGAAGCGTCCGGAAAAGGACTTGGTGGAATCCAAGAACCGCACGGGCGGCCGCAACAACAACGGACGCATCACGTCGCGTCGTCGCGGCGGAGGGCACAAGCGCCTCTACCGTCTTGTCGATTTCCGTCGCGCCAAGGTCGAGATCCCGGCGACGGTGCTCGCGATCGAATACGATCCGAACCGCTCCGCGAATCTCGCTCTCATTCAGTACACGGACGGCGAAAAAGCCTACATTCTCGCTCCCGAAGGTCTGAAGGTCGGCGCCACGGTCGTCTCCACGATGAATCCGGTCGAAGAATTCAATCCGGGCTGCACGGTGAAGCTCCGCTACATCGCTCCCGCGACGTTCATCCACGCGATTCAGATGGAACCCGGTCAGAAGGCGCGCATCGCGCGTTCCGCCGGCAACGCGGCTCAGCTCCTCGGCATCGAAGGCGATCTCGCGATCGTCAAGATGCCTTCCGGCGAACAGCGCTATCTGAACGCGGACTGCCGCGCGACGATCGGCTACGTCGGCAACGGCGAGCACTACAACCGCACGCTCGGCAAGGCCGGTCGCAACCGCTGGCTCGGACGCCGTCCGCGCGTCCGCGGTATGGTGATGAACCCGGTCGACCACCCGAACGGCGGCGGTCAGGGCAAATCCAAGGGCGGCGGCGGTCGTCAGCACCTGTCCTCCCCGTGGGGCCAGCTCGCGAAAGGCTTCCCGACGCGCATCAAATCCAAGTCCACGAACGTTCACATCATCGTTCGCCGCAACGGACGCAAAGTTAAGAAGGGCTAATAGACAATGGCACGTTCAATCAAAAAGGGCTTTTACGTCGAAGCTTCTCTCATGGAGAAGGTGCAGGCGGCGCAGAAAGCCGGAGACCACAAGCCGATCAAAACCTGGTCGCGCCGTTCCACGGTGACCCCGGACTTCGTCGGGCTCAACCTCAACGTTCACAACGGGAAAGTTTTCGTTCCCGTGTACGTGACCGAAAACATGGTTGGTCACAAGCTGGGCGAATTCGCGCCGACGCGCACGTTCAAGGCTCACACGGCTCCCACCAAGAAGGCCGTCTAATCCGTGAAAACGCGTTCCGCAGTCTTCGCCGTCCTCGCGGGCTCGATGCTTTTCGGGCTTGCGGGAACGCTTTGCGGCAAGGTGCTTTCCTACGAAGCGCATTCGGGGAACGTCGCCTGCGTCCGCGCGGTGACTGCGGGAACGAGCGCGGATCTGGTCCTGCTCGATTCGGGGATGAAGGACGATTTCTGCGCGGGAACGCTTTGCGTCGTCGAACGCGACGGCGTTTCCGCCGGAGAGCTCATCGTCGCCGAAGCGGACGCGGATCGGGCCGTCGCTCTGATCACGCAGCTCAATAACAATCAAACGATTCGGGCCGGCGATCCGGTCAAAATCAAAACCATCACTTTTTAACTTAGTTCCAATGGAAGTTAAAGCCATCACCAAGTTCGCCCGCATGACGCCCGCCAAGGTGCGTGACGTGGCACGCCAAATTCAAGGTCGCCCGGTTCTCGAAGCGGCAGATCTTCTTCGTTTCATTCCGCGCAAATCCGCTCGCCTTCTGGCGAAGACCCTCAACAGCGCCGTCGCCAACGCCGAAAACAACAACAATCTCTCCGCCAAGGATCTGGTCGTCGTTGCCGCCACGGTCGGGCAGGGGCCGATGCTGAAGCGTTTCCGCCCCACGGCGAAGGGAAGCGCGCATCCGATCCGCAAATCCACCAGCCACATCACGATCGTGGTCGGTGACAAAAAATAATCCTCGCACTTTCAGACTATGGGTCAAAAAACAAATCCTATCGGTTTTCGTCTCGCGGTGCGCCGCAACTGGGAATCTCGCTGGTTCGCAGACAAGAAGACGTTCCCCGCGAACCTCAAGAGCGACTATGAGATTCGCCAGTTCCTTCACGACAAGCTGCGCCAGGCCGGCGTTCCCTCGATTTCGATCGAGCGCGCGGGCGCCCGCATCCGCGTGAAGATCTTCACGGCGAAGCCCGGCGTCGTCATCGGCCGCAAGGGCGGAGAGCTCGAAAAGCTCCGTGACGAACTCGCCAAGCTTTCCGGCAAGGACGTCATCCTCGACATTCAGGAAATCAAGAAGCCCGACCTCGTCGCGCAGCTCGTCGCCGAAAACATCGCGCTCCAGCTCGAACGCCGCATCGCGTTCCGCCGCGCCATGAAGAAGGCGATTCAGGCGACGATGAGCATGGGCGCCGACGGCATCCGTCTGCGCATCGCCGGCCGTCTCGGCGGCGCGGAAATCGCCCGCGTCGAATCCGCGCGCGTCGGCCGCGTTCCGCTGCACACGCTGCGCGAGAACATCGACTACGGGTTCGCCGAAGCGCACACCGTCTACGGCAAGCTCGGCATCAAATGCTGGATCTGCACGAAGGATCCCGAAATCTAATTCCATCCGGACAGAGAAAGGATAATTCAAATGCCTAACATTCAACCGTCCCGCGTCAAATACCGCAAAGTCCAGAAAGGACGCATCTACGGCACGGCGCAATCCTGCAACGACCTCGCGTTCGGCGAGTTCGGCATCCAGGCTCTGGAACGCTGCCGCATGACCGCGGCGCAGCTCGAAGCCGCCCGCGTCGCGATCTCCCGCTCGCTCAAGCGCAAAGGGAAAATGTGGATGCGCGTGTTCCCGCACAAGCCCGTCACCAAGAAGCCGGCGGAAGTCCGCATGGGTTCCGGCAAGGGCAACGTCGAATACTGGGCCGCGATCGTCCGCCCGGGCACGATGCTTTTCGAAGTTTCCGGCGTCCCGCTTTCGGCGGCGCGCGAAGCGATGCGCCTCGCGGACACGAAGCTCCCGATCCGCTGCCGCTTCATCAGCCGCGAACAGCAGGAACAGTTTCTTTAATTTGAGATTGCATTCCGCGACCGAAAACTATTTTATCGCCCTTTCACGAAAATGAGCGCACAAACCAAACAAACTGCCGCCGCGAAAATCCGCGAGAACTCCGCCGAGGAGCTCTCGAAAAAGCTCCGCGACAACCGCGAGGAACTCCTGAACCTGCGCCTGCGTTCGCAGAGCGGTCAGGTGCAGAATCCGGCCCGCATCCGCACGCTTCGCCGCGAGAACGCGCGCATCAAGACCGTTCTCGCCGAAAAGTCGGCGGCGCAAAATTAATCATCAAATCGTTTAACCATGTCTGAAGAACAAAAACGTCCGTCCCGTAAAGTTCTTATCGGTGTTGTTACCAGCAAAACCGGCGATAAGAGCGTAAAGGTCACGTATTTCTACAAAAAACCGCACCCGATTTTCGGCAAGGAAATCAAGCGCAAGACCGTCATTCACGCTCACGACGAGAAGAATGAATGCAACGTCGGCGACAAGGTCGAAATCATGGAAACGCGCCCGATCAGCAAGCTGAAACGCTTCCGCGTCGTCGGCGTCGTTCAGGCCGCGAAAATCGTCGGCGAAGCCGCCGTCTAACAGAAAACAGGAGAGACTGTCACAATGGTACAACTCAAATCTCGTTTGGACGTCGCCGACAACACGGGCGCGCGCCAGGTGGAAATGATCCGCCGTCTCGGCCAGATCACCGACACGGCCTCCGTCGGAGACGTGATCGTCTGCGCGGTGAAGGATTCGATTCCCAGCGCTCCCGACGCCGTCAAGAAGGGCAAGGTCGTCAAGGCCGTCGTCGTGCGCACCAAGGCTCCGATTCGTCGCGCGGACGGCAGCTACCTGCGCTTCGACTCGAACGCGGTCGTCATCCTCGACGGCAACGGCAATCCGCGCGGAACCCGCATTTTCGGGCCCGTCGCGCGCGAACTCCGCCAGAAATTCATGAAAATCGTTTCTCTCGCACCGGAGGTGCTCTGATATGGCAAAACAAATTCTCAAGAAGGACGACGAGGTCGTCGTGATTTCCGGTTCCGAAAAAGGCAAGCGCGGCAAGCTCCTCGCGGTCTTCCCGTCCAAGGATTCGGTGCTCGTCGAGGGCGTCAACATCGTGAAGCGCCACACGAAGGCGAACGAAGCCGCCGGCGTCGAAGGCGGGATCATCGACCAGGAAGCTCCGATTCACGTCTCGAACGTGATGCTCGCCTCGAAGTTCGACGCGAAGCGCGCGGCAAAGAAATAATCAGGAAAGACACGTAAAATGCATACACCTGTTCTGAAGAAAATTTACATGGAGCAAGTCGTTCCCGAGCTGAAGAAGACGCTCAAGATCGACAATCCGCATCAGGTTCCCGCGATCACGAAGGTCGTCATCAACTCGGCGTATTCGTCCGACACGGACAAGAACGCGCAGGCGGAAATCCTCAAGGAAATCTCCAAGATCGCCGGTCAGAAGCCCGTCGTGACGCACGCCCGCAAGAGCGTTTCGAACTTCCGCGTCCGCGAAGGCATGCCGCTCGGCTGCATGGTGACGCTGCGCGGCGACGCCATGTACGAATTCCTGGCGCGCCTCATCTACATCGCGCTTCCGATGATCCGCGACTTCCGTGGCGTCTCCAATCGTTTCGACGGCCGCGGGAACTACTCCCTCGGCATCGCCGACCACACGATCTTCCCGGAAACGCAGGGCGACGGTTCGCAGCGCGCGAACATCGGCATGGACATCTCGATCGTCACGACGGCGAAGACGGACAATGAAGGGCGCGAGCTTCTCCGCCTTCTCGGCATGCCGTTCCGCAAGTCCGCCCGACAGGTCGCGGCCAACAACTAAAACGGGGAACTCTGAACAATGGCAAAAAAATCTTCCATCGAAAAGAATCTGAAGCGTGCGCGCCTCGTCGCGAAATATGCGGAAAAGCGCGCGTCGCTGAAAGCGATCATCGCGAATCCGGAAACGAGCGACGAGGAATTCTACAAGGCGCAGGTCGCGCTGGACAAGCTTCCCCGCAACTCGAGCAAAATCCGACTCCGCAACCGCTGCAGCATCACGGGTCGCCCGCGCGCCTACATCGGAAAATTCGGCCTTTCCCGCATCACCTTCCGCGAGCTCGCCTCGAACGGAAAGATTCCGGGCATCACGAAGGCTTCTTGGTAATTCCATTAACCGCAAACACAGGAAAAATTTAATATGGCTACTCATGATACCTTAGGCGACTTTCTTACGATCATCCGTAACGGAAGCCGCGCAGGTCTGAAAAGCGTTTCCGCCCAGTGGTCCTCGGTCCGCGAAGGCGTCGCCCGCATCCTCAAGGAATCGGGCTACATCGCGGATTTCGCGAAGACGGAGAAGAACAAGCTTCCCGTTCTCGAAATCACGCTGAAGTACAACGGCAAGAAGCCGGTCATCACGGAAATCAACCGCATTTCCAAGCCGGGTCGCCGCATCTACACCGGCTACGGCGACATCCCGAAAGTCATCGGCGGCATGGGGATTTCCGTCCTCACGACCTCCAAGGGCATTCTCAGCGACGCGGAAGCGCGCCAGCAGAAGGTCGGCGGCGAAATCCTCGCTCAGGTCTGGTAATCATTGAATACAAGGAGACACTACAATGAGTCGAATCGGTAAAATCGCCGTTCACATTCCCGCCGGAGTCAAAGTCGCCGTCGACGGCAACACCGTCAGCGTCGAAGGCCCGAAGGGCAAGCTTTCCCAGAACTTCGCGGACTGCGTCGAAATCAAGGTCGACGGCGGTCTCGTCCACGTCGCGCCTCTGAACGAAACCCGTTTCGCGGGAGCGATGCACGGCACCGCGCGCGCCATCATCAACAACATGGTCAAGGGCGTCACCGAAGGTTATTCGAAGCAGCTCGAAATCCAGGGCGTCGGCTTCAAGGCCGCTCTCAGCGGAAGCAAGCTGGATCTTTCCCTCGGTCAGTCGCACCCGATCGTCTACGACGTTCCCGCCGGCATCAAGATCGTCATCACGGACGGCGTCAAGATCGACGTTTCCGGTCCGGACAAGCGTCTCGTCGGGCAGGTCGCCGCGGACATCAAGGCGTTCAAGCCGGTTGAACCGTACAAGGGCAAGGGCGTCCGCATCGTGGGCGAATTCGTCCTCCGCAAGGAAGGCAAGAAGACCGCATAATTCCTAACGTTTTCTGAAAAATGAAAAAGAACGACAGAAAAATCAAACTTTTGCAACGCCGTCGCTATCGCATCCGCAAGACGGTGGTGGGCACGGCGGAACGTCCGCGCCTGGTTGTGAAATTCACGAATCTTCACATTCACGCTCAGGTCATCGTCGACGGCGAGGGGCGCACGCTTCTCGGCGGTTCGACGACGCAGAAGGAGCTTCGCGCGCAGAAGATTCTCCCGAACGTCGCCGGCGCGAAGGAATTCGGCAGGATCTTCGGCGAGAAGGCTAAGGCCGCGGGCATCGGCGCGATCGTCTTCGACCGCGCGGGTCGCCGCTATCACGGAACCGTCAAGGCGTTCGCGGAAGCGCTCCGCGAAGCTGGACTTCAATTCTAAGGAAACACCATGTCGCAAGAAATTTCTGCTCCTGAAAACGCTGCCGCTCCGGTCGAAACGCCGGCGACGGAAGCCGCCGCTCCCGTCCGGGAAGCTCCCCGCGGTCGCGGGAACGGTCGCCAGGGCGGCCGCCGCTCCGACCGTCGCGCTCCGCGCCAAGAGACGGAAGCGTCCGAATACATGGACAAGGTGGTGCACATCAATCGTTGCGCGAAGGTCGTCAAGGGCGGCCGTCGCTTCAGCTTCGCGGCGCTGGTCGTTTCCGGCGACGGGAAGGGCAACGTGGGCATCGGCTACGGCAAGGCGAAGGAAGTTCCGGACGCGATCCGCAAGGGCACGGAACGCGCGCACAAGAATCTCGTTCCCGTCCAGCTCCGCAACAACACGATTCCGCACGAAGTGCTCGGTTCGCACGACGGCGGCGAAGTGCTGCTGCGTCCGGCGGCTCCCGGTACCGGCGTCATCGCCGGCGGCGGCGTCCGCGCGGTGCTCGAAGTCGCGGGCGTGAAGGACGTGCTTTCGAAGTCCCTCGGCTCCAACAATCCGGGCGCTCTCGTCAAGGCCACGCTCGACGGTCTGTGCAAACTGCGCACGCTCGAGCAGATCCGCATCGCCCGTTCGTAAGCGAAACAACATTCAGCAGGGTTCATAGAAAATGAAACTTCACACTCTTCCTAAAATCGAAGGTTCGACGCACCGTCACAAACGTCTCGGCTGCGGCATCGGCAGCGGACACGGCAAGACGTCCGGCCGCGGACACAAGGGCATGAAGGCCCGTTCCGGCGGCGGCGTCCGTCCGGGCTTCGAAGGCGGCCAGATGCCGCTCTACCGCAAGCTTCCGCACCGCGGCTTCCGCAATGTCAACCGCGTCGAATTCGCGGTCGTCAACGTCGGCCAGCTCGCGAAGCTCGACGGCGAAGTGATCGACCGCGACGCGATGGTCCGCGCCGGTCTCGTCCGCGCGAACGAGCTCTTCATCAAGGTGCTCGGCATGGGCGAAATCTCGAAGCCGGTCACGGTTTCCGCTCAGAAGTTCTCCGACTCCGCCAAGGCGAAAATCGAAGCCGCCGGCGGCAAGGTCGAAGTGCTTTCCTGCACGGTCGAAGAAGCCGCCGAGTAATTCGGCGGCACTCAAAGCCAAAGCCCGCGAATGTTCTCGGCCTTCATCAACTGCTGGCGCGTTCCCGAACTGCGGAACCGCATCATCGTCACGCTCGGACTGATTTTCATTTCCCGCATCGGCGGCAATCTGCCGTTGCCGGGAATTGATCTCACGGTGCTCACCGGATTCGTCGACCAGTTGCTCCGAAACGGCAACGGCGGCGTCGTCAGTCTCTACAACGCCTTCACCGGCGGGGCCATGCTCAAGGGCGCGATCTTCGCGCTCGGCATCATGCCCTACATCAGCGCGTCGATCATCATGCAGTTGATGGGAGCCGTCGTTCCCGGCCTGGCGCGTCTGCGCCAGGAGGAGAACGGCCAGCAGAAAATCGCGCAGTACACGCGCTACCTGACGATTCTGATCGCCTTCGTCCAGGGGCTCATGATCACGAACATGCTCTCCAATCCGGAAACGGTCGGACGTGCGCTCGGGATGAACGAGTTCCACGGCAGCATTCTCGTCTGCGACAAGACGCTCTTCGTCTGCATGGGGACGATCATCCTCACGGCGGGCGCGGTCATCATGACGTGGCTCGGCGAGCAGATCACGCAGCGCGGCATCGGCAACGGCGCGTCCATCCTCATCATGCTCGGCATCGTCGCCGACATGCCGCAGGCCGTTTCGCCCTTCATCTCCGGTCTCTTCGGCGAGACGGTGGTGGACGGCACGGGAACGTCGGAGTTCACGCTGATCAAGCTCGTCGGCATGATTGCGCTCTTCGTCGTCGGCTGCGCCGCGCTGGTGATGATCACGCAGGCGGTCCGGAAAATTCCGGTTCAGTACGCGAAGCGCGTCGTCGGCCGCAAGATGTACGGCGGCAACACGCAGTATCTGCCGATGAAGGTCAATTACGCGGGCGTCATGCCGGTCATCTTCGCGGGCGCGATTCTCTCCTTCCTCGCGATGCCGCTCACGTGGCTCGGCACTTCCACGCCGGCGCTGAGCTTCCTGCTCCCGTGGAGCTCCTACGTCGCTCCCGGACACGGCGTCTATTATTTTCTGATGGCGGCGTTCGTCTTCACGTTCAGCTATTTCTGGGTCTCGGTGATGTTCAAGCCGATTCAGGTGGCGGACGATCTGAAGAAGAACAACGGCTACGTTCCCGGCATCCGTCCGGGGCAGCATACGGCGGCGTATCTCGAGTTCGTCATGAACCGCCTCACGTTCGCCGGCGGCATCTTCCTCGTCGTCATCGCGCTTCTGCCGGACTATTTCATCTACAATCTCAACCTGTTCCCGCGCCTCGCCCGCGTCATCGGCGGCACGAGCGGTCTGATCGTCGTCGGCGTCGTTCTCGACACGATGCGCCAGGTCGAGTCGCTTCTGCTGCAGCGCCATTACGAAGGCTTCCTGAAGAAAAGCCGCATCGGCGGCGTCTCCGTTCCCGCGATGCCGCGTTCCCGCCGCATCGCCGAAATCGGCGAGGAAAAGGGCATCGGACGCCTCACCTACGTGCTGATCGGCATCTTCGTGCTCGGGCTGATCGCCTACGGCGTCAACGCGTGGCAGGCTTACGTCTCCGCTCCCGTCGGGCAGTGACGTCCTTTCCGTTCTTTCCCAAGATGAAAATCGTTCCGCTTTCCCGAGAAGAGCTCGGTCCGATGCGCGAGGCCTGCAGAGTCGCCGCGCAGGTGCTGGACCGCACGGCCCGTTTCGTGGAAGCCGGAGTGACGACCTACGAAATCGACCGCTTCGCCCACAAGGTGATGGAAGAGCTCGGTGCCGAAAGCACCAGCTACAACTATTCCTGCGGCGGCGTGCCGTTTCCGGGCTACATCTGCGTTTCCGTCAACGAGGAAGTCATCCACGGCATCGGCACCATGCGGCGCACGATCCGCCCCGGCGACGTCGTTTCGCTCGACGTGGTCACGCGCTACAAAGGCTTCGTCGGCGACAACACGCGCACGGTGTTCGTCGAACCCGTCGCGGAGCCGGTCCGCAGACTCTGCGAAGTCACCGAAGGCGCGCTCTACGCCGGCATCGCCGCCGCGCGCCGCGGCAACCGCGTCGGCGACATTTCCCACGCGATCGAGCAGTTCGTCCGCCCGCACGGTTACGGCATCGTGCGCGAATACACGGGGCACGGCGTCGGGCGTTCCATGCACGAGGAGCCGCAGGTTCCGAATTACGGCAAGCCGCACAAGGGCGAAAAGCTGCGCCCGGGCATGACGCTCGCGATCGAGCCCATGATCTGCATGGGTTCCCGCCACGTGGACGTCGCCGAGGACGGCTGGACGGTGGTCACCCGCGACGGCAAGCCCGCCGCCCACTACGAGCACACGATTCTCATCACCGAAGACGAGCCGGAGATTCTCACGAAGCTCTGAGCTTTTTCAAAAAATTTTTCTTTTCAACCGCGAGAAGTTTTGACATCCTTACAAACTTTTCACTTTCCAAACAAACGATAAAACATAACAGAACATGCCACGCTTACTTGGTGTAGACATTCCGAACAACAAACGCGTCGAATTCGCGTTGCGCTATATCTACGGCATCGGGCCGACCCGCGCCACGGAAATCGTGAACGCGCTCGGCATTGATCCCGCGCTCCGCTCCGACAAGCTCACGGAAGAACAGCTCAACAAAATCGTCAACTATATTGTTGAACGAGGCTACAAATGCGAAGGCGACCTTCGCCGCGAAATCAGCGGGAACGTCAAGCGCTTGCAGTCCATCAAATCCTATCGCGGTCTGCGCCACTTCCGCGGTCTCCCCGTCCGCGGCCAGCGCACGAAGACGAACGCCCGCACCCGCAAGGGCGCGCGCAAGACGGTCGGCGTCGTTTCCAAATAATCCACGAGAAAGTTCCTTTCAATGAGTCAAGAAGAAATCAAGAAAGAAGCCGCTCCCGCTCCGGCGCCCGAAAAGCCTGAAAAGAAGGAAATCACGGCGAAGGATCTCCTCGCCGAAGGCTTGGAGGAAATCAAGGTCCGCCGCGCCAAGGGCTCGAAGAACATCACGACGGGCGTCTGCAACGTTCTCGCGACCTTCAACAACACCAAGATCACGTTCTGCGACACGAACGGGAACGTCATCTCCCGCTCCTCGTCCGGACAGTGCAACTTCCGCGGCTCCCGCAAATCCACGGCGTTCGCCGCGCAGGTCGTCTGCCAGGACGCCGCCCGCGTCGCCATGTCCCACGGCCTCAAGGACGTCATCGTCAAGGTCCGCGGTCCGGGAATGGGTCGCGATTCCGCCGTCCGCGCGCTCCAGTCGCTCGGGCTGAACGTGCTCTCCATCACGGACGTGACGCCGGTTCCGCACAACGGATGCCGTCCGCCCAAACGCCGCCGCGTCTGATCGGCGTTTTCGTTTCGGTCGTCGGCCGCCGCTTCGTTTCGGCGCCGTCGGCCGCTTTTCCGCATCTTTTTTCCTGTCCGGCAATGGCAACCCGGGCAGCAGACTAAGCCGCCAAACCATAGATTAAAATGTCACGATACACAGGACCCACCAGCAAGTTAAATCGCCGCTTCGGTCAGAACATTCTTCCGACCTGCAAGGCTGAGGAACGCAAGCCGTATCCTCCGGGAGTTCACGGCCCGACGCTCCGTCGCAAGGCTTCGGAATACTCCGTCGGCCTGAACGAAAAGCAGAAGCTCCGCTTCATGTACGGCCTCGGCGAAAAGCAGTTCCGCCTCACCTACGCCCGCGCGAAGCGCATGGGCGGCGTCGTCGGCGAAAACTTCCTCACGCTCCTCGAAATGCGCCTCGACAGCGTCGTTTACCTGCTGGGCTTCGCGAACACGCGCCGCGCCGCCCGTCAGCTCGTCGGCCACGGCCACATCTGCGTCAACGGTCACAAGGTCGACATCCCCAGCTTCTGCTGCAGCGTCGGCGACAAGATCGAAGTCCGCAACCGCACTTCCTCCAAACAGCTCGCGACCCGCGGCGTCGAAGAAAACCAGACGCGCCCGGTTCCGGCGTGGCTCACCCTCACGGCCGGCACGCTCGAAGGCACGGTCGACCGCAAGCCCACCCGCGAAGAAATGGCGCAGGACATCAACGTTCAGCTCATCGTTGAATTCTACAGCCGTTAATCCGTCAAAATTAGGAGATACCGAATATGCCGAAACGTCTTGGGAAATTTGAACTGCCGAAACATCTCAAAAAAGATGAAACGGTATCGACTGATACTTACGCGAAATTCATTGCGGAACCGTTCGAAACCGGCTACGGACAGACGATGGGCAACGCTCTTCGCCGCGTCCTCCTCAGCTCCATCGAAGGCGCCGCGATCTGCTCCGTCAAAATCGACGGCGTGGATCATGAATTCCAGTCCATCGACGACGTCGTCGAAGACGTCACGGATGTCGTCCTCAATCTCAAGAAGGTCATCATCCGCGCCCACAAAAACGACGTGTTCAACGTTCTCATCGACGTTGACCGCGAGGGCGTCGTCACCGCGAAAGACATTCAGCTCGTTTCCGACCTCGAAGTCGTGAACCCGGAACAGGTCATCTGCACGATCAACAAGAAGCGCCGCCTGCGCATGGAGCTCACCATCCGCGTCGGCCGCTCCTGGTGTCCGGCGGAAGGCAACAAGACTCCGGACCAGCCGATCGGCGTCATCGCTATCGACTCCCTCTTCAGCCCGGTCCGCCTCGTCCGCTACAGCGTCGAGAACACGCGCGTCGGTCAGATGACCGACTACGACAAGCTCGTGCTCGAAATCTGGACGGACGGCCGCACGACCCCGGACGAAGCCCTCAAGGACGCGGCGGCGATTCTCCGCCACCACCTCGACGTCTTCGACTCCGTCTCCGACGAGAAGATTGAGTTCGCGACCGAAGGCAAGGAAGTCAGCGAAGAGCAGAACCGCCTCCGCAAGCTTCTCAACATGAGCGTCAACGAAATCGAACTCTCGGTCCGTGCCGCTAACTGCCTCAACAACGCGAACATCACGACCGTCGGCGAGCTCGCCCTCAAGTCGGAAGCCGAAATGCTCAAATACCGCAACTTCGGCAAGAAGTCGCTCAACGAGATCAAAGCCAAGCTCGAACAGCTCGGCCTTTCGCTCGGCATGAAGCTCGACGAACGCCTCATCGACCGCGACATCATCGCCGCGCATCATAAGGCGCTCGCGGACATGCGCGCTTCCGGCGCTCTGCCCGAAATCTCCGACGACGATGAAGAAGACGCCGGAGAAGAGTACGCGACCGAAGACGTCGGCCCCACCGTGGACGGCGACGAAGGCGAAGAGTAATCCACCAACCAACAAAATCGGAAATTTAAAACATCATGCGTCACTGCAAACACCGTTATCAACTCGGCGTTAAAAAAGAACACCGTCAGGCCCTCATGGCGTCTCTGGCGGGAGCGCTTTTCCTCCACAACCGCATCCAAACGACGCTCGCCAAGGCAAAGGCTCTCCGCCCGTTCGCGGAAAAGATTGTCACGCTTGCGAAGAAGGCTGCCCAAACCGACGACAAGGTGAAGAAGCTTCACTACTACCGTCTTGCGCTCGCGAAGGTGCGCCAGGAAGAACCCGTCGCCGTGCTCTTCAACAAGCGCGCGCAGGAATTCCTGAACCGCAACGGCGGCTACACCCGCATCTACAAGCTCGCGATTCCGCGCGTCGGCGACGCCACTCCGATGGCGCTCATCGAGCTCATCGCCGCGGACGACGAAGGCCACAAGAAGGCTCCCAAAAAGGCGCCCGCCAAGAAGGCCGAAAAGCCCGCCGAGGAAGCTCCCGCGGAAGCGGCTCCCGCTCCCGCCGCCGCCGAATAAGACGCCCGATCCGACGTTTTAAGCGCAAAGAAGAACGTTCCCGCCGGCTCTCCCGGCGGGAACGTTTTTTTCGCGCGCGCCATCCGCGGATCAGTGTCTGCGGGAGAGACGTGCGGCGAGGAGGAAGAAGAGCGCGGCGACGGCGGCGTAGTCCGCGAGGAACCGCGGGAGCGTGTCGCCGAACGCGAAAGCGTCGAAGGATTCCCGCGCGAGGAGTTTTTCCGGAAACGAGCGGCGGAAAAACGCGAAGGCGCCGAAGACCGCGACCGCTGCCGCGAGCGCGAAAATGCACGCGCGCGGGAACGCCGTTTTCAGGAAACCTCCGGCGGGAACGTCGCCGGAAACGCGGCGCGGGCGAAGCCGAAGAATTTTTTTCGCCGCGCCCGCGAAAAACGCCGCGTGCAGTCCCGCGTGAAACGCGCCGAGCACGAAGAGCCACGTCGCGCCCGCCGTATGAAGCCGCCGCGCGAAAAGCCCTTCGCCCGACGGCACGAACGGAAAAATCTCCCCCGAAAGCATCGCCCCGCTCGCCGCGACGGCGACGAGGCTCGCGGCGAGCGCGACGTTCAGCGCGAGCATTCCCGCGGCGCTCGCCTTCCGCGTTCCCGCGAACGGATGCGCCCAGCGGCGCCGGTTCAGCGCGTTGTGCGCGAGCAGCGCGGCGCACGCGCCGAGCCCCAGCCACTCATGCGCCGTCGCGCCCGTGAAGCCGTACGCGAACGACGCCGCAATCAGCGCCGCCGCGAGCAGATCGATGCCGAGCCGTAAGAATATTTCTTGGGTACTCTGCGCCGTTTAGCGTGTAACGTGCAAGGTGTATTTTCTTTTTCCTTACACTTTAAACCTTAGATGGCGCGAAGCGCCTTCAGCCATTCCTCGACGGCGCGGTCCGCGCGCGGACTGTCCGCGGAGCTCCCGCTCAGCGTCAGCGCCTTGAGCACGCGAGCCCGCCCTTCGAGCCGCGTGCGCATGTCGCTTTCGCAGCGCTGCATCCCGCCGCCGCCGTGCGTGAAGAACGGCACGACCGTCTTGCCCGCGAGCTCGGGCGCGTCCAGAAACGTCGAAACCGGCGGAGCGAACGTTCCCCACCAGTTCGGCGAGCCGACGAACACGACGTCGAACTCCGCGAGATTCGCCGGCGTCGCCTTGAGCGCGGGGCGGAAATTCTCGGCGATTTCCTTCTTCGCCTGTTCCGTGCACCTGCGGTATTCCTTCGGATAGGGCTTCTCGGGAACGAGCTCGAAAATCTTCGCGCCCGTCGCCGCGCGGATTTTTTCCGCGAGCGCCTTCGTGTTCCCGCTCCACGAGTAAAACACGACGAGCGCGCGTTTCGGCGCGCCCGCGTCTTCGCCCGCGGGAACGAGCTTTTCCGCCGCCGCGAGCGCCGTGCTCCCGCCGACCAGGCACGCGAGCGTTCCCGCCGCCGCCCTGATGATGAATTCCTTGCGTTTCATTTTTCTTTTGTCCTTTCGCGTTTTCGTGAAAATTCTCCGGAAGCATACGACTTCGAGCATACTCTAAGTCAAGAGAGTTTTCCCCTTTCGGGGACGCGGCACGTGGAAGCATGCCGTTTCTCCGTGCGGACTCTGTTTAAAGATTTTCGGAAGTGTGCGCGGTTTCAGTCGGCGAGGGTCAGCAGGTTTTCCGGGACGCCGATCTTTTCGAGGCAGAAATTCCTCATGTCCGGCGGGAGCGGTGCGGAGAAGGTCCGCGAAAATTCCGGGCTTCTGAACACGAGGCGCGCCGCGTGGAGCGCCTGGCGCGGCAGTTCGAGCTCCCTTTGGAGGCGCGGCGTCATGCCGTTTTCGCAGAATTCGAGATACAGGCGCTCGTCGCGCCCGTAAAGTTTGTCGCCGACGACGCAGTGCCCGATGTGCCGCGCGTGCGCGCGGATCTGGTGCTTGCGCCCCGTGTGCAGCTCGACGCGCGCGAACGTGCAGCCGTTCCCGCGGAAAATCGGCTCGAAGAACGTGACGGCGGTCTGCGCGTCCGGACCTTCGCCGACGCACTGCTTCACGAGCACGGGGCTCGCCGTGTCGGGGCGCAGAGGCGCGTCCACGTGCGTCGGCTCCGCGAGCTCGCCCTCGAGAATCGCGAGATACGTCTTCGACACCTGGCGGCGCTCCACCGCCTTCTGCGCCTTGCTCGCCGCCTCGCGGTTGAGCGCGACGAGGATGACGCCGCTCGTCTCGCGGTCGAGGCGCGAAACGAGGTGCATCGTCGCGCCGCCGCGCCATTCGCGCACCGCGCCGACGAGGCTCGACCACGGCCCGTTCTTCGAGGGGTGGCAGACGACCCAGCCCGGCTTGTTGAACGCGAGAAAATCCGCGTCCTCCTCGACGATCCACGTCGGCAGTTCCGCGGGATCGATCAGCGGCGCGTTGAGCGCCTGCGCGCCCGGCGGCGGGAACGCGCAGCCGTCCGGATTTCTCTTCGTCTGAAAAGCCATGCGCGAAAATGAACACCAATTTCCCCGCCGTGGCGAGCGCCGAAGCCGCGCGCCGTCCGGAAATTCTTTTCCGCAAAGTTTCAAAGGCTTGCGTTCCCGGGCGCGAAAAAAGAAAATCGCCGCTCCGCATTTTTTTTGATGAACGAACGAGCGAGCCATCCGAACTTCAACCGGCGCGCGGCGACTTACGCCGAAAACGCCGCGGTGCAGCGTCGCGCGGCGAAATGGCTCGGCGAGTGGATCGAACGCGGGCTCGCCGATTCCGTGCGGATGTGGGAGCTCGGTTCGGGAACGGGATTTTTCACGCGGGAGCTCATCGCGCACGGCTATCGCGTGCTCGCGACGGATCTCGCGCCGGAGATGGTCGCGCGCGGGCGGCTCGCGTGCCCGCAGGCGGACTGGGCGATTCACGACAGCTGGAGCCTGCCCGAAAACGTGTGCGACCGGCTTTATTCGTCGAGTCTGCTGCAGTGGATGCCGACGCCGGAAAAGACGCTGCGCGCGTTCCGCGCGGCGCTGCGCCCGGGAGGGAAGATGCTCCACGGCTTCTTCGTCGCGCCGTCGTTGTGCGAGCTTTATTCGCTCGTTCCCGCGGAGAATCTGCCGCTCGCGTGGCGTTCGGTCGGCGAGTGGCTCGACGCGTTCCGCGCGGCGGGCTTCGAGGTGCTGCGCGCGGAGACGGGCACGGAGACGGCGGAATACGCGGACGCGGCGCAGCTGCTCAAGACGCTGCGCGACACGGGCACGACGGACGATTCGCGGCACATTCCCGCGGGAACGCTGCGGCGCGTCCTGCGCGAATACGCGGAGAAGTTCTCCTGCGGGAACGGGCGCGTCGCCGCCACGTGGAATTTCCTGCGCGTGGAAGCCCGCCGCGACTGACGCGTCCGCGCCCGGGAGGCGCAAAAAATGGTTTGCGGGAACGGCGGCAAAACGGAAAACTCAGACCCTATGGCAGACGACGGCGCAGCGACTCCGATGATGAGGCAGTATTGGGATTTCCGGGAGAAAGTTCCCGCGAACACGCTGCTGTTCTTCCGCTGCGGCGACTTCTACGAGATGTTCGGCGAGGACGCCGAACGCGGCGCGGAGCTGCTCGGCATCACGCTGACGAAGCGCGGCGGCGCGCCGCTCGCGGGCGTGCCCTATCACGCGCTGAACACGTATCTGGCGAAGGCGCTGAAGGCGGGCGTGAAGATCGCGATCTGCGAGCAGACCGAGCCGCCGAAGGCGGGCAAGCTCGTGAAGCGCGCGCTCGTCCGCATCGTCACGCCGGGAACGAATTTCGACGAAACGCAGCTCGACGCGAAGAGCAACAACTACATTCTCGCGCTCGACGAGACGCCGCGCGGCGGGCTCTGCGCGGCGTGGATCGACGCGACGACGGGCGATTTCTACGTCGCCGCCTCGCGCGAGCCGCAGAAGCTCCTCGGGCCGCTGCAGGCGCTCCGCCCGAGCGAAATCCTCGTTCCCGAATCGTGGAAGGAAGGCAAGGCGCCGGCGTATCTCGAACCGCTCATCGAGTGGAACCTCATCACGCGCATGCCGGACTGGAAGTTCGACGCGGAAGCCGGCCGCCGCGCCGTGCAGCGCGCGCTGAACGTGAACGGGCTCGACGGCTTCGGCGTCTCGGGGACGCATCCCGGGCTCGGCCCCGCGGGCGCGCTGCTGGCGTATCTGACGGAGACGCTCTGCGAATCGCCTTCGTTTCTGCGGAAAATCTCCGAACTGCGCGACGACGAGACGCTGCTCATCGACGCGGCCTCGACGCGCAACCTGGAAATCTTCAAATCCGCGGCGGGAACGCGCGAAGGCTCGCTGCTCGCCGCGATCGACTTCACGCACACGGCGGGCGGCGCGCGTCTGCTCGAACAGTGGCTCGCCGCGCCGCCGCGCAAGGCGGAGACCGCGCGGGAACGCCAGGAGGGCGTCGCCGCCTTCGTCGCGCACCCGTCGGCGGCGGAGCGCGTCCGCACGGCGCTCGCCTACGTCAAGGACCTCGCGCGCATTCTCGGCCGTCTGCAGAACCACATGCGCACGCCGCGCGAACTCGGCGCCGTGCGTGAGACCCTGCGCCGCGTCCCCGAGATCAAGGCGGAGATCGCGCGCCTCGGCTCGCCCGTCACGGACGCGATCGCGGCGAAGATTTCCGAGCACGCGGACCTGCGGGAACTGCTCGAATCCGCGCTGGAGGAGGAGCTGCCGGCGACCGTCGAGAACGCCGTCCGCGCGGGCTACAACGCGCGCCTGGACGAGCTCCGCGACCTCCGGAAGAACAGCCGCGTCTGGATCGCGAACTACGAGACGCGCCTGCAGGAGGAGACGCAGATCAGGAACCTGCGCGTGCGCTACAACGGCGCCTTCGGCTACTACATCGAAGTGTCCAAGTCGAACGCCGCGCGCGTTCCCGCGGACTTCATCCGCCGGCAGACGCTCGTCAACGCCGAGCGCTACACGACCGCGGAGCTGCGCAAGAAGGAAGGCGAGATCCTCCACGCCGACGAGCTCGTCTCGGCGCAGGAGGCGGATCTCTACGCGGAGCTCGTCGCCGCGGTCGTCGCGCGCACGGACTCGCTTTCGGAGACGGCGGCGGCGCTCTCGCGGCTCGACGTGCTCGCGGGATGGGCGCAGCTCGCGCAGACCTGGGACTACTGCCGGCCGGTCGTGGACGATTCCGACGCGCTGGAGATTTCGCTCGGGCGCCACCCCGTCGTCGAGCAGATGCTGCACCGCCCCGGCGTCTCGCAGCACTTCGTGCCCAACGACACGTCGCTGCAGGCCTCGGGGGCGCAGATCAACCTGATCACGGGGCCGAACATGGCGGGCAAATCGACGTACATCCGCCAGGTCGCGCTGATCGCCCTGCTCGCGCAGATCGGCTGCTGGGTGCCGGCGAAGTCCGCGCGCGTCGGCGTCGCCGACCGCATCTTCTGCCGCGTCGGCGCGTCCGACGAGCTCGCGCGCGGCAATTCCACGTTCATGGTCGAGATGAACGAGACCGCGAACATCCTCAACAACGCGACGCCGAAGAGCATCGTCGTGCTCGACGAGATCGGCCGCGGCACATCGACCTACGACGGGCTCTCCATCGCGTGGGCCGTCGCCGAATACCTGCACGGGAACGGCGGCGCGGGTCCGCGCACGCTCTTCGCGACGCACTACCACGAGCTGACGCGCATCGCCGACACGCTTCCGCGGCTCAGGAATTTCTGCGTCGCCGTGAAGGAATGGAACGACGAAATCATCTTCGTGCGCCAGGTCGTTCCCGGCGCGGCGGACCGTTCCTACGGGATTCACGTCGCGCGGCTCGCCGGGCTGCCCGAGAGCGTCGTCGCGCGCGCGAACGAGATTCTTTCCGACCTCGAAGGCTCCGCCGTCTCCTTCGACAATCCGCATCCGGCGAAGGCGGAGACGCCCGAAGCCGTCGCGGAAGATCCCGCCGGCGCGCCGGAGAAGAAACGCGCCGCGAAGCCGCGCGGCGGCAGAGTCCGCGACGCCGCCGCGGGAACGCGCCCGCTTCCGCCCCCGCCGGAAGACGACCCGCAGCTCACGCTCTTTTAGGCGCGAACGCGGGAAACAGCGCGCCGCCGCGTCATTCGCTTTTCTCCGGGCGGAGGAAGGAGCGCCAGTTTTCGGCGTGGAGCCAGTAGGCGACCGCGAGGTCGGTCGGCGCGGGGGCGGAATTCTCGTAATGCTCGGGAACGTCCGATTCGCCGCGGTAGATCAGAATCTGCCGCACGGGCTTCATCACGACGAGCGTTCCCGCGCCGTCGAGAAAACCGAGGTGCTGATAGTTGCTGATGAACGCGCGGGAACGGTAGTCGGGCGCGAGCGCGTCCTTGCCGTAGAACGAGCACGTGTAGTCGAAATTCAGCAGCCCGAGCAGCGTCGGCAGCGCGTCGATCTGGCTGACGAGGAAATCGACACGCCGCGGCGCGACGTGCTTCGGCGCGTAGAAGATGAGCGGGATATGATGCTTGTCGGGATTGAGCTCGCGGCGGCCCGCGCAGCTCGAGCAGTGGTCGGCGACGAAGACGAAGACCGTGTCGTCGAACCACGGGCGTTCCCGCGCGAGGCGCAGCAGCTCGCCGACGGCGTAGTCCGCGTATTTCACGGCGCCGGCGCGTCCGCTCTTCGACGGAATGTCGATCTTGCCGTCGGGATAGGCGAACGGGCGGTGGTTCGAGGTCGTGAACACGAAATTGAAGAACGGCTCGCCGCGCTCGAACGACGCGTCCGCCTCGCGCACGGCGCGGCGGTAGAGATCTTCGTCGCAGACGCCCCAGATCGTCGCGAACGAGACTTCGTCGTCGCGCATCGACGCGCGGTCGCAGATCTCGAAGCCGTTGCTCCCGAAGTAGTGATTCATGTTGTCGAAGACGCCGTGCCCGCCGTAGATCCAGCGCGTCCTGTAGCCTTTGTCGGCGAAGATTTTCCCCGCGGTCTCGATGCCTTCGTTCCCGTCGCGCCGCACGACGGACATGCCCGGAAGCGGCGGCACGGCGGCGCTGAGCGCTTCGAGCCCGCGCACGGAGCGCGTTCCCGTGGCGTACGCGTTCGAAAAATACAGGCCTTCGCGCGAGAGGCGCGTCAGGTTCGGCGTGAGGTCGGCGCCGTCCGCGCGGTTTTCGTTCATGAACTCCGCGCCCATGCTCTCCATGACGACGAGCATGACGTTGAGCTTCTTCTCGGGGCCGCGCGGAATCACGCGGCGGCGGATGTCCGCGCCGTCGGCGTTCACGAACGGCGCGCCCGCGGACGCGAACTCCGCGCGTATCTTCCGCGTCGCCTCCCCGGCGGGGAGCGTCGGATAAAACGCTTCGTAATCGAGCTCGTTTTTAAGAAACGCGGAGAAGAACGAGTAAAATCCGTTTTTGCCGAGCTCGTCGTTGTAGCGGTTGCCGCTGCCTTCCGCCTGGGAAATGTCCACGCAGAAGAACGACGCGGCGCACAGCGCGAGCGTTCCCGCGAGCACGCCGCCGCGCGTCTTCCACCCCGGCGCGGGAACGGCGGGAACGAGGCGCCGCCACGCCGCCGCGACCGCGAGCGCCGCGACCAGCGCGACCCCGCCAAGAATCGGCGCGAGCGGATAGCTCTGCCGGATGTTGCCGACGACCTCCGTCGTGTAGATCAGGTAATCCACCGCGATGAAGTTGAAGCGCGACCGGAACTCTTCCCAGAAAAACAGCTCCGAGACTTCCGTGAACACGCACACGAGCGCGAACACGGCGAAGATGACCGCCGAGGCGACGCGGTCGCCGAGCGTGCCGTGCAGCCGCCGCGGGAGCGCGAAAAGGTAGATCAGAAACGGCACGACGCCCCACAGGAACGCCGTCAGCGTCTGCGCGCACACGTTGAACGCCGAGTGCGCGAGCGGCGCGGCGGACGTGTCCACCTGCGGGAAATCCCAGACGAAGGTCGCGAGCACTTCGACGAGCTCCGCGCCGCAGAACACGAAGAAGAACGGCGCGACGCGGCGCGCGTAGTAGGAGAAAAAGATGCGGGAAAGGAAAGTTTTCATGGGAAAGCTTTTATGGGAAAGCTTAAAGGTTAAGGCTTAAGGCTTAGAGAGAATTTTCCTTTAAGCATCAAGCTCTCGTCGTTCATTCAATGCTCTTGTCGCTTGCCGTCCGTCACTTGTCACAAAAAAATCAATACAGCCTGAACAGCGTCGGAAGGACGCCCGCTTCGTGAAGCCCGGCGAAAAGCTCGAAAAGCCCGATGATCCAGATGAACCAGAGCGCGTCGATCACGCGGCGCGTGAAGCGGCGCGGATTCACGTCGTAGTGTTCCGGCTGCGGCGCGCGCTTCGCGAAGAGGCGCGGGAACACCGCGGGAACGTCGCGTCTGTAGGCGCGGTAGGGCTCGCCGAAAATCGCTTCGAGACGGCGCTGCTCCGCGAGCACGATCGTCGGATAATACAGCGCGAAAAGCACGCACACGATCGCGGGAACGGTGAGCGTCTCCGTCGCGAGCGACGTTCCCGCCGCGCCGATGAAGCTGAAGAAGTAAAGCGGATTGCGGCACAGCGCGTAGGGCCCTTCGCGCACGAGTTCGCCGTTCTTGCGGCCTTCGAGATAGAGCGACGCCCATACGCGCCCGAGCGCGCCGACGCCCGCGAACAGGCACGCCGCGAACATCAGCCCTTCCTCGACGATCGGCGACGTGCTCTCCCACGCCGTTTCCCCGAAGAGCAGAAACGCCGCCAGCGCCGCGCCTCCGATGATTTTGCTGCCCGTCGTGCGGAGCCGTTCATTCAACGTCCTGTGTCTGATGTCGCTCATATTTTTGAATCGTTATGCGTTTATCCTTGTTTCTGAAGCGTCCCCATTTGCTCAAATTTTCATTAGTTCATCATTAGGTTTCCGTTAGGATTGTGTTAGGAAATCCCTGGAAGCCGCCTTCCGCGTTGACGCGCGCGGGCGAAAAGCGGATTCTCGTGCGCACTTCACGACCCGAAAACCATGTGGAAATACTACGCGCTGCTCTCCGCGTTCTTCGCCGCGCTCACGGCGATCTTCGCCAAACTCGGCGTCCGCGACGTCAACTCCGACCTCGCGACGGCGATCCGCACCTTCGTGATTCTGCTGATCGCGGTCGGCATCGCGGCGGCGGGCGGGCACGTCTCGGAAATCCGTTCGCTTTCGCGCGGCACGTGGATTTTTCTGATCCTTTCGGCGGCGGCGACGGGGCTTTCGTGGATCTTTTATTTCCGCGCGCTGCAGCTCGGCGACGCCTCGCGCGTCGTTCCCGTGGACAAGCTGAGCCTCGTGTTCACGCTCGTGCTCGCGGCGGTCTTTCTCCGCGAGCCGCTTTCGCTGAAGACGCTCGCGGGTACGGGCCTCATCCTCGCGGGAACGCTCGTCCTGCTCGTCAAGTGACGCGCGCGAAAAAGGAGTTTGCGCCTGCGGGAACGTTTCCGCAAAATGCGCGGCGTATGAGAAGACGCCTTTTACCCCTTGCCGCGTTTCTCGCGACCGCCGCGGGAACGCTTCTCCCGACCGCCGCGCACGCCGTCGCCGTCCGCGCCGACAAGCTGCCGCAGAACGCGTTCGTCGTCGACGTCGCCGAGCCGCACCAGGTCTTCACGTGCCGCGACGCGCGCAAGATCACGCACGTCTCGCTGCAGAAATACGTTTCCGCGCAGCCGACCGAAGGCTCCCGCCTCAACGCGCCGCCGCAGTACGTGACGGAGATGACGATCGACTTCGAATCCATGCCCGGGCAGGTCCGCGTCTACGCGATGGAGGAATTCGATCCGCTGCGCTTCGCGGAAAAAATCGGCAAAGACAGATACGACGCGACCAAAAAACGCTCGCGGAACACCGTCAACGCGCTCTCGAAGTCCAACGCGGCGGACGTCGCGCAGTACCTCGTCGTCAAGACGTATCCGCAGACGACGCACGCGAAGACGATCGAGTTCCGCGTCGCCGAGTCGGCGGAAGTCGAGGAGCTGTTCAAGCTCTTCACGCTTTACTATCGGCGCGACCGCAAGGATTACCGCTACTTCGGGGCGATCGCCTCCGAAAACGCCAAAACCCGCAGCGAAGACATTTTTCTCAACATCAAACGAAGCCGCATCCAAGGCGGTTCGCCGGAGGGCGACTGGAAGGACGCCTACGACAAGGGAGCGATCCTGCGCGACGACGAGAAAATCATCGTCAGCGGGCTCAGCGGTCTGCGCTTCACGCTGGGCGAGCCGTCCGTCGTCGCCTCCGAGATCGAAACGCGCGACGTGAACCGAAACTGACGCGCGCGACGCTTTAATTTCACGAAAAACATTCCCCGAAAAACCAGACAGGAAAGGAAAGACATCATGTTCGAAACGTTCAAAAAAACGCTCTACGCCGGACTCGGCGCGGCGGCGCTCTCCAAGGAAGCCATCGGCAAAGTGCTCGACGAATGGGTCGCGAAGGGAAAAATCTCCGCGGACGACGCGAAGGACTTTTTCTCGAAGGCGACGAAGGTCGGCGAGGAAAACTGGGAAAAGGCGCGCGGAGACTTCGCCGAAAAGGCGGAGGCGCTCGGCGAAAAATGGCCGTTCGCGACGCGCGAGCAGGTCTGCAGGATTAGCCGCCGCCTGAAGGCGATCGAGGAGAAGCTCGGCATCGCCACGGAATGCGAATGCTGCGCCGAAAAGGACGCCGAAAAGGCCGTTCCCGCGGAAGGCGCGGAGACGACCGACGCCTGACGCCGCCTCCGCGTTCCCGCGCAATCCCGACATGGCTCAGCAACCCGGATCCGGTCCGCTTCGGGCGATCTCCTTTCTGCGCAACAGCCTGCGCGTGAAGGAGATCGCCGTCGTGCTGCTGCGCAACGGCTTCGAGGAGCTCGTCGGGAAAATCCGCCCGCGCGGCTTTCCGTTTCACAAAATCCTCCCGAAGCGCGACAAGCTTTCGCTGTGGCAGCGCATCCGCGTCACCTGCGAGGAGCTCGGCCCGACGTTCGTCAAGTTCGCGCAGATCGTCGGCACGCGCGAAGACATTCTGCCCGCGCCGCTGCTGGAGGAGTTCAAGCGCCTCCGCGACCACGTCGCGCCGATTCCGTGGGAGGCGGTCGAGCCCGTCGTCGCGGGCGAGCTCAAAGGCGGAATCGAGGCGAATTTCGCGTCGTTCGAGAAGACGCCGTTCGCGTGCGGCTCCATCGGCCAGGTCTACAAGGCGACGCTGAAGAGCGGCGAGACCGTCGCCGTCAAGGTGCGCCGGCCGGGCGCGGGCAAGGCGATGAAGGCGGACTTCGAGATTCTCGAATGGATCATCACGCAGGCCGCCGAGAACGTTCCCGAGCTCGCCGCGTACGATCTTCCCGGGATTCTGGAGGAAATCCGCGACGGCGTGCTGCGCGAGATCGACTTCACGTTCGAGGCGAAGAACTCCGGGCATTTCGAGAAGATCAACGACGATCCGCGCATCTTCGCGCCGCGCGTGTTCCCGGCGCTTTCGTCGGCGCGCCTGCTCGTCTCCGAATGGGTCGAAGGCGTGCCGCCCGGCGACCCGTCCGTTCCCGCGGAGCTCGCGCGCGAGCTTTCCGTCGCGGGCGGCGAATCCGTCTTCCGGCAGATTTTTTCGTTCGGCTTCTTCCACGCCGACCCGCACCCGGGCAACATCCTGATCACGCGCGACGGGCGGCTGTGCTTTCTCGACTGGGGCTGCGCGGGAACGCTCTCGCGCAAGATGCGCTATTTTCTGGCGGACATCTTCGCCGCCGTCGCCGAGCTCAACGCCGAAAAGGTGCTGCAGATCGTGCTGTGCGCGACGCCGCCGCGGGAACGCGTGGACAAGGCGAAGATCGAGACCGAAATCGCCATCGTGCTGCGCCGCCACGCCAATTTCGAAAAGGACGCGGGCGCCGTCGGCCACGTCATCTTCGACATGCTGCGCGTCTTCGCCCAGCACAAGCTGCCGCTCCCGCGCGACTACGCGCTGCTCGCTAAATCCGTCACCGTCATGGAGGAATCCGGCCGCGCGCTGAATCCGGATTTCGACCTGACCGCGTTCGCCGCGCGCGCCCTGAAGAATCTTTACGCGCAGCGCTGGAACCCGCGCGCCGTCGGGCGCGGGCTGCTCTGGAACACGGAACGCCAGCTCGCGTGCGTGAACGAAATGCCGAGCGCGCTGCAGCGCATTTTCTGGAAGATCGAGAACGGCGAAATCCGCGTCAACGTCGATCACGAAGGGCTGAACGAGACGCGCCTCACGCTGGACCGCTCCGCGAACCGCACGGCGCTGGCGCTGATCATCTCCTCGCTGCTCGTGGCGAGCGCGCTGCTCGTCTGCGCGGCGAGCCTCGGCGACGGGCTCGGCTTCGCGAAGAACCTCGGCGTCGCGGGCTTCGTCGTCGCCGCGATGCTCACTGCGTGGCTCTTCTTCATCATCGTCTGGCGCAGGAAGTGACGAAGAAGGCGACGAGCTCATGAAGTCGGCCGCCTTTCGCTCCGCGAAAAAAGAATCCGAAAATTCCTTCGGCGGAACCGGGCGCGATGAACGCCATCGCCCCGTCACTCTCTCTTTTCAGATTGCCGAGCGCGCGGACGCGCCCTTAAACTTTCCTCACTATGCACGACATCTCGCAAGGCAAAATCCTCGTCACGGGCGGCTCCGGGCTCATCGGCAGCGCCATCATCGCGCGCCTCAACGCGCTCGGTCACACGAACATCCTCGTCACCGACAAGCTCGGCACCGATCTGCGCTTCAAGAACCTCGTCCCGCTGAAATTCGCCGAATACATGGAATACGAGGACTTCGACCGCGCGCTCGAAAGCGATCCCGCGCGCTTCGCCGACGTGAAGACCATATTCCACCTCGGCGCGTGCTCGGCGACGACGGAAAAGGACTGCACCTACCTCATCCACAACAATTACGAATACACGAAGAAGCTCGCCGCGTTCGCACTCGGGAACGGCACCCGCTTCGTGTACGCCTCCTCCGCCGCCACCTACGGGAACGGCGAAAACGGCATGGACGACGAGGCGGACATTCTCCCGCTCAAGCCGCTGAACATGTACGGCTACTCGAAGCACCTCTTCGACCTGCACGCGCTGCGCAACGGCTATCTCGACAAGATCACGGGCGTCAAATACTTCAACGTCTTCGGCCCGAACGAAAACCACAAGGCGAACATGGTCAGCATGGTGTTCCGCGCGTTTCATCAGATCCGCGAAACCGGCTCGGTCAAGCTCTTCAAAAGCTACAGGCCCGAATACGCGGACGGCTGCCAGATGCGCGACTTTCTCGGCGCGAAGGAGGCGGCGGCGATCACCGTGCACCTCGCGCAGAACGAGGCGGCGACGGGGCTCGTGAACGTCGGAGCGGGCAAGGCGCGCACGTGGCTCGAGCTCGTGCGCCCGATCTTCGCGGCGATGGGCGTTTCCGAAAACATCGAGTTCGTCGAAATGCCCGAATCGCTCCGCGCGCAGTATCAGTATTTCACGCAGGCGAAAATCGACAAGCTGACGCGGCTCGGCGGCGCGAAATACCTCGTCCCGCTCGAAGAGTCCGTCACCGACTACGTGAAGAACTACCTCATCCCCGACAAGCACCTCGGCGAATAAGCGCGGGGTCCGCTTACGCTTCGGCGTTTTCGGCAACCTGCAGACGCAGATTTCTAAAGGGGCAGGTTATTCCTGTCTCCATTTCGGGATTCTCTGGCGGAAATTTTCGCGTCGCCGCCGCGGATCAGCGGCGGGCGGCGGATTTCATGGAGGCGGCGAAAGCGCAGAGGGCGGCGCGCAGGGCGGGGACGTCGGCGCGGTGGCGCTCGATGATGCGCACGACGGCGGAGCCCGAAATCGCTCCCGCCGCGCCCGCGTCGAGCGCGGCGCGCACCTGCGCGGGCTCGGAGATGCCGAAGCCGAGCACCGGCGGCGGGGCGCCGAATTTCTTCAGCGCGGCGAGCACGCGGTCCACGGGGAGCCCGGCGCGGGATTCCGAGCCCGTGACGCCCGCGCGCGAGAGCAGGTAGGTGTAGCCGTGCCCGAACTTCGCGACGGCTTCGAGCGTCGCCTCGTCCGCGTTCGGCGGCGCGATGAACACGAGCGGCAGCCCCGTCTTCGCGGAAATTTCGCGGAACGGCGCGCTCATTTCCACGGGAACGTCGGCGACGAGCAGCGAGTCCGCTCCCGCCGCAAGCGCGTCGCGGAAGAATTTTTCCGCGCCTCGGCGGACGATGAGGTTCGCGTACACGAGCAGGCCGATCGGAACGTCGGGGTGGCTCCGGCGCACGTCCGCGATGATCGCGAAGCAGTCGTCGATGCGCGTTCCCGCGTCGAGCGCGCGGTTGTCCGCGGCCTGGATGGTCGGGCCGTCCGCGAGCGGATCGGAGAAGGGAAAGCCGAGCTCGAGCGCGTCGGCGCCGCCTTCGAGCAGGGCTTCGACGGCCTCGCGCGAGGTGTTTTTGTCGGGATCGCCGAGCACGACGAAGGGGATGAAGGCGCCTTCGTGCGCGCGTTCGAGCGAGGAAAAAAGTTTCTGATAACGCATGGTTTGAAAGACTGAAGGTTAGGGCTTAAAAGACGGATCAAACGTTGTTCGCTAATTTCATCACCGTTTCCAGGTCTTTGTCGCCGCGGCCGGAGAGGTTGACGACGAGAATCTGTTCCTTGTCGGGATTCGCGCGGATCATCTTCAGCGCGTGCGCGAGCGCGTGCGAGGATTCGAGCGCGGGAATGATGCCTTCTTCGCAGCAGAGATCGCGGAAGGCGGCGAGCGCCTCGGCGTCCGTCACGTTCACGTATTCCGCGCGCCCGGTCTGCGCGAGGAAGGCGTGCTGCGGACCGACGGCGGGAAAGTCCAGCCCCGCGGAAACGGAGTAGGATTCCAGAATCTGCCCGTCGTCGTTCTGCATGAGCGGCGCGCGCATGCCGAGATAAATTCCCGTGCCGATGTTCCCGCCGCCGGAGATCGCCGCGCCGTGCAGCCCGGTCTCGACGCCCTTGCCGCCGGGCTCGACGCCGATGAGACGCACGCCGGGCTCGTCGATGAAGTCCGCGAAGATGCCGATGGCGTTGGAGCCGCCGCCGACGCACGCGAGCACGGCGTCGGGCAGGCGCGCCTCCTTCTTCAGGCACTGCGCCTTCGCCTCTTCGCCGATGATGCGCTGGAACTCGCGCACGATCGTCGGGAACGGGTGCGGGCCCGCCGCCGTGCCGAGCAGGTAGTGCGTGTCGGCGTAGCTCGCCGTCCAGTCGCGGATGGCTTCGTTGCAGGCGTCCTTGAGCGTGCGCGAGCCGGTCTTGATCGGCACGACTTCGGCGCCGAGCAGCTTCATGCGGAAGACGTTCGGGCGCTGGCGTTCGCAGTCCTTTTCTCCCATATAGACGCGGCATTTCAGCCCGAGCAGCGCGCACGCGATCGCGGTCGCGACGCCGTGCTGGCCCGCGCCGGTCTCGGCGATGATGCGCGTCTTGCCCATGCGCCTGGCGAGGAGCGCCTGTCCGAGCACCTGATTCGTCTTGTGCGCGCCGCCGTGGAGCAGGTCTTCGCGTTTGAGGTAGAGCTTCGTGCGCGTTCCCGCGGTGAGGTTTTTCGCGAGCGTGAGCGGCGTCGGGCGTCCGGCGAATTCCGTGAGCAGCTCGCGCAGCTCGGCGCGGAACGCGGAATCGGCCTGCGCCTCGATGAAGGCGCTTTCGAGCTCGCGGAGCACGGGAACGAGAATCTGCGGGACGTACATGCCGCCGAATTCTCCGAAAAACGGATTGAGTTTGGTATTCATTTTTTGATTATTTGAAGATTGAAAAAGGAACCACGAATGAGCACGAAAAAACTCGAAATATTTTTTTATGCTCTGTGTTCTCTGTGTTAAGAATCATTCGTGGAAATTCGTGTTCATTCGTGGTTTCAAAAAGAACGGAGAGCCTCGAAGGCGGCGCGGATTTTCTCCGCATCCTTCGCGCCGGGCGCGCTCTCGACGCCGGAATTGAGATCCAGCCCGAGGCAGCCGACGCGGTGCGCGGTGCGCGCGTTGTCCGGGGAAATTCCGCCCGCGAGCAGCGCGCGGCGCTTCGTCTCGGCGGGAATTTTTTCCCAGTCGAAGGGCGTTCCCGTTCCGCCGCGCCCGCTGTCGAGCACGAAGCGGTCGAACGCCGCCGCGTCGCTTTCGCGCGCGCGGAACGCGTTTTCCGCGTCGGCGCTCAGCGCCTTCCACACGCGCGTTCCCGCGGGGAGCTTTTCGCGCAGGCGCGCGGCGAAATCCGCGCTTTCCTCGCCGTGAAGCTGCACGGCGCGAAGCCCGAGCGCCGACGCCGTTTCCGCGATTTCCTCGGGCGGCTGATTCTGGAAAACGCCGACGAAATCGAGCCCCGGCGTTCCCGCGACGATTTCCGCCGCGCGTTCCCGCGAGACGCGGCGCGGCGATTTTTCCGCGAAGATGAGCCCGCCGAAGACCGCTCCCGCGTCGCGCGCGGCGCGAGCGTCTTCCGCGCGCGTGAGTCCGCAGACCTTGTTTTCGCCGAGAATCAGCGCGCGGCAGGCGCGGTCGAGATCGCGTTCGCGCATGAGCGAGGTGCCGACGAGAAACGCGTCCGCGAACGGCGCCGTCGCGAGCGCGTCCGCATGCGTGCGGATGCCGGACTCGGCGACGCGCACGGCGTCCGGGCGCACGGCGGCGGAGAGTTCCCGCGTGCGCGCGACGTCGGTCTCGAGCGTGCGCAGGTTGCGGTTGTTGATGCCGATCACGCGCGCGCCGAGGGCGTTCGCGCGGCGCACGTCGTCCGCCGAATCCGCTTCGGTGAGCACGCCCATGCCGAGCGAATGCGCGAGCGCGGCGAGCTCGGAATACGCGGCGTCGTCGAGCACGGAAAGCATCAGCAGCACGGCGTCCGCGCCGAGACTGCGCGCGAGAAAAATCTGATACGAATCGACGACGAATTCCTTGCAGAGCACGGGCTGCGCGAGACGCGCGCGCACGAGCGGCAGATTTTCGTAGCGTCCCTGGAAGAACTTTTCGTCGCAGAGCACGGAGACGGCGTCGGCGTGGCGCGCATAGACTTCGGCGATCGCGCCCGGATCGAAGTCCGCGCGGATCAGTCCCTGCGAGGGCGAGGCCTTTTTGCATTCGAGGATGAACGCGGGAACGCCCGCGCGGCGGCGGCGTTCGAGCGCGCCGTAGAAATCGCGGTCGCTCGGGACGACGTTCCCGCGGAAGCGTTCGAGCGGGCGGGAGCGCTTGCGTTCGGCGAGCTCTTCGCGTTTCGCGGCGACGATGGTTTCGAGAATGTTCATGGGAATGAAAGTTGAGAGCTTAATGCTTAAAGCTTAGAGGGAGCTCCTTCGGAACCGTTTATGGTTTATTGTTCAATGTTTGTTTTCTGAACCTTACACCTTACACCATAAACGGCGCGAAGCGCTTCATTTGCCCTGCGTGAACTCCGTGATTTCGCGCGCGCGCTCCCACGCCTTTCCGGAGGCGAGCGTCGCGAGCGCGAGCTTCGCGCCTTCGGCGAGCGTCGCGACGCTGCCGTTCATGTAGAGCAGCGGCGCGACGTTCGCCGCGATCGCGGCGTTGTGCGCTTCCGTGCCGTTCCCGCGCAGAATCGCTTCCGTGATCTTGCGGTTTTCCTCCGGATTGCCGCCGAGCACGCTTTCCGGCGGGAACACTGGCAGCCCGAAGTCGGCAGGCGCGAGTTCGTATTCGCGGATCTCTCCGCTCGGAAGCAGCTCCGCGCACTGCGTTTTTCCGCTGACGGAGACCTCGTCGAGCCCGTTCCCGTGCACGACCATCGCGCGGCGGAATCCGCGCCGCTTCAGCGCCTCCGCGATCGGGCGGACGAGCGCCGGCGAATACACGCCGAGCAGGATGAACGTCGGGTTCGCGGGATTGATCAGCGGGCCGAGCACGTTGAAGATCGTGCGCGTCTTCATCGCCTGGCGTACGGGCGCGGCGTAGCGCATGCCGCCGTGGTAATACGCCGCGAACAGGAAGCAGAATCCGAAGCGGTCGAGGCATTCCCGCGCCGCCGCCGGAGGAATCGTCGTCTTCACGCCGAGAGCGTTCAGCAGATCCGACGAGCCGGACTTCGACGACACGCTGCGGTTGCCGTGCTTGGCGACCTTCACGCCGCAGGTCGCCGCGACGAGCGCCGCCGTCGTCGAGATGTTGATCGTGCCGACTCCGTCGCCGCCCGTGCCGACGATGTCGCAGAAATCGTAGTCCGGACGCGGGAACGGGCGTGCGTTTTCCGAGAGCGCCGCCGCCGCGCCGCTGATTTCCTCCGGCGTTTCGCCTTTGAGCTTGAGCGCGGTCAGAATCGCCGCGAGCGTCGCGGGCTCGACGTTCCCGCGGATGATTTCCGTGAAGAGCTCGCGCGTCTGTTCCGCCGAGAGATTTCTCCCTGCGTAGAGCAGGTTGAGCAGCGCCTGCACGTCCGCGCGGCGCGATTCGCCGGAGACGAGGTCGAGCGTGCGGCGGAGCAGCTCCGAGCCGTTCGGCGACATGATCGATTCCGGGTGAAACTGGAAGCCGACGACGCGGTCGGCGCGGTTCATCACCGCCATCGCCGTGCCGTCGCACTGCGCGATGACTTCGAGCGTCGCGGGAACGACCGTCGCCGCGAGCGAGTGATAGCGCGCGAAGGGCAGCGGGCTCGGCATGCCCTCGAACGGGCCCGTTCCCGTGTGCGAAATCAGCGAGCTCTTGCCGTGCATGATTTCCGGCGCGGGGCCGACCACGCCGCCGTAGAAGCGGCAGATCGCCTGGTGCCCGAGGCAGATGCCGACGATCGGAAACTTGCGGTGGCAGAGCGCGATCAGCCGCAGCAGGCAGCCCGCTTCGTCGGGCGTTCCCGGGCCGGGCGAGATGACGAGGATCGGATCCTTCGCCTCCTTCATCTTTTCGAAGATTTTCTCCGCCGCGATGCTGTTGCGGTAAACGCGGACGTCGTGCCCGGCGGAGCGGAACTCGTCCACGAGGTTGTACGTGAACGAATCGAAGTTATCGAGCAGGAAAATGTTTTTTTTCATCTGTTAATTTTTACGTGTTGACTGTCGGGTGATGATTTTGAGGAAGCGCTTTCTCTTTCGGAACTTAAGCGTTGAAAGTTAAAACCTTTCCCTGCGCCTGCGCGACGGCGACGAGCGGCGCCATCGCCTTGTTGCGGGATTCGTCCGCCTCGTTCTGCGGAACGGAGTCGAGCACCACGCCGCCGCCCGCCTGCACGGTCGCGACGCCGTTCTTCACGAACGCCGAGCGGATCAGGATGCACGTGTCCATGTCGCCGTTCCCGCCGAGCCATCCGACCGCGCCGCCGTAGCTGCCGCGGCGTTCCCGCTCGACTTCGCGGAGCAGCTCCGTCGCGCGGATCTTCGGCGCGCCCGTGAGCGTGCCCATGTTCATGCACGCGAGGTAGGCGTGCAGCGCGTCGAGGTCGTCGCGCAGCTCCGCGACGACGTGCGAGACGAGGTGCATCACGTGGCTGTAGCGGTCCACCTTGAGCAGCTCGCTCGTGCGGCGCGTGTTCGGCTTCGCGATGCGGGCGAGATCGTTGCGCGCGAGATCGACGAGCATCAGGTGCTCCGAGAGCTCCTTCGTGTCCATGCGCAGCCCGAACTCGACGCGCGAATCGAGGTCGCAGTTGATCGTGCCGTCCGCGTTGAAGCCGCGCCGCCGCGTTCCCGCGATCGGGTAGAGCTCGACGAGACGCGTCGCTGCCGTGAACTTCACGGAAATCTCCGGCGAGGCGCCGAACACCGCGAATTCGCGGTCGTCCACGTAAAACATGTACGGGCTCGGGTTGTTCTTCTTGAGCGCGCGGTAGGCGGCTTCGGGGTTCGGGCAGGGCGCGCTGAAGCTGCGCGAGGGCACGACCTGGAAAATGTCGCCCTTGCGGATGAAGGCCTTGAGGTATTCGACTTCGGCGCAGTACGTCTTGTCGCTCTTGCCGAGCGCGACCGGGAGCGTCTCCGTCGGCTGGGGCGCCGGCGCGGGAACGGCGTCCGCGGGAACGAAGGCGTCGCACGCGGCGGCGAGCTCCGCCGTGCGCGCGCGGATTTTTTCGAGCGCTTCGGCGTCGTCGCTCAGCGCGAGCGAGAAGATTTCCGTCGTGCGCTCGACGTGGTTGATCTTGATCGCCGTTTCCGCGAGGTAAAAAAGGAAGTCCGGGCAGGTGTTCGCGCTCTCGGCGACGGCGGGAAGTTTTTCGAAGACCTCGACGAGGTCGTAGCCGAAAATGCCGCCGAGCAGAAAGCGCTCGGCGTCGTCGCTCGGAGCGAACGCCTCGCGCAGAGCGCGGAGCGCGTCGAGCGGAGAACGCGCGCGCAGGCGGGTTCCCTCGTCCTGCTCGGCGTCGATCGGCGGGAACGTGAAGACGAGCGTCGTCGGGCTTTCCGCCTCGGCGGGAACGTCCGCGAGCGCGGCGCGCAGGGGCGCGAACGCCGCCGCGCCGTTTGCGTCGAGCGCCTCGACGGAGACGCGCCGCCCGCGGCAGCAGACGCGCAGGCTCGCGTCGGCGAGAATCAGGCTCTGCGTTCCCGCGTGCGTGGTGATGTCGGCGGATTCGAGCAGCAGCGTGTTCGCCGCGCGCCCGCGGCGCACGCGCTCGTAGAGGTCGAGCGGTTCGCCGACGTATTTCGCCGAAATTTTCGGAAGTTGTCTTTGCGTGTTCATCGTTGAAATTTTCTGTTCGTGGATCGTGGTTTTCGGAAAACAAAAAAGCCCGCTTGTCGAAAGCGGGCGTTCGTGAAAAACGTTTCGTTTATGCGGAATCTTCTGGAAAAAATCTTACGCGCCAAGCGAACGCCCGTCTTTGAAAGAGGGACGCCACCACCAGATGTTGCTGCGATCAAGAATCATATTGAAACTGCTGAAAGCAAACTCCTCCGCCTTTCCCGCGTCAAGAAATTTTTTCGCGCCCGCTGTACGGACGCGAAAAAGACGCGCTCCCGGGCGGGAACGCGTCTTTTCGCGGAGAACGGACTGTCGGCTTATTCGGCGGGGGAGGCGTTCCGCGTTTTGGGCACGCCTTCAAACGCCGCCCGGCTGAATACTTCGTTCAGCGGCTGCGAGTGCGGATCCGTCTGCGTGATGCGGTCCGTGACCACGCAGGAAACGACGTTCCCGTCCTTGTCGTAGGTCGTCGTCACCGTCCTCTCGTAGGTCGGATTCGTGCAGCCCGCGCAGATGACGGCGACGAGCGCCGCGACCGGGAAAGCCGTCTTCATCAGTACACGACCTTGTTGAGCGGGTATTCGATGATGCCCTCGGCCTTGCACGCCTTGAGCGCGGGAATGATCTCGCGCGTCAGCTTGCTGTCGATGATCGTTTCGACGGCAATCCACGCGTCGTTCGAGAGCGGCGAAATCGTCGGGTTGCGCATCGCGGGGAGCTTTTCGACGACTTCCGTGAGGCGTTCCCGCGGTAGGTTGAACTTGAGCCCGACGAGGTGCTTCGCCGTCAGCGCGGACTGGAGCATCATCGCGATGGACTCGATCTTCGCGCGTTTTTCCGGATTTTCCCACGCCTTCTTGTTGGCGATGAGCTTGGTGTTCGTCTTCAGAATCGTGTCGACGATGCGGAGCTTGTTCGCCTTGATGGAGCTGCCCGTTTCCGTCAGATCGACGATCGCGTCGGCGAGGTCGGGCACCTTGACTTCCGTCGCGCCCCAGGAGAATTCGACCTCGGCGGTGACGCCGTGGCTTTCGAGGAAGCGGCGCGTCGTGGCGACGAGCTCCGTCGCGATGCGCTTGCCCTGCAGATCCTTGACGGTCTTGATGTCGGACGCTTCGGGAACGCAGATGACCCAGCGGCTCTGCACGTTGGACGCGCGGGAATAGACGAGGTCGCAGACTTCGACGACGTCGGCGTCGTTTTCGACGACCCAGTCGTAGCCGGTCAGACCGCAGTCGAAGAATCCGTGCTCGACGTAGCGGGCGATTTCCTGCGCGCGGACGAAGCGGCCGTCAAGCGCGGGATCGTCGAAAGACGGGCGGTAGGAGCGCGAGCTTTTGACGACTGGATAACCTGCCTGCGCGAAAAGCGCGAGCGTGGACTCTTCGAGGCTGCCCTTGGGCATGCCGAGCATGAGGAGCGGTGTGGTGTTTGCCATGGCTGTCTGATTGTGAAAAAATGAAAGTGCAAGCATCCGCTTCGGAGGCGGTTTTGTCAAGGCGCAAGAAATCGTTTGACAAATCCGCGCGGGCGTGCGATTTTTCATGCAGAGACTGCAGAGTCGCCGTCTCGAAAAAATCCATTATTGTTTTACCCAAGTTTACCCGAATATTTCAGTCAGCCATGAGAACGCTTCTCACCATCCTTGCATCCGTTTCAATCCTCGTCTGCGCGGGTTGCGCTTCCGGCGACGGCTCGAAGAGCCCCTGGTCCGCCGGCTCCAAAGCGAAGCCCGCCGCGCAGCCCGCGTCGGCTCCCGCCGCTCCGGCTCCTGCGGCCGCCCCCGCCGCGACGTGCGCTCCCGCCGCCGCCCCCGCCGCGACGTGCGCTCCCGCCGCCGAGGCCGCCGCTCCCGCGGAATGCGCGACCTGCGCTCCCGCGGAGGAAGCGCCGCTCCTCGCCGCTTATCCGGCTCTGCGCCAAGCCAACAAGGAACGCGCTCTCGCCGAAATCGAGGCCGCCAAGGCGGAAAGCGCTCCGCTGCCGACTCCGGACGAAGGCAAGGCGCGCGTGGTCGCCTACAACACCGACTGCGCGGTGGTTCAGTTCGACTCCGGCTCCGCTTTCAAGGCGGGCGACCGCGTCGTCCTTTCCAAGTCGGGCGCGCACGCGCTCGTCAGCGTGATTTCCGTGCTCGAAGGCGGACGCTACATCGCCGAGGAAGTCGCCGGCGTGATCGGCGCTCCGATGCTCGTTCCCGGAGATGAAATCGAATGCGTCCTCTGGGTCGATCCCGAAGACGTCGCCGCCGTCGCCGCCGCCGCCGAAAAGGCGAAGGCGAATTCCGACGACGCGGCCGACGCCGTCGCCGAAGAAGACGAGGAAGGCGAAGACGAAGACATGGAGGAAATCGAGGAATAATTCCCTCGCGCGTCTTTCCGGATAAAGCGGCGAAGCCACTGCGCTTCCGCCGCTTTTTTTTCGCTTCAGTGAATTCATGCATTGACGGCGGAACGCGGGAAGTCTAGAACGTTCGTTCAATAAGACCGATGAGGCAGAAAGAAGAGAACAAGACGCGGGAGCGCATTTTGACGGCGGCGGAGAAGCTGTTCGCGGAGCAGGGATTCGACGGCGCGTCGATGCGCGGGATCACCGCGTCGGCGAAGGTCAATCTCTCCGTGGCGTATTACTATTTCAAGGACAAGGAATGCCTGCTTCATTCGGTGCTCGACCGCTATCTGCTGCCCGTCATGGAGGAGATGCGCGGGCTGCTCGCGGCGGCGCGCGAGGCCGCGGGAACGGCGCCGATTCCGCTGCGCCGGCTGCTCGACGCGCTCGTGCTTCCGCGCGCGCGCTGTCTTTCCGACACGGCGCATCAGCTCTTCACGCTGCTTTTCGTCCATCGCGGCGCGACCGAGAAAAAAATCTTCGCGACGCTCGAGGACAAGCTGGAGCCGCTGCAGCGGATGTTCCTCGACGAGTTCTCGCGCACGCTTCCGCACCTTTCGCCGCTCGAACTGCGCTTCCGCATGGAGAGCCTGGACGTGATGCTCTACGGCTGGCGCACCGTGGGACCGCTCAAGGAGCACCGCTATCCGCGCACGGTGCCGATCGAGGTCTTCCTCGAAATGCTGATGACGTTCGCCGAGCCGCTTTTTCTCGCGCCGGCGACGCTTTCACTGAAAAAGTTCCCCGCGGCCGCGGTCGCCGCGCCGTCGCCGAAGCGCGCGGGCGCCGAAAAAATTTCCGACAAGAAAAAATAAGCATTCAAACCCGAATCACCTTCGATTTATGATGAAAAAAAACGTTAAGAAATCCTTCCTTCTCGGCGCGCTGACGGCGCTCGCGGGAACGCTCGCCTTCACGGGCTGCGGCGAAGAAAAACAGGCGGCCGCGCAGGCCGCGCCGCAGGGCCCGACGGAGGTCCCGATCACGGTCGAGACCGTCACGCCGCAGACGCGCGCGCTCGTGCAGGAGCTGCCGGGCCGAGTGGACGCCGTCCGGCTCGCGGACGTTTCCGCGCGAGTGACGGGCATTCTGCTCGAACGCAAGTTCGAGGAAGGCGCGAAGGTCGAAAAAGGGCAGGAGCTTTTCCTCATCGATCCGGAGCCGCTCATCGCCTCGCGCGACGCGGCGGCGGCGCAGCTCGCGGGAACGCAGGCGCAGCTCGAGAGCGCGGAGATCATCTTCGGCCGCTATTCCGAGCTCGTGAAGACGGGCGGCGTGAGCAGGCAGGATTATGACGATTCGCGCATCGCGGTGGATTCCGCGAAGGCGGCGGTGCTCGCGGCGCAGGCGCAGCTGAAGACGGCGGAGATCAATCTCGGCTACGCGTCGGTCACGGCGCCGATTTCGGGCGTCATCGGCGCGGCGCTCGTCACGGAAGGCGGTCTCGTCTCCGGAACCGCGCTCACGAAGATGGCGGTGATTCAGCAGATGGATCCGATCAATTTCGACTTCACGCGCTCGGCGACGAGCCTTCTCGAACTCCGCCGCGCGATCGCCGCGGGAACGGTCGAGAAGATCGACGAAAACACCGTCGCGGTGAAGCTCGTGCTCGAGGACGGCACGGAATACGCGCACACGGGCAAGCTGAAGTTCTCCGAAGTCACGGTGGACAAGGCGACGGGCATGTACAAGCTGCGCGCCGAGTTCCCGAATCCGGACAATCTGCTGCTGCCGGGCATGTTCGCGCGCGCACTGCTCTTCGAGGGCACGGACAAGGCGGCGATTCTCGTGCCGCAGGAAGCCGTCGCGCTCGGCACGGCGGGCAAGGCGTCGATCTTCGTCGTCGGCGAGGGCGACATCGTGCGTTCGCGTCCGATCGAAATCGGCAAGATGGAGAACGGCAAGTGGCTCGTGAAGAGCGGGCTGAAGCCGGGCGAACGCTACGCCGCCGACGGGCTGATGGCGATCGGGCTCGCGTATTCGCGCGGCGCGACCGCGGTCAAGGCCGTGGCGCCGAAGGCGAAGGAAGAGGCCGCTCCCGCCGAAGCCGCTCCCGCGGAAACGCCCGCTCCCGCCGCGAAGCAGGCGGAGTGATTTTTCCCCGCAGAAAAGGACTTCGCGGGAACGCAAAATTTCTTAAAGGCTTTTCACCATGGCAAAATTCTTCATCGACCGCCCCGTCTTCGCATGGGTGCTTTCGCTGATGATCATCCTCTTCGGGGTGATTTCCATCAAATTCCTGCCGATCGCCCAGTATCCGACGATCGCGCCGCCGTCCATCTCCGTGCAGTCGTCCTACGCGGGCGCGTCCGCGGAAACGACGCAGAAGACCGTCACCGCCGTCATCGAGCAGCAGCTCAACGGCATCGACAACCTGCTTTACATGACGTCCTCGTCGGACTCGACCGGCAATTCCGAAATCACGGTGTATTTCAATCCGGGCACGAACGACGACACGGCGCAGGTGCAGGTGCAGAACAAGGTTTCGCTCGCCACGTCGCAGCTCCCGTCCGTCGTTCAGCGCACGGGCGTGACGGTGAAAAAGGCGGCGCGCAACATGTTCCTCATCATTTCGGTCTACTCGAAGGACAATTCGATTCCGAAGGCCGAAATCGGCAACTATATCGCGTCGAACATTCTCGACCAGATTCAGCGCGTGAACGGCATCGGCTCCGTCGATTTCTTCGGCGCCGAAAACGCGATGTACATCTGGCTCGACGCCGAAAAGCTCAATTCCTACAGCCTGACGGCGACGGACGTCGTCACGGCGCTCCAGGCGCAGAACGTGCAGGTGCCGGCGGGCGCGGTCAACGGCGACCCCGCCGTTCCCGGCTCCCGCCTGAGCATCACGATTCAGGGCCCGGGAACGCTGGAGACGCCGACCGAGTTCGGCGACATTCTCCTGCGCACGACGGAAGACGGCTCGCGCGTGTATCTGCGCGACGTCGCGCGCGTCGAAATCGGCGAACAGAGCTACATGTTCGAGACGCGCTACAACGGCAAGGCCTGCATGGGTCTCGCGTGCAAGCTCGCGACGGGCGCGAACGCGCTTGAAGTCGCCGACGCCGTGAAGGAGAAGCTCGAAGAACTTTCCGCCTACTTCCCGGAAAGCCTCGCGTACGATTTCCCGATGGACACGACGCTGTTCGTGCGCGTGTCGATCCACGAAGTCATCAAGACTCTCGTCGAGGCGATCGTGCTCGTGTTCATCGTCATGCTCGTGTTCCTGCAGAACCTGCGGGCGACGTTCATCCCGACGATCGTCGTCCCGATCGCGCTGCTCGGCACGTGCGCCGCGCTGTTCGCGATGGGCTTCTCGATCAACGTGCTGACGATGTTCGGCATGGTGCTCGCGATCGGCATTCTCGTGGACGACGCGATCGTCGTCATCGAAAACGTCGAGCGCATCATGACGGAGGAAGGGCTTTCGCCGCGCGACGCGACGCGCAAGGCGATGGGACAGATTTCCGGCGCGCTCGTCGGCATCACGCTCGTGCTTACGGCGGTGTTCATCCCGATGGCGTTCTTCTCCGGCTCCGTCGGCGTCATTTACCGGCAGTTCTCGCTGACGCTGATCGCGTCGATGGTGTTCTCGCTCTTCCTCGCGATGACGCTCACGCCGGCGCTGTGCGCGACGATGCTCAAGCACAACCCGAACGGCAAGAAGCGCGGCTTCGCGGGGCTGTTCAACCGCGGCTTCGAAAAGATGACGGACGGCTACAAGGGCGTCGTCGCCCGCCTCATCAGGCACAGCGCGATCGGCATCGTCTCGTTCCTCGCGATCGGCGCGGGCTTCGGCTGGCTCTATCTGCGACTGCCGACCGCGTTCCTTCCGGACGAAGACCAGGGGCAGATCGTCGCGCTGATCCAGTTGCCGCAGACGGCGTCGCAGGAGCGCACGCTCGAACTTTTCGACGAGTATGAAAAATACACGCTCGCACAGCCCGAAATCGAAAAGATGATGATCGTGCAGGGCTATTCGTTCAACGGCCGCGGCACGAACGTCGGTCTCGCGTTCATGAAGCTCACCGACTGGAGCCTGCGCAAGGATCCGAACAGCTCCGCGGAAGCGCTCGCGGCGCGCATCTCCGGACATTTCACGCACCACCCGGACGGCATGGTCGTTTCGTTCAACCTGCCGCCGATCATGGAACTCGGCAACGCCACGGGCTTCGAATACCAGTTGCAGGACCGCGGCGGCGTCGGGCACGAGGCGCTCGTCAAGGCGCTCAACGAGGTCATCAAGGAAGCCAACAAGCCGGAGACGGCGATGACGGGCGTCCGCCTTCAGGGCCTGAACGACGGCCCGATGCTCCGCCTCGACGTGGACAAGGAAAAGGCGCAGGTGCACGGCGTGAATCTCGGCGACCTCTACAACGTGATTCAGGTCGCCTTCGCGTCGTCCTACGTGAACAATTTCGTGCAGGGTTCCCGCGTGCAGCGCGTGATCGTGCAGCTCGACGCGAAGGACCGCACGTCGCCCGAGGCGCTCGGCAACATGTACGTGCGCACGAGCACGGGCGAGATGATGCCGCTCTCGGAAATCGCCTCGTTCGAGTGGATTCAGGGCTCGCCGGCGCTCACGCGCTACAACGGGTTCCCGTCGATGGACATCGTCGGCCAGCCGAAGCCGGGACGCTCTTCCGGCGAAGCGATGGCGGAGTTCGACGACATCGTGATGAAGCACCTGCCGTCGGTCGGCATCAACGGCATCGGCGGCGAGTGGACGGGACAGTCGCTCGAAGAACGCATCTCGGGCTCGCAGGCGCCGGCGCTCTACGCGCTCTCACTCATCATCGTGTTCCTCTGCCTCGCGGCGCTGTACGAGAGCTGGTCGATTCCGTTCGCCGTCATTCTCATCGTTCCCGTGGGCATCTTCGGGAGCGTGTGCGCGACGATGCTCGCCGGGCTCTACAACGACGTGTACTTCAAGGTCGGCTTCCTCGTCATCATCGGTCTTTCGACGAAAAACTCGATTCTGATCATCGAGTTCGCGAAGGAGCTGCAGGAGCAGGGACGCGACCTTTACGACGCGACGCTGCAGGCAGTGCAGATGCGACTGCGCCCGATTCTGATGACGTCGTTCGCGTTCATTCTCGGCGTCGTGCCGCTGGCGCGCGCGTCGGGCGCGTCCTCGGCGGCGCAGAACTCGATCGGCACGGGCGTCATCGGCGGGATGCTGGCGGCGACGCTTCTGGGCGTCTTCCTCATTCCGTGCTTCTACGTCGTCGTCCGCAAGATCTTCCGCGTGACGGAGCGCAAGCCGAACGCCGTCGTCGTCCACTGAGACAGCGAATAGCGAATAGAGAACAATGATCGGACGCGTGGCTGGTAACTGGGAACTGGTGACTGGAGATGACCGAAAGAGGCGTTTTCAGAAGGTTTTGCTTCGGCAAAACCCGCACTGCGCCAGTTACCGGCTCCCAGCTCCCAGTCTCTTCCCTGTCATTCACCGTTAACCGAAAAATCTTTTACTTTTTTTTGCAAATGAAGACGTCAAAAAAACTTTCCCTTCTTCCGTTTCTCGCGTTCGCCGCGACCGCGTGCACGATGGCGCCCGAATACGAGCGCCCCGACGTGCGCGACGTCGTCGCCGAGACCTACGCGGGAATCGCCGCGACGACGCCCGACGAAACGGCCGTGGCGCGCCTCGGCTGGAAGGAATTCTTCGCCGACGAACGCCTCAAGGCGCTCATCAGATCCGGCCTCGAAAAGAACCGCGATCTGCGCGTCGCCATTCTGACCGTCGAGCAGGTGCGCGCCCAATACGACATTCAGTGGGCGGATCTGCTTCCGGACGTCAGCGGCAGCGCCGCGTTTTCGCGTTCCCGCACGAACGAATACCTTTCGCTCACCGGCAGGGCGATGACGACCAACCAGTTCTCGCTGGGCGTCGCCGCCTCCTACGAAGTCGATCTGTGGGGGCGCGTGCGCTCGCTCACCGAGCAGGCGTTCGAGCGTTTCCTGCAGGCGGCGGAAAACGAACGCGCCGCGCGCCTTTCCCTCGTCGCGCAGATCGCGATGCAGTACTACACGCTCGAGCTCGCGAACGAACGTCTCGCGATTTCCGAAAAATCGCTCGCGACGACGCGCGAATACCGCGACCAGATCAAAAACCGCTTCGAGACCGGCGTCGCGACCGAGCTGGACTACACGACCGCCGAGGCGCAGTATCAGTCGCTCGTCTCCTCGACGGAACAGCTCCGCGAGACGCAGAAACAGGCGGTGAACGCGCTCGCGCTCCTCGTGGGCGAAACCGCGCTCCCGCAGCCGGACGCTCCTGCGCTCCCGCTCTCGTCCGCGAATCTGCTCAAGCCGCTCGAAGCCGGGATTCCCTCGCAGGTGCTCGTGCTGCGTCCGGACGTGCTCTCCGCCGAGCGCGCCCTCCGCGCCGCGAACGCGAACATCGGCGCCGCGCGCGCCGCGTTCTTCCCGAGCATCTCGCTCACGGGTTCGGCGGGGCTCGCTTCGACCGAGCTCGACGACCTCTTCACCGGCGCCGCGCGCACGTGGAGCTTCGTGCCCAGCGTGAACGTGCCGATCTTCGACTACTTCAACGGCCGCCTCGGCGCTCAGCTCGACGTCGCCGAACTGCAGAAGGAAATCGAAATCGCCAACTACGAAAAGGCGATTCAGAGCGCGTTCCGCGAAGTCGCCGACGAGCTCGTCGTGCAGGAATCGATCGACAGGCGCATCGCCGCGGACGAAGCCATGCTCGCCGCGCGGGAACGCCGCTACGAGCTGACCGCGAAGAACTACGAGCTCGGCAAGAGCCTCTACCTCGAAGTGCTTCTCGCGCAGAACGATCTCTTCTCGGCGCAGCAGAGCGTCGTGCAGACGCGCTTCGCGAAGATCGCCTCGATGATTTCGCTCTACAAGGCGCTCGGCGGCGGCTGGTCCGAAAACACCGTCCCCGAAGGTTCCAAGACCGCTCCCGCCGCGGAAGCGGAAAAAGCAGCTCCGGCGGCGCAGGTCGCCGAAGCGCCCGCGCGGGAGGAGGGCGAGCTTTCGTCCGAGCCGCTGATCCCGACGTCCTGCGACGTCATGGCGGCGCGCTCCCTCTACGACGAGGACGAGGAATAATCCTCCCCGCCTCCGCGCCCGTACGAAAAAGCCCCGACCGCTTTCGGCCGGGGCTTTTCCGTGCTCTCCTTTGCGCTCCCGCGCGCGTCAGGATTTTTTCGGGGCTTTGCCGTCGTCGGGACGCGGGAAGAGAATCGCCTTTTCGCCGAAGGTTTTGCCGACGAGGACGTCGCTCCACGTCTGCGCGCCGTCGAATTTTTCCGCGGGCGCGACGCCGAAGAGCGTCTGGATCTTCGCGGCGATGCCGGGCATGACGGGCGTCACGGCGACGGCGACGAGCCGCAGTCCTTCCGCCATCGTCGCGAGCGCGGTCTCAAGCTTCGCGCGGTCGGCGGGATCGGCGGATTTTGCCAGCTTCCACGGCGCGCGCTCGTTCGCGTAGCGGTTCAGCTCGCGCACGAAATTCCAGAGCACGTCGAGCGCGGTGTGGAACTGGAAGTCCGCCGCGAGCGCGTGATACTGGCGCGCGGTCGTTTCCCAGAGTTCGCGGAGATTCTTTTCGAGCGGCTCGTCCGCGACTGCCGCGGGAAGGACGCGGCCGCAGTAGTTGCCCGTCATGTTGAGCACGCGGTTGACCATGTTGCCGAGGTCGTTGGCGAGGTCGCTCTTGTAGCGCGACATGTAGAGCGCTTCGGAGTATTCGCTGTCCTGGCCGACGTTCATTTCGCGGATGACGAAATAGCGGAACGCGTCGGCGCCGAGTTCGCGCATCAGCTCGATCGCGGATTTTTCCTGCGGCGCGTCGGCGTCGGCGGCGGTCTTCGTCTTGGAGACCTTGCGCCCCGCGGAAAGCCACCAGCCGTGGGCGAGGATTTTTTTCGGCAGCTCGAGCCCGAGCGCGTGCAGCATGATCGGCCAATAGACGGCGTGCGGCGGCACGAGGATGTCCTTGCCGATGACGTGGATGTCCGCCGGCCAGCATCCCTTTTCGAGCGAGGCGGAATAGTAGTTCGTCAGCGCGTCGAACCACACGTAGGTGACGAAATCGCGGTCGAACGGCAGCTCGATGCCCCACGCGAGGCGCTCCTTCGGACGCGAGATGCAGAGGTCCGAAATCGGCTCCTTGAGGAATTCGACGACGTTCTTCTGGCGGAACGCGGGGAAGATGAAGTCCGGATTTTCTTCGAGGTAGCCGCGGAGCCAGTCCTGGTGCTTCGCGAGGCGGAAGAAGTAGTTGGACTCGGTGATTTCGATGACTTCGCCGAAGAGCTCCGGCCACGAGCCGTCGGGAAGCCGGTCCTTTTCGAGCACGAACTGCTCCTGGCGGATGCTGTAGAATCCCTTGTAGTCCGCCTTGTAGATTTCTCCGGCGTCGTAGAGCTTCTGCAGGAGCTCCTGCACGACTTTGACGTGGCGCGGCTGCGTCGTGCGGATGTAGTCGTCGTTGGAAATCGCGAGCTCGCGGCAGATGTCCTGAAAGAGCACGGCGACGCGGTCGCAGCATTCCTGCGGCGTGATGCCGAGCTTCTGCGCGTTCTGCTGGACTTTCTGCCCGTGCTCGTCGAGCCCGGTGAGGAAATGCGCGTCCTCGCCGTTCATGCGGCGGAAGCGGACGATGACGTCGGCGAGCACTTTTTCGTAGGCGTGCCCGAGGTGCGGGGCGCCGTTGGCGTAGTCGATCGCGGTGGTCAGATAAAAGGGTTTGCTCATGGTGATTGTCTCGAAGGCGAAAATTTTACGAAAAGAATTTCGGGAGACGATAAGCCGCCGCCCGCGTTCCCGCGAGAAAATTTTGCCCGCGATGGCCCGGCGCGCGGGAAAGCGACTTGGCTCCGCGCTTCGCTTACCGATCGCTTGTTGAATCCTTCCCGTATCCCGCCAAGGCGCAAAGACGCAAAGATTTTTACTGGAAGTCTCAGAAGTCGATGGAAGTTCCTTTCGGGGAAGCGACATTCTTGTCGCTTGTTGAAATCCTCTCAAAGGAAATTTTCTTTTGCCGATTCCGCCAAGCGGCAGGAATGCCGCTTCCCCGGAAAGGCTTGGTTCCAACGGGTCAGTCCGTCAGCTCGAATTCGCGGACGACGAGCCATTCGTTCTGCGGCGCCGTGACGCGGAGGCGGACCGCCCTGACGCGCGTTCCCGCGGGAAGCTCGGCTTCGGCGACGCCGTCGGAAAATTCCGCGACGCGGCGCCACGCGTTCCCGTCTTCGGAAATCTCCAGGACGCCGTGCTGCAGGCGGTCGCCGCCGCCGCCGTTCTCGTCCTTGCCCGTGACGCAGCGGACGCGCCGGGCGCGGCGCGGTTTTTCGAAGACGGCGCAGACGGAATCGCCCGCGCGCGCGGCGCGGTCGGACCAGTAGATCGTGGCGCGGGAGCCGTCGGCGGCGCGCTCGGGGAAATGGATTTCCGTCGTGCCGAGCGTGGAGGAGACCGCCGCCTTCGGCAGGTTCAGAAAGCGTTCCGCCTCGCGGCCGAGCGTGCCGTCGGGCAGCACGGCGCGCGCTCGGACGCGCACGGCTTCGCCGCGGTCGGGAATCTTCACGAAATGGTCGGGGGCTTCGGCGCGGGGCGAATCGGGCGTCGGCGCGCTCCCGTCGAGAGTGTAGGCGACGGGCGCGCCTTTGCGGTCGGGCAAGAAGACGACGCCGCCGGGCGCGGCGCGGACGAGCACGCCGACGGGCTCGCGCGCGGCGAAGTCCGCGGCTTTCCAGCGGGCGAACTGCGCGTCGAGGCGTCCGCGGAAATCGTCGAAGTCGAGGCGTTCCCGCGGCGTCCACGCGATTTCCGCGAGCGCGGCGATTCGGGGCGCGAGCATGTATTCGGCGCGGCGTTCGTTCGGCACGTATTCGGTCCACAGCACGCCTTCGGCGCCGAGCACGCGGCGGCGGTCCTCCTCGGGAACGCCCGCGGCGGGGTCGAAGGAATAGACGCGCTCGAGCGGCACGAATCCGCCGATGGAGCGCGGCTCGCCCGTGCGCGCCTGCGAGTAGTCGAAGTAGCAGAACGCCGTCGGCGTCATCACGACGTCGTGCCCGAGCGCGGCGGCGCGGGCGCCGTAGGAAACGCCGCGCCAGCACATCACGACGGCGGCTTCCGGGAGCGCGCCGCCTTCGAGGATTTCGTCCCAGCCGACGAGCCGGCGCCCGTTTTCCGCGAGCGTTCCCGCGACGCGGCGCAGCGCGAGGCCCTGCAGCGCGGAGGCGTTCTTCAGCCCGGCTTCGCGGATCTTCGCGCGGCACTTCGGGCATTTCCGCCAGCGCGTCGTCGGGCATTCGTCGCCGCCGACGTGGACGAACTTTCCGGGAAAGAGCGCGGCGATCTCTTCGAGCACGTCGTCGAAAAATGAATACGTCGCTTCGTTCCCGAGGCAGAAGACGTCCTCGAAGACGCCGCCGGAGTCCGCGACCGCGTAGGGACCGCCCGCGCAGCCGAGGCGCGGGAACGCGGCGAGCGCGGCGAGCGCGTGTCCGGGAAATTCGATTTCGGGAACGATCTCGACGCCGAGAGAGTCGGCGAAGCGGACGATTTCGCGGATTTCCTCCTGCGTGTAGAAGCCGCCGTAGCGGCCGTCGGCGTCGAGCTTGCCCGTCTCTTCGGGCTTCATGCCGAACGCGCCGGGCGCGCGCCGGGCGCCGACGCGCGCGAGCTCGGGGAATTTTCTGATTTCGACGCGCCAGCCCTGGTCGTCCGTCAGGTGCCAGTGGAGCACGTTGATCTTCAGCTCCGCGAGCGCGACGAGCAGTTTTTTTATCCACTCCGGCGACTGGAAATGGCGCGCGGAATCGAGCATGACGCCGCGCCACGGGAAGCGCGGAAAGTCCGTGACGGAGCAGGCGGGCAGGGCGGCGGGAACGCCTTCCGCCGCGCGCGGCGGGAGCAGCTGGCGCAGCGTCGCGAGCGCGCGGTGAAAGCCGGGTTCGGCGAGCGCGGCGACGACGATTTTCTCGCGGGAGATCTCGAGCGCGTAGCCTTCGGGATCGCCGCGGACGCGCGCGGGATCGGCGAGCTTTTCGAAGACGACGCGGTTCGCGGGCGCGGCGCCGGCGGGCGCGGGAACGAAGCTTTCGCGGAAGCGCGCGGCGGCGCGTTCGGCGGCGGCGTTCCCGCGTTCGGCGACGACTTCCGTGCCGGACGAGAGCATGAACGGCGCGTCCGTTTCGCGGATTTCGAAGGAGACGGGCAGGGGAATCGGCGCGGGCGTTCCCGCGTCCGCGCCCGACGCCCCGCAGAGCGCGAGGAGAAACGAAACGGCCGCGGAAACGTGAAGAAATTTTGAAAACTTCATCGCTCCCGCGGCCTTTTCCGTTCCGTGACCTCTTTAAACTTTAAGCCTTAAGCTTTAAGCTTTTCACGCCTCACTCCCATTCGATGGAGGCGGGCGGCTTGGTGGAGATGTCGTAGAGCACGCGGTTGATGCCCTTGACTTCGTTCAGAATGCGGTTGGAGACTTCGCGCAGGAGCGGGATCGGCAGCTCGACCCAGTCGGCGGTCATCGCGTCTTCGGAGACGATGGCGCGGAGATTCGTCGCGAACTCGTAGGAGCGCTCGTCGCCCTTGACGCCGACGGTCTTCACGGGAATGAGGCCCGCGTACGCCTGCCAGCACTTGTCGTACCAGCCGTATTTGCGCAGCGTGGAAATGAAGATGGCGTCGCAGTCGCGGATGATGTCGAGGCGCTCCTTGGAGACGGCGCCCGGGCAACGCACCGCGAGTCCCGGTCCCGGGAACGGATGCCGCCAGAGAATGTCGTGCGGAATGCCCATCGAGGCGCCGAGCTCGCGCACTTCGTCCTTGAAGAGCTCCGCGAGCGGTTCGAGCACCTTGCCCTGCTTCTGCAGCTCGAGCACGCGCTCGACGCGGTTGTGGTGCGTCTTGATGACGGACGCCTTGGACTTCGCGTTCGACGCGCTCTCGATGACGTCGGGATAGAGCGTGCCCTGCGCGAGCATTTCCGCGTTCCCGACGGCGTCCCAGAACACGTCGATGAAGAGCCCGCCGATGATGCGGCGCTTCTTTTCGGGATCGGGCTCGCCGGCGAGCGCGTCGAGGAAGCGCCGCGACGCGTCCACGGTCTCGATTTCGACGCCCATGCGGGCGAAATTCGCGCGCACTTCGTCCGCCTCGTTTTTGCGGAGCAGGCCGTTGTCCACGAAAATCGCGCGCATGTTCACGCCCGCCTCGTGCAGCAGCACGGCGAGCACGGTCGAATCCACGCCGCCGCTCACGCCGCAGACGACCTGGCGCGAGCCGACGCGCTCGCGGATTTCCGCGATGAGCTGCTTCTTGAAATCGCCGATGTCGAAGCGCGCGAGGTCCTTCGCCTGCGCGAGGAAATTCTTCAGAATCGTGCGCCCCTCGTGCGAGTGCGTGACTTCCGGGTGAAACTGGATGCCCCACATGGCGTCCGCCCAGCGCAGGCTGACGGGAACGCCCTCGGCGTTCTTCGCGATGACGGTGCAGCCGTCCGCGAGATGATCGACCGTGTCCGAGTGGCTCATCCACACCTGCGAGCCGCTCGTCACGCCCGCGTAGAGCGCGTCCGCCGGCTCGGCGGGAACGAGCGCCGCGGGACCGTATTCGCGCTTGTTCGAGGCGCGGACGGTGCCGCCGTGCTTGATGTTGAGCAGCTGCATGCCGTAGCACACGCCGAGCACGGGAACGCCGAAGCTCTTCAGCCACGCGAAGTCGATGTCGGGCGCGTCCGCGTCCGTCGTGCTCTTCGGCCCGCCGGAAAGAATGATCGCGCCGGGATTCTCGATCTGCGCGAGATCTTCGAGCGCGTAGAGTTTCGCCATGAAGCCCAGCTCGCGGACGCGCCGGACGATGAGCTGCGTGTATTGGGAACCGAAATCGATGACGGCAGTGATTTTAGACATGGGCGCAGAGCTTAGCCGTTCCGCCGCCCGTTTTCAAACCGCAAAACGCGCCGCCCCCGCGGCGTCCGCGCGTTCCCGCGACGGGCATGAGCCCAAAAGGGGGCGGGCTTTCGGCGATTCGGCGAGTTTTAGCCTGTTTTCCCCTAAAATCCCTATTTTGAGCTAAAAGCGGTTAAAACTTCCTAAGACTTCTCTCTTGCTCGCGAAGACAGAGGCATGGCGCGTTTCATGAATTCTCCGAACAGAGGAACCGTGAAGTCGAACACTCCGTAATGCGGGGCATAGATGGCGCCTTTCTGTTCGAGAGAACGCCTGACTTGCGCGAGCGTGGAAGCTTTTTTGCCCATGGATCGCGAGAGCGCGTCCATTTTCACAGGGGCGTCGTTCGCGACGTGAGCCATGTGGCGCAGGAATCTTTTTTCGCCCGGCGTCAGGCGGTCATAGCGCACATGAAAAAAATTTTCGTCCAAGCGACGAATTACGTCGCTCGTCGCGCGATCGACGATTTCGAGAGAAATCTCCGCCTTCTCGGGCGCGGCAAGCCAGACTTGGGATCCCCATTCCTGGATGAAATACGGATATCCGCGCGTTTTTTGGGCGATTCGTTTTACGGCGGCGGTTTCTATTTTCACGCCCTCCCGTTCGAGCGGCTGCACGACCGCCTTTTTCGCGTCGGCTTCGCTTAGCGCGCCGATTCGCGGGAACGCGAAAAGACGCTCGGCATAAGATTTGAGTTCGCCGGCAAGCGCCGGGAGCTGCGGCAGTCCCGCCCCCACGAGCACAATGGGCAACGCGCGTTGCTGGATGCGATGAAACGCCATGATCAAGGCTCCGAATTCCTTTTTTTCAAAGTATTGGATTTCGTCTATGAAAATCGCGACGGCTCGTTTCTGCTCTTTGGCGGCGTCAGCGACGAGCAGGAGCAAATCGGTCAAGTCTTGATCGAGTTCGCCGCTGTCGGAAAATCCGCGCACGGGTTCCGCGCTCAACCCCAAGTCGCCGATTTTGAGGGAAAGCGTTCCCGCAAAATTTCTCAACGCGATGAGCGCTTTTTTTACCTTTTCCTTGGCGGACGCGTGAATGTCCAGCCTCAGAAGTGTTTTTCGCAGACCTTGAACCAAAAAACCGCCCATACGGACGCCTTCTTCGGCTTCGTGAAAAATCGTCAGAAAACGCTTGGTCTGCGCCATGTCTTCGAGACGGTTCAAAAGAACGGTTTTCCCGACGCCGCGAAGCCCGGTCAGCATGAGGCTCTTCTCCGAACGTCCCGCCAAAATACGTTCGAAGAGTGTGTCGCCTTGGGTGAGGATTTCTTCGCGTCCGACGAGCGCCGGAGGCTGCGTGCCGGCTCCGGGCGCAAACGGATTGTTTATCGGATTCATGGGAAGGAATTTGTTTTTAGTTTTAGGAGGATTTAGAAAGAATTATCTAGTTTTATGGAAAATTGTCAATTTCTTCCTAAATCTTGCTAAAACTATGTAAACTCTCGAAATCTTTTCTCTCTCAAAGGCAGTACAAACGCACTGATGTTTTGGGGGCGAAGACATTCTTGCCTTCGCCCCCGGGTATGCCTTTCGCGGGGAAGGTTTTCACTTGTCGTGAAAATCTAAAGTAGTATTTTAGTTTTTCATGAAAGCCCCGCCCTTTATCGCCCGCGAAATCACCTCGGAAATCCGTCGCCTCGGCAAAGCCTATCCCGTACTCACGCTAACGGGACCGCGCCAGTCCGGAAAAACCACGCTGTGCAAACGCATTTTCCCGCGCTTCGCCTACTTCAATCTCGAAGATGCGGGAACGCGACGGCTCGTCGAAGCCGACCCTCGCGCGTTTCTGGAGGCGCACGCCTCCGGAGGCGTGATCGTGGACGAGGCGCAACGCCTCCCCGAGCTTTTTTCCGCCGCGCAGGTGGTCGTGGACGAAAAGCCGTCGCGCCGCATCGTCTTTACCGGGAGCTACAATTTTCTGCTGATGAAGAGCATTTCGCAATCGCTCGCCGGACGCACCGCCGTACTGAAGCTGCCGCCGCTCTCGCTGCAGGAGCTCGGAAAGACTCGCGTCGCCGCGCCGAAGGAGGAGCTGATCTTCAACGGCGGCTATCCGCGCGTCTGGAGCGGCGTTTTGCCGCCGGGAGACGTTTTTTCCGACTACTACGAGACCTACGTCGAGCGCGACCTGCGCCGCCTCGAAGAGCTGCGGCATCTCACCGCGTTCAAAAATTTCATGCGCCTCTGTGCCGGATCGGTCGGATGCGAGTTCAACGCGAGCGCGTTCGCGAACTCCGTCGGCGTTTCGTTGCCGACGATTCAGGCGTGGACGTCTATTCTCGAGGCCTCGTACATAGTCTTCCGCCTGCCGCCGTTTTTCCGAAACGTCCGCAAGCGCATCGTCAAGCGCCCGAAACTTTATTTCTGCGACACCGGGCTCGCGTGCTGGCTCATCGGCGCCGAGAACGCTGCCCAGCTCGAGACGCATCCGCTGCGCGGCAATCTTTTCGAAAACCTCGTGATCGCTGAATTTTACAAGCGCGCTTTCGCCCGGCACGACAACGCGCCGCGCCTCTTCTATTATCGGGACAGCACGCAGAACGAAGTCGATCTCATCGAAGAGAGGGCGGGCAGACTCGACGCTTACGAAATCAAATCGGCTTCCGATTTTCGGGAGAATTTCACGCGCGGGCTCGAATACTTCCGCAATCTTTTCGGAGCCGAGGTCGCCTCGACGCGCGTCATTTACGACGGGCGCGTCGAACTCGACACCTCGAAAAACGGCGTCGTGAATTTCCGCAATCTGTAACGGCTCATGCGTCATGATTTTCGCCGCCGCTTACGCGAAAAGGCAAAGGAGACGCGGATCCCGACGCTCCGCGAAAATTCCGTGAGCGCAAATTTTTGCCGCGGATGTCGCGGATGAGCGCAGATGCTTTCGCGGGAACGCTTCCCCGCGAAACTACTTCCCGGCGAGGACGGCGGCGAGGTCGCGCCAGTGCGCGTCGAAGACGGAGGGATCGTAGCGGCGCCCGCCCAGCGCGAGCATCGCGTCGAGCAGCGCGGGTATCTCCGCCGCCTCGCGCACGAACTTCACGTAGTCCAGGCGCCGCAGCCAAAGCGACCACACGCCCTCGACCTTTCCGCTCGAATTGTTCAGCGCGATGCAGGGCGTTCCCGTGATCGCCGCGAAAATCATGCCGTGCAGCCGGTCCGTGATCACCAGCCGCGCGCGCCTGAACTCGTCGAACTTGCGCTCCACCTCGAATTCCCGCACCTCCGCGGGAACGCCGTAGGGCACGACCGTGTCCGTGCGCGACGCGCGCTCGCCGCGTTCCCGCAGCCGCGCCTCCAGCTCCGCGACCGCCGCGTCCGGGAGCACCTTTTCCTTGTCCGCGCGGAAACACAGAAGCACGCCCGCGCGCTCGAACTTCGGCGCCGAGCGGTCGAGCGAAAGCACGATGTCGGGCGCGCCGTGCGCCCGCGGGGAATCTTCGCCGAGAATTTCTTTTTTCAGAAAATCAATGGATTTGTCGCGGATGAACACGTGCAGATCCGGATGCGCGCGATACGCCGCCCGCGTCTCCGCGAGCTCGCGCTCCCACTCGCCCTTCCGCTTGAAAAAGATTGTCTGCGGGAACACCGTCACGCGCCGCCTCGGGAACGTTTTCAGAAGCTTGCGCAACATATATTCTTCAGAAATCCAAAGATTTCCAAGAAACCCGCCGCCGTGCACGGTGACGACGACGTCGTCACCGTGCACGGCGAAGCGTGCCGCTGCCGGGCAAAAAATGTTTGTCGGCACCTCTATAATCGTATGGTCGGGGAGTCGCGTCTTGAAAAGTTCCCGTTCGGCGACGACGATTGCATGGTCTCCGATGTTCCCGTGCTCGGGAGTTCCGATAAGCAGAAGGGTGTTCCTGTCTCTCGTCGCTTCAAGATAGCGCAGAATGCGGCGCGCCCTCATTTCGGAGAAAAAACGAGCCGGCACGCCGCGCGGGAACGCCCAGAGACGCGCGAGTATGCGCCGCAGAGGACGCGGAAGAATTTTTTTGGCGAGAGCGATAAATACTTCCTTCATAAAAATTCCTCACGCGGCGATTTCTGCAAACACGACGAAGCCCGCGAAAACGAGGGTTTTCGCAGGCTCTGATTTCGAAAAATAAACTGTGCGCGAGAACGCGGCTAAATTTTCGCAGAAGAGGCTACTTTTGTTATACCCCCCCCCATTTCAAGCGCGCGAACAAGGAAAGCTCGGGAACGTTCCCGCAACGCTTTCACGCGGAGGGAAATTCTCGTATAATCCATTCGGCGGACACAAATTTTTTCCGTAGAAATAGGAATCGCGCGATTCTCCGCTCCGACTTCGCGTAAGAGAGAAATCATGCGGGAATCTCGGCCGTCGAGACTTTCGACCACCGAATAAAACGGTTTTTCGAAATTGAGCGAAAACGCAGTGCCGTGAAACGATGTGGTCACCACAAAGTCCGCGTCGCGGAAAAGGCGCACGAATTCGTTTGGTCCTACGGCGTTCGCGCAAGAAGAATTTGGACGCCTCTTGTCTTTAACGTTCCCGAAAAGAAAAACGGCGTGCAGTCCGGTCTGAGCCTGAATCGCGTCGATGATTTCGTAAATTCGCGGGAACGGGTTGTAGGCGTAACCGAGTATATAAACGAGGAGATAAGGACGTTTCAGCGCGACGCGAGAACGTTCTGCGAGAGGATTCCACGCGAGCGCGTCGAGCAACAGCGTCGGATCGCAGACGAGTTCCGCAGATTTTCCGCAAAGTTTTTTCACGAGCGATATACCTTCCTTTTCCCGCACGGAAATCGCGGAATACCGCGCAAGTTCGGCGGCGCAACGCGATGCAATTTCGGCGGGAATGTCCGTGGTCGCGAAACTTGCCGCGTAAGAAATTCTCGGCGCTTTCGCCGGTGCGAAATCGCAGAAAAAAATCATGTCGCCCTGCGCAAAACGCGGGTTCCATACTTGGTCGCTTCCTGTCATGTAGACGTCGTATGCAGGCGCCGCTTCACGCAGATTTTCCGGAAGCTCATAGCGTTTCTTCGAGAGCTTCAGCTCTTCCGCATAAAATTCTTCGAACCGTTTCGTCCGCGTTCTCGTATCTTTCGCGACGCCGAAAATTACCGCCAGCGCGCGCGAATATGCCGCGCGGATTAGTCGCGAGAAAAGGTTGCGGCGCGCTCCGTTTCCGCCGATGACGCCCGCCGCGCGTTGCCGCTCCAAATGCCACGCGTTCGGGTAAACGTAATCGATGATTTCCGCCTCGTGTCCGCAATCTTCTATGGCACGGCATGTCGCGTACGCCTGTAGAGCGCTCCCGCAGTTCGGGACGCGGTGCATCGTGATGACGCCGATTTTTTTCATCGCGCGCTCCCGCCTTTCCGCAGACCGAATGCCCGCAAAATTTTTCCCGTGATTCGTCGCGGCAAATACGGAAGTGCCAAAAATCGCCGATACCAATCCAGCCGAGCGTTCGCTTTCTCCATCGACATGTCCGAGCGCAGCCAGCGCATGACCGCCGAACGGACTTTCGGCTTGCGGGCGTTGCGCGGCATTTGTCCCTCCGTCGCCGTTTCAAAATCTTCTTCGCGAAACTCGACCGTTCCCGCGAGGGCGCGCAACATCGCGTCGCCGCGCTCCGTGAACGAAAGCACGACGCTCACGCCGTCCTCATCCTTCGCGTATTTGCGCCCCCACAAGTCCCCGATACGAATGTCCGCGGACGACGCGCCTTTTTTGTATTTGCACGTTTCGTAACATGCGCGTCCGAAGCAGACGTCCCCGAGGAAGAATTTGTAAAATACGTCTCCACGCGTCAGACGGCTGTATGAAAAGGTTTTTTTTTCCTTCAAAAAGAGACAATATGAGTCACTCCAAACGATGCGTTCGCCGGGTTTCCCGCCGCGAAATCCCATCGCCCACGAGTCGTGCCAACCCGTCGCCTTGTTGCGCCAAGAAACGTCTTCGATTTCACCGACGATTTTTTCCTGCATCGCGGAATACTTTTTCCAAAGATTCATCGAAGGCGCGCCGTGACAGAAAAAATCGAGAAAAACGAAATTGCCCTCGCAGCGCATTTTTCGCGCCCAGCGGCGCAGAGAATCGATTTGGCACGGCGTTCCCGAAACCAGAAATTTTTCTCGGCGGTTCAGTCGCGAGAAGCCGGGGACGGTGAAGCTGGGAATGTATTTCGAGCCCGCGCTCGCGAGCAGATCCTCTTCGCTTTGTGAAAGGTAATGCTCGGCGCGGTTCGCCCGCACGTCGAATCGGCAGAGCACGGGCTTGTAGCCTTGTGCGAACGCCGCACGCGCGATTTCCATGCCGACGCCGCCGGACGAACATTTCAGACGAGTGAGCCGATCCTTCGACCACGCCGCAAAGCTTTTCGTCTCCTCGCGTTCCCGCGGCGGAAGTTCGGTCGAATTGTGCGCGCAGACGTCGAGACACAGCCCGCACTCCGTGCATTTCTCCGGCTCGTCGATGACGGGCGCGTAGAATCCGTCGGCGTTCAGCCGCATCGAAATGATTTTGTGCGGACAAGTGATTTCACACACGCCGCAGCCGTAACAAAAAGGGAATTTGGTGACGTTGTTCTTTTGCATTTGAAAATTATTTTTTGAAACGAGACTTGAAGATTCCGCGCAGTGCGTCTCGTTCGTGCGCGGAGAAGCCGAGGAACCAGACCGTTCCCGCGACGCAGACGGCGGAAGCCGCGCACGACGCGAACAGACGCGCCCATGCGCTTTCCGCGGGAACGCTCAGCCAAACGAACACGGGGACACATGCCGCCGCCGCGCTCACGAAAAGCACGTTCCCGCCGACTTCGCGCAGATATTTCCATGACGGAAGTCCGACTTTCCCGCGCAGATAAAACACGCGCCAAAGCGTGGTCAGAACGTTGATTCCCGCGCGGCAAGCAAGCACCCAGACGGGCGAAAAACCGCACCAGAGCAACAGCACGCAAAGCGGCAGGTTCGTGAAAATGAACGCGCTCACGATCATCTGATAATTGCGGATTTTCCCCGTCGCCTGAACGGACATCCAAAGCGGCCCCGAAAGCGCGTCCACGAGCATGAACGCGAGCGTCCACCGCGCGAAGTCCGCCGCGTATTCGGGAACGTCGCCAAGCCATACGGACAGAACGAAGTCCGCGTTGAGCATCAGCGGGAACGCGAGGAAAAACATCATGTAGTAGGAGAATTTCGACGTGCGGAAGATCAGCCGAATGAACGCGTCGTGATCGCCCGCAGAATAGAGTTTCACGATCTGCGGCGAGAACGCCGTCTGGAAATTTCCGACGAACTGATAGACCGCCGCGTTCACCTGATTGGCGATGCCCATCGCGGCGTTCACGGCGACGCCGCAGAAAATGTTCATCACCATGTTGATGCCTTGGCTGTTCGTCATGTTCGCGACGCCGCCGAAGAGCGACCACCCGGAAAACGAGACGAGCTCGCGGAAGAGTTTTTTGTCGCGGAAGGGGCGATAGATGGCCGTCCGCGGGAACGCGCGGCGGCAGTACGCGACGTGGACGATCTGCATCAGCACGCCCACGGCGAAGGTCAGCGCGGCGTAGAGCACGAGCTTGTCCGCGTTCCCGATCACGAGCAGATAGACGATGCCGAGCCGCAGAAACGTCGTCGCGATGCTCGCCCAGGCGTAAAACGTCATGCGCTCGTAGGCGATGATCGTCGCGTTGTAGGGCACGAGCATGATGCCCAGAAGCGTGCTCGCGACCGAGAACTGATAGACCCAGTTTGCCGCCGCCATGCGCTCTGCGGGAATGTTCAGCTGCGCGTTCAGAAACCACAGCCCGAGCGTTTCCGCGAGCAGGAGCACCGCGCCCGCGATGGCGAAATGCACGCTCATCGACATTGAGAACACGCGCCCGACCTGCGCGAAGTCTCTGCGCCCGAGCTCGAAGTTGAGAAAGCGCTGCGTCGCCGAGGACATCGCCGCGTTGAGGAAGGAAAAGAGCACGACCACGCCGCCGACGACATTGTAGATGCCGAAGTCCTCGACGCCGAGCGTCTGCAGCACGACGCGCGAAGTGAACAGCGACACGATCATCGAAACGCCCATGCGCACGTAGAGCGCGAGCGTGTTCTTGGCGATGCGGCGGTTGTCGGAGGAAATCATTTCAGGCGGGTTCCGAAGATTTCAGCGGGCTTTTGGGGAAGCGACTTTCCAGTCGCTTGCCGAAATCCCTCCAAAGGAAATTTCCTTGAAGAAGGTTTCCGAAAAGCGACTGGTAAGCGAAGCGTGGAGCCAAGTCGCTTCCCCGG
>JBJEVQ010000025.1:250381-252404 GCA_051884495.1 Candidatus Spyradosoma sp.
GGCGAAGTCCCTCCGAAAGAAATTTCCTTGAAAAAGGTTTCCGAAAAGCGACTGGAAAGTCGCTTCCCCAAAAAGCGCGTTTTCGTTCATCGGGAAAACCTCCGTTTGATTTTTCGCGCCGCAAAAAACAGGCAGACGACGGGAAACGACGAGAGCGCGCGCCATGCGAGAAGCGCCGCGAGAACGGAGCGCGGGAGCAGGAACGAAACGATTTTTTGTCGGCGACCTGGCGAATGACGCAGCAGCGCGGCGAAATCTTTTTTGCGCGCGCGGAGCATTGTCAGAAACTCTCCGCGTTTTGCGGTCTTTCGAGAAGCGCATCCGTTGAGAATCGAAAACAGCATTTCCCGAAAAACTTCGACGTAGATCCGGAAATGCGCGTCGCGCGCTTGCGCGAAGCCGTAAGATTTTTCCGCAAGGAGAAACAGCGAGCGCATGCGTTTTTCCGGGAAACCCGACGCCATGATGGAACCCGCGCGGTTGCCGCGGTAGAAATAGACGCAATGATTGTCCGTCATGACGGAACGCGTTCCCGTGCGCAGGACGTCCATCAGAAAATCGACGTCCTCGTGAATGAGCCCTTCGGTGAAACGCAGATTTTCGCGCTCCAGAAAGCCTTTTTTGAAGATGCGGAATTGCGCGCCCCAGTTTTCGTGGTGCGAGACGCAGATCGCGTCCAGGATTCCGCCGACGTCGTCGTAGGCGGGAACGCGCACGAGGCGTCCGGAAAAATCGTCGCCGTCCGTGAAATGCGCGTAGTTGAAGGAAATGACGTCCGGGCGGGCGGTTTCGAGTTTCTCGAAAATGTCCGCCACGGCGTCGTCGCTGATGAAATCGTCGGAGTCGACGAACCAGACGTATTCCCCGGTCGCGGCGTCGGCGCCGGTGTTGCGGGCGGCGGAGAGGCCGCGGTTGCGTTCGTGGCGCACGACGCGGAAGCGGACGTTCCCGCGGTAGGCGGCGATGCGTTCCCGCAGGACGTCCATGCTCGCGTCCGGCCCGCGGTCGTCCACGAAAACGCATTCGAGGTTCGGATACGTCTGCGCGGCGACGGAATCGAAGCAGCGCCCGACGTATTTTTCCACGCCGTACACGGGCACGACGATCGAAACCGCCGGCAAGGGAAGGCTTTTCGCGGAAGCTTTGTTCGTGTCCATTCGCGGTTCCTTTTTTCCGCGTCAGCCGAGGATTTTTTCGACGGCGGGAACGAGAGAGGCGAGCGCGTCCTTCGCCGCGCGCAGCTTCGCGATCTTCGTCTTCGCGGCGTTCCCGCGCGCGAGTTTCGACGCGTGCTCCAGGCGCAGCGAAGTCTTTTCCACCGCGGGCAGGAGAATCTCGTGGAGCGCTCCCGCGGCGAATTTCTTCAGGTCCGTCTCCGCCTCGAAGAAGTCCTTGCGCTCGCCGAGCCGGATCACGACGCGGATCGCGCCGAAGCGCCGCAGTAGCTGCGTCGCCTCCACGCACGCGCCGCGCGAGAGCAGGAGCTTTTCCTGCAGGTCGGTGATCGCGAGCGGCTCGTCCGCGCAGTAGAGCGCGCCGTAAACCATGCCGACGCTCTTGCGCAGCCCGAGCATCGCGGCCCCGCGGCAGAACACCTCGACCACGGCGAGCTCCCACGCCTCCAGCGCGGGCAGTGGCGCCTCCGATTTTCTGTCATTCTTTTTCGACATGGCAGGAAACACTGACGGTTGAGAATACCGGTGGCAAGTACGAAATTCAGACCACGGGAAGAGCAGAAATTTTCTTTAGCGAAAACTTGGTGAATCGTAGAGGAGAAGCGGTATTCCTGCCGCTTTGCCGAAATTTGCCCCAAAAAGATTCTCCAAAACGGCAGGAAGACCGCTTCTCCCCTGCGCGAAAAGCGCGAAATTAAATTGAGAGGCAAATCCTTTTGTTTGTGCGACCTGGACGGCGTTTCCCCCTCGGTATTCTCAACCGGGGAGAGCAGGAGGCGAAAACGGAGAATCCCGCCCGGAAGGAACGGGCGGGATTCGCGAAAATGGCGGAGAGAGAGGGATTCGAA